>JALCBJ010000026.1:69201-80799 GCA_028066595.1 Thermoanaerobaculia bacterium
GTGTCGATGCGATAGACGCCCGGTGTGGACGCACCCGGGGTGGCCACGAACGGTTCGTCGCTGAAGCGCTGGAGAGGCAGCAGGCGCCGCTGGAGCACGGTGCCGGCACGCAGCACCTCGCACCAGCTGCCTGCCGATCGTGCCCGTGCCTCGGCACCGCGCAACTCCTCAGGTCCGCCGACGCGCGGTCGCAGCGACAGGCCCGGTAGCCGGAATCCGTGGCGGCGAATACGCCGTCGGTCCGCCACCCGCACCACCCAGCAGCGCTGGCCACCATTGCGGAAGAATGCCGCCACCGACGAGCCGAGGAACGGGGTCTCGAAAGCGCCCCGCTCCTCGTCCCAAGCGAGCTGCGGATCGTCGCCGAAGACGTCGCGGAATCGGTCCAGCGCCTCCACCGGAACCGGCACGTCGAGCGGCCCTGACGACGCCAGGCCGACGAATGCCGCCACGTCCATGCGCGGCAGCACCTCGGCCGGCGGTGGCGGCTCGGCGTTGAATACGATTCCGGGTAGACGATTGGGCACGGAGATTCGACCTCAGCTCAGGCGGGCATCTCGATCTGTTCGCAGGACAGGACGAACTCTTCGATCGCGAGGTCGGTGCCCTTGCCGTTCAGCGACGGGCCCGTGTACTTCATCGGCCGCGCGTTCTTGAGCAGCCACTCCTGGGCCACGCTTTCGCGGTCCTCGCTCATCAGTCGAATCGTCACGTTCTTGAGCTGGTTCTGGGCTCCGTCCCGCACCTCGCGCACCCAATCCCAGAGGTCGAGGCGCCCGATGACGCCGCGCTTGAAGGTGACGTCGGGCACTTTGTGGGTACCGGTGATCTTGATCGGCGAATTGACCTGGGCGTTGCCGGCCCGATATTCAGCGATCGTGATCTCCAGCCCCAGACCCGTGACCTCTTGGAAGCCGGCGCGCACGTCGGTCTCCTCCAGGTTGTCGCCCTCGCTGTCCGGCGCGGGCTGCCAGGAGACGCGGAAGTTGAACTGACTGTAGGGACGGTCTCTTTCGGTGGTGGCCATCTCAGGTCTCCTGGTGTCTACCGGCTATCGGCCGTCTTCTGGCCGATGCGGAAGATGACGAACTCGGCCGGACGCAGAGGCGCCACCCCGACCAGACAGATCAGGCGGCCGTTGTCGATGTCGTTCTGGCTCATGGTGGAGCGGTCGCAGCGGACGAAGAACGCCTCATCGGGCTTCAGGCCCAGCAGGCGATTCGACTGCCATTCGTTGAACAGAAAGTCCTCCACCGTCCGCTGCACGTTCGACCACAGCACGGGGCCGTTCGGCTCGAATACCGCCCACTGGGTGCCGATCTCGATGGAGCGTTCCAGGAAGGCGAAGTATCGGCGGACGTTGAGGTACTTCCACTCGGGATCGGAGCTGGCCGTGCGTGCGCCCCACACCCGGAAGCCCCGTCCCTCGAAGAAGCGGAGGCAGTTGATGCCCCTCGGGTTGAGGACCTCCTGCTGAGCCCGGTTGAGCAACAGCTCGAAACCCGTGGCGAGTCGCACCACTTCGTTGGCCGGCGCCTTGTGGACGCCGCGGGTGACGTCGGTACGGGCGTAGATGCCGGTGACGAAGCCACTGGGTGGCAAGTGGATCTCGGTCGACGTGAAGGGATCCAGGACCCGAATCCACGGGTAGTAGAGAGCCGCACGCGTGGAGTCGATGGTGCCGCGCAGCTGCTGTATCTCACCAGGGGTCTGGCCGTTCACGGAATCGAGTACCGCTACCCGGTAGCGCATGCGCTCGCAGTGGGAGATCAACAACCGCATCACCGGGTCGTGGTAGTCGGTGCCTCCCACCACCGAGAAATCGAAGCTGGCACCCGGCGTCGCGGTGATCGAGATTTCCTCGATGTCCTCGAAGGCGTTGAGGCCGCTCTTCAGGCCATCGGCGCCACCGTCGTCGCCCTCGTAGTCGATGGGCTCGGGCTGATTGCCGTCGTTGCCACCGGCCAGGCGAATGCGGAACGTGCGCGCCTCGTCGCCCACTGCCCCGTTGGTGAGGTTGTCGAACACGGTGCTGTCGGGCGGGCTTTCACCCTCCAGCAAGCTCTCTTGGGCGAGCATGGAGTCGGCCAGCGTGGCGCCGTTACCCGCCTCCGACCCGAAGATGAGCGGCACGAAGAGCTCGGTGGAGCGGCTGGTGGGAGGCGGCGCGAAGACGTTGAACAGGGAGCGGGGGTGATCGGGATGGAAGGTGAGGTCTTCCCACCCCTGCTCGTCGGAAAACCGCCCCAGCGGTCCGACCAGGACGTTCACCGTCAGCCGCTGGACCGACTGGACCTGGTCGAGCAGTAACTCGCCAGTGGGAGGCTGACCAGGATCGTCCTGGCGTAGACGGAAGCTCTCGCGGCCGAGATTCTCGTCGAAGAAGCGTTCGGCCCAGTACGCCGCGCCGGTCGCCGGCGCGCTGCCGCCGCTGGCCCACACGGTGTCGAAGTTGCCGATGCCTCGCAGCACCGGCGCCATCGGGTTGGTGGTGTCCAGGGAGTTCTCGCCCAGCTGAAAGCGGAAGCTGACGGTGAGGTTGCCGGCCGCCCCGGGATAACGGGCCAGCAGGTCGAAGACCGCATCCGAGGGGGTCGTCGACGCACTGGACCAGCGCCCATGGCCGTCGCTCCAGCGGTTGTTGACCAGCTGCGCCGGAGATTCCTGCGTGGGCGGATAGGGATCCTGGAACGCGTTCCAGGATCGCGCAACGTAGAGCCGTCGGCCACCTTCCTCGAAGTAGGCGCGGACCGCCTGGGCGAGGTAGTTGGTGGTGCGGTCGTTCAGGTCGACGTGGTCTAGCTGATCGATGCCGCCGTAGATGCGCTCGAAATCGCCGAAACTGGTGAGCAGTGGCGGCTCCCCGAAGATCGGCCCGAAACGGGTCGGCCCGATGAAGCCAGTAGTGCTGGTGCTCACGCCCTCGATGCTTCTCTGCCGGAAGCTCACTTCTTCGACGAACACTCCCGGTGCCAGATATTCAGGCATGATGGTTCCTCCGTTGGTGGGTTTCGCTCGTGGGTCGCATGTTTCTTGTCCTCGGGGTCGTCACGGTGGTCTCGCCGGTTTCGTGCCGCTGCGTCTCAGTCATCACGGGGGCGAGGCCGCCGGCGTGATCAGCAGCCTGGAGTCTCCGGCGGTACGCACCACCAGCTCCCGCCCCCACCGCAGATCGCCGTGCCACTGCGGCTCGGCCACGCCGCCGTCGTCCGGTGCAACCGGCCACACCGACGCGGGGAGTTGGCGCAGCAGCTCGCCGTAGTCCGGCAGGTCCGCGCCCGGCAAAGGGGACAAGCCGCCGCCGACGCTGTGCACGGTCAGGGTGATCGGGAAGGTGCGGTCGCCCAACGGTGGAGTGCCTCCGGGCGGCGAACCGGAAAGCATGTCTACCGGCGGTGGGTAAGGCAGAAATACGGCGAAGCGGCCGGTCTCGTCCGCCAGGCCATAGCGGCTGGGCTCACCGTCGACGTCCACCCGCACCAGCGCATTCGCCACCGGCTCGCCGGAGACACGGTCGACCAGCTCGCCGCGCACAGCTCCCAGCCACGGTGGCCGAACGCGGGTGGCGGAGGAGAACAGCAGGAAGCCCGACGGTGAGCTCTCGATCGGGCTCGATGCGCTTGCACCGAGGAACACACCTCGGTACGGCAGGGGTAACTCCACCCGAAACGCCACCGGTAGAAAACGGCGAGCGGTGTCGATGACGCGGACGACGAAGGGTCGCGGCGCCGGCGGACTCGGTTGAGACGCTTCCGGCAGCTGATACTCCACCGCCAGCAGTCCAGGAAGACCATGGAAGGCGTAGATGTCGGAGCCGGTTCGCTGGGCCCGCGCCACAGGCCGCAGCCCTGGCACAGGCCAGGCCTCGACCTTCAAAGAGTCGCGTACCTGACCATCGAGCACCGGATCCCAGAAACGGATTCCCAGTGGTGTAAAGACGGTCAGCTCTTCCAAGACCAGGACCACGATCAGGCCTCCTCACCTGCTGCTGGGAGGATCCCCTGGCGCTGTACTCGCTCCTGCACCGGTGCCGCCCCCTCCTCGGCGAGCCGCGGCTCCTCCGATTCGAGATGCAGCACGCGCGCGACGTAGGGGACCGACAGCTGATAGACACCGAGCCCGAGCACTTCCCAAAGGCGCAGAAGGTCTTCGTTGGACAGCTCGGTGAGCGACAGCTCCACCGTCTCGTCGCTGCGAAAGACACCGGGGGTGATGGCGTTCACCACGCCCGACGGCAAGATCGGCGTGTCTTCGAGAGTGCGCATCATCCAGCCCGCCACCGTGTGCTGCAGCGACGCCTCACGGCCCCACACGGTCAACAGGAAGTGCAGATCCACAGGCAGGGCGCTCAGCCGACGCCTGCCGTCGATTCCGATCCGCCCTGCCGGGGTGCGATGCACGCCGTTGGGGAAGATCCGGTAGAGAAAGAGCGAGACGCCGTTGGCCATCGGGCTGGCGAAGTCGCGGGAGGTGAAGACCCTCAGCTCCAGCTCGTTGTTGAAGTCTTCCGGCCGATAGCTCTTGCGTAGAAGCGAGATCACCGCCTCGCAGGTGGCCGACACAGCGCGGTAGTCAGCCATCGGAGCGCTCCCGGTTGGACTGGGGGTTCGCTTCGTCGCCGTGTTCCGCGACGTCGGAGGGCCGCGAGTAGTGGCAGCGCCCGTCAGGCGACCGACGAGCATCCAGCAACCCCGACTCCACCAACCGGTCGACAGCACGCTGCACTCTGGCTGTTTCCTGCCGGATGTGATGCTCCATCAACCACCACTCGACAATGCCCTCGATGGTGTCGCTGGAGCCTGGGTTCTCAGCCAGATAGTCGAGAATCGCTTCACCGATCTCGTCGACCCGGGCCGATTTAGGATGCTCGTCGGCTGCCATGCAGGCCCAAAGAGCAAGACCGATACCACCTCGGGAGCCGAGAGTTTCCAACGCTTTGCAACGTTTCGGCAGGTTGTTCTTGTCCCACCCTGCCGGTCACTCCTTCCGCTCGAGGCCGCTAAGTACCGATAAAACAAGGGCCTTCGGGGTAGGACTTTTTCGACATACCTGTGGGACGTCGCCGGCGCTCGGTCCCCGGAGTCGTGCCGTCTTCCGGTCGGACGCCTTCCCGCTCGCTCTCCTCAGTGAGAGCAGATCAGGGCCCTGCCGACGCTGGCATTCACCACGACCACGTAGCTCTAAGCGCTCGTGGCGGATCGATATCCGCTGCAATGGCGGCAAGATCTTGGTGCGCGGTAATATCCTGGTACGCGGTAATATCTCGGCACACAGTGCGCAAGTCGAAGGGCGGAGGGCTACTCGATTCTGTAGAACCTCCCATGGTGATCTGAACATCGGTAGAGGCCGCCAGGGTTCGGACGAGCATCGAATCCTCTTCAAGACCTCGGGCAACGTGGAGATTCGGTGTGAACAATGAAACCCGTCACCCGAACGGAGTTCCGTCCCCTGCCGGTCCGGTCTCACAAGGCGACCGGATCGTCTCGCTCGACGTGGTGCGGGGCTTCGCTCTCCTCGGAATCCTCGTGATGAACATCCAGTCCTTCTCGATGATCGCGGCGGCGTACTTCAACCCGACGGCGTACGGAGACCTCGAAGGCGTCAACTACTTCGTCTGGTTGGCGAGCCACGTGCTGGCAGATCAGAAGTTCATGACCATCTTCTCGATGCTCTTCGGCGCCGGCGTCGTGCTGATGGCCGACCGCGTCGAAGCCGCCGGGCGGCGCCCCGGTCCGATCCACTACCGCCGCATGCTCGTCCTGCTCGTGATCGGTCTCGCCCATGCCTATCTCCTCTGGTACGGAGACATCTTGGTTCCATACGCGTTGACCGCGATGATCACCTATCTCTTCCGCCGACGCTCGCCAAAGACTCTGATCGCCCTGGGTCTCCTGTTTCTCGGTATCGGATCGTCGATCTCTGTCGCCAGCGGCCTGACGTTCGAGAACTGGCCGAACGAAGTCAAGGCTGCTCTCGAGGAAGACTGGGCTCCTGCACCGGAAGTGGTCGCGGAAGAGCTGGATGCCTACCGAGGGTCTTGGCTCCACCAGATGCGCCACCGGGTTCCTCACACCCTGGAGTTTCAGACCATGACCTTCTTTTTCTGGGCCCTGTGGAGGGTCGGTGGGCTCATGCTGATCGGCATGGCCCTCTTCAAGCTCAAGCTCTTCGAGCTCGAGAATCCTCGGCGCTTCGCACTGCCGGCCGGGGCCGTCGCGGTCTTCGTGGGTGTGCCGATCGTCCTCTTGGGCGTCATGAACAACACGGCCAATGGCTGGAGCGTGGGCTACTCGTTCTGGTTCGGCATGCAATACAACTATTGGGGCAGCCTGCTCGTCAGTCTCGGATGGATCGGATTCGCCCTTTGGCTCGGAGTGCTGCCGGCTGCTCGCAAGCTTTGCGCCCGCCTGGCCGCCGTCGGCCAGGCGGCTCTGAGTAACTATTTGCTGCAGACCGCGCTCTGCGTTTTCCTCTTCTACGGCCACGGCTTCGGCCTCTTCGGAGAGGTAGATCGACTCGGCCAGATCCTGGTGGTGCTCGCAGTCTGGACCGTGCAGCTGATCGTGACGCCATGGTGGCTGACTCGCTACCGTTTCGGGCCCGTGGAATGGCTGTGGAGATCCGCCACGTACGGCAGATTGCAACCGATCCGGAGACGATAATTCCTGGTCCGGGCGATTCCTATCCTTGGGTGGCCCCTATCCTTCGGCGGCGTGGCGTTCGGCCAACGTCCGAGCGTGATCGACGAATCTTTCGAGCTCCCCGTCCGAGAGATCGTGCCGCAGGTGCCACAGGCCGCCCAGTGGATTGGGAGTCGCAAGCCGACCAGCCAGATTCTCCTGCTCGGAGCGCGACAGTTGCCCTTTGACGACGAGATCGAGTAAAGAACCGAGTATCTGGCGTGACGCGTCCTTCTGGGCGACCGGCCAGCCGGTACGCTCGACCAGCAGATGTTGGGCGCTGAGCAGGAGAACCGGCAGCCGATTCGGATTCTCGTGAATGTCTACGATGTGGAGATCGAGGTCTTCGGAAACATCCACGCTCTCCCAATACGCCCTCAGCGTATACATCTCCATCAGGCTCAGGCGGTCCAGCACGGCGCCGCCTCGGTCGAAGAGCGCGCCGACGATCTGGTAGATCAGTGCATCGCCGGACGACGAGTTCGTGAAGACCACAATGCCGTCTCTCGTTTCGGGAGAGACGGCAACGAAGGTACGCGTGCCGTCTTCCCCTCCGCCGTGGTAGAGCATCGGTCCCATTGCCGAATCTGGTTGCTCGACATCCAGGAGCGTCCAGCCGAGACCCCAGGAAACATGCGGACCCAAACGAATCTCGCGCTCTCGTATGGCGTCGAAGAGATCCTTCGGCAAGTCGGCACCACGGAGGGTCCAGGCGACGAAGCGTGCGTAGTCCTCGAAGGAGCTCACCATGCCCCCGGCAGAGAAGCTTGTACGCCGGGTCTCTGACATCCAAGGCGTCACGGGCTCGGACGAGGCGTCTGCTCCGTAGGCGAAACGTTCTTCCACCTCGTCGCTCCAGCCCAACGTGGCACTCTGCATCCCGGCCGGCTCGAAGACGCGACCCCTGACCAGCTGGCCATCGGCGCTCGACATCTTCTGCTCGACGGCGCGCAGAAGATACTCGTAGGCCTCACCGGAGTAGGAAAAGGTCTCACCCGGGTCGGCGACGAACTCGAGCGCAGGGATCGAGCGCCAGTTCGGCAGACCGGTCTGGTGGCTGAGAATGAGCCTCGGAGTCAAGAGTGACTCTCGAGCATCTCCTGCGAAGTCTTCGTCGGTGAAGTACTCCGCCACGGGTTGATCCAAGCCGATCTCTCCCCCGGCCACGAGGTGGAGGACCATCGTCGCGAACACCGGCTTGGTGAGCGAAGCGACGTTGAACATCGAGCTCGGATCGACGGGCTCTCCCCGAGCGGTGCGCCCGAGGGCCGCCGTCCAGGCGACGTCCCCGTCGCGGATCAAAGCCACGGCGACGGCAGGTATTCCGCTCGCCTCCAGCCAGGTCTCGAGCTGTTCGAGACGATCATCGCCATCTCGGACAGGCAGCTCCCGAGAGGCTGTCGGCGGTTCCGAAGGTTGGCAACCGACACCGACTCCGATCAGAAGTACACCGAGTAGAAAGCACATCAGCTTGTTCATGGTTCTGTTCTCCGTTGAGTTTCGAGGACGGGCCGACCGATCGGAACGGCACACGCCGACCGATCACCGACCGAGGGCGGTGCAAGAAAAGTGACTCGGGAGCAGGCGTCAGCCGATCAGCTGCTCCGCAACACCGAGGCGGGCTCGATCTGTGCCGCACGGAAGGCAGGGAGACTTCCGGCGACGGTCGCGATACCGAGGAGGGCAGCGAGCATGAAGGCGAAGGACAGGGCGTCGGTGGCGGCGATACCGAACAACATCGAACGCATGACATGCCCCAGGACGACCGCACCGACCATGCCGAACGCGAGACCCGAGCCCGCGAGAAGCAACGATTCCCGCAGAACGAGCCGCCAGACGCGACCGGTCGAGGCACCGAGAGCGATGCGGATGGAGATCTCTGCCTTTCGCTGACGCACGGAGTACGCCAGCACGCCATAGATCCCAAGCCCGGCCAGCAGCAGGGAGAAGCCGGCGAATACCGCCAGCAACCGAGTCAGGAACCTCCGGAACGACACCTCGCGATCCACCAGCCAGCCAAGCTGCCGCAGGTCGTCGATGGGCAGGGTGGGATCGGTAGCGTGGAGAGCCGTGCGGATCTCTTCGGCCATCGGCCGAGGACCCTCGGCCCGCACCACCATCTGCACCGCACTGGCACCGGATTGCGCCATGGGAAGGTAGATCTCGAAGCTCCCGGTGGCCTCGATGCTTCGATGCTGCACGTCGCCCACCACGCCGACGATGCGGCGCTCCACATCTTCCACCACGGCGATTTGTCCGACAGCCTCTCCCTCGGGGAAGAGGAAATCCGCCGCGGCCCGGTTGACGATCACCACCGGGGAGCTGTCCGCCTGCTCTCGCTCGTCGAAGTCTCGACCCGCGAACAACGGCACGCCTAGCGCTGAGAGATATCCACTACCGATGCGGCTGACGAACGCTTCCGGCTGCTTGCCGGGCTCGTACACGTCACCCTTCCGCCAGATCCACCACGTGCGGTTGCGATCCAGCGGCAGTGCGTCGGACGCGCCGGCGGCGGTCACGCCAGGCACGGCTCTCGCGGCCTCCACGAGCCGATCGAAGTACGCCAGCCGCTGGTCTAGCGGGCGCTCCGTAGCATCACCGTCGACCGTGACGACCACGGCTTGCCGGGGCCGAAATCCGAGGTCGACGTCGAGCACGTTGGAAAGGCTACGGGTCAGCAGGCTCGCGGCCACCAACAGAGTGCAGGCCAGTGTCGTGGCAACGACCACCAGGACTCTCCGAGCTTGACCCGCCCAACCGTTTCCCGAGATCCCTCGGCCACCGTCCTTGAGATCGGCATTCAGGCGTCGGAGAGGTAGCTGCAGGATCGGCATTAGGGCGAAGAGGAGGCCTACGAGGAGGGTCAAAGCGAGCAAGAACAGCACGACGGCTCCGTCGACTTCGACACGATGCAGGAGAGGCAACCGCATGGATTGCCAGCGAGCGATCGAGGCTGTAGCCACGAACGCGAGCCCCAGGCCCAGCACGCCGCTCACCAGCACCAAGAGCAAGCTCTCGGTCACCAGTTGCGAGATCAGCCGGAGACGCCCGGAACCGAGGGCCGTGCGGATGGCGAACTCGCGGCGTCGGGACAGTGCCCTCGAGAGCTGCAGGCCGGAGAGGTTGGCGCAAGCGATCATCAGCATGACGCCGACGCAGGCCAACAGGATCCACAATCCACGCCGGCTGTCACCACTGACGTGGTCGAGAAGCGGAGTGACGCGAGCCTCCAAGTTGAAGTGAACCAACGGCGACCACTCTTCCCGTACCTGTCGGTTGAGCCGCATTAATTCGGCCTGGGCCTGGTCCGGGCGCACTCCCGGCTTCAGGCGGCCGACCACCCCCAGGGTGTTTCCGAGCTTTCGAGCCTCTTCCGGGATCAAAGGAGTGAAGAGGTCGACGCGAGTCCCGGGAGCGAAGATGGCGGCAAAGTCCATGTCGGCGGGCAGAACCCCGATCACCGTCGCCGGCTCGTCTTCCAGCAGCAAGGTACGGCCGACGATGTCGGGCTCAGCCTGGAAGGTCTCGCGCCAGAGCTGGTCGCTGAGCAGGACCGCCCGAGGACCATTGGGAGCACACTCCAGATCGTCGAAACCGCGCCCCATGGCCGGCGAGACACCGAGCACTTCGAACAGATCCTGCGCCACCTCCACACCCACCAGACGCGCTGCGGCGTGTTCCAGATTCATCTTGTGACTCTCGAAGGCAAAAAACGCGTTGTAGGCCGACAGGCCCGAGAACGACCGGTTGCGATCGCGCCACTCTTCGAACAGATAGTGCCCCGGAGAGATCGCCGACAGACCGGAAGCCTGCCCGGCCGTCGGCGGATGGGACACCCACACCAGCTCCTGCGGTCGCTCGAAAGGCAAGGGTTCGAGCAACACCGCGTGGACCACGTCTAACACGGTGGTGGCCGCGGCGAGGCCCAGCGCCAAGATCGCAACCGACACGGCGGAAAACCCTCGGTCCCGTCGCAAGCTGCGTACAGCGATGCGCAGGTCGCGCAAGAAGATCTCGACGCGTGGCAGCCCGCGGCTCTCGCGATGTAGCTCCCGCGCCGTTTCCAGGCTCCCCACCGAGAGGCGCGCCGCACGCTGGGCCTCTCGTGGGCTCATGCCCCGGGCCATGAAGTCGTCCGCCGCCAGCTCGAGATGGCTGGCCAGCTCGGCGTCGAGCTCCTGATCCAGCTGCCTCCGGCGCAGGAACGCAATGAGGCGGGTCGGAAAAGGCTCCACGTCGGCATCAGGCTCCGCCCCCTTCGGATGACACGGCGAGAATCCGTGTCATGACGTGGGACAGCCGATCCCAAGTCGAAGCTTGCTCGGCCAGAGCCTCCCGACCTGCCTTCGTGATCGAGTAGTACTTGGCCCGTCGGCTGTTCTCCGACGTCCCCCACTCGGCGGAGATCCACTTCCGCTGCTGCAGACGCACCAACGCTGCATAGATCGTCCCTTGGTTGAGGGAGATATGTCCCTCACTCGTCTGCTCGATTCGCCGTGCCAGACCATAGCCGTGCAGCGGCCCCATGACGTCGAGGGTCTTCAGCGCCATCAAATCGAGAGTGCCTTGGAGAAGATCGAGCTTGTTCTGGGCCACCACGGCCTCCTTCGTCGGTGGTACGAGAGCGAAATCTCACATGTGGCCGAAGTACAGGAACGAATTCTGTCTTATGTGGCCATTCAACAGGAAGTACGCTCGACCTCGCTGGAGGTTTCAATCCGCATCATCATCTTTGGAGACACACCCGTTTCCGGCAAGGCCGCGAGGTCTAGAAACACGGCCGTTGCTAGTGCGAAGCCAGCTATGCTCTAGCGCGCAACCGGCTCCAGAGGATGGAGATGAAGCACTCCCCCCACATCTGGCTTGAACCGCCCCGAGTTCTCCGGAGACCTTTTTAGTTGAGTCTCGCCACCTCCGA
>JALCBJ010000138.1 GCA_028066595.1 Thermoanaerobaculia bacterium
CACTAGTCGTCCTGCCGAGCCAGCTCGGCTTCCGAGGCGATGAATCCGAAGCCCGCCCATCCGTCACCGTCGACGACGCGGCGAAATAGTTCCAGCGCTGCATCTCGGCGGCCTGACAGGAGGTGCCAGACACCGACGCCGTACGACAACGTCACCGCACCGACGGAACCCGGCTCATACCGCGCGAGAAGGGCGTCAGCGTCGCGGACCGAGGTGCCGGTCGCAAAGAGTCGCAGAAGATCCTGGTAGTCGTCGTTCTCCAACAGAAGTGCGTCGAGGGGCACAGCGTCGAGAACTGAAGCCGCGTCCGCGTCGCGGCCGAGTCTCCTCAAGGACATATAGAGCCAATAGGACGCCGCGACATGCATGTCGGCGTTGTCGGCGAGAGCGACGCAGGCCGTGTACGCCTCGACCGATCGCTGAAAGTCTCCACGAAGATAGTGGGCGAGGCCGAGGTGGTACCAAAGGTTGGTCTTGAGCGTTCCGGTCGGCCGGTTGTAGAGGTTGGGCAGGCCATCGCTTTCCACGGCGTCGGTCTGGCCGGCCATCTTGGCGACGCCGTCTCGTAGATCGGCGACGGCACCATCGAGCTGGCGAAGGGAAATCTTGCGGTGACCTCGGTGACGCAAGAAACGGGCAGCCTGGTCGGGAAATCGCTCGACGCCGTCGCCGAAGAATGCGACCGCCTCGTGGTAGCGGCCCAGATAGCCGAGGTGTCGACCGATCCACACCAGCGCATCGGCGTCCTCGGGGTGCGACGCGAGCCGGAGGCGCAGAGATTCGATGGCTGATTGATGTCGTTCGATGACCTGCGCGGGTAGCTCGGGTCGAGTCAGTGACCGACCGAGTAGAGACGTAGCCTCGGGCTCGGCCGCCGTCGCGGCCGAGGCATCGAGTGGGGCCGGGGCCGACGCTCCGAGCACGGCTACCATGGAGACGGCGAGCACACCCAGCGCGCGGCAGGCGGGAACTGTCGATTTCATTCAGCCAGACTATCCCGATCGATCCCAGGGCCGCACCCTGCAGCAGGGGGGGCCGGAAACTCTCTGCATCGTTCCGGCATCGGCTCGCTCATCCCGGCGAATCGATGGGCCGGCGACCCATCTCGTACCAGTCGAGATGGCGTGTCAGCCACATCACCAGACCTAGCACCGCGAATAGCCCGGTAGCTCCGAAGAGGAGTGCGAAGTCTTCTGCGGCGAGGACGATGAACAGATAGGCGTAGAGCAGAGAAAGCTCGAATAGGACGATACCGGCTCGCTTGCCGCTGCCGAGCACCGACCGCGAGTAGCCGGCGATCAGTCCACAGGTGGCGAGTGCCGCCACGGCATAGGCGAGATTGAAACCGACATGCTCGGACAACGCCAGGAGCAATAGATAGAAGACGACCAGGGCAGCGGCCACCAAAAGGTACTGGATCGGATGGAGGCGCAGCTCCGAGAGCACTTCGAAGAGAAAGAACGCGAGGAACGTGAGGCCGACGAAGAGCAGCGCATACTTCGCCGCGCGTTCGATCCGCTGGTAGCCGCCGGCCGGCAGCATCAGCTCCACGCCGAACGCCTCGAGCTGCTGGTAGCTTCCGAGGTCCTTCTGGCGTTGCTTGGACCAGCGTCGGGGTAGAGATCGCGCGAGGGACGGGACCTGCCATTCAGCGTTGAATCCATCGTCGGTGAGCTCGCGCTGACGTGGAAGGTGAGCTCCGACGAAGCTCGGGCTCGGCCATGGTGCTCGGACGGCGAGTTGGGTGTCGGCCGCGCTGGGCACCAGGGTCAAACGCTCGCTTCCCGCGAGGGAGAGACGGACGTCGACTGTGACCCGAAGGGTCTCGGCCGGAACCGTCGGAGGGGTCCCTGGGATCGCCGCAGACTCGTCGGTACCAGCATCTGTGTCGCCGTCAGGCGGCGCACCCGTCGGTCTCTCCGGTCCTGCCAAGGCATTCTGTACCGCTGTGGGCAGGGCAGCGCCGAAGCCGACGATGCCGGGAATATCGACCGCTGGCCCGACCTCCAGAGCTTTGCCGTTCCACTCGATCGTCGGGATGCCGTCGATCCCCCGGAGGTCGGTAACCTCCACGAGGACCCTCGCACGGTCCCAGTGGATCCAGGACGGGTCGAGATCGAGCTCCGAGAGATCGAAGGACGCCTGTCCCACCAAGTCTCCTCGGTAGAGGAGGGCATCGAAGATGCCCAGGGAGCGAATCTCGGGATCGAGGGATGCCTGCCACTCCAGCCGGGTGGCCGCCAGGTAGATGGCATCGTCGCATTCACGGCTGTTGCCCGACTCGTCGGTGGCGACGCACCGATAGGGAACATAGAGGAGAGGTCCGTGTAGTTGTTGCGCGCCACCCCAGCCCGACTCGATCCGTTGCCTGGCCTCGGACAGCCTACCTTCGCGTTCCCGGACGAGCCCAAGAAGCCAGCTCACCGGCAACAGCATCAGAAAGGCAAGGAACATCAGAAGGAAGACCTTGAGCGTCGCCGATCGGCTTCCGGAGTGTGGGTCGGGGGCGAGCGCGGTGTCGTAGTCCAGTTCCGTCGACACGGCGATCTCGGGATCGGAGTTTCCTTGCTTTTCGTGGTATTCCTCGGACATGGGGCGGTCTCCTGAATCGTCGTTCGTGACTCCATCTCGATAAGGAGACACGACTTGCATGTCCGAGGCGGGAACGCGCTACGGCAGGTCGCGTGCAGCCGGTGCAGATTCGGTGCAGGTCCGAAACCAACAGCCTCCTCCCTCGGGATGTCGGTGACTAGGGATCTTCCCCTTGACATTCGACAAGAGTGCTCTGTACTCTTCTTGTAGAACATCAAGGGGAGCAATCCCCGTGCGAGGAGAGCGATGCCGAAAGACACTCCGAAGGCCCAGCCCGATCTATTGCAGGGAACCTTAGACCTGCTCATCCTGCGAACCCTCCAGCCGGGCCCGATGCACGGCTGGGCCATTGCGCGACGAATCCAGCAAGTGTCGGACGACGTCCTGACGGTGCAACAAGGTTCGCTCTATCCCTCGCTGCATCGGCTGGCTCGCAAGGGATGGATCGATTCGGAGTGGGGCACCTCGGAGAACAACCGGCGGGCCAAGTACTACCGTCTCACGGCGGAAGGCCGCCGGCGTCTGGCAGACGAGACGGAAAGTTGGCAGCGACTCTCCGCTGCGGTGAGCCGTGTCTTGCAAGAGGCGTGACGATGAGTTGGCGGGATCTGCGGAATAGATGGCGCGCACTCGTTCAACCCGGCCGTTTCGAGGCCGAGCTCGACGAAGAACTGAGTAACCATCTGGAGCTCGAGATCGAGCACCGGATGGCACGAGGGGAGAGCCGCGAGGAAGCAGAGCGCGCAGCCCGACTTGCTCTGGGAGGCGTCGAAGGCATCAAAGAGGGATGCCGAGACTCTTGGGGATCGCGTCTAATCCAAGACCTGGGCCGCGATGCTCAGGGCGCCTGCCGCCGGCTGGTCCGTTACCGCCGCTATTCCCTGGTGGTGATCGCCAGTCTCGGCCTCGGTCTGGGAGCGGCGTTGGTGGTATTCAGCATGGTCGATGCGGTGCTGTTGCGGCCGCTGCCGTTCCACGAGCCGGACCGCCTCGTACAGTTCTGGGAGCTGACGCCGCAGGGCGAGCGGTTTTCATCGTCCGACGCCAATCTCCTCGACTTCCGAGAGCAAGGCCGAAGCCTGGTCGATCTGGCGGCCATCCAGTGGCCGCCACCCAGACCAGCGCTGTTTCGGGAGGGTGAGCGTGTCCAGCTGGTCGGTATGGGGGTCACGCCGAACTTCTTTCGCAGTTTGGGCGTCTCGGCAGTCGTCGGACGCACCTTCGGTGACGAGGAATCGCGAGTCGACGCGCCAGCCTGGTCGGTGGTACTGGCCTACGAGACATGGCGTACCTATTTCGGTGCGGACCGCGAAATCGTCGGACAGGACATCGACCTCGATGGACACTGGTGGACAGTGGTCGGCGTTTTGCCCGAGGACTTTCGTTTCGGCGGCTCGGTGCCGCAGATCTACACGCCGTACCGTCTCGATGCCGACTTTCCGCGGGGCGATCATCGCTTGTCGGCGGTGGCCCGTCTGGCGCCGGGTGCCTCGCTCGAATCCGCTCAGAGAGAGTTCGAGGCCATCGCCTCGAGGTTAGCCGACACGTATCCCGACACCAACGACGGCTGGGGAGTATTCCTCCAACCCCTGCCCGAATCGATGTTGGGGCCCGATGTTCGCCGGACTCAGTGGCTTCTGCTCTCGGCCGTGGGGCTGCTTTTGCTGCTTGCCTGCGTCAATGTGGCCAACCTCTTCTTGGCTCAGCTCGCGGATCGGCAAGACGAGCTCGCACTGCGTCGTGCCTTGGGCTCGGGCCGCCTCCGGATCCTGCAGCAAGTGTTGACCGAATCCGTGGTCTTAGGGGCCGCGGGTGCTGCGGTGGGGCTGGGACTCGCATACTTGACCGTGCCATGGATACGCGGTCTACCGGTTCCCATGCCGCGGCTGGACGAGATGTCGGTGGACCTGCGCGTGGCGGGATTGGCGGCACTCCTGGCTATCGTCTCGGGTCTGTTGTTCGGGCTCCTTCCAGCATGGAACGCTACGCGGTCTACCCGCGGTGTCCACTCGCGCCGCCAAGGTCAGGTGGACCCGGGATCAGGTCGGCTTCGTTCCGCGTTGGTGATGTGCGAAGTGGCGCTGGCGACGGTCCTGGCGGTGGGAGCAGGCCTTCTTCTCGACAGCTTCGAGTCGCTGGCCTCAGTGGAGACGGGAATCGACACGCGCGACGTGCTATTGGCCGAGGTCGATCTGCCGACCGATCACTATCCCGAGAGCAGCAACAATGCGCGGCGATTCTTCGAACAACTGGTCGAGCGCACCAATTCACTTCCAGGGGTGGAGTCGGTCGGTGTGACCATGACGAGCCCGTTTCGCGGCCCCAATCCGTCGAACAACGTGAGTGTCGAAAGCGAGACGAATCGGGACGCCTTCGTGCCGGTGCATTGGCGCGCCGTCTCACCAGGTCTGTTTCGCACGCTGCGAGTTCCCCTGGTGCGAGGTTCGGATTTCGGTGAGGCGCCCCGTGCCGAGACGGTGATCAGCGCCGGTCTAGCGGACCGTCTTTGGCCAGGCGAGGATCCGATTGGGCAACGGATGCGCTGGATCAGCCCGGAGGGGCCACTCTACGAGGTGGTCGGCGTCGTGGGTGACGTGCAGGATCTCGCGCTCGGTGTGCCTCCTCCTCTCATGGTCTATATGCCGCAGCAGTGGTTCGGCTGGCCGAGCATGACGTTGGCGGTACGCTCAGTTACGCCACGAGCCTATGTCGAGCCCATCCGAGAGATCGTCTCCGATCTGGATCACAAGCTCGGCTCCCCGACGTTCTCGACACTCGGGGAGCAGAAGAAGGACGCGCTGGCGCAACCGCAGCTCAGCCTGCAAGTGATGTCCATCTTCTCGTTGGTCGCGTTGCTTCTGGCCGCCGCAGGGGTCTACGGCGTGGTGGCCTACGCCGTCAGCCGCAGGCAGCGCGACCTGGGCGTCCGGCTGGCGTTGGGAGCTTCGCCGGGCCGCTTGGTGCGAGGCTTGACTTTGCGCAGCCTCATGCCGGTGGCGATCGGCCTCGTTGTCGGTTTGGCGCTCGCGATGGCCCTCGCCTTTTCCATGCAGACCATGCTCTACGAGACCTCTCCGGTGGAGCCTCGGGTGGTGCTGGGGGTCGCCGCTGTGTTGGCATTGGCCGGTCTGGCCTCCGCCTGGATGCCGGCGCGTCGCGCGGCGCGGCTCGACCCGTTGGTGGCTTTGCGGGAGGAGTGAGAACACTCGGCGGAGTCCCTAGGTTCTCTCGCGACCTGTGACGAGAGCCGCAGAAACCGGTACGAGACGCGCAGAAGGTCACCCCGGCTCTCCCTCCTGATCGAAGGGAGAGCCGAAAGGGCATTCAAAGGCTGACTGCACCGCACCCCGGCGAGTTCCAGGGCCGCGCGCGGATGGGCTTTACGACCCCAGGGTCGGTTCCGGAAGCGATCTAGCTACAGGCAGCTGAACGCCTGGACATCCGTCGTCGCGGGAGACGCGGTTCCCAGCGGGTTTCGATAGGTCCAGACCTCACCGGTTTGGGAATCGAGGATCTCGACCGTGTAGTCGACGGTGGTGGCCGCAGCGAGGAAGACCCAGTGGTAGCCGTTGAAGGTGCAGGCGTCGAGTACCTTGACGAGCATCTCCATGTTGTCCGGGCCGAAGAACCAGATCAGGCCCGACGACGAGACGGCAGCCGGGTTGTCGGTCACGGCATCGAGCGGGACGGCGTGGCCGACACCGGTATTGCCCTCGAAGTCCTCCCACACCAGAGTGACGCGGAACCGGCCTTCGCCACCCAGGCAAAGCGCTGTGTCCGTGGGCACGCAGGTGCCGCCGATGTCGTCGTCGACGATCACCACCTGGAGGGTGCTCTGGGCGGCCAGCTCAGCTCCCTCAGGGGAGAAGAGCTCGACCTGGAAACGTTCGTTTCCTTCCAGCTCGGCGTCGTCGAAGACCGGAATCTCGACGAAGCGGTTGGCCGTCTCGCCGATGCCCCACGCGACGGTGACAGTGGTGGCCTGGAAGTCGCCGGCACCTGCCGTCAGAGGCGTCGTCCTCACCCTCACCGATACCGCCGACGTCGTGTCACCCTGACGCCTCACCATCACCCGCGCCACCCCCGCAGACTCGGAGACCGTGAGCTCTGTTTCTGTGAAGCCGACCGTCACGTCTTCTCGGACACCCACGAGGCGATACAGCGTCCCCTCGGCGAGCAAGTAGACCTCACCCGACGAGTCCTCGCCGAACGTGACGAGGCCGAAGACATCCTCCGACAGATCTGTCCGGACGAAGCTCTGGCCCACCTGTCGTACCAGGAAGGTGGCACCGCAGTAGTCGCCGGCGAGGAAAGCGCCCTGGAGCTGGGGAATCGACGCGCCACGGTATACCGGCCCGCCGATGACGGCGCAATGGCGTCCGTCCTGCCCATAGTCGAGGATCGGCTCGGTGTATGCCGGGGAGAAGCAGGGAGGGATCGGCTCGCTGCAGCCGTCCATGCTGCCGCGGCAAAAGAAACCTTCCATCATCTTGAATCCCCAGTTCTGACCTCCGGGTGTTCCCGATGCCAGGAAGTTGATCTCCTCGCGGGTGCGATGGCCGACATCGGCCAGCCATAGATCGCCAGTGACCGAGTCGAACGTGAAGCGCCAGGGATTGCGCAGACCCAGTCCCCAGATCTCGTCGAGCACGTCCGGATCACCAACAAACGGGTTGTCCGCTGGAATGCGATGGTACGGCGGCGAGTCGATGTTGGAGTCGACGTCCAGCCGGAGGATCTTCCCCAGCAGGTTGTCGCCCTCTTGGGGGGTGCATCGAGGTTCGGGCTGATATCCACCGTCGCCGGAAGAAATGTAGAGATAGCCGTCGGGTCCGAACGCGAGGTGATTGAGATTGTGGTTGGGACCGGGTTGCGGGACCTCGAGCAGGAGCCGCTCGGACCCCAGCGAAGCCTGATCGGGATTCGGGCCTGTCACGCTGAACCGCGAAACGACACCGGTGCCGTCGAAGCGAGTGTAGGCAGCAAAGAGAAAGCCGTTCGCCTGGTAGTCGGGATGGAAGACGACGGACAGCAGTCCCTGCTCGCTTTCCGGCTCGCCGGTGAAGAGCACGCGGCTTCGAATGTCGAGGTAGGGCGCAGGCTCGCGGACGCCGTTGCGGAAGATGAAGACGCGGCCTTCTTTCGACACCAGGAAAAGCCGTTCGTCGCCCGCATGGGTGATGGCAACCACATCGCCTTGCCCTGTAAGGACCTGCGTCAGCTCGTAGGACAGTGCGTGTGTGGGCGTAGGCTGAAACCACAGCCATAACACAGCCGCAGTCAACAGTAGGGGGGCGATGTCACGGATTGCGACAGATCTCGTGGGGGCGACTTCAGACATTCGGCATTCTCCCGGAAACGTATGTTGAGGTTACGCGTGACCGCGCGACTCTATGCTACTCAGACAAGATTCGGATTCTTCAGCGCCCTGGGAACGGAGATCCAGTCGCCGGACCGGCCGGGCTGTCACTGTCGCGATCGGCAGGGTTCGGGAGGAGTGGGACCCGCCGAGTCCACAGCACAAGGCCCACGGTGGTCTGCCGATGGCAGCAGAAAGGAACGGTCACGTTGAGGGCTGTTGGTGCTTGGCCTGTCGGTCTTCCATGATCGATTTCGGGTTCGCCTATCAAGGTTCCTAGTCAACGTTCCTAAGACAAGGCGTAGTGGGCTCGGCTTCTGGATCACCGAATACGCCGGCTCGCGGACCGAGGTGACGTCTGCGACAGTGGGAACCCTTACGGCTACCTAGTTCGGTGCCACCCACACGGCAACGGCTCGAGTTGGATCTCGTAGTCCGTGCCGAACTCGCTCGGCACGACGTGCTTGCCGCGGTTCCTAGCCCTCCATACTCAGTTCGATGAATCCAGGTGCCGCGAATCGCTTCCCCATGACACAGTGCCGCCGCGCTGTGGATGCCGGGCCAATCTCGCGGACTGAGTACGAGACCTTCCTTGCAGCCGTGCTGCAGGAGGTAGCGTAGCCGCGCCTGCTGCGCGGCCGGCTCGTCGGAGACGGGAATGCACTGATAGCGACGCTCGAACATCGACCCCGACCAGTCATGGAGTCTGCCGATCTTCTTCGACAGATTGCCGTTGAGGTGGCCCATGAAGCTCGCAAGCTGCTGACTGTTCTCCGGTGAAAGTAGCAGGTGAAAATGAGTGCTCATGACGACCACGGCGTGGAGGCGCACCGGGTGGAGCTCATGGGCTCGCCCCAGGCAGCCTGCGAAAACTCTGTTCAGCGCGCCGCTCGGTCGAAGCAGGTAGCGGCTGTGGGCTGTGCGGACGGTCACTTCCACCAAGCAGCCCGGCCTGGGGAGATGTCTCGGTTTTCTAGGCATGGTCTCTAGGACGAAAAACTGAGACCTCAAACGCTCAAAGCATCAGGTCAACGCCATTGCACTGCCGAAGGTAGGTGGCTCCTCAGCCCGCTAACGAAGGTGCTACCGAACGTGGATGGCACCATCTCCTGGGTTACCGAAGGTAGGTGGCACCATTTCCTGAAGCACCATTTCCTGAAAGGCGGCGCGAATGACCGGACCATTGGGTGACCGTCCGCTATCGAAGGTGGGTGGCACGCTCTTCTGAGCGGTTTCTCAAGCCGATCTCTCATCACGAGATTTCAGATGCTCCGAACGAAATCGATCGAGGATCTCCTCGATCTTCTTTGTGCGGATCGGCTTTGCCACATAGTCGTGCATGCCGGCTGCGAGGCAGACCTCCCGGTATCCCTCCATCGCGTGGGCAGTCATTGCGACGAGATAGGGGGAAGAAGAGCGCTCGGCGTGAATTCTGCGAGCTGTATCCAGGCCGTCGAGCTCTGGCATCTGCACGTCGAGAAAGATGAGATCGTAAGGCTTGCGAGCCAGGGCATCGAGTACTTCCAAGCCGTTTGTCGCGAGGTCCGCCTGATGACCCAGGCTTGCGAGCATTTCGAGCGCTACGTGCTGGTTGATCTCGTCATCCTCCGCAAGGAGGATCTTGAACCCTTCCAGGTCGCGACTCGAAGGGGAGGCCTCAGCGCCCCGCGGTCTAGACTCCTCGACGAGAGCCTCGTCGAGTTCCGAGACTTCAGCCGGCCGGCAAGGTATGTAGGCATCGAAATGCGACCCCTCCCCTACGTCGCTCCTCACCTCGATCCGGCCATCGAGCATCTCGACGATGCTCTTCGTGATCGAGAGGCCGAGGCCAGTTCCGCCGAACTGGCGCGTCGTCGAACCATCGACCTGATTGAACGACCGGAAGATTGCGTCGAGGTGGTTTGCAGGAATACCGACACCCGTGTCCCGGACGCGAAACCGGAGCTCGAATCCATCTTGGCTAGCCAGACCTTCGCTCGTCACCTCGAGCGAGATCTCTCCGCGATCGGTGAACTTCAAGGCGTTGGACAGGAGATTCAGCAGAATCTGTCGCAGCCGGCGCTCGTCGGTCCAGACCGCTTCTGGAACCTCCGGAGCAACGGAGCCCGCGATCGCGAGCTTCTTCTTCTCGGCCTCGGGTCGAACGAGAGCAAGAGTCATCTCCACGAGGTCCCGTATTCTGCAGATTCTCAGCCTCGGGTGGATCGTTCCCGACTCGATCCGGGAGAGCTCGAGAATGTCATCGACCAGGGCGAGGAGATGTTCGCCACTGGTTTGCACGGCAGTGGCCAGCTCGATCTGCCGCTTGTCGAGCCCGGTGTTGAGCAGAAGGTCGGTCATCCCGATGACCGCGTTCATCGGAGTCCTGATCTCGTGACTCATGTTGGCGAGGAACTTGCCCTTGGCGTCTGCGGCTGCCTCGGCTAACTCTCGAGCAGCATCTACCTCGAAGAGCGAGACCTCGAGAGAGCGCTGCGAACGGCGAAGTTCCTCTGCACGCCGATGCTCGTTCCACATGGCGACGACCATCGCTGAACCGAAGAGCAGCGCCACAATCACTAGAGCGGTTAGAGAACTCCAGCGGCTACCGAGCTTGGCCGACAGTATTGCGTTCTCCGCTCGCACGGCTCCTACGAAAGCACCAAACGCACCCTCAGCAGACTCTACCTCCCCGACGGTGACTGCGGCCTCGGCTTCTTCGAGAGGTTCGGTCAGCGCGGCGGAAGCCCCGGCCGATTCGAGTTCCCGCCGCAGATTCCCGATGGCTCTCGCGCCGCCCTCTGCTCCCGCCTGCTCCTCAAGCGTCCGCGCTTGGATGAGCCAACCAACCCGTTCCGCGATGAGGTTCCGCTCGTGGGAGACGGCTTGCATGAGCGAGGCCGACCAGATCGAAAAGCCGAGAACCAAGGCGAGCGCTGTGAGGGGGCGCCACGGAACGCCTGGGCGGCGAGCCGGAAGTCGCTTCTCGATCTCGCCTGGGAGCCACCGTTGGTGGTCGCTCACTCTTGTCGGGCCACCTTCGCTAACGCTCTCGGTGTGCGAGACTGAACGCTCTGATTTCTTCTCGTCGCTCATCCCAGTACCTTCAGTTGAGCTCATCCCAGTACCTACAATTGAAGAGCCTAATGCATTCCTGTGATGATCTGAACACGTCTCGCCCGACCTCTCTCCGAAGACCGTTGCTGCTACCAAAGCGCGGTGGCACTATCTCCTGGCAGCTATCGGGTTCTGCGCGCTCTCGACAGTCGTAGAAGCACGCTGAGAAATGATCGACCAGGCTCAACTGCTGGCCTGTTCGAGGACGGCAGTGCCAGCGGCGTAACGGGTCGCCAGCACGTCTCGACAACGCCTTGTTCTTTGCGGAGATGGGTGGACAGCCCGAGGCCCGGCCTTCCTCAGCGACCGTGTACGCGATGCCGCACCCGGTGGGCTCTCATCTCCGTGGGTGCACTGGGCGGCGATCCGCGGTCACGACGAGGATCTCACTACCCACAAGACACCCGCCAACTGAGCGGGGCACGACGACCACCACGGCTTGGCTCGAAGGCTCACGCCGTAGCGCGAGGTCTGCGGTCCCAGGGGGATGTGACGGAGCGATGAACGGTACCCAAGACGGCAGCGCTCGCGTTCGCAAGGCAGCCTGTCGCGACCGGAGCAACTAGGTCGACTCCACTGCACCGCCCGAAGGTGGGTGGCACCGCCCGAAGGTGGGTGGCACCGCCCGAAGGTGGGTGGCACCACCTCCTGGTGGGCACCATCTCCTAGCTGCGACCGAAGGTGGGTGGCACCGCTACCGCTACCAAGGGTGGGTGGCACCATCTTCTGGTGCCCGACGGTACTCGCGGGAATCTAGATTCCGGGAAGCGAGTCTCAACACTCGGGGACGTTGACCGCCAGACCGCCCTGCGACGTCTCTTTGTAGCTGCTCTGCATGTCGTGACCGGTCTGGCGCATGGTGGTGATGACCTGGTCCAGGGTGACTTTGTGTGTGCCGTCGCCTCGCCACGCCATGCGGGCCGCATTCACCGCCTTGACGGCTCCCATGGCATTCCGCTCGATACAGGGGATCTGGACGAGGCCGGCAATGGGGTCGCAAGTCAGACCCAAGTTGTGCTCCATACCGATCTCGGCGGCGTTTTCGATCTGAACGTTGTCGCCGCCTGCGGCCGACACCAGACCGCCTGCGGCCATGGAGCAGGCGACACCCACTTCCCCCTGGCAGCCCATCTCGGCACCCGAGATCGACGCGTTGCGCTTGTAGAGGATGCCGATGGCACCTGCGGTCAGCAGGAAGCGCTCGACACCTCGCAGAACCTCTTCCGGCTCCTTGTCTGCATTCTTGCGGGAATAGAAATGGAGGACGGAGGGTATGATGCCGGCAGCGCCATTGGTGGGAGCGGTCACGACGCGCCCGCCCGCTGCGTTCTCCTCGTTCACCGCGATGGCCCAGGCGCTGAGCCAGTCCATGACGTCGGTCGGGAACTCGCTGTCCGGAGCGAGGAGTCGGCGGTGGAGTTTCGGGGCACGGCGCGGCACCTTGAGCACCCCAGGAAGAAGGCCCTCTTGACGGAAGCCCCGTTCCACGCACGCCTGCATCACGTCCCAGATCCGGCGCAGGCCGGATCGCACCGATTCCTCGTCGCGCCAGGTCAGCTCGTTCTCCAAGATCAGCTCGTGAACCCGCAGCCCGGTCTCCCGACACCGAGCCATCAGCTCGTCGCAGTTGCGGAACGGGTGGGGCGTCGGCCCTATTTGGGGCTCTGCCTCCTCGAGACCTAGCTCGGATGCTGTGAGCACGAAGCCGCCGCCGACGGAGTACATCTCCTCCTCGCTCAGAACCTCGCCATCGTGAGACCGAGCGATGAAGCGCATGCCGTTGGCGTGGCCGGGAAGAACGTCCGTTCGATGAAACAGCAAGTGGCTCGATTCGTCGAACTGCACAGCGTGTCGACCGAGAAGCGACACCCTATGTTCGCTGCGGATTCGCGAAAGCTTCCCCTCGACGCCGTCTGGATCTATGGTCTCCGGCTCCTCGCCCGCCAAGCCGAGAAGGATGGCCGTATCCGTACCGTGACCCTGGCCAGTAAGCGCCAGGGAACCGTAGAGCTCGACAGTCAGCGAGTGGACGACCTCCAGCCGGCCCGCATCGGCGAGCTCCGAGACGAAGCGCCGAGCCGCTTTCATCGGGCCCACGGTGTGAGAACTGGAGGGGCCGATGCCGATCTTGAAGATGTCGAAGACGGAGATGGACATGGGCCGGGACTTTACCCGATCTCCGTCGTCGTTCCAGCACTTTTTCCGGCCGGCTAGCCAGATCGCAGGAGCCCTCCGGCGGACTAGACAATATGGAACGACCGGCCCCTCGAGCCTAGGATCGAGGTGCTGTAGAC
>JALCBJ010000139.1 GCA_028066595.1 Thermoanaerobaculia bacterium
ATCTTGTTTGTCGTCCCATGACCCAATCCTCTCAAGTGTCTGGGTCTCCGGGAAACCCGGGGCGATTCACCAAGCTTGCGGTGAATCCTGAAGGATCCTTGCTCGCGATCGAAGTGAATTCCTTCACGAACGAACACGCTCTCGAAGTCGCCTCCGAGCACCAGGTCTTCGGGAGCACCGACCACCAGTGGTTGATCTCTGGGCATCAGCCAGATCGTGTCCGCGCTGCGCAGTGCCAGATCGAGATCATGGGTAGAGAGCAGGATCGCTCGGTTGCTGCTACGGGCCAGCTGGCGCAGCAACTGCATCATCTGCACTCTCCGGGGCAGGTCGAGAAACGCCGTGATCTCGTCCAGCACCATGACCTGCGGTTCCTGAGCCAAGGCACGGGCGATCATCACCTTCTGGCGCTCGCCATCACTGAGTTCAGACACTGTTCGGTGGACGAAGTCTTCGATCCCTACCGCAGCGATGGCCCAACGCACGATTCTGTGATCTTCCTCCCGCAACCGTCCTGACCAGCCGGTGTGGGGATAGCGTCCCAGGCCGACGACGGCTTCCACGTCGAGTAGGCCAGTTGCGACGGGATCGGTCGACACCACACTCAGCCGCCGAGCCCGTTCTCGGGCCGAGAGACGGTGGATGTCGGCACCGTCTAGAAGGACCTCGCCACCCAGGGCCGGCTGCATGCCCGCCAGTGTCCGCATGAGGGTCGATTTGCCAGCGCCGTTGGGGCCGACCAGACAAACCAACTCACCCGGACGAAGTTGCATAGAGAGAGGACCGGCGACCGAATGGACGCCCGAACGAGAATTCCCGTAGCCGACCTCGAGGTTCTTGACCTGCAGGTTCCGAGAACCTCCGACTCAGAGCACCAGACTTCGCATCTGTCGATCCCGGAGCACGACCCAGATCACCACCGGGGCACCGATCAGAGCATTGACTGAGTTGAGGTGCAGGAAGTGTCGCTCCCAGGGTAGGTTCACGAAGCGGTCGGCCGAGAGGGCCAGCAGCGAACCCATCAACAAGACCGCGGGCATGAGGGTGCGATGGTCGGAGGTCTTGAAGAGACCACGGCAGAGGTGGGGAACGATCAAGCCGACGAAGAGAATCGGGCCGCAATATGCGGTCGCCGGAGCCGTGAGGAGCACTGCACTGGCGAGTATGGCGAGCCGGGTTCGGCCGACAGCCACTCCCAAGGTGTCGGCTAGGTGAGAAATCCACGTTCTCGCCTACCAGGCTGGAGCCCGAACGCTCTCGACGAGCTGAGGTCGCGCCGCTTGAGAAGGACCGAACGAGCGCGCCTATCGGCCCGCGCTGTAGCCCAAGAGCCACTGCCTCGAGGTCAGCGCGTTCGGATCAGCGGGATAGGAGACACTACTCTCCATCCGTGGCTCGGCCCGGACGATACTGATGGCCACTAAGGTCAGAGGATCGATTGGCGGCTGTTCGAATCGACCTTACGAGACCGGTGGACCGCGCAGCGGGGGAGAGAAGCGGGATACGTAGGAACATGCGAGCCATTGCGTCTCGCCGACGAGACGGTCCTGCAGAGCCGTCTCAGGGGCACGCCTCTCTACCGTGATCGGCTCGAGAGCCGGCAGCGGGAGGTGGCAGCACTCGCAGTGATGCTCCGTCGTCTCGCACGAGGAATGATCGTGCGCTACTACGAATGGGGCGGCAACCAGCACTAAGGCGACGGCTAGGACGACGCACGACTGAACCATGGAGAGCTCGGATCGTTTCGCCGCCGCAGGAGCTACGCGCGTGGGGGCTGGCTGCTGCACCCGAGTAGATCTAGCACGCCACTGAAAATGGCGTCAAGGAACCATTTCGCTCGGCATGAGGCACGAGTCGGCAGATCCATTTTTGGTGTTGCCTCCTGAGCATGATAGGAAGCCAGGCAATGCCGCGACTTCGTCTCAAACTCGGCTTGGTCATGCATGCGCATGATGGCTCCGCGCATTGCGTGTCTGTCCCTGTGCTCGCAGCCCTGGTTTTGGGCGCTAGCCTCATGGGGTTCGGCCACGATCATTCTTGGGACGAAACGTCTGAGGATCATTGCGCCCTGTGCCACGTTCAGCAGGCGCCAGCCGAGCCGATCGAGGTTGCCGAACTGGGCCTCGAAGTCGCTGCACAAGAACGGATCTCCATCGGGGGCCGACAGCCGGATGGATCTCGCGAAACTTGGTGGGCTCCGCCACTGCGCGGTCCACCAGTCTCCTAAGACCTCCACGTCCATGTCGTTCGTCACGAGTCGCGGGCCTGCTCCTGCCCTGCGGCCGTCGCCGTTCCGTCACAGTTCGAGCTAGGACTCGGGCTGCAACGTCGGCTGTCTAGACGGAGCCGGATCTCCGCCTCCGTTTCGAGGTATGGAAACCCGGAGAGATCCTCCAATGGAATCACAGTTCGCGACCCTGGTCGCGGCTCGGACGCTGGCCGTCCGCAGCGCCACCTGCTCGTCATCCGTTCCGTTCGGGACTGATGCCCGTGCGCCTCGTTCTGACGGATTCAGACGTTCATGTGCTGGTGCAGCGAGCGCCCGTCGGAGACTTGCCATGAGAGCCCCCGAGCCCAAGTCCTTGGCCGCGGCTGCGGGCCGTTATCTTCTCGACTTTCGTGCGGCGCGACGTGGTCTTCCGACATGAGCACGGACTGGCTGATCATCGGTGGTGGGATTCACGGCGTGCACATCGCTGCGCGGCTGATCGGCGAAGCGGACGTGGACCCCGACCGAATACGTATCGTCGATCCGGAGCGGCGGCTCCTCGCGAGGTGGCGCAGGTGTACCGCCACGACCGGGATGACCCACTTGCGCTCCCCCGTGGTGCATCACCTCGACTTGGACTCCTGGTCGCTCAAGCGTTTCGCCGGCAATCGGAAGACCCGCCGGTCCGGCCTCTTCGCGCCTCCCCATGACCGGCCGGCCCTTTCGTTGTTCAACGCCCACTGCGACAAGGTTCTGGCGACCTTCGGGCTCGCCGACCTACACATCCGGTCTAGGGTCGTGTCCTGCTCGGTCGCCGGTGACGGAGTCAGAGTGGAACTGTCCAACGGGCGCCAACACGAGGCTCGACAGGTCGTGCTGGCCCTCGGTGCGAGCGAGCAGCCACACTGGCCGGACTGGGCGCCTCGGGGGCACGACCGCGTGCACCACGTCTTCGAATCCAAGCCAGGCGGGTGGCCGTCAGCTCCCGAGACGGTCGCCGTGGTCGGCGGCGGCATTTCGGCGGCTCAAGTCGCGCTTCGTCTCGTCAGGGAAGAGCATGAGGTTCATCTCGTCTCTCGCCACGCCTTGCGCGAGCACCAATTCGACAGTGACCCCGGCTGGTTGGGACCGAAGTTGATGACGAGCTTTCGACGTGTGCGCGACGTCGACCGCCGCCGCTCCATGATCGCCGAGGCACGACACCGGGGTTCGGTGCCGCCGGATGTTCGGCGCGGGGTGCGTCGATCGATCCATCGGGAGATCTTGCACTGGCACGAAGGTGAAGGCGAGGGTCTCGACGCGGAGCGTGGCGCGCTGCGACTCAGGCTCTCCGGGAGCAGGACGCTGAACGTGGACCGCGTAGTGCTCGCGACCGGCTTCACGTCTCGCCGCCCAGGCGGTTCCATGGTGGACGAGTTGATTGCGTCGGAGTCGTTACCCTGCGCGCAGTGCGGTTATCCCGTCGTGGACTCAGGGCTCCGCTGGCATCCGCGGATTCATGTATCCGGCCCCCTCGCCGAGCTGGAGTTGGGGCCTGCTTCGCGCAACATCGCAGGCGCCCGGCGAGCCGCCGAGAGGCTCGTCGGCGTCGTTCGCCGCAAGGTCTAGGCCGGCGGGACCTTCCTCTCTGGCAGGCTATCTTGTACCACCCGTTTCCACATCGTGCTCATCTCAATCCAGAATGAAAGGGATCGAATGAAGTGGCTAGTCATTTTCGTGTTCACGATGGCGTCGGGGTGCCTGCTCGCCGCGCCGGTGACCGGCGCGGAGTCGTACCTCGAGGGCTGGGCAGACTGGGTGGAGGCGGCGCGCGTAGAGTGGACGATGCCCGGCGTCGCCGTGGCGATTGTCGATGGAGAAGAGGTGGTCTTCGCGCAGGGTTTCGGGGTCCTCGAGCAGGGCAAGGACGATCGCGTGGACGCGGATACCTTGTTTGCCATCGCTTCGAACACGAAGATGTTCACCGCCGCGGCGTTGGGCCTTCTCGTCGAGGAAGGCAAGCTGTCCTGGGACGACAAGGTCGTTCAACACCTCGATGGTTTCCTCCTTTGGGATTCCTACCGCACGGGTGAGCTCACGATCCGCGATGCGCTGGTGCACCGCGCCGGCTACGCGAACATCGCTGGTGATTTGCTGTGGTGGGAGTCGGACCTCACACGGGAGGAGCTCGTCGCCCGCTTGCGGTATCTCGAACCGGCTCGCCCCATGCGCGCTCGATGGGGCTATTCCAACTTCATGTACCTCGTCGCAGGGCAGGTCACCGAGCAGGTGTCAGGGCAGGGCTGGGATTCGTTCATCGCGAAAGGTTGCTGGCTCCTCTCGGTATGGACCGGACGTTCACCCGCCTTTCCGACGTGGAGCGTGCCTCGAACGTCGCCACGCCCCACTCGATGGTCGACGGCGAGCACATGCCGATTCCGCATACGGACACCACGAGTATCGGACCGGCCTCCTCGATGTACTCGTCGGTCAACGACGTGGCGAAGTGGCTCCTGGCACGGGTCCACGACGGTAGCCTCGGCGATCAGGAGATCCTGAGCCCAAGGACGATGCGAGCGCTGCGATTCCCCAACTCGATCCCTCCCAGGGGACACCGCGCAGGAAATCCGAGGATCCATCTCTTATATGGTCTCGGCCTGATGATGGCCAGCTATCGAGGGGAGTACCTGACGGTCCATGGCGGTGGAATCGACGGCATGATCTCTCAAGTTGCAGCTCTGCCGGATCAGGACTTCGGCGTCGTCGTGCTCACCAACTCGGACGAGTGGGGGAACCTGGCGGATGCGATTGCCTATGAGGCGATCGATCGCTTCTTGGGCGTGGAGGAACGCAGCTGGGCCTATGAGGGAAACGAGGATGCCCGGGACTGGAGTGAGGTGTGGCTCGCGTTCACGAAAAAGCAAGCAGCCCGCGTTCAGGCCAACAAAGCCAAAGCGACCGCGACCCGAATCGAGGGCACGTCCCCCAGCCGTTCCCTCGAAGCCTACGCTGGCACCTACCGCGACGACTTCTTGGGTGACGTCGAGGTGACACTCGAGAACGGAAGCCTTGTCTTGCGCTTGCCGCGCCACGAGGACCTGCGGGCGCCCCTGGAGCACTGGCACCTCGATATCTTCCATGCCGACTGGGACGAACCCGCTGCCCGAGAGAGCCTGGTCGAGTTCGACATAGGTACGGCGGGAAAGGTACGTTCGGTCTCGTTCCAGATTCGACCGGATGTCCTCGATCCGCTGACCCACACGCTAGAGCGCGTGGCGGAGGAGGAGTGAGTGGTCTAAGACCTGCCGTGCACGGCGGGCCTGCGTGCATTCCACTGGAGCGGTCATGAACGACCCTTCAGAGATCCAGTCGGTCCGCATTTGATCCTGGCCCATCGCCTACTGAACTGAAGCCAACCTGCTCTAAGGAGATCCCACGTGAAGAAGCTCGAGACCCTACTGCTGTTACTCGCCCTCCTGATGTCGGCCAGCAGCGTGGAAGCGAAGAAGGAGGAAGCCGGTGAAGAGGAGGCGCCCGAGGCCCACCTGAGCTCCGGTAACCTCTCCGGGCTCGCTTTGCGCAACATCGGCCCGGCGATCAATTCCGGCCGTGTGATCGATTTCGCGGTCACACCAGGAAAGCGCCACCGCTACTTTGCGGCCACCGCCTCTGGCGGTCTCTGGAAAACCGACAACGCGGGCACTACCTGGATCCCGGTCTTCGACGGCGAAGGCTCCTACTCGATCGGCGACGTGACCCTCGATCCCAACAACCCGAACGTGGTGTGGGTCGGTACCGGCGAGAACAATGCACAACGGTCGGTGTCCTTCGGCGACGGGGTCTACAAGAGCCTGGATGGCGGTCAGAGCTGGACCAACGTGGGCCTCGAGGAGTCGGGGCACATCGGCAACATCGTGATCGACCCTCGTGATTCGAATGTGGTCTACGTGGCAGCACAAGGCCCCCTGTGGAACGCCGGCGGCGACCGCGGACTGTACAAGACGACCGATGGCGGTGAGACGTGGGAGCGCATCCTCCACATCTCGGACGACACCGGCGTCGCCGAGGTGCACCTAGACCCTCGCGATCCCGATACCATCTATGCCACTTCCTGGCAGCGGCGCCGCCACGTCTGGACGCTTCTCAACGGTGGGCCCGAATCGGCCTTTCACAAGTCGACCGATGGTGGGGCGACCTGGCGCCAGATCGACAACGGCCTGCCCGGTGTCGATCGCGGCCGCATGGGACTCTGCATCTCGCCCGTGGAGCCCGACGTGATTTACGGAATCCTCGATGCCGTGCGCGACGAAGGTGGGACCTTCCGCTCGACCGACCGCGGCGAGAGTTGGGAGAAACGCTCCAGCTACACCGCTAGCGGCGACTACTGGGGTGAGCTCTTCTGCGATCCCCACGACCTCGACACGGTCTACTCGGTGAATGTCCTCCTGTGGGTGACCAAGGACGGCGGCAAGAGCTTCGACAGCGTGCCGGGTAAACATCGCCACGTCGACGACCACGCTCTGTGGATCGATCCCGACGATCCGGACTACCTCTTGGTGGGTTGTGACGGCGGGGTCTACGAGAGCTTCGATCGTGGCGCACACTGGTTGTTCAAAGAGAATCTGCCGATCACCCAGTTCTATCGAGTGAGCGTCGATACGTCCGAGCCGTTCTACTACGTCTACGGCGGCACCCAGGACAACAACACCCTCGGTGGACCGAGCCGTACGTTGGGTAGTGCTGGCATCACCAACGAGGACTGGTTCATCACCGTCGGCGGCGACGGTTACGAGACGCGGGTCGACCCCACGGACCCCAACATCGTCTACTCCCAGTGGCAGTACGGTGGGCTCGTGCGCTACGACCGCCTCTCGAAAGAGGTGGTCGACATCCAGCCCCAGGAGGAGCCGGGAGAGCCAGCCCATCGCTGGAACTGGGACTCGCCACTCATCATTTCCCCCCACTCCCATACCCGCCTCTACTACGCCTCGCAGCGGCTCTTCCGCTCCGATGATCGGGGCGACAACTGGACTGCGATCTCCGGCGACCTGAGCCGTCAGCTCGATCGCGACCAGCTCGAGATCATGGGCCGCCTGTGGGAGATGGATGCGGTCCACAAGAACAAGTCCACCTCCGACTACGGCAACATCGTTTCGCTGGACGAGTCGCCCCTGGTCGAGGGACTGCTCTATGTGGGTACCGACGACGGCTTGATCCAGGTCACCGAGGACGGCGGCCAGAACTGGCGCCAGGTCGACCGCGTGCCGGGCATACCCGAGCGCACTTACGTCTCGGATCTCCAGGCTTCGCTTCACGACCAGGACACCGTCTACGCCACCTTCGACAACCACAAAATGGGTGACTTCAAGCCATACATCGCGGTCAGCCGCGATCGTGGTCAGAGTTGGAGCTCCGTGAGCGGCGATCTGCCGGAGCGCGAAGTGGTCTACACCGTGATCCAGGACCACGTGAAGCCGGAGATCCTGTTCGCGGGTACCGAATTCGGGCTCTATGTCACCCTCGACGAAGGCCGACACTGGCACGGGCTCAAAGGCGGCTTTCCGACTATCCAGGTGCGTGACCTCGATATCCAGCGGAGCTGGAACGACCTCGCCGTCGCGACTTTCGGTCGCGGCTTCTACATCCTCGACGACTACACGCCGCTACGCGAAATGTCGGAGGAACGGCTGGCCAACGAGAGCGCCATCCTCTTCCCGACGCGCCCGGCCAAGCTCTACATCGAGCAGCCCGATCGCATCGGTTCCCGTGGCCACGGCTTCTACCACGCCGAGAACCCGCCCTTCGGTGCGGTCTTCAGCTACTGGCTCCGCGACGGTCTCGAAACCAAGCGGGAGCTTCGCATCAAAGCAGAGAAGGAGGCGCGGAAGGCGGAGACCGACCCGCCGATCCCATCGATGGCCGAGCTGCGTAGCGAAGATCTCGAGGTCGAGCCGCGGCTCTATCTCACCATCCATGATGCCGACGGTGCTCTGGTGCGTCGCGTCAAGGCCAAGCGCAAGAAGGGCCTGCATCGACTCGCCTGGGACCTCCGATGGCCGGCCGCGGCTCCTACCGATCTCCGGGGACCTGGCGAGCTGATGCCCTGGGAGCGGCCGGAACGGGGACCCCTGGTGCTGCCCGGAAGCTACAAGGCCACTCTCGAAACGGTCGTCGGGGACCAACTGGAGACGATCGCGGGTCCTGTCGACTTCGAGGTCGAGTCTCTGGATCTAGCCGTTCTCTCGGCGCAGGACAAGGTCGCCGTCGCCGCCTTCCAGACGCAGGTCCGTGAGCTCCGGCGCGCCGTCCTAGGTGCCTCCGAGCTCACGGCGGAGGTCCAGGCGCGCATCGATCATCTACGCCAAGCCCTGGCCGACACACCGAGCGCCGATCCCGCCCTGATGAGCCAGGTCGAGCGTCTCGAAGCCCGCCTCGACGAGCGCAAGCTGGCACTCCACGGTGACCGCACGAAGGCGTCACGCAACGTCTTCACGCCACCTTCCATCAGCGCTCGCATCGGCCGCATTTCTTCGGATCAGTGGTATACGACGCAGGCCCCTACCGGTACCCATCGCAAGGCCTACGACTGGGCGGCGGATGCGTTCGCCGGCGAGCTCGAGGCCCTCCGGCAGCTGATCGCGGACCTCGAGGCTCTCGAGGCCGAGGCTGAAGCCGCGGGCGCACCGTGGACCCCAGGGCGGTTTCCGATCTGGGACCACTGAGGAATGTAGAAGCACAGCACGGGCAGTCGAACTGGCTGAAGAGGCCGCAAGAGAGGCCGCCCGTGCTTGCTTCCAAGGTATCCCGTTGCGCATCACCGAATTGGGCGTCCTCAGCCGATGGCACTTCATGTGCGGTCGCTGGTTCCTTTCCCGAGCCATCTAGGTTATGTTGTGCGCCTCATAGAACCACGAAAGCGAGGCCTTCTGATGATCCGTTACACGCTCTGGCTGTCATTGGCAGCCCTGCTCTTCGCATCTCCGACCCTGTCCTCTGTCGAACAGACCAAGGGGAAGTTCCAGGACAAGTTCCGTCAACTGGACGAGGTGCTTCCCACGGCCAACGCCTACCGCACCGCGGGCGGTGAACCCGGACACCAGTACTGGCAGCAAAAGGTCGACTACGACATCGACGTACGGTTGATCGAGGATCGGCGCCGCATCGAGGCGAGCCAACGTATCCGCTACACCAACAACAGCCCTGACACGCTGCGCTTCCTGTGGCTACAGCTAGATCAGAATCGTTTCCGTGACGACTCCCTGGCCGAGCGTAGCGCAGCCTTCGCCGACAGCAGCCGGCGGGGTCCCAGGGTGGAAGACGCCCGAAACGGCAACCCTGCGCGTCTCAGCTTGGCTGAGTTACGTCGCCGGCAGTTCATGGCAGACAACGCCTTGGGCTACGAGCTTCCTTCGGTGCGAGATGCCGGCGGTGAGCTGGCGCACACGGTGGTTGGTACCAACCTACGCGTCGACTTGCGCAGCCCGCTGAAACCGGGAGAGACCACCGAATTCGAGATCGACTTCGCCTTCAACATCCTGGACGAGAACTCCGTCTCGGCCCGCGCAGGCTACGAGCACTTCCCGGACGACGAGCGCGAGGGTGGCAACGACATCTTCTTGTTGGCGCAATGGTTCCCGCGCCTACACGCCTACACCGACTACGAAGGCTGGACGAACAAGGAATTCCTCGGCCGCGGCGAGTTCACACTGGAGTTCGGAGACTACACGGTGGACATCACCGTACCGGAGGACCACATCGTTTCCTCCACGGGCGAGTTGCAGAATCCGGACGCCGTGCTCACATCCACGCAGCGAGAACGGCTGGAGTCGGCCCGCACAGCTGATGCCCCGGTGTTCATCGTCACCGCGGAGGAAGCGCTGGAGAATGAGCGCGAAGGAGCTTCGGGCGAGAAGACCTGGCGCTTCCAGGCAGACAAGGTACGCGACTTCGCCTGGGCCTCGTCGCGCAAGTTCATCTGGGACGCCCAGGGCTACCAGCAGGGTGGCGAGGTGCAGCCCGAGGTGATGGCCATGTCCTTCTATCCAAAGGAAGGGGAGCCGCTGTGGTCGAAGTACTCCACGGCGTCCGTGATTCACACCATGAAGGTGTACTCACGATTCTCCTTCGACTACCCCTACCCGGTCGCGCAGTCGGTGAACGGACCCGTGGGTGGCATGGAATACCCCATGATCACCTTCAACGGTCCGCGTACCGAGCTGCAGGACGACGGCGACCGCACATACTCCCTGGGCGAGAAGCGCTACCTGGTGGGCGTGATCATCCACGAGATCGGCCACATCTATTTCCCCATGACGGTCAACTCGGACGAACGTCAGTGGACTTGGATGGACGAGGGCCTGAACAGTTTCCTCGACGCCATGGCGGGCTGGGAGTGGGATCCGGAAATTCCTTGGAACAATGAGCCCCGTGACATTGTCGACTACATGAAATCGGAGACCCAGGTGCCGATCATGACCCAGTCGGACTCCGTGTTGCGGTTGGGCCCCAACGCCTACGCCAAGCCGGCAGCGGCGCTCATGATTCTGCGCGAGACCATCCTCGGACGTGAGCTATTCGATTTCGCCTTCCGCGAATACTCCCGTCGGTGGATGTTCAAGCGCCCCGCTCCGGCGGACTTCTTCCGCACGATGGAGGAAGCCTCCGGCGTGGACCTGGACTGGTTCTGGCGGGGGTGGTTCTACACCACGGATCATGTGGACATCAGCATCGACCGGGTTTGGAAGCTGCGACTGGACACGAAAGATCCCGATATCGACTACGCGCGACGGCGCCAAGAAGAAGCCGAGAAACCCGACTCTGTCATCGTCGAGCGGAACCGGGCCGAGGGTCCCACCTGGGTGGAGCAGAACCCAGATATTCGCGACTTCTACGACGAGAACGACCGCTTCACGGTGACCAACAAGGAGCGCAACAAATATCAGAAGTTCCTTTCCGGTCTCGAGGATTGGGAACGCGAGGTCCTGGAGCGTGCCCTGAAGGAAGACCGGAACTACTACGTCCTGGAGTTCAACAACCATGGCGGCCTGGTGATGCCCATTCTCTTGGAGCTCACCTACGAAGATGGCACCACCGAGCGCCTGGACATTCCGGCCGAAATCTGGCGCCGGAATGCGAGGAGCGTCAAGAAGCTGGTCGTCACCGACCGTGAGCTGACCCAAGTGGTGGTCGACCCGAATTGGGAAACCGCCGACACCGACGTGGAGAACAACCACTATCCGCGGCGCATCATCCCGTCGCGCCTCGAGGCGTTCAAGTCGCCGGATCGCAAGAGCGGCGTGAGCCGTGACCTCATGCAGGACATCAAGACCGAGCTGAAGACCGAGACCGACGAGGACGAAGAGAACGAGGACGAGGAATGATCGCCCGGCGCTGCCAGGCCACTCTGGCGGCTCTGTCCCTGGCGGCGCTGCTCCTGGCAGCGCCGCTTCTCGGACATCAGCAAAAGGAATCCATCACACGGGTGCTGTTCAACTCACGCACCGGCAACATCGAGGTGATGCATCGCTTCTTGTTGCACGATGCCGAGCACGCCACCCGCGAGCTCTTCGGTGGAGACGCCGACTTGCTGGGCAGCGCCGCGGCTCGTGACCGCTTCGAGAGCTACGTGCACAAGCGTTTCTACCTCGCGGACCAAGACGGAGAGGCCATCGTCCTCACCCCCGTCGGCAACGAGATCGACGGCCACCACCTATGGGTGTACGCGGAAGCTCCCATCCCGGAGGGACTCACCGCTCTGACCCTGTCCCACGAAGCCTTGCGCGACGTGTGGCCAGAGCAGGTGAACCTGGTCAACGTGGAACGTGACAAGACGGTGCGCAGCGCTACCTTCGATGGAGGACAGCGGGAAGCCACGATCCGCTTCTGAGTAGCACCGGGATTCCGCGTCAACCCTCCACCTTGACTTCTCCGACGTTGTCACCTGTTTTCAAATCGATCAACAGGTGGTAGGGATCGATGCCGGCTCTGGAGGGCTGGCGCGGAACCGTTACCGTGATCGTCTGCTCGGCTGACCGGATCCGCTGCATCTGCTGATAGAGAGGCTCGTCCGGGTCGTTCCTCCTGTCACCCGAGGCGAAGATCCCGAGGGCGTCGGCATGCATGCCATACCCGTGGCCGGGGCGCTCGACGAGCCGGATCAGGTTGTAAGGGTAGGGTCCGAACTGTTCGGTGTAGTGGCTCAACGAGGCTTCAACGCTGTGGATCATGCGGTCCAGGTTCATCGTGTGCGAGGGGTGATGGAAAATCTGGATCGCGACATCGGCCCATTGTCCGTCGTGTTCCGCGTATTTCGCGGAGAAGAAGGCATAGTCGTTCGCGATGGGAGCATCGGTGGAATAGTGAAAGTAGCGGCGGCCGCCTTCTACCCATGTTCGGCGCAGCGCGCCTGGCGCGATGGCGATCTGGTCCTGGGCCGTACCCACGACCGCTTCGAACGCGATCCGCTCACCGGCGGGCGTTGGTAGATGCGCCTCGACGTCGTAGAGAGACGGAATGGCAGGGCGTGGAGCGAGACCGTGCGCTCGCCGATCCCCGGCCTTGCTGAGATCGCGATACGCCGGGTAGCCAACGGCGGGCAGCCATTTCTGTCCACTGAACCATGTACCGTTCGCCACCACGGAGGCATCGACTCCGCGGTTCCGGAATCCCCTCGGTTCGACAGCCACCACAAAGCTGAGGCTCAGCGATTCACCAGGCTGAAGCGGCCCCTCCAGCGAATATGTCCGATGACCGAGATCCTCGTCGAGGAGCAGGGGAGTGGCCGGCCGGTCGAATCCTACGGCTGAGGTCTCGACTTGCGGAACGGTTGCCAGGTGGATGGAGTCGATCGCCGAGCCACCGTCGTTCAAGAGGAAATAGGTGCCGCGGATTTCGACCTCCCTCCGTTCGGGATAGATATCGACGTGCAGTTTGGTCGCTGTCAGCCGCGGTTGCAGGACGTCTCGGTATCGGCCATAGCGCCGCTCGTACTCGGCCTGCTGTTCGAAACGTGCCGAGGCGATGGCGTCTGCATTCAACACGTTGGTGTTGTAGAAGATGAAGCTCCCCGAGGCGAGAAGGAGCCCTACCGCTACCGCTAG
>JALCBJ010000140.1 GCA_028066595.1 Thermoanaerobaculia bacterium
GGTTTCATGATCCAAGCTTGCGGATGGCGCTCGAAGCCCACTTTCGGGTAGTAGTCGACCGCAGCGGGCGCCGAAAGAAGGATGAGTGTGCAACGAGGACCGAGATGCTGTCTCGTATGCCGAATCAAATGCCTACCGATCCCGGAGCTCTGACAGGTGCGGTCGACGGCAAGGTCGGAAAGGTATGCGCAATAGGAGAAGTCGGTGACGGTTCTCGCAACGCCGACGAGCTTCGCATCGCGCCAGGCCGTGACAAGGAGGTCTGCATACTGGAGCATCTCACTGATACACCCCTTGTCTTCGGTGGGCCGTCGTTCCGCGAGTCCGGATGCCTCGAGAACGCCGATGAACTGCTCCGTTGAGATCGGCTCGTCAGCGGTGTATCGAATGTTGGTCATAGGCCTCGAATTCCGTCGTTAGGGTTCGATCTCTGGATGCGTCACCAGCTGCTCCTGGTCCACGCCTCCGACTTTCACCACTTGCTTTACTCCGTCGGGCCAGACGACACGCAGCGACTCTACTTTCTCCGCCCCTCCCAACCCGAAGGTCACCACCGGCTCCAGCTGCGACAGATAGCTTCGCGTGGGCATCACATCCCGTCGCTGGATTTCACCTCCCGCCGTCAGCTCGACCCGCGCTCCCAAGGCTAGCCGGGTCGGCTCCAAGCGCAGACGCAGCCAATGGTGACCTAGCTTCTGGTCGTTGCGTAGGACGAGTGGCGTACCGTCGATCTGGGTGATCACAACGTCGAGGTCGCCGTCCCGATCGAGGTCAGCATAGGCGGCTCCCCTTCCGGGCACCTTCTGTGACAGGTCGCCGACCGATGCGTCCTCCAGTGCGACAAACCTCGCGCCCGTGTTCCAGAAGAGCTGGCCCGGTTGACGGTATTGCTGAGTCTTGTCGATCTTTGCGATGTCGGGCTCCACATGGCCGTTCGCGTGAAGCACGTCGAGGCGGCCGTCGAGGTCAGCGTCGAAGAAGAACGCACCGAAGGTGAGGCTCGCCCTCGTCGGCGGTCCGAGACCTTCCTTCATCGCTTCGTCGACGAAGAACTCGGGATCGCCCTGCGCGCGAAAGATGGAGCTTGTCTCGTCGGCGTAGTTCCCGATGACGAAACCCAGGTTCTCGTCGTTGCGGTAGTAGCCCGCGTCGACCCCCATCGCACCCGTCGCGTTGCCGTCGTGGTCGTAGGCAAGGCCATAGAACTCACCGACCTCTTCGAAACGCACGGCAGCGTTCTCGCCGGGACCGAGGTTCCGAAAGAAGAAGTTCCGTACGGTGTCGTTGGCCACGAGTACGTCTGGGCGACCGTCACGATCGGCGTCGATAGGACGCACGGCCAACGCCTTGGCAGCAGGTAGGCCCGCTGCGTCGAAAACCTCGAGCCCGCTCCCGCTGCTGGCATCTTCGAAGGATCCGTCGCCTCGGTTCAGATACAACATCGGCAACGTGCCTTCATACTCTTGAGGTGGTCCATAGGCCCGTCCGATTCCGTCGAGGCGATACGCCAAAGCGGTTTCGATCTTCCTCGACCACTTCACATAGCGCACCACCAGTAGATCCAGATCGCCGTCGATGTCGGCGTCGAAGAAAGCCGCTCCGGTCGACCAGGCTCCGGGCGAGCCACCGGTACCACTCTCCGCCGTGACGTCGACGAAACGTCGGCCCCGTTCGTTGCGCAGCAGACGGTCGCCACCCAATCCCGTCAGAAAGACATCGGGATCTCCGTCGCCATCTACGTCACCCACGGCCACGCCCATGCCGTAGCCCCTGACTTCGACCTCGTCGAGCGCGGTAGCAAGGGTGGCGTCGACAAAGCGGATCGCGCCGCCAGGCTTCGTCTCGTTCCGGTAGAGCGATGCAATGGGCCCGCCGTCAGACTGTACGAAAAGCAGATCGGCGTCACGATCCCCGTCGTAGTCGAACAGCGCGACGCCGCCGCCCATGGTCTCGGGCAGCAGCTTCTCACCCGCAGCGCCGCTCCGATGAACGAAGCCGACTCCTGCCTCCCGAGCCACGTCGACGAAAGGAATCGAGGGCCTCGGGGCTTCGACCTTCGCTTGCTCCGTCGCGGAAACCGCGTTTCCGGCGAGAGCACACGCGAGGCCGATCCGCACCAGAAGGGAGAATCTCACTCGCTACGCTTCACCACTCGTCCGTCCTTCATCACGAGGTCGACTGACTCCAGCTCGGTGATGTCGGCCAACGGATCGCCGTCGACTGCAACGAGGTCCGCTACCTTGCCGGCTTCCACCGTGCCCAACATCTCCGACTCGCCGAGGACTTCAGCGGCGACGGAGGTGGCGGCCACGATGGCGTCCATGGGAGACATGCCGGCCTCCACCATCAATCCGAATTCCCTCGCATTCTCGCCGTGTGGTGAGACGCCGGAGTCCGTACCGAATGCGATCGGCACACCCTTCTCCGTCGCTCGGCGGAAGGTGTCGGCCATGAGCGGACCGATCTCGGCCGCCTTGGCTCGGATCATTTCGGGGTAATACCCATCAATCTGCGCCTTCTCGGCCACGAAAGCACCGGCCAGCAACGTAGGTACCAGGTAGGTGCCATGCTGCTTCATCAGCTCCATGGCCTCGTCGTCGAGAAAGGTGCCGTGCTCGATCGTGCGGACGCCGCCTCGAACCGCCCGCTTGATGCCCTCGGTGCCGTGGGCATGTGCGGCGACGTGAAACCCGTAGTCCGTCGCCGTCGAGACGATGGCCTCGATTTCTTTCACGGTGAACTGCGGGTTCTGGCCACTCTTGGCCATGGACAGCACGCCTCCGGTGGCAGTGATCTTGATCAAGTCGGCGCCGTCCTTATAGCGCTGGCGCACGGCCTTGCGTGCATCCTCGGCACCATTGACAACACCGGCTTCGGGACCCGGGTCCCCCATCAGGTCGGGTCGGTAGTTGTTTGTCGGGTCGGCGTGACCACCGGTCGTGCCGATGGCCTTGGCGGCAGTGAAGATTCGCGGACCGTCGATCAGACCGCTCGCGATGGCATCGCGCAGAGCCACGGTGACCTCGAAACGGTCACCCAGGTCGCGCACGGTGGTGAAGCCGGCATCGAGTGTGCGTCCGGCGTGGACCACGCCTTGGATCGCGAAGTGCGCCGGCCCCGAGGTGAATCGTTCCAGATAGCCGCGGGGGTTGCTCTCGCCCGACAGGTGGGTGTGGAGATCTATGAGGCCCGGTAGAACGGTGGCGTCCTTGAGATCGACGAGGTCGTCGTCTGCCCCGGGTGACCGGAAGCCAGGCTCGATCTCGGCGATGACCCCATCCCGTACGACGATCGTCACTTCGTTCTGGACAGCGCCTCCCGTCCCGTCGATCAAACGGCCGGCGTGGATCAAGGTATCGGCGAACGACGCTCCGGCTGGAATCAGCATGGAGCAAGACACCACCAAGAACACGAAAGACCGGACAACCTCTGGCAGGATGCGGAAACGGCGGCGGCAATCGGGTCTGGGCAACATGACAACTCCTGGATCGTCGGCGGCACCACCGGTCGGTTCTCTCGAAACCACGAGGGCGGCGCGTACGGGAACGAGAAATCTACCAGGGAACTGTAAGATCTCGTCATGAACACCGACGCGGTACCCAGTGTTCTCTTCGTATGTATGGGTAATATCTGCCGCTCTCCCGCGGGCGAAGGACTGTTCTGCGCCCATCTGGAAGAGAATGGCTTGGAGGATTCCGTGCATGTGGATTCGGCCGGTACCATCGCCTACCACACCGGCAACCCACCCGACCCGCGCATGCGCCGGGCCGCGGAACGGCGCGGCTACGTACTGGGCGGCGCGGCGCGTCAGGTTCGAGAGAACGATCTGTCGGAGTTCGACCTCGTCGTGGCCATGGACCGTGAGAACCTGGCCGATCTGCAGCGACTAGCAGACCGCGCCGGTGGCGGGCACGACCGCCTGCGACTGCTCACGGACTTCACGACTGATTCGCAGCCTATCGACGTGCCCGATCCCTACTACGGCGGCGACCAGGGATTCGAGACGGTCCTCGACATGATCGAGAGCGCCTGCCCTGCGCTCCTCGACACGCTCCTCGACGGCGCGCGATGACCAGCGAGCGGAACGAGCTCCACATCGAAGGAGTCGTTCGAGTAGACGAGCTCCCGATCCACTGGCAAGGTTGGCTGCCCGACGGCGAGGCGCGGGCCGTGTTCCTGATCGTCCATGGTCTCGCGGAGCACTCCGGGCGCTACGTCGAGCTCGTCACGCATTGTCGCGCTGCCGGCATCGCCTGCTACGGGCTCGATCTCCGAGGGCACGGTCGTAGCGACGGTCTGCGGGTGCACGTGGAGAGCTTCGACGAATACCATCGCGACCTGGGAGCGGTACGCGACATCGTGGTCCGACGGCACCCTGATCTACCACTGTTTCTGGTCGGTCATTCCATGGGCGGTGTGGTCGTGCTCCGGCAGATCCTCATCGACTCCTCCGGGCTGGCGGGCGCCATCGTGTCGTCTCCCGCCCTGGCTGCCCATCCAGGTGTCCGCCCGGCCTGGCCGATCCGGCTCCTGGCCAAGCTCCTCGCCCGCGTTGCACCGCGCTTTCAGGTCAGCTCAGGACTCCCCGCACGGTTCGTCAGCCGCGATCCAAAGGTCGTGGCGGAATACCAGGCCGACCCGTTGGTCACCTCCACCGCGTCGTCGGGCTGGTACCACGCGATGCTGGACGCGCAGCGGGAAGTCCAGAGCCGCGCCGCCGACCTGACGATCCCGATCCTGGTGATGCAGTCGGGTGACGATCGACTCGCAGATCCCTCGGCAACCGAGGAATTCGTGCGTTCCACATCGCCGCGGCTCGTCACCTATCATCGCTGGACCGGGCTCTACCACGAGATGTTTCACGAGCCCGAGAAAGACGATGTCTTCGCGTTCACCGAGGAATGGCTCGAGCGGCGGCTCACATCGATCGGCTCCTAGGACCCATGATCCAACTCGAGGGTGTCGGCAAGGTCTACGCGAGCCATGCAAACGACGAGCGTCCGATCGTCGCCGTAGAGAATGTCAGTCTGGACGTTCCTGCGGGCGAGCTGCTCTGTCTGATCGGTCCGAGCGGCTCCGGAAAAACGACCCTGTTGAAGATGATCAACCGGCTCGTCGAGCCCGATCGCGGAACCGTTCGCGTGGGGGACGCTGACGTCCACACCGTCGACCCGATCAAGCTGCGCCGCGGAATCGGTTACGTCATCCAAAGCGGCGGTCTCCTGCCACACCGCACGGTGGCAGAAAATGTAGGCCTCCTCGGTCGGCTGGAAGGATGGTCACGCGACTCCGTCCGGGACCGCGTCTACGAGCTGCTCGAGATGGTCGGCATGCCGCCGTCCGACTACGCCGAACGGCCGCCGCGCGACCTCTCGGGTGGCGAACAGCAACGAGTGGGAATTGCCAGGGCACTTTTCCTCGATCCACCGATCATTCTCATGGACGAACCCTTCGGCGCGCTCGATCCGGTCACGAGATCCCAGATCCGTGACGAGTTCCTGCACTTGAAACAGAACATGAGGAAGACGATCGTCTTGGTGACCCACGATCTCGGGGAAGCCTTCCACCTGGGGGATCGGGTCGCGCTGCTGCACCGCGGCCGCCTGCTTCAGGTCGGAACGGAGAACGACCTTCGGCAACGCCCCACGGACGCCTTCGTCGAGCGTTTCGTCTCGGGAGGAGCAGAGGCTCCCGTTCATGGTTAGTCGCCGTTTCGGTCTGGCTTGTCTCGCGACGCTGACCCTCCACGTCTGGGCGACCAGCGCGAGTGCCCGAGACACTCTGGTGATCGGCAGCAAAAACTTCACCGAGAATCGGCTGCTGGCGGAGATCATGGCGCAGCTGCTAGAGACTCGAACCGGACTCGAGGTCGAACGGCGAACCAACCTGGCGGGCACGCTGTTGGCCCACTCTGCGCTGGAGTCGGGTGAGATCGACATCTACCCCGAGTACACAGGCACTGGTTGGTCTGTGGTCCTCGGCCGCCAAGCTGCCATCAGCGATCCGTTGCGAACCTACCTCGTGGTCGCCGAGGAGTACGAGAAGCGGTTCGGAATCCGTTGGTTGCAGCCTTTCGGATTCAGCAATAGCTACGGTGTAGCGATCCTCGATTCGACGGCCGACAGACTCGGAATCGAGCGTATCTCGGACCTCCAAGCCCACCAGAGCGAGCTGACGGTCGCCTGGAGCCATGAATTCCTGAATCGCGAGGACGGATATCCGGGTCTCAAAGCCGCCTACGACCTGGAACTTGCAGACGTCCGAGGTATGGAGCATGGCCTGGCCTACGAGGCCATACGCAGCGGTACCGTCGATCTCACCGACGCCTATACGACGGACGGCAAGTTGCTGCGGTTCCCCGTGCGCGTGCTGGAGGACGATCGCGACTTCTTCCCTCCTTACGACTGCGCTCCCGTGGTCCGGGTGGAGGCCCTTGAACAGCATCCCGAGCTGGCCGAGGCACTCGCGGAGCTAGCCTTCAGGTTGCCTGCCGATCAGATGCAGAGGTTGAACTTCCAGGTCGAGGAGGAGGGGCGTTCGTTCGACGCGGTAGCCACGGCCTTCCTTCGTCAGGAAGGTCTCCTGGAACGGTCGACCCACGACGGACAGCAGGACCGTGCGCCCACTCGCGGCGCGGGATTTCTCTCGTTCTTCTGGCACCGCATGCCCGAAACCCTCGAACGGGTGGTGGAACACCTGATCCTCACCGGCGCGGCCACGATGCTGGCGATCCTGGCCGCAGTACCGCTGGGCGTGTTGCTCAGTCGACGCCGACGCCTGGTCGCGCCGTTTCTGGGCGCTTCCGGTGTGATCCAAACCATTCCGAGCCTGGCGCTACTCGCCTTCATGATCCCCATTCCCTGGCTCGGCCTTGGTGCCCGTTCCGCAATCGCGGCGCTGTTTCTCTACGCGATCCTGCCGATCCTGCGGAACACCTACGCCGGAATACGGGAAGTCGATCCGGAAACCGTCGAGGCCGCGGTCGGTATGGGCCTGACCGATGCACAAGTCCTGCGCCTGGTGGAGCTGCCGCTGGCGGCGCGCACCATCATGGCGGGGATTCGCACCGCAACAGTCATCTCCATCGGCGTGGCCACCCTGGCGGCCTTCATCGGTGCGGGCGGACTAGGCGAGCCCATCGTCACCGGCCTGCAACTGAACGACACACGACTGATTCTCTCCGGGGCCATCCCGGCAGCTGCTCTAGCCTTGCTGGCGGACTGGTTGATGGGCCGAATCGAGGAAGTGGTCACGCCTGCTGCGTAGCGCCCGTCTTCCGAGCTTCGTCCAACGGGCAGACCTCGGCGAGCGAGCTGTCAGGCCGAGTTCACTACACCCTCGTCAGTATGATGCTCCCGATGTGTACCGACCTACCGCAGTATCCCGATGCCTATCCTCTGGATGTCTCGCGGCCACCGTGTGGCGACGCCGGAGACACCCACGAACCCGCAGTAGGCAACGAGCTTGTTGACACCGGAAAGGTAGCGCTCTTTCGAGGAGCGGATCTGACCTCCGACACCGGAGTCTGGTGAGATGGAGGCCAGCAGGGCGAACGGACCGGAGTCAGATCTGAGCGAGGCTTCGGACCCCGTCAAGGCACCTCCACCCCTGCAGGCGATCTTCGCCGCCGTCACGCTGGCAGCTCTGGCTACGCTGATTCTGCTGCCGGTGCTCGGCGGCCAGGCCGGCCGTCGAGATCCCTTCCTGGTGGCGATCGCCCCACCGCGAATCGATCCGCCCGGCGATCTGTCCGATCGCGACGTCCAGATGCTGTCGGCGACGCTGTTGGATGCAGCCGAGCGACATCTCTCCGGCCGGACCGGTCTCCTGTGGCTCTCTGCCGACGCAACGAGCGATGACCGGAGCGCGGCTCGGTCGGCGCAGGAAGCCGGAGCCGACGAGGTTCTGGTGTCGACGTTGTCGTGCGGAGACCCTTGTCGAATCACACTACGACGGATTCGCGCGGTCGACGGAAGCACCACCTGGCATCGACCTAGCTTCCGTTTGGACGCCGAAGATCCGTTGCAGGTGGAACGCGATGTCGGAAAGCAGATCGCGGTTGCCTATCTGAAATTCCCCCGCCGGGACGGTGCGCCAAGGCTGTATGCCCGGGTGGAAGACTACCGACGCTACCTCGAGATCCGACGTCAGTTGGAGGTCACGCCGATGCCGGGAGACCTGGCCGACGCCATGGCGGCGGTGCGAAAGGAGTCGCCACGCTTCTTCTCCACCTACCTCTTGGAAGCTGGCTTGCGTGGTCGAGCCGGGGCCGACGCCGCGACGGTCCTTTCGTTGTTGAGCGAAGCCCACCGTATTGCACCTGCCGACCCACGACCGCTCACCGAGGCGGTGCCGCTGCTCGTACAGTTCGGCCGCAATGTAGAGGCGAGGGATCTGATCAATGATCTCGAATCTCTGTACCCAGCGCATCCGCAACTGCCAGAGCTCCGAGCCCAGATCTTTCAGCCGTCAGCCCGCTCGGAGCGCAGCCCACCATGAAGGAGAGAGTTTCCTCACACAAGCACCCCGGAACGACGATAGCCCTAGGCCTCGACGATCCGATCGCTGCAAAGAGTGGCGGTTCTCGCGCGGGAGCCTCAACACGGTACGGTCCCCGAAACGCCGTGAGCGAAGTGTCAGTCCTGGCTCCGGGCGTTGGTTCGGAGCATCGGCGACCAGATCTCCCTTACAAATCAATGGATCATTCGACACATGAATCGTCCAAGACCCTCGATCCAAGGCAATCTGTCCGTCGATTTACCACTCTCGAAGCTCTCGTGTCTGCGGGTTCTTTCCGGTTTCGATTTAGGGCCTTATCTCGGTTGACGGCCGGAAGACGTTTGGCTATTCTACCGACCGTTCGGTTGAGTTGAATTGAAATCGAGCCTCTGGCCATCGGGCCGAAGCTCGGATCCCGACGCGTTGTTCTCAGGTCAGGCTCATGCAGCCTGTTCTCAAACGTCGGACTTCCTATCTTGTCCAAAGCTCTCCACGTCGTTCATCTGACGGCGACGAGGTGCAGTCCCATGAGGTAGCAGGCATGCAGACCCTCGCCCAGCGACGTGCGGCGGCCACGCTGTCGTCTCCGACCTCCTTCGATCTCGGCCCGGATCCAACGTCCGCCGTCGCCAACCGGGGCGAGTCGCTCGCCGAGTCTCCGGCCGCCCGCCAGCTCGATCTCTCCGATAGCCGCGTTGTCTCGGCCGTCGCTCACCAGCTCGCACGGTGGGGCGTAGAAGAGGCGTTCGGCGTCAGTGGAGGCGCGATCGCGCTCCTGTTCGATGCGATCGAGGAGAGCCCCATCAACCTCCGGCACTTTCGCCACGAGTCGGGTGCTGCCTTCGCCGCTTGCGAGGCGTACTTCGCCTACCGCAGACCCACGGTCTGCTTCACCACAACGGGCCCGGGTCTGCTCAACGCCCTGACCGGTATCACCGCAGCTCGGTGGGAAGGTGCCAAGGTAGTCCTGCTCTCCGGCCACACCAACTCTCAACAACGCGGGCGATGGGCGTCGCAAGAGACCAGCTCGTACACCATGCCACAGGACGCCCTATATGCACGCGGTGCGCTCTTCGATTTCGCCGTCCGCATGGAGAGCGCCACCGAGCTACCCGAAGTGCTGCGACGAATCGGCCAGGGCTTGCAGCGCCCCGGAGGCTTCGTCGCCCATATCTGCTTGCCGATGTCGGTGCAATCGAGCCGCGTCGACCTGCGACATCTGCTTCCCGCACCACGAATAGCGGCGCCATCGATCTCGGAGACAGATATCACCGCATGCGCCCGGATCCTCCGCTCGGAGCCCTTTGCCATCTGGGTGGGTTTCGGGGCCTCGCAAGCAGCGAACCAGGTCATCGAGCTCGCGGAACGCAGTGGCGCCAGGGTTTTCTGCTCGCCGCGCGCCAAAGGCATCTTTCCCGAGGACCACCTCAACTACCTGGGAGTGTCTGGACTCGGTGGCCACGATCCGGTGTCCGACTACATGGTCCAGGAGAAACCGGGTTGGACGCTCGTCCTCGGCTCGCGACTCGGTGAGCCGACATCGTTCTGGGACCGCGACCTTCTTCCGCGAGAGGGCTTCCTCCACGTCGACATCGACCCCGAAGTTCCCGGCAGCTCCTTTCCCGACTTTCACACCATCGGAATCCAGTCGGAGATCGGAAATTTCCTCGACGAGTTGCTGCGCCACTTCCCCGAGAAACCCAAGCATCGAGTTCTGAGCGACGCGGCGCCGAGACTGCTTCATTTCGAGGGTCCTTTCCCCAGAAGGACTCCCGATCGCTCTCCCGTGCGTCCTCAGGCCGTGATGGAGATGCTCCAGCGCCACGTCGTCGAGGAAACAGGGGCCGCGGTGATCGCCGAATGCGGCAATTCCTTCGCATGGTGCAACCACCATCTCCGATTCAGTCATGCCAATCGTTACCGCGTATCCACCCTGTTCGGATCGATGGGTCACGCCGCAGCGGGCGTCGTCGGAAGGGCTCTAGCTCAGCGGGGCAAGGCTGTCGCCGTGGTGGGAGACGGGTCGATGCTGATGAACTCGGAGGTGTCGACCGCGGTTCAATACAGAGCCCAAGCGGTCTGGGTGGTCTTGAACGACTCGGGCTACGGGATGTGTCGCGATGGCCACCGAGCGCTCGGCCTCACCGGCGAGAACATCGACATCCCGACTGTGGACTTCACCGATTGGGCACGCTCCATGGGCGCCGATGGCATCAAGGTAGACAGCGAAAACATGCTCGAAACCGCCTTCACCAAGGCGATGCGCTCCGAGCTGCCCTTCGTGCTCGATATCCGTATCGACCCCGGTGAAGCGTCGCCCTTGCTTAAACGATTTGAGAGTTTGATCCAGCAGGGCAACTCCAAGAACGTCGCCGGCTGGGAACAGTGACCCGACGGAAAGCGACCGCGCGTTCTCTCGCTTCCGGTCGGTCTTCAAAAGACCTGGCGGTAGTGAATCGCCAAACTCATTCCCGGTAGAGGCTCCGTCGACAACGGACGCAGCGTGTGCCGATGCCCGGCCACGACGACGACGCTCGACCAAGGGAGAGGCGGCGCCAGCCGCGTGGGAGAGATGCCCTTTTCTGAACCCCGGTCGAGTGCCAGGATCGCCTTCTTCTCGCCGTAAAAAACGATCCGGCTGCCGGCTGCGCTGACGCGCCGCTGGAGAGCGGTGAGGTTAGGCCCGGGAACCTCGGAATCGTGCTGGCCCTCGGGCCACAGGAGGGCCAGCAGCTCTCCCTTGCGACGTCGAGGCCTCTTCGGGGGCAGCATACCGTCGTCGAGCCTCCGACAGAAGCCGAATTCGAAGCCGGCGAAGCTCACTTTGCGAAGCATGGAGATCCACGCGAAGTACGGGTTTCTCACCATCCTCAGAAAGGCATCGGCTTCGTCATATCCCACGACGAGCAACGTTTCTCGACCGAGGGACGCTTCGCCAAACCAACATTCTCCGTCCACGCCCTTCATCATTGGCCTGGCTCCCACCCGCAGAGCGACAGGAGCAGCCAAGACGTTGTAGAGATCGTAGGCCCACGGCCGTCGGCGATCGAGAAGATTGACGGCATAGAGCGGTCCCTCGAGACCGGCATCGTCAGACGTGGCCTGAAGGACAGCACGCGGGATTGGCTCGGTGCGACCCATTGCAACATCGTAGCGCGCCAACCCGGGCGAGACCTACACGATCGCCGGATTCGTCGCACGGCGTACCCGAGTGTCGGTCGCCGCACCAATGCCATACCAGCGGTATCATCTCCGTCCGCCGGGCCTTGCCCACCGAAGCGAATGACGAGAGATCCGACATGAACACCCAAGACGCTCCGCGCATCATCCTGGTCACTGGATGCACCCGAGGCCTCGGCCGTGCACTCACCGAACGATGGGCAGCAGAAGGTCATACGCTCGTCGGCTGCGGCAGGAGCGAGGCTCCTCTGGCAGCGCTGCGTGAACAGTTGGGCGAGCCGCACCATTTCTCCGCGGTCGACGTGGCGGATTTCGATGCGGTGTCGTCCTGGGCGGCGCGAGTGATCGACGCCGTCGGCGTTCCGCACTTGCTCATCAACAATGCGGCTCTGATCAACGAGCGGGCGCCGTTGTGGAAGGTGCCGGTCGATGAATTCGCGGACATCCTCGACGTCAACCTGAAGGGCGTTCACCACGTGGTCTGCGCGTTTACGGCGCACATGATTCAGGCAGGCCGCGGCGTGATCGTGAATCTGAGCTCCGGCTGGGGCAAGTTCTCCGCGCCTGACGTCGGGCCTTACTGCACGACGAAATTCGGCATCGAGGGCTATACCGGCTCATTGGCCGAGGACCTACCTGAAGGATTGGCAGCAATTCCACTCCAGCCAGGGATCATCCACACCGAGATGCTCGATACGGCGTTCGGCGCTGCTGCCGAGCAACACTGGACCCCCGCGGAGTGGATCGATGTGGCGGCACCTTTCATTCTTGGCCTCGGACCCGAGCATAACGGTCAGTCGCTCCGTATTCCCGACGCCTGATGGCATGAGCTCACGGCCCGGCGTTTCACCGCCCCATTCAGACCCTGACCACGGACTGTGGCAAGGCAAAAATGTGGCCCGACGTTTCCTCTCGCCCGACGGCTTGGTGATCTTGGTTGGCCGCACCGCTGCCGACAATGACGTCCTGAGCCTGAAGATCGGCCGCCCACGCGACTTCTGGATGCACATCGCCTCGGGCCCCGGTAGCCACGTCGTGGTGCGCAACCCTGAGAAACTCGGCCGCTTGCCTCGCGAGACGAAACAGATGGCCGCGGCTCTGGCGGTCCGTTATTCAAAAGGCAGAGACGGCGGACGCAGCGCGGTCCACTTCACGACCTGCGATCAGGTGAGCAAGAAAGGCAAGATGGCGCCCGGCAAGGTGCGGCTGGGGCGGTACGAGACGGTGTACGCAGCGCCGTACTCGAGCGACCGCGCCTAGCAGCCTTATCTGGACTCCTCCGTCAATCGCGTGGTGCCTACAGCCGTCGTTGGGTCACCTCCTCTGGCCTCGGCGTGAGCCGAGGTGCCTTGTGTCCAACGTCAACTACTTTTGTGCGTGACGACAATTGGATTTGTGCATGGTTG
>JALCBJ010000141.1 GCA_028066595.1 Thermoanaerobaculia bacterium
TCGCAGCCAAAGGTCCACCATTGGACTGCAGCTCGAACGTGGCGAAGTCCACGCCTACGCCCGTGGGGGTCCATACCTCCACCGAGATCTTCGGCTCGGTGTTCTGGGTGGGTCCCGACACCGGCTGGAGGAACTGCGCATAGACCGGCGCCACCGTCACCGACCAGCGCGACGTGTCGCTCGTCTCGAAGCCGTCCGAGAAGATGTCTGCGCCGGAGACTCTGGAACTGGAGGACTCCGTACCGACGATCTCTGGCACCGTTTCCTCGGCCGCGGCTGGACGCTGGGAAGGCCACAGAGAGATGGCCAACCAAATACAGGTCAGCAGACAGAGAGTGGAAAGGCCTCCGAAGGCGACGGCTTGCTTCGAGCGGGTCGACATGTCATCTCTCCTATAAGTCACAGCGCCAAAGGTTCCGGGAACTCTCGGGACCCCACCGGACGATTGAACTCTGGGCGGTAACGATTCTATCCGAATCTTCTTCTCTGCCATACCTACCTCGACTCTTCTACTGAGCGTTTCGTTCCAGCCGCCTCTTCGTCCGAGAGGCGATGCAGGCGGTTCTCTGTCAACTCGGCGGCCCGAAACAGGTGGGTTTGCGTCTGATCGAGATGCTGGATGGCCCGATCCACCAGTCCGCCTGCGAAGGCGATCACAGACTTCCGCCTCTCCGGAATATCGGCTTCTTTCTCTAGTTCACTCTTCGCCATACAGACCCTCATCGCGGAGAGCGTCTTGAAGAGCCGTTCCGTCTCGAGCGCAGAGTCCGCAAGGCGCCTCCGATAGGGATCCAGCGCCAGGCTACTGGCGCTGATCAACGTATCGGCCGGTGGCTCCAAGGTCGCAAGCGGGCGACCGAGGGCGGTCCAGAGAAGGCGCTGCAAGACCCCGGCCTGCGCGACAGAGGCTCGGAACACCAAAGCCTGCGCTGACATCAAGTCCCGATGAGCGAGTCTGAGGGTCCGGCTCATGAGTCGAGGCTGGCCCCCTGTATCCGTGTCGGACGAAAGGCTGTCGCTGATCGAGTTGAGGTCTCTCATCAGGCCTTCGAGCTGATCGGCGAAACCTCGAAGGCGACTTGTGAGCTTTCTCTCGTGAGGGCCGGGCACGGTGACTCCGGTCGGGGCTAAAAAGGCCCCGCCGCCCATTGCCCTAGGCGGCGGGGGCGAAAGGAGGGTCTGGATTGACCCTGTCGTGGTTGGCCGAACGCGACATGGTGTTTCGGCTCAGGAGGCTGGCCTCTACATCGCGTTCGGTGAACCGAATGTAGTACGAGGCCAGGTGATTTTCTTCCTTTTACCTGTCACTTGCTCGCAGCGGTTGCTGCTCCGTTAGTTCTCACCGTTTTGGCGAGTCTGAAGTAAACCGCGTCGGCATTTTTGCCGCTTGCGGTCCAAAACCACAGACCGATCGGTCGGTTAGGCTCATCGAGTCGACGCAATAGAGCGTCGGCAGGAATAAGGAGGCAGCATGCGTATTCCATCGAAGATCGCGACGTGGTGTTTCGTCGCTCTTCTGCTAGTTCTGCTCGGGCCATTGGCTCACGCCGATGATCCAGCAGCAGGCGCACCGGGTCTGGTCGAGAGGCTGATCGGTCTCGTTGCCGACCTCATTGGTCTCGATAACGCCGACTATTCGGGAGGCGAGCCCAATACTGATCCCGAAGGCGGTCCGTTTGTCATCCCTGACGGCTAACGCGACCGCTCGCAAGTTGTAGTGACTTGCGAAGGGACTCCACATCTACCGGCTGCTTCAACCAAGCCTGAACGACCTTCTTTAGCTCATCCGTAGGTGTGGAGCCCCGTATAGCATCGCGAACAGCCCGCGCCGACTCGCTCGCAGTGCGGAGAAGGGTCTCGCGGTCTTCCTGCTCCTCCACAATTGCCAACAGATCAGAAATACAGGTGAGGGCTTGGGGCAGCGCCCCGCGCTTCAACAGGCCACCCCTCACCTTCTCGAGCTCTTTGATGGCGTAGCGACCAAGCGCGCAACGATTCGCGACGATGGCCTCTGCCCATCGCACTAACAGCCGCGGTACACCCAGCGGACGATCCCGTAGCGCAATGCTTGCTGACTTGATGGCGCCAAAAACTTCGTTCGCTTCGGTGATGGGAAGACGTGCAGCGACCATAGCGAGGTTCGTTGCCGCAAAACAGATTGCTCTCGTCGCGCGCTCTGAACGGGCGCTCGCAGCATGATAGATCGCGGAGGCATACTCGACGCAGCCGTAGCCCATTCCCTTCGAGTTATTGCGCGTGTTGCCGAGACAGATCAGAGCAAGCGAAAGCCGCTCGCGGTCCTCAAGCTCGGTGAAGATGTCTATCGCATCAGCAAGTAGTGACTCCGCCAGTGCGAAGTCACCGAGATCATCTGCCAGGTTCGCCGCTCGCCGTTTCGCCTCTGCTTGTGCGAGGCGGCTTGACGAACGCGCAGCGACCTCCAAGGCCTTCTCTGCCTGGAATCTGGCCTCGGGGTACTTCGCGTTGGCTCGATAGGCCGAGCACAAGGAGCAGTGCGCAAACACGAGCGCTTCCACTGCTTCCAGCGAATCCACGTAGTACCGAATGTGATGCCGCTCAGATGCAAGCGGGATCGCGCCGGCGAGAGTCGGTAATGGTTCCGCCAAGCCAAGCGCCTCTACCTGATCCCCGGCCGCTAAGAGTTCATCGACTCGATCGAGCAACCTCAACAGTAGCGGGACCGTCCAGTAGATGTCCTTGTAGGTGACCTTTGCCGCGTTGTTGGCGTCGATCCGCCGTAGCTTCTCGGTGGAATCGCGCCACTCTGACCGGGGGAAATCCTCCAGAGTTCTCATACTTTTCCGCGCTCCATCGTGGACTGGATACTAGCCCAGCCGCATTTTGCCTGTCTACCTGACGCGAACCGCGTATCCAGCCTGGTCTTTTCGTATGCCTCCTCAATACCGATCCGGCGGCACGCACGAGATGTCGCGGAGTCGCCCGTCCTTCGAGTAGTCCGCCTGCAGGTCGAAAGGCGCTGTCCATCGTACTTCTGTTCGAGCGCGAATTGCCAGAGACTTGCCGCATCTCGATTGATAGCAGTGCACGGTTGGCTTACAAGCTTTCGCTTTCTCCAAGGAAATCGAGCTACCGGAGGAATTCATCTATCCGGTCCAGCAGCCTCTCAGACCGGCTCTTCGTGAGCTGCTTGGCCAGGAACTCTGCGGGCTGCGCTCCGGTTGCCGCCAAGGCCGATAGAACATGTTTGACCGTCAGATTGATACGCCCGGCAAGCACCTGGCTCAAGTACCCCCGAGACCACCCGCACCGCCTCTCCACCTCGTTCTGACTGAGGCCTGACTCGAGAATCTTCCGGCGCAAGCCTGCTCGGATCCGAGCCACCCGGCGATCGACCCGCGCGACGTCGATGGTCTTCGCGGGGCTCTCGCGATCCAACAGGGTTCGTCCGCCCACCGACTGAGATCTCCGGTCTCGAATCCGTCTGCGAAGATCGACGACTCGTCGATGTCGATGCGAAGCCGAAACGAGATCCAGAGCTCTTCCCACTGCTCGCCGATCTCTCCGCTATCCGCAGTCTGGACGTACCACCAGGTACTACTGAGCCCGCCCACAACGAACGACTCGTCTCCCTGGACCACCAAGCCGCTCAGCTCGTTCGCGATGTGCTCGTCTCCGTCCAGCGCAGTCGCGGAGAAGCTCGAGACCAGATAGTAGATCTCTCGATCTACCTCCTCATCGAAGACGACACCATCTTCGACAAACGAATCCCAATGACAGTGAAGACGGACGAGGTGATCTGCGGCAAACTCCAGAGTCCAGCGCCAGATCGGATCCCGCGATCGAAAGGGGTATCGGACTGGCGGCCACCGTGCTGAAAGGCTCGATCTCGGCCTCGCCCTTGTAGACCAACACGCCGAAGACCTCATCGAAGAGATCGGAGGACGGCGACCCCAACGAGGCAGGGAGGGCAATCTCTGGCGGCCCGTGGTAGACCGCTTCGATCTCCACGAACAGCTGCACGCCAGACGGGAGCGGGAGCTGTTCGCACGTTTGCGCCGTCGAAGGGATGGGCAGCCCTAGTGCCGCGAGTACAGCGATGCCGAAGGCTCTCTCCGACCGTCGGATGAATTGGCGGCTCAGCGGTGACATAGGTCTCCTTTCTCCTCTCGTGAAGGAGAGTCGTGCTGTGCACGGTGGATGGCCTCTAGGAGGCACTCGAGCTCGGGCCGGACCACTGGCATAGGCGGCGTGCGAGGTGCCGGCTCGCGTGGCATCGAAGCGGCCCTTCTATCGTTCGTGATCGGCATCTCAGGTCACCGTTCCCATTCCATGCCGCCCCTTTCTTGCACACGCTCCCGCGACCGCTCCTGTGACTTGGGCGTATCGAGCAAACCCGCTATCCGAAACGCGGTGCGCGCCCACCGAAGCGCCCGAGGCTCGACGAGGCGAAACACAAAGCTTGGGTCCCGAGCGATCGCCGTCGCGGCGCGGGTCAGGCTGAGGAGCGTCTTGAGCATGCCTGGGGCGAGGCGCTGGATCTGCCGCGATGTGGCGCCTTCCAACCAAGTTCTTGCCCCTGGCTCGATGAGACGGTCCGCGTGCTGGTGGAGATCCTCCAGCGCGCGGATCGACACGTCGGCTCGGCGTGCGTCCGCCAGCACTTCGCGACGTGTTTGCCAGTCGGCCCAGCTCTCGGTCGTCGGCTGATCCAAGGTTCTGTAGAGCCTGGACCATGCGGGAGCGCCGAGATCCTTGAGGATGTCCGCCCTCGATTCTTCGGAGAGATCCTCGGAGGTGAGTCGGTCGACCTGGTCCCGCGCCGTCTTGGACGGCACGACTTCGGCGTCCGCCAGCTGCCGATACCGCCGCGCGGCGGACACGGTGTCGTGTGCGAGGTCCCGCGGTACGTCACGCGTCACCTGTTCGAGGATCGAATGGATTCCCGCTGGGTGGGCGGAGGTCGACGAGTGGAGATGGAGTCGCGCCGACCCTGCGCTGTGAAAGAGGGCGTGAGTCGCTCGGAGGTTGAAACCGTCGTCGAGTACCGCGTGTACGTCGCCCTCCAGCTGGCGCGAGGCCATGTCCTGCATCGTCTGCGCGTAGGCCAGCTCCAGTCGTTCGTACTCCTTCGGGACCACGATCTGCCTCCCATCCTCCAGTCGCACGAGCGATGCAGTCTCAGCCGTCGCCTCGACTACGCCCCGGCTGTCCGGCTCGACCGCGCCGGCGGCCTCATCACCGGAGTCGCGAAAGGAGTCTTCCTTGGCCGACCCCATGCGGAGGACGACCCGGTCACCGCGGCTGAAGTAGCCGCCGTGAAGGTACCTGCGCCGACCGAGTTCGCCTCGTTCGGTTCGGATCTCCTGGACCGCCTGGTTGAGTTCCTGGGCGGTCGAAAGGCGGCTGGCGACCAGGAGACGTGCGTCCCCAGAGTCGAGGTAGGCCTGGGCGGCGGTCTCGACGATCTCGTCTGACCAGGAGACCCGCTCGGACGCGTTCAGACCTCTGATGGCTTGCGCCATGCGCTCTTGGGGCTTCTGGTCGAGATGCTCCTGCCATTCCGACGCGGCATAGCAGTCTGCCAGCAGAGCGAAGCCATCGCCCCCGCGCCCGAATTTCGTTGGGTGCCCTTGAGGATCACCTGCAACGACGGCCCGCCCCCCGGCCTCGCGCACGCGCTCCAGGACGTCTGCCAGGGTCTCGCTGCCGAGCAACTCCGCTCGGTCGACGACGACGGTACATCCCTCGGCCAGGAGACCAGGGGACTGGACCACCGAGCGGGCGGTGACGCCGCGGTAGCCGTAGCGAGCCTCCAGGTCTGTCGCGCCTGCCGGGTCGGCGGAGACCAGCAGCGTCGGGCGCTCCGTTCCGTGGATCTTGAGCCAGTCTCGAACGGGCTCAAACGTCGTGTCGGGCGAGGCGTGGCGTTCCAGCCAGGCGTTCACCGGATCGGCTTCGGGATCGAGGTCGAGGAGAACTTCGAGTGATTCCCTCCGGTCGAGCCTCTCCGCGGCCTCCATCAGCCGCGCCTCGACTAGAACCTGTCGACGGGTCGTGAATAGATCGGGCTCCAAAGGGATGATCTCGGGATGCTTCAAGACGTCGGGCGCCGCCAACTCTTCGTCGCCGCCTTGGGCCCGGCAGAGTGACTCGATGCGCCGCCGGGTCCAGGTGGCACGGCGCGAGCCCATGGCAGCGAGGACTTGGTCGCAATCCGGAGAAACGGACGGTTCCGGGTGATCGAGGACGAGATTCGGCTCGGCCTCGCGCGACACGCTCCGGACCATCGCCGCGAGGTCGGCGAACGACTCACGGTCGTAGAAAAGCCGCAGCGACTCTCGGTGCCTCGTTCCTGCGACGTAGATTCCCTGGAGATCCACGCAGTCGTCGGCGTAGACGAGACTGTGGTCGACGGTGGCGCCCTGGGCTGCGTGGAGCGTCCCGACGTAGCCGTAGTTGAGGTCGGTGTACTCGTCCGGGTCGAAGGCGACTGTGCGGCCAGAATCCAGTTGGACGGTGATCTCACCGCCTCCCAGAGACGTCAGCGTGCCGAGCGCTCCGTTGCGGACGCCGGGCTCGGGCCCATCCTTGACTCCTCGGATCGTGCGCACGGTGCGGCTCTCGTTGCGGCAGAACTGGATCCGGTCGCCGATCGCGTACCTGCGGCCTCGGATGTCGATCTCGGTCCTCCGGGGCTCGTCCGCGAAGTGCTGCGTCCGCAGCCGCTCGTTGAGGTCGGCTACGTCCCGGCGGCGAAATGCGATGACCAGCCGCGACTCGTCGTTGGGCAACTCGCCCGCGGCTTGGACGACGGCTCGGAGCGCTTCCTCTCGGGTTTCAGATTCCTCGACGCGAGCGCGGGCGGCGTAGGCGTGGATCGCCACATCAGCATGTCCCTCGGCCAGGGCTTGCGAGGCCGTCCGCTGCCACTCTTCACGCTGGCGGCGGATCTCGCCGAGCCTCTTGGACGGAAAGAGCTGTAGCAGCCCTCGGAAGGCGTCGCCGGGCTCGATGGGCCGCAGCTGTGCCGGATCGCCCATCAGGATTACCGACGCGCCCTGCGCCTCGGCGCGCTGTAGGAGTTGTTGCATCTGACGGGCGCCGACCATGCTCGCCTCGTCGACCAGCAAAACGGTTCGTTCGTCCAGCGCCTGTCGCCCGATCTTCCAGCGGGCGTCCCACGAGGCGAGCGTCCGCGATTCGATGCCGGTCTCTTCGCCGAGGAGATCGGCCGCGCGCCCGGACAAGGCGGCTCCGACGACGCGGAAGCCCTCGGCCTCGTAGCTGCGCGCGATGGCCTGAGCCATCGAGGTCTTGCCGGTGCCGGCCAAGCCCTGCAGAAGGGTGAGCCGTCGCCCCTGGGTCGCGTGACGGACTGCGCGGGCCTGCTCGGAGCTGAAGTAGGAGAAGTCGGCCGCCAGCAGATCGTCCACCGCCTGCGTGTCTGGGCCGCGTACACGGCCGTGGTGGAGTCGGTTCGCGCTGGCCCAGAGCCGGCGCTCGGTCTCGCGGTAGGTCTGCGTCGTCCACACACCCTCGCCGTCCCGGTGGCCGAGCCGGATCAGTTCGTCGTGATGGGTGATCTCTTCGAAGAGCTGGGCTCCGTTCGCGTGCCATCGCACCTGGCGGCGGATGTCGCGATCCCGAAAGACGCCGTACTCCTCGCGAAGCGTGTCCACGGCCTCGGCGACGATTCGCATCCTCGACGGCGCAGCCTCGCTCTCTTCCTGCTCTTCGGTGACCGTAAACTCGGGCTCCGGCGTCTGAAGCCGGTGGGTCCGCAGGTCGATTCCGAACCGGCGCGTCAGCTGTGGACCGCTGAGTCGGAGGACCTTCGACAGTGACACCTCGTGCCCCTCGGCGTCGACGACCAGAACGCCGCCGCCGCGCCGGGCCGGTCGGACCGCCAGACCCAGGGGCTGGAGCCTCTGATCCAGGTCCGTCCAGCTCTCGGCGTCCCGCAGTGGCTCGGAGGCGATCTTGCGGAGGCGATCCGCCAGCGGCAAGGTGCCTTCGGCGCGCGACCGACACACTGCGGCGTCCGAAAGCCGGGGCATCCCCCGTTCCTGGCCGCGCTCGAAACTCGTGCTCGGAACCCGGCGCAGGCTGTGACGAATCTCGGCCCGCCGCATCGCCGTCTGAAGCTTCGGATAGTCCCAGCTCGGCGACCAGACGCTGCCGTCCGGGCCGACGCGGTTGACGACGATGTGAAGGTGCTGTTGACCGGGCTTGTCGCTCGAATCCTCGCCCTCCGTCTCGTCCTTCCCGTCATGCACGACGAAGAGCGCTTCGTGCTCCTCAAGCCCGAGACAATGCAGCATGTCGGCGCCGACATCGGCCCATTGGTCGTCGCTGAGCGACTCTCCCGGTGCGGCCGACGCGCCGACGTGGTAAACGGGCCTGGTACAGCGAGGATTCTCGCTCGCCGTCGTCTCGAAGAAGTCCAAGAAGACCCACGGGTCGTGGGTGGGGACCTGGTGTCCTCGCACGCACCGGACGCAGCTGCGCCGTTGGCCGGGTCCCCGCTCGCCGCGGATGAGGTAGGCGATCAGGCCCCCAGCATTCCGGCCGAGCCCGGTCCGCTGATTGCCGGCGCTGACGCGTCCTCCTTTGAAGGCGATCATCGCTCGCCGATCAGCCGGTCGAGCGTGTCGCGCTGCTCGTCGACTTTGGCCGTCAGGTCACGAAGGACATCGCGGAAACTCCGGCTCGAATGGATCTTCCGCGAGTGCGCCAGGTGGACGAGTTGGTTAAGGTTGTTGCCGATCGCGCGCAGCTGATCGCGGAGCGCTCGCAGGAGCATTCGGTCGTCCTTCGCGAACCTCGGCAGGGCCCGTTTCGCGGCCTCTCGGACCCATGTGCAGCGAGGCAATCCGGCGACCTCGGCACACGCCGCGATGCGCCTCTCCTCGGCGTCGGTGGACCGGTAGGTCCGCACCTTCCGTGTCACTTTCGCCGCCTTTTCGGCTCCCGTCGAGGCCATGCCCAGACTCCCTTCGTGATTGGTGCGATTGGAGCGCGCAGCGCGGAAATCGCCCAGCTTCGAGGGGTCGCGTGTACACGCGACCCATAGCTGGCTCCTACGATGCACCTTGTATGGCCTTCGGACGATTTCCTTCGCTTTTGTAGTCAGTCTTGGAGGACGAGGTCGCCTGTGGCTCCCGCTCAGTTGCTTGTTTGGGCCGCGCGGCGGCGGCATAGCGGGCGTGGTGTCGGTCGCTGTGCGACCGGGGGACGCCGCCCGCGCGCGCCCTAAACTTCAAGTCATTGGCTGTTCCCACGGTTTCCGACGGCTCGTCTCAGGCAGCGGTGTAGGCTGCGTGAGCCGATGAATTCGCCTGGAATCGATGACAGAAATCTCGTATGAAACAGACCTGCTCACGTCGATTAGCGTGCCTGTTGGCTGCCTCTCTGGCGACCTGGCTCGCCGTCTCTGACGTCCGTACGGTGGACTTCGCCGAAGCCGAGTACTCGATTCCGACGGAACCGTTTCGCGCGGTGCTCCACGTCACGACATCCGACTCGAACGGCTCCTCCGCGAGGTCGGTGACTCTCTACGGGGATGGAAGCCTCGATCTCGTGGACGGCGTCCAGGGCGCGTTCACGCACGCCATCGGGCGAGCCGAACTGGAGCGCCTCGTTGGGGACACTGTGGGGCACGGACTCATGGAGCTCAACCGCATGGCGACGCAGTCCATAGAGCGGATGATGATGACGGAGGCATGGCGCGGCGATCCGCTGGACGGCGTGGATGTCACTCTCTTCCTGGGTGTGGATGACTACCGCCGATACGAGCATCGCGGGCATCGGCCGGGCCGAGGGGTACACATCGAGAACCTGCCTCGCGATCCGGCGGATTTCCCGAAACTTCTCGAGCTTCGGGGCCTCGCGAAAGTGCTGTCCTGGATGGACCGCATGTTTGAAGTTGCAGCGCCGTCCAGTGGGCATCCCGACGACTTCGCGGCGGCAAAGTTCACGCTGCCCTCAGATCCAGATCGCGTAGTTCTCTCCTTGAGAGAGTCCTCGATGTCTCTCAGAGTGCGGAAGTTGAAGCTCTACGGCGATGGGAAGTTGGAGTTGGTTGACGAGCATCTGGCGGAGTACGTTCGCTACCTCAACGACACAGAAATCCAGGCCGTGATGTTCATCGCCATTGAGCACGGTCTGGTGGAGTACGACGAACGGACTATGGTCGCGAAGAAGTGGATGCGATTCCAGCGACGACCTCCACTGCCCGCAGCTGATAGCGGTCACGTACACGTCGTCGTTTCGGTCGACGATTACGAGCATGCAGGGTTCGAAGCCGAGCAGGCCGAGAGCGAGCTCTCACTGCCGGATCTCTACGGAGATACGAGGTACTTTCCCGAGATCCCGCAATTCCGCGGCGTGGCGGCGCTCCTTCGGTGGATGCACGAGCAGTTCGCCGCCGCGGATAGGGTGTTCGACGAAGGATCGGATTTGCAGAAGCCTCCGACGAGTAAGCGGCCAATGGCGGTGTCCTGGGTCAGGTAGAGAGACGCACGTACGGACGGCCAAAGGTTCGCAAATCTGCGGCACCGCTCTGGCTGCATGACTGTCGCGATGACCTGAGACCGCAGGCACCTGGACGCTGCGTCAGCGCCGCATCGCGCGACCCGCTCAAGTGCGAGAGCATGCCTCTGAGCCAGTGCGCGATCCGCAACCGATTCGAGCAGGATTGGAACGAGCTAAACGGACGATTTACGCCTTTGGGCTGAGCCGCATACAGCCAGGGGGGTGACTACAGAATCGAACGAACTTGGTCTGTGACGACGGCGCCGGCAGTCTCCTCTTCGAGGAGGACAGCATGTGGCAAGCGATCACAGTCACACTCGTAGCAGCGCTCCTGGTGCAGGCCGTACGGCTCGCAGTAGGTTTTCAGCTCACGGACGGGATCCCGCTGGATCCGATCTTGCGGCATGACGTGCTGGGAATTCTGGGATTTGCCTCCGCAGCTGTGATCTCCGGCACGGTGGGGCTCTTGATGCTCTTCTCCCAGCGCGATTCGCTGGTCCGCATCGCCGGTTGGATCATGGCCGTTGTGGCCGCGTTCCAGATGTCGGCGTCTCACCTGGCGATCATGAGCGGCCGTTCGATGCAGGCGGTTCTCCAACCGGCCTTTCTGGCGGCGCACTTGCCATCTGTGGCTCTGTCCGTTTCCTTCGCCGTGTCGATCGACTTCGCCATCGTGCTGCTTGCGCGCCTCTATCAGTTCGTCGAGAAGCCGGAGCCGGCGTCCGAAACCGCTTCACTGGAACGAGAGGTACAGATCGCCCTGGATCGGGCTCGCGAGGCGCAGGGCCAGGAACCACGCTCAGCGAGTCTCCGGTCCGCCGTATCTATGGCCTCCCGGTCGCCAGCACCGCCGACGTCTCCGAGCCAGACCCACGAGCTGACGTGTCCGGAATGCGGGGAGTGGAGTACCGGCCAGCGGGAGTCGAGAGTCCTCGCGGTCCGAGCGCTCAACGGCCATCGTACGCATTGCGTGGTTCGGAGGTTGGGAACGCGAAAGGTAAATCCTCGCTGAAGGTTGAATCGAAAAGCTGGGAGTGAGCAATGAGGTTTTGGCTCGTCACGCTGATGGTGATCGGGCTGCTGGTGCTGGCAGTCTGGCTGACTGCGGGATATGTGCTTGTCGATGGAGGCGATCCTGGCGGATGGCTCCGAGAGACCATGGCGCTTGTGGGAATCCCCTCGGCCGTTGTGCTCATCGGCAGCTCTGTGATCTTGACCAGATGCAGATCCAGGGATCTCCTCATGAAGCTTGGGCTTGCCGTCCTTGTGGGCATCGGAACGGTCCTCGTCGCGACGGTGCATCTGAGTCTGCTGCATGGGTTGCCGTTGAAGGCCGTCCTGGCAACGGACTTCTTGCTTCAAGAGTCGCTGTCCGTATGGCTCGCGCTGGGATCCGCCTTGGGAATCCACACGTCGACCCTGCTCTTGGCGTGGGCTGCCGGCAACGAGGACCTTGCGGACGCCGAGAAATCCGTTCAAAGGATCGAGCGCGAGGTCCAAGCAGAGCTGGCGCGGCTGCAGGTCGAGCACTCAACTGAACGAGCCCAGCTGGGTGGGGACGATGTCAGTGTGACTGCTGTCTGCGAATACTGTGGCTGGCGGACCACGAAGCCCAACTTCTCGCGGGCACAGCAAGCCCTTCGCGGGCATTGGGCTCACTGCAAGAAGAAGCGACGGCATCGCGGCTTTCATCTGGGTCGGGACTGATCGATTCAGAACAGCCGGTATTTGGTGGGGGGCGGTCTCCTTGACATGCACTAATACCATCTGTAAGACTGGTCGCTATGAAAGACCTACCGACGCTAAGCGGCAAGGAAAGGACCATCCTCGAACTTTTGGTCGCCCGGGGCGAGATGTACGGGCTCCAGCTCGTAGAGGCGTCTCCCGAGATCAAGAGAGGGGCTGTCTACGCGACGTTGGACCGCATGATGGACAAGGGCTTCGTGGAGATCTCGCATACGGTTGAGGATAAGCGTGAGGGAGGTCTTCCTCGCAAGCTCTATCGTGCGACGGTTTTTGGAAGCAGGATCTTGGACACTTGGAAGCTGGCCCGAGCAGCTCAGGCGGAGGCCTCCTTGCGAGATCTACTTCTTCAGCTACCCAAGGATGGGAAGAAATTCGAGCACCTCGTCCGCCTGGCTCTTGAAGAACTTCTGGATCGGCGCGTCTGGCCGGCACGCAGTGGTGCTCAGTTCGGCGCCGATATGGGTTCGGGCAACCACCACTGGCCTGTAGTCAGGTTGGAGGCCAAACGCTACCAAGGCAGTCTCAAGAAACGAGAACTGCTCGGAGAACTGGACGAAGCGATACGAGAGGAGCCTGCGCTTGATCTCTGGATTCTGGCTACAACTACTGAGGTCTCGGAGCAGCTGGCAAGTGCGCTAACTGACAAGGGAGAAAGGCTCGGCATCGGAATCGAGATTGTTGATCTCTCGGATTCGAGATACTGCAAGCTCCCGCTCCTGCTGGCGTCCGCATTGGAGCCAGCCTGCGAGTTTGTTGGCGAGGCCCTAGGAGGTTGCTGAAAAACTCGGCGCCGGTCAGGATTGGCTGACGCCGGGAGG
>JALCBJ010000142.1 GCA_028066595.1 Thermoanaerobaculia bacterium
GCTAGGGCCCAGACCGTCGGACGCGTTATGCGATGCCGAGCCACCTGGATCCGTGCGCCGATGCTTCCGCCCCGGCCTCGGGACCAGAACAGCTTCGCCGCGACTGCGAGCAACAGTGCCCATGCCGCCCAGTACAGCTTGAACCACGCCCACGGTTCGAGGAACGGGCCGAAGCCGCGCATGTCCGTGTATGACCATCCAGGATCGGAGCCCGGCAGGAGCAGGTTGTGGCCGAAGCTGTTCTGACGGGCGTAGAGCATGCCGAACATCGCGAGGAGAAGCGCCAACTGCCCTACGTGCTTGTGGTTCACCAGCACGTGCACACCGAGGGCGAACGAGGCGAGCAGGAGGTAGTCGGTGAGCTGAAGCCCGAGGAGGATTTGCAGGTACAGCCCGAGCTCGAGATGAGGATGACCCATGCTCTTCTGGACGAGCAGACCAATCGTGGTTGTGAGAGCCATGCAGGTGACGAGCACCAGACCAAGGCCGAGGAACTTGCCGGAAAAGAACACCCATTCCGGAACCGGAGCCGCGTCGGTGATCTCGCTCACGCCTGCTTCGCGTTCCCTCCAGATCAACCCGCCGGCCCAGAAGACGATGAGTAGCAAAATGAGGATCCCAGGGCCTGGACCCGGCGTGGTCAGGATCCTCAGGATGTGCTCGGCGCGGGCGGTCAGCGGGACGCCCATGAACTTCATCTGGCCGATCAGGAATAGACCCGTGAGCATCGCGATGACCGCGAAGAAGATGAACCCACTCCGGCTCTTCACGATGGTCCGGAACGATGCACGCGCGATGGTGACGGTCTGCCGAACGTGGGTAGCGAAGCCAAAGGTGCGTCGGATGTGCGGGAGGGAGATGGGGCTACTTCGCGCGATCCCGGAATCCGCCGTCGAGGTTTGCAAATCTCGAAGTCGTTTGGCGCGACCCCACCAGGGTTCCCCTACCGGGTGGCCGAAACGAAAGCGGCGATAGGTCCACGCGAGGATGCACAGAGCGATGCCGATCCACAGGGAGCGGTTCGCGACCAGCGAGGCCTCCAACCCGACGAGACGTGTGTTCTTCTCGATCGGCGTCCAGGCGTCCGAGAGGACGCTGACCACGTTGACGATACCGACCGGATCGAGCATCTTTCCCAGCCCACGAAGCCCGAGACCCACGGCCACGGCCGGCGCTACGACGTAGGCAGTGAGGAACAGAAGCACGCTGCCGAAATAGCTCGCACCGGCCCGACGGTTCAGCACCGCCAGCGAGAATTGGATCGTCGTGCCGGCGAAGGCGGTAGGCAACGCGATGATGAGGTACGCCGTGATGTATGTGGCCGGCCAGAACGGGCCGAGGATCTCAGGCTCCACCCCGGGTAGGAGAACCGCGAGCAGGATGCCCGTCGGCACAGTGAGCAGGAGCAACGCATTGAGGGTAAAGGCTGCGAGGAACCGTCCCCCCAAGTACTCAGCCTTACTGATGGGTGCGGTATGGATCAGCGGATGCATCCGCGTCCGGATGTCCCGCGCTGCCGCATCACCGGCCACGGAGGCAGCCAGCAGAAGCCAGACCAAACTACTGAGAACGGTGGTGGCCGCGATGACGAACGGCGAGTTGAGGAGGAACTCTCCGTTCCGCGCATCGGGGAGGTAATTGCCTCGGATCGAGCTGAACGCGATGAACAGTAGGGCTGCGGCGTAGAGCCAGGTAGAGACGCGGCGTCCTCGGTAGGCGAGCTCGAACCGAAAGACCGTTCGGAACTTCATGATCCGTTTGTCGCCTCGGGCGGCTCGCTACGCCGCCCGATGTGTCCTGCCATCGCGCTGAAGTAAACCTCTTCGAGGTCCGGCTCGGTGCGTTCGAAGCCTGGACCAGGATCCCCGTCACTGTAGATACGCGCGACCGTACGCCCCGCGAGGAGCTTCGTCGAGATCACCGCATGATCTCGTTCCAGTACAGCGAGCTCGCTTTTCGAGATCACGCGGCGCCAGATACGGCCCCGGAGATCGTCGACGGCACGCAGGGGCTCGGCCTCGAGCAGGATCTCCCCGCGATTGATGATCGCCATTCGCGTACACAGCTCGGTCACGTCTTCGACGATATGGGTGGAGAGAAGGACGACGCTTTTCTCACCCAACTCGGACAGCAGATTCAGAAATCGCACGCGCTCCTCCGGGTCGAGGCCGGCGGTCGGTTCGTCTACGATCATCAGCTTCGGATTGCCCAGGAGCGCTACGGCGACACCGAAGCGTTGACGCATGCCCCCCGAGTAGCCACCCAGCTTCTGTTTGCGTACCTCCCACAGGTTGGTCTGGCGCAGGAGCGCTTCCACGACCTCTTTTCGTGCCGTGCGGGCGGTGACGCCTTTGAGCACCGCAAAGTGGTCGAGCAGGTTCTCGGCACTTACCTTCGGGTAGACGCCGAATTCTTGGGGAAGGTAGCCGAGTGTCTCACGTACCTTGTCCTTCTCTGCGAGCACGTCGATCCGGTCGAAGCGGATGCTGCCGGTATCCGGCTCCTGCAATGTCGCGATCATGCGCATCAGCGTGGACTTGCCAGCGCCGTTGGGGCCGAGGAGTCCATACATACCGACCGGGATCGTGAGCGTCACGTCTCTCAGCGCTCGTACGCCGTTGGCATAGGTCTTGGAGACTCCGCGAATCTTCAGCTCCATGGCTACCTTCCTCGGTGCAGTTTGGGAACAGCTCGACCCTACGTCCCGTTTCACTCCCGGAGATGTTGGGATTGAGGCGATTCGATGCCGCGAGGTGGCGAGATGGTGCAGCGGCGATCTCGTAGGCGCCGACCCGGCAGGTAGTGCCGATGGTGAGCATCCGTAGATATATGGTTTCGAGGCCAGTTGGTCGAAGATGAGTCGAACAAAAAAAAGCCCCGGGAATCCCGGGGCCTTTCGCTATCGGGCGGCTCTACTCAGAGAGTAGAGGACTCAATCCCAGGCTGTCGTGTCGCCCGACTCGAAGCCATCCGCGAAGATGGCCGGGCCGGTGCAGCCTCGGATACGGATGCTGTCGATATCCCAACCCGGGCGCTCCACCGAGGTATCCGTCGCCAAGCGGAAACGGAACTGCACGGTCTGCCCAGCCCATGCGTCGATATCGACGATGGAGTTGATCCACTCCTGCGGATCGCCGCACCAGGCGTTTTCGTCCGCGAGAGGATTGCTGAATCCGTCGCTGATCGGGCCATCGTACGGATCCGTCAGCAGCTCGCTCTCGAGCCGGGTCCAGTTGGAGCCATCCGTCGAGATCTCGAGCACACCTCCGTCATAGCAAGCGCTCTCGCCGTTGGATTCGAGCACCTGTCGGTTGTAGAACTGGAAGGTGAGCGGAGCCTGGTCGGTGGGCAGGAGGATCTGCGGCGTGATCAGGTACTGATCACTGATTTCCGCGACGTTGTCCGCGTGGAAGGCCTTGGTTCCCTCGTAGACGTTCTCCGTCGAGATCGCCCAGGTGCTGCCGGTACCGCCCGTGGTGTAGTCGGCAGCATCGTCCTCCATGTCTTCCACATAGAGAGTCAGTGCATCTGATCCTGCCGGGCAGTCTCCCGGAAGGGTCTCGGTCTGGAAGGATCGGGTGGCCGACCATGTTCCGTCTCCGCAACCGTTGGTGGCTCTCACCCGCCAGTAGTAGGTCGAGCTGCCGTTCAGACCACCGGGTTGCCAACTCGTACCGACGATGCCGCTCTCGCTCGCCACGATGTCGGTGAATCCTGCATCGGTGGCCACCTCCACATCGTAGGCGGCGGCTTCCGCCAGGGCGGTCCAGCTGAGCTCCACGTCCACTGCCTGGCCGGTCGCGGCGTCGGCGGGCTGGTCGAGACTTACCGCTCCGGCAACCGCGGTGGACACGAAGAGCTCGGCCTCGGCGTCGTGGGTGGCGCTGAGGGCGGTACCGGTCACCGTCAGGTCGTAGGTCCCGGCCGAGACGCCCCCGGTGTTGCCGATCGTCATCGAGGTCGAGCCCGGTGGCACGATCGGGTTGGCGGCAAATCCCACCGTGGACCCCGCCGGCTCGCCGCTCGCGGAGAGCGTGACGGATTCCGAGAATCCCAGGGTCGAGGTCAGGTCGACGGTGAAGACCGCGTCATCGCCGGCACAGATCGCCATCGTATTGGGTGAGGCGGTGATGCCGAAGTCCGGGGCCGCGTCTCGGCCGTCGAGGGTCGTGACGCCGGTATCGCCCGGGTCGAGCCAATCCGAAAGGCGGCTCGCCGCGGTGCCGCCGCCGACCCAGGACACCGAGATTCTCCCGTACCAATCTTCGAGGTCGTTGCCACACGCGGCGAAGCCGCCGTGGAGCTGGCCGATCACGTGTCCGGCGGGAGAGAAAAGAGGCGAGCCGGAGGAGCCTGGCTCAGTGGTTCCCACGTCCCAATCCTCGACCCGCACATGGCTACCGTCGCCGGGCGCCACGTCCTGCAGGTAACTCGTGGTCGTCGTCGCATCGTTCTCGAAGCTGATGCGCTTCTCGTCGGTGGACGGATGGTGGATCGCGATCGCGCCGGCGAAATCACCGGTGCTGCGGTCCCAACCGGCCCAGTGCACGTCCCACGCCGAGTCCGGATCGTCGTCGAGCTCCACCAAGGTGAAGTCGGAAGCCGCTCCGCCTGAGCGCAGCACGGATCCGGTCTGGAACTGATCGAGTGTGCCGTCACCCAAGCCACCGCTGGCAGGACTTCCCGGCGGCCGACAGGTGGAATTCTCGTAGTTCCAGTAGACCACCAGCGACGGTGCCTCGCCGGCGCCGATGCCGCAGTGGAAAGCGGTCATGAAGTACGGCGTCAGATCCTGCGCCGTGTTGTTGACCAGGAAACCGGTGCAGAAGGTTCCGGCGCCGGTACCGATGACCGCCACCGAGCGGATTTCGTCGCGCCAGCCGTCACCTTCGGGGCAGATCACGTCGACGTTGCACGACCCGGACTTGTCGATCCGGCCGAAGGGGCGGTACCCGTGCAACACACGGCCGAGCTCTAGCTCTAGGCGCTGGCTACGGGCGGCCGGCAAACGCACCTCGACGATCTGCTCGTCGCCCGGCAGGATCGGCGTCCAGAGCTGGCCGTGAGCCTCGTTGTCCGCGGCGGTGAACGGTCGAATCCGGTGCTTTCCATCGGGCGTGTAGATTCGCAGCTCGCCGCCCTCCGGCATCCGATAACGCGTGAAGCCGAGGCTGATGGTCAGCGCGTTTGCAGAATGTACCCTGAGCCGCCAGACGTTCGAACCGTCGGCATCGACGGTCCACTGTCCGCGCTTCTGCGGGGTCAGTGCGACGTCTATAGGCTCGGCGTATTGAACCGGAACACCCGGTCCTGCCGCTTCCGCGTCGCGCTCGAGGAGCGCTTCGTGGTCCAGCACCGGCATTACCAGCCGGTCGATATTCGCTAGCTCCGACTTCGATGGGATCGGCGCCTGGGCGACGGCCGGCGTCGCCAGGCCCTGTAGACCCAGGGCCAGCAGGATAGCCGCGAGCCAGAGCCAGGTTCGATTGGGAGCGATTCGGGAGGGATTCGTGCTGGATCGCGGTGATCCGGGAACATGGTTCGATCGAGTCTGGGGGGTCATGCTTCCTCTTTTGGGTTGGACTGTCCTGTGCCGACGGCCCTCGGGTCCGAACACGAGGTTCGGTAGATCGAGGGCTACGCTGACACGCAGAAATGAAAGACAAACGGCTACGCTCCGACGAGCGGCCAAAGCCGACAAGAACGGCTGTACCTATGCCGAGACGCCCTAGTTTAGTCGAACTCGCGGAGCTCTGCTCTCGCAGGGTCGCTACCGTGGATGGAACTCCTATTGACAATGAGGACCAGTTTGGTCCAGTATTCAGACGGAATTAACGAGATTGATTCTCATTAAGCGCTCCTCGTTCCCTCCCGGCACCCGTGGACACTGGTACAGCTTCCATTTCCTGAGATCTGGCCTCGCAAAGATCCCTTCACGCCGGTGGCTCCCTGGCCTGTGACTGTTCGCGCCCAGAGTCATTCCACGAAACGCCCTGATGAGATTCTTCCTTGGCGGAGCCTACAAATGCTGATCCCAGTCATCGGAGCTGAGGTCGACCTCGACTACGAGGAACGGCAGGTCCTGGCCGACGAGAACTGCCGCCACCAAGGACTGCGCAAGGGCGACGACTTTGACGTCCGCCTGGAATCGAGGAAGGACCGCGAGCGCCACTTGCTCGGGGTCATCTGCGTGAGAGCGCAAGGCGCCAAGGAGCTATCCGAGGGGCGTCGAGCGTCTCGAGAACGACCAGGACGAACTGTTGGTCTTCTCTCGCCAGGCGATCTTGATTCAACGAAGCCGGCCCGCTCACGGCGCCAAGTGGCTACCGATGTCGCTGCCGACGTGAAGTTCGTCAACGGAGAACGGGCCGCCTGACTCACCCTCCACCCACACAACAGTTGACCATACCTCATGCAAACCCACCCGTTTCTACCGTACAAGGAAGTCAATACAATGCCACGTTTCGTCTTCTACCTGTTCATCAATACCGTGCTTTCCCTGGCGTTGGCAGCGGCAGCGGTCTCAGCTCAGACCCCTGAAGAGGCTGAGCAGGACGGTGCCCCTGAAGACACTGAAGATGTTGCCGCTGAAGAGGTCGCCAGTGATGAGATCGTGGTCACTGGGAAGTATCTGTACGCTAACCAAGTCAATGCCCTCAGAACGCCGACGCCTATCATCGACGTACCGCAGAGCCTCTCCATTGCTACCGCCGACCAACTCGCCGAACAGGGCTTTACCAGTATCGGCGACATCATCAGCTACACACCTGGCGTGAACACGTCGCAAGGCGAAGGCCACCGTGACGCGATCGTCTTTCGGGGTGTGCGCTCCACGGCCGATTTCTTCATCGACGGCGTTCGCGACGATGTTCAGTACTACCGTCCTCTCTACAACCTGGACCAGGTGGAGATTCTTCGAGGGCCGAATGCTCTTCTCTTTGGGCGTGGTGGCACGGGCGGCATCCTGAATCGCGTCACGAAGAAGGGGCTGATCGGTGAGAGTTTTTCGAGCTACCAGGCAGGTTTCGACTCGTTCGGCGAGTTTGGATTCCAGATCGACAGCAACTTCAGGGCTGATGACCAGTGGGCTTTCCGGATCAACGCGTTCTACGAAGGCCTCGACAATCACCGCGATTTCTACGATGGCGACCGTATCGGCATCAATCCAACAGTCAAGTTTGAATTGACGCCGGCCACCACGCTCGATCTATCGTACGAATACGCTGATCATCAGCGTTTCGTCGACCGCGGCATTCCGACGGGAAGCGACGGTCGCCCGGTCGAAGCCCTCGAGGAAGTGGTTTTCGGTGATCGAGATCTCAATACGACAGAGCTCGAGGCTCACTTGATTCGGGCGAGGGTGGAGCATGTCTTCTCAGACAGTGTCAAAGGCAATTTCAGTGCGTTCTATGGTGACTATGACAAGCTCTACCAGAACTTCTACGCCAGTGGCTACGATGAAGCGACGAATATCGTCGAACTCGATGGATACGTGGATGTAACCCAGCGTCAGAACACGATTCTGTCGGGAGACTTGATCGGCGAGTTCGGGGCAGGCCGCGTTCGTCATACAGTGATCTTCGGCACCGAATACATCGACACTTCGTCGGATCAGAATCGCTTCAATTCGTATTTCGATACCTCGGCTGCTGATGTTGCTGCTGGCGTTTCGGGTGCAAAGACCGATCGGGCGAAGTTCCTCGCGAAGCGTGGAATCGATCTGACCAACGGTGTCGGTGTCCTGGCCGATGGCCGGATCACGAGAAACAGTTTTTCGACGGATCTCAATGACGATACGCGTGTGGGCGTCGAAGTGTTCTCGGCATACATTCAGGACGAGATCGAGTTTTCGGAGAAATTCGATGTGACCCTCGGAGCTCGCTTCGATAGCTTCGATATCGAAGTGTTCAATGTTCCAGCGAATGAAATACGGACCCGGAAGGATGAAGAGGTTTCTCCACGCCTCGGCTTGGTGTTCAAGCCGAGGGAGAACGCATCTCTCTACGCCAGCTACAGTGAATCGTTCCTTCCACGCAGTGGCGAGCAATACGCCAACATCAATGGAGACAACAATCGACTGGACCCGAACACCTTCGTCAACCTAGAGGTGGGTGTGAAATGGGACTTCAGCCGGCGCTTGAGCCTGACTGCCGCGGTCTTCGAGATCGAGCAAGAGTCGCCGGTCGTTTCAGATTCAGACGCTGGTACGTTTGACGTGATCGAAACCACGGTCGACGGAATCGAAGTGCAACTTCAAGGGCAGGTTATGGATCGATGGTATATCTCTGCCGGATACAGCTATCTGGATGGTGAGCAGGCGGATGGATCTCGTCGTCCACGCGAGTTGCCCGAGAATATGTTTTCGGTCTGGAACAGCTATCAAGCGACAGACAGGTTCACTCTGGGACTCGGGCTGACGTACCAAGACGAGAGCTTCATCAACAACAGCAATAGCGCGGTTCTGCCGAGCTATACCCGCGTCGATGCAGCGGCTTTCTACGACGTATCAGACACGTTGCGCGTTCAGCTGCATGTCGAGAACCTGACCGACGAGCTCTATTTCCCGAACTCGCACAGTACCCATCAAGCCACCGTGGGAGCTCCTCTCAACGCACGTCTATCGCTCAGGGGGCGGTTCTAGTACCTCGCCGCAGTCCTCGGCGATCGTCATCGTGCGCTACGACAGTCGGGACCTTCCGCGGCAGATGATGGAAGCTTGGACGCGGTCGGACCGGACACAGGAGGAGATACGGTATCCTTCTGGCTGGCCATGTCGATCGCCATCCTGACCAGCGGCGTCATAAGCGGTCTGTCCATCCGTTACGTTTTCGGCCTCGCGGGCTGGACCTCGGATTCCGCTGGGAGGAGGGCTAGGAGCCCAAACCATGTCGCGAATGCCGCAGAGCCGGACGTTGCCGAACGCGGAGAGGCGTGAGGGTGTCGACCTCATGACGCGGCCTCAGCGAAGCGTGGCGCAACGACCACGGCTACAGCCTTCGAGAAAGCCGTGTGGATCGACCCGTCGGGACTCAACGATGTCAACGTCTAGATCCGCCGGCCCGCGGCACCTTTCTGTGCAGCGTGCGCGATGCCGATGGGTCGCCGGGCTGCTCGCCGTCTCCGCCTGGTTCTGCGCCCCTGCCTCCGGCGACGGCTTCGAATCTCTGGACATCGCTACCCGCTTGATCGAAGAAAATCCGACCGAGCTCGTGCAACTCGAGGCGATGTTCGGTGTCTTTCAGCGCGAGTGGATGGACGGCGTTCACAGCCCCATGGCCCGAGCGTTTGGCGACGGTCCGCTCGAGCGCGTGGAGCTCTGGCGGCGGGACTTCGACCTTCATCACGATGATCCCGCCGATCCCAACCCATCTCTCGGAGAGTGGAGTGTCGTATTCCGCGACGCATGCCCGCAGATCCACGGCCTGTTGGAAGAGACGCTGGGGCCGCCCGCGCGTTCCTTCTACGAGCTGCCGTACGGCGTGCTCGCCTATCGCTCCGCCTCCGTGGAACGATGTACCCTCGCGTGGTACCTCTCCGAGCCGAAGCAGGTTCCCTTTCCTTCGGTGCTCGAGACCGCAGCACTCCAGACGGCGCTCATCCGGCTCCTTTCGAAACGCGTCACGCGATCGAGAATCGAGCAGCTCTTCGGTCCCCTGGAGTTCGACGCCGGTTGGAACGAGGACCGTATCGAGCGCCCGACCTGGTCTCTCACCTACCGGCCCACCGGCGCGGAAGACCCCGACAGGGTGGCGCTCTCGTTTGCTCGCAGCCTGCCAGCGACCGATGGCTTGCTCGCCGCACTCGGCTTCAAGAGACCTGTGGTGATGAGCACCGACGTTCACATGCACACGCGGAAGCTGGTGAATCTGCCACGATTCACCGACCCGCGGATCCGGGGCCGGCGGATCCGTGTCGGACTGGCCGACGTAGGGCTGGAGCCAATCGAAATCGAAAGCGAGTGGCTCCCGCCATCGCCGGTCTGGCAGGCCGAGGAGCCGCAGATCGTCAGGATCGACCTGATCAAGGATCGACGCCGTCGATGAGCGGAGGGCGCATGGGAAGTATGAAACCCCGCAGGAGCCTGAATGGCGATCGTCGTGCCTGCAGTCGGGCCGTGGCGGCCGGTCCCTTCGTTCTGCTGACTCTCCTCGCCGCCGGCCCGCTGGCCGCGGACTCGCGGGTTTCCATGGGATTTGTGGAGGGGCTCTCCAGCGCCGGGGGCGACGTCGAGTTTCGCGTCGAGAGCTCCGATGACACAGCAGCGGAGGTCGTGCTGCATCTTCTTCACGGCAGCCCCGGATTCGACGAGCATCGGTACGCCCTCGAGTTGGCGCAGCGCCATGGCCGACGGATTCTCGTCGGCTGGCAGCCGGAGGGGCGCACCGTGGAGTTCGCGCTGGCGGCGACCGGACGTGTCGTGGAGAATCGGGAGAGGGAGGGCAGCGTCGTCGGGCGCCGCTCGCCCCGATGCCTGGTGGTCGCCGAGGAGGTTCTGCCCTCCACCGGTTGCCACGCGATCGATCCCTCGGTCCTCGCCGAGGGGCTGAGGACCTACCTGCAAGGCGGTGACGCCGTGCCAGAGGACATCGCTACCCCTTTGTTTCTCGGCGCGCTCTTCTTCCAGCGAGCCGACGAGCATCGGCAGTTCCTCTCCACCTGGGTTCGGGGCCTCGAGGAAGCGCAGAGCCACGCCACCGAAAGCCTTCTCCTCGCCCTGGCTCATCCAGCCCTGGCCGAGCTCCTGGCGGACGCCGTCGAGCGCGCCCAACGTCCGTCGACGGTGCAGGAGCTCGAGCCGCAGCGCTGGCGCCGGCGATCGAGGCTCGAGACAGCGCTCGATGTGGTTCGGCGCGGGCTCGAGGGCCGTGCCATGTCGGCTCCGCGTTACCGCCTCGACGCCGAGGAACTCCGTCACGGCCAGCCGAGCCTGCCCCCGAGCCGACTGCTGATCGCAACGGCCGACGGCCTTCGACAGCATTCCCTGCCACCAGGTGCCGCGATACTCCAGCACGACCCGGACCGAGGCGCCCTGCTGATGCGCTTTCCGGATCGTCTCTTCGGCGCCGGAATCACCGAGGCGCTCGACCATGTCGACCTCGACTCCGGAAACCGGACGGCTGTGCTACGCGGCCTGTGCTCCGAGATTGACGGGGCGCCGCCCGGAGTGTTCGTCGGTATTCGCCGTGTGTACGGCGAAGCGCGGCCGGAGAACCCTCGCTTGGGCTTCGAGCGCGAGCTCGTAGCCTCGGTCTACCTGCCCGACGAGCGGCGCTGGCACACCCTCGGTCTGCGAGTCGCAAGCTGGCTCCCGGACTACAACGTCATCCGTCCACCGTGGGAGGCCGAGCCACCGCGCCTCGTCTACTTCGAGGGCAGCTCGCTGTTCGTGGCCACCGACGCCAGCGGCACCGACTTCGATCGGCTCGAGCTGATTCCCGGACGCCTCGCGCCGGCTGCCATACGGGATGGCGCGTGACCCCTCTTCGCCCACCGCGCGCTGCGCCATACGCCCGCCCTTTCGATCCATCGCCGTGCCTGCTCGGGGCATCACTTGGCTGGATGAGAGGCCTTCGCTCAATGGACCGTGTCCACCCGGCGGCGAGTGGGCACGACAGCCGTCCGGTACTCGTGACTTGCTTTCTCGCCGGAGAGGTTCGGTGACCGCGACGCGGACGGCCGGGCCGAGAAGCGACGCTGGGTCAAAGACTGTTTCCGACGAATGATGAGTCGAACGACAACGATCGCACTGATCTTCCTTGTCGCTGGTGGACTTTTAGTCGTCCGCAGACTGGTCCAGTACACGGTGCTCAGACCGGTGCACCAGCCGATCCACTTGGATGATCCCGGAAGCTATTCAGCGAGCTTCGTGGCCCGACATGGCGGGCGGTACGAGATCGGTCTCTCGACGGAGGCAGGGCGCGGTCTCCCGCTCGAGGACAGGTGCCCGACGACTCCCGAGCGCAAATGCGTTGCAGGCCTTCGGCCCGTTTTCACTGAACGGTGCGTCGCAGGGGGGAATCCGGGGCTCGAGCTGACGGCATGGGTCAAGACCGAAGATCGCACCGTTGCCGCCAACTGCTCGTGGTCCACGTATGACGATATTCGCGACTGGCAAGAAATCTGGTGGATCGAGACGGAGCCTGGCCGTGAGTACGAAATAGAGCTGACTGTCGTCAGCGACACGCCCGAATACGATCGGTTCGAACCTGCTTTGTCGGTCTTGGTCGACCGGTTCAGCCGTGGGGAAGCAGCTCTCTCCTACGCCCTCTTCATCCTCGGAGCGGTCTCTCTCGGAGCCATCGGCTTGATCGTCCTAGTGAGCGGCCCGATCTTGCGCTGGCTCCGTCGAAAGGACACCGTGGTACGGGCTACGGGCTGATCATCGGTCAGATGACCTTGGGAGGTAGGCACTGGGTAGCGGCGCCAGCTCCCGTCGTGGGAGCCAGCACTCTGATGGTCGGCCCGACGCCGCGGCGCTGGCTGCTGCTCTTCCAGAGCCTCGTGCAGCTCGGCCGGCTGGCCTGTGGGAGCGGATGTCCGCCTCGGATCACGCTCCGGTCAAACCTCCTCACCTCCGTCGTTCCAGGAACTCGATCATGGACCGCTGTCTGCAAGATCTTCGCTACGCTCTGCGTTCCCTGGCCGCACGGCCGGGTTACACGGCCATCGCCGTCTCGACCTTGGCCGCGGGGTTGTCAAGCGACACCCACCTTTACGACGTAAGGCGACACCTACCTTTACGAATC
>JALCBJ010000143.1:0-1152 GCA_028066595.1 Thermoanaerobaculia bacterium
CATCACACCGGCCCAGATCTGGGTCTATCGCGGTGTCGCCCTCGTCGGTCTCGTCTTGGGAATAGCGCTGCTTCGCCGGGGACTGCCACCGGTCCACCGCCCCAGAATGGGTGTCGCCTGGTTGCTCGCATCGAGTATCGCCTGTGCGGTGGCGGCTTCGGTATGGTTCGAGTACTCCCAGTCTCGAGCGTGGGTGCTCGGTACCGTCGCGGGGCTCACGTGCATGCTCGGGCTACGGTCGATCCGCCGTTGACGAGTGGCCTTCACGTCGAACGACGTGCAGTCGATCGATCGCCAGTGAACCGATGTTCTCGACCGTTCCGTCCGGCCACCGAACCTCGACAGTGGCCCGATCCGGGGCTCCCGGCGAGCCGACCCCGAGTCCGAAATGCAAGCGTGGATCGTGACTCGACTGATAGCTCGACGTAGGCGCCGAACGTCGTCGAAAGGTCCGTCCGCGCCAGTGGACCGTGGCCTGGGCTCCGAGATGCGTGCGTCCGGGCCAGTTCACCAGCTCGAGGAGCAACCAATGGCCTCGATCGGCACTCAGATTGCGCAGTACGTGAGCGCGACCGTCGCGATTGACCACCACGATGTCGACCCCGCCGTCGCCGTCGAGATCGCCGAATGCGGCGGCGCGGCTGGTGGCCACGAGAGGGATCTCGGTTCCACCTGCAGGCTCCGCGAGGTGGAAGCGACCGTCGGGCGCACCCGCTAGTAGGAGGTTCGGTTCGGCGAAAGGGTCTTCCGCGATCGGGACGCCCGAGCTTGCTGGCAGGGTTACGCGGCCGTTCGCAACGTAGAGATCCTGGTGTCCGTCATGGTCGAAGTCGACAAAGCCGACGCCGAAACGGGTGAAGCGGCGACTCGCACTGCCGAGCCCCGAGATGCCGGTCATGTCGCGGAAAAAGGCACCTTCGTTCCTCCACAGCGCATCGGCTTGGCGTTCGAGGTGGACTACGAAGACCTCGAAATCACCGTCGTCGTCGAGGTCGGCTGTGGCCACGCCCATGCCCGCCCGAGCCTCGCCGGTGATGCCGACCGCGCAGCCCATCTCCGGCGCCACGTCTCGAAACCGGCCATCGCCCAGATTGCGCCACAGCTGATCGGGCGTCTGGTCGTTGGCCACGAACACGTCCAGGTCGTCGTCAC
>JALCBJ010000143.1:1252-3944 GCA_028066595.1 Thermoanaerobaculia bacterium
CACAGCTGATCGGGCGTCTGGTCGTTGGCCACGAACACGTCCAGGTCGTCGTCACCGTCCAGGTCGAGGAAGGTCAGCCCGAGCCCGTTGCCGAAGGCGGTCCGCAGCCCGGCCTCGCGCGAGATCTCGCGCAAGACGGGCCTGCCGGAGTCGATCCCATCGTTGCGGTACAGCCGGTCCGGCAGAGGCGCAGCGTAGGACAGGGGTGAGCAATAGTCGGCAGCACCGGAGGGTGTCGTGCAGTCGAGGTCGGAGTCGCGCGTCCAGCGGACGTAGCGCGTCACGAAGAGATCGAGGTCGTGATCGCCGTCGGCATCGAAGAATCCGGCGCTCGAGCTCCACGCGTCGCCCCCTCCTACACCGGCGCTCTCGGTGATGTCGATGAATCGAATCAGCCCGGTCGTTCTGTCGTCGGGTGCCGACGGAATCTCGTTGCGCAACAAGGTGTCTTGACCGGTGCTGGTCACGAAGAGATCAAGATCGCCATCGCGGTCCACATCGCCGACTGCCACCCCCATGCCATAGCGAATGGCGGAGATGGTCGGATCGGTTGTTCTGTTTCGCGGCGCCGATGGCAGATAGTCCTCGACGCGGACGAAGCGAGTCCCGTCATTGCGCCACAACTCCCCCGGCGGATCGTCCGGACCGTAGATTCCGTGGACGAGGAAGAGATCGAGATCGCCATCGCGGTCGGCGTCGAAGAGCGCCACGCCACCGGACATGATCTCCGGAAAGAGGAGCTCGCCCGTGGCCCCGGATCTATGTTGGAAATCGATTCCGAGATTGCTACCGACTTCTTCGAACCATGGATGCGCAGTCACTGGCTCGGAGGACGTCTGGCTCTTGCCGCAGCCTGCCGAGGTGATCAGCAGTGCGACACCGAGCAGGAAGAGTGGTTTGGTCGCGCCTGTCAGCCGCATCGGACCATGCTCATGGCGTCGGTGACCGCAGCTCCTCGATGCGTACCCGCAGCGGGGACAGCTGCTCAGCCGGCAGGCGCTCGCCGAGGCGAGATAGAAGCTCTTCCGCTTCAGTCAGATCCCCCAGCTCAGCTTCGGCTCGGGCGCGTCCGAGAAGTGCCGCCGGGGAGGCTTCGGGCCTCTCCGTCACCGGCGCGAGGATCTTCCGCGCCTCAGCCCAGGATCCTCGTGTCAGGTGAATCCCGGCAGCGCGCACACGCGCCGTGGCGTCGCTGTCGTCTCGCTGCCAGGACTCTCGATAGGAGGCCAACGCTTCCTCTTCTCGATGCGCGGCTTCGAGAATCTGACCTCTCGTGGACCAGGCCTGGGCCGAGTCGGGTTGCTCCCGCAAGGCCGCGGTGACCGCTTCCAACGCATCGTCGAGCCAGTTTCCAGAGTCACTCGCGGCGGCTGCGACGAGGGCCGACTTGGCTAGGTTGAGGTGCGTCTTGAAGTCGGAAGGATGGGCCTTCGCGACATCTCGCAGGAGCTCGGCGGCCGTCTCGGAACGCCCGAGACGCAGGTAGGCCTGCGCCATCAGACTGGCGATCCGTGGATCGTCGCCTTCTCGCCGGTCGCGCAGCTCTCGAAGTGAGAGGAGCGCGCCGCGAGCGTCGCCGCGTTCGAGCTGAGTGCGAGCTTTCTGGCGAAGACTCGACACTCCCACGCGATAGCTGGCCATGCCCACGTCCCAAGGATGAGCCTGTGCTGGAGCTGCGGTTGTCGCTTTCTGGGTCGTTGCCTGCGCTTCCTCCAGGTCACCGCGCCGACGCTGAACTTCGGCGAGAAGGTAGAGAGCCAAACGAGTGCGCTCGCTTTCGGAGCCCGCCGGGTCGGTCAACATGGCCTCCGCTTCTTCGAGACGGTCCTGTTCCAGCAGGACCCGCGAGTAGGTCATGGGCAGCGCGCCAGCGCCGGCTGCCGTCACCAGCTCCTCGGCCTTCGCGATTTGGCCAACCTGCAGCAGCCAGTCCACCAGCAGATCGAGGAACGCGCCGGACTGTGGAACGTTCGGCACGACTCGTTCCAAGACGGCGATGGCTTCGTCGAGTCGCCCGGCACGTTCCAGGCTGCGGGCCAATCGATAGCGTAGCTCGCCTCCGGCCTCCGATCGTCCGACCAACTGCTGGTAGGTTTCGACCGCCAGGGGATAGAGCTCGTTGGCCTCGTAGAGCATGCCCAGACGCGCACGGATTTGCGCCTGGCTTGGCGCCGCGTCGAGCTGACGGATCATTTGGTCGATACGCCTCTGCAGCTCCGGGTCGAGGTGGGTATCCTCGGCCGGCCGAGGCGGCTCTGGCCACGATTCACTCGGAGTCCACGAAGCCAGAAGCCAGGCCGTGCCGCCGACCGCCACGGTCAGGAAGACGATGCCGACGATCCGTCTTGCCTGCATTCTCCGCGCAGTATATCCGCGGCGCTGGCACCGCCACGAGCGGTGAACTCTCGATCTCGACTTGGATCAGCCCCGTGGAAGCTTGCGCCGTGTCTCTGATTGCCGGTCTACACGATTTCTGATCCGTGGCATTGCATGGACAGATTCGTGAAACAATGCCGAGGGACGAGTACGGAATCGAACATGAGAAATCTCTCCGGCATCTATGTGATCCTGTTGCTAGCGGGTATTGCGCCCGCCTGGGCTCAGAAGAGCGAAGGCGAACTGGCTCAGAAAAACGGGGGCGGAACCGGCATGTTGATGTCCTACACCATCAACGGCTCGACCGTCGTCGATC
>JALCBJ010000143.1:4044-12704 GCA_028066595.1 Thermoanaerobaculia bacterium
GGCGGAACCGGCATGTTGATGTCCTACACCATCAACGGCTCGACCGTCGTCGATCCTCCAGATGTCGAGGGCGTACCGGACTCTATTCTCAGTATCGACGTCACAGGAGTGGAGCATCGGGACCTCGAAGCCGATGCTGACAACACGGTGCTGGCGGAGATTCTTGGTCCCGGTGCAGTGATGACCGGTATCGGTTGGGATGTGACGATCACTACCCAGGGAGACTCTTGGTTGAGCGAGTCCGTCGTTTATTTCGACGGCTCCGATCAGGATTTGGCGGGTCTATTTCTCGCCCCAGGTGTCGGCGAGGAGTTCTCGGGCACGGGAATCTACAGCTCGGGTGGCATCATCGACCTGTCCGACAATGCCATTCCGAACATCCCCGTCCTGGCCGACGAGACGCTCTACCTTCAGTTCTTCGAGTCCTTCGACGACAACGTGAGTGCTGCGGATTCGGTCTACGGTCCGACGAGCACCTACGACATCGCCGGTATCGGCATCATCGGCTCCTTGAGTGGCGACGCCCTGCCCGTCCCCACGCTGTCGACGATCGGACTGATCGCGTTGCTGACCTCTCTCGTCGGCGTAGGTATCTTTCTGCTCCGCCGCTGAACGGCGGCAGAGAAGGGCGTCTCGTACGAGACGCCCTGGTCGCGAGTCGGGTCAGCGCCGCCCCCAGAGATGGACTTCGGCCGTGCGACGGAGAATCGAAGATTCGTCGTAGACGAAGCGAACTTCGCGGACGACGCGCCGTCCCCCGTCCAGGTTGATGGCCCCGGTCCGCTCACCCCTGTGCAAGGTGAAGTTCTTCTTGAATTCCTGGCGCGATCCGTCGCCGAAGACGACCACCACATTGCGTACTCGGACCTTGCTGTCGGTGGCGCGTAGTTGCAGGTCGGAAAAGCGCCCTTTGCCGGCGCCAACTTTGATCACGTCGTGATCGACGCGATCCGACACCGTGCGCTGACCGAGCTTCACCCAAATGTTCGGGGCCGCTGCTGTGCTCAGCGCCAAAGCGAGCAGCAGCAAAGTGAGAAGGCCGATGCGAGTCGTGCGCGTGATCTGCATGTCGTATTCCTTTTCGAAGAGGAGTAGTCAGAGAGGAGACTCGGAAGAGTCGTGGGGTGTAACCCACGACCCCACGATCTCTTGCGCCCTGCCTGTGCGATCGGGCTCGGACTCGGAGCCCGGTCAGTCGTCGCGCACAGCGTGGGTCCGAATCGGTAGCGTGAGCTCGAACACCGATCCCGCACCTTCGATGCGCAAGGGTCGCAGATCACCACCGAATCCTCGGGCTAGTTGCCGCGACAGTGCGAGCCCGAGTCCGATGCCGGGGGTACCTTCGGAATGACCTCGGCGAAACGCGTGGAAGAGTCCGCGGCGGGCGGCGGCATCCAGACCGGGTCCGAAGTCGCGCCATCGGATGGTCGCGACTTGCCTTTCCGGTAGCGCGTCGGCGCTCACCACGATGCGCGCTTCGTCTCCACGGCCGTACTTGCAGGAGTTGTCACACAGGTTGTGGAGAATCCTCTCGACCTCGAGCGGATCTGCTGCGAGGCAGACGTCGTCGGGCAGAAGATCCACGTTCCACTGGAAGGTGAAGCCTGCGGCCTCCGCCAGCTCCGCCAGACGCTGGGAGATCTCCTCGGCCAACGCCCGAAGGTCTCGACCCGACGCCGCAGAGGAGCTCGGTCCTCGGCGGCGCTCCAACCGGGCGTAGGCCAGGACGTTCTCCACCAGATGGCCGAGGCGGTCGGCCTCCCGTCGCAGGGTTTCGGCGTGGCGCTGGCGATCCTCGTCCGCCACCATCCCCTCGGCGAGCATGTCGGTGTAGAAACGAAAGGTCGTCAGTGGCGTGCGTAGCTCGTGGACGACGGCCGACGCGAAGTCCGATCGACGTCGGGCGAGTCGGAAGAGCCCCAGGAGGATCAGAGATCCGGCCAGCACTGCGATCGCCACTGCGGCCACCGCCGTGGTCAACGCCAACCGACCAGCCGACCAACCGGCGGCGGACGACAAGGGTTGAGGCAGGCCGGGATCGAGTCGCAGCGGCAGGAGCGCCAGGCGCCGTTCAGGATCTGCCGTGTCGGGATCGAGCACTGCTTCGAGGGAGGCGGTCGGGAGGAGATCCTGAATCTCGCGCAGCATCTCGTCGCGTACAGCGGTCAGGTCGAGCTCGAGTCCTTGGAGGCTCTCTCGACCTTCCCGTTCGACGCGCCGAACGAGAAAGAGCGACCGGCCCCCTTCCTGTTCGTGCCAAAACGGATGGAGAAGACCCGTTCGGATCGAGACAGTCTGCGGATCGCCCGGCAGGTCCGAAGCTGCAACCGACTTCGTGGCGGGATCCGCTTCCGGAATCGGGTCCGAATGCGAGGTCGAACGAATCTTCGGAGACGCTGTCTCCCCATCTTGGGGTAGAGCGGGGTCTGTGGCTGAGGGGACTGGCTGATCGATCGGTGGCTGGGCCTCGACTTCCCGAGGAAAGGCAAACTGCGCCTGCTGACTCACGAGCTCTTGGCGCTGTTGGAACTCGACGAGGTTGCTCATCCTCTGGGTCTCGGCTTCCTGGAGCAGAGGATCCTCGTTCTGACTGGCGGATTTTCGTTGCTCTCGTGGCCCCTGCTCCTCCGCGGTGGTACCCGTCTCTACATTGCCTGCAACGATTGACGGGGTATCGGTCGAAGCCTCACCGTCAATCTCCGCGCCGTGTTCCACGGGCACGCGCGGCTCGGATCCAGAGGGAGCGTGCGTTGCGCCAGCGGCCCAGACGAAGCCCGGCGAAGAGGTCATCACCCGTTCCTCGTCCGGCAACGTAGCGACCACCGCTTCGTACGACGGCAGAACGGACTCAGCCGTCGTAGCCAGTTCTGGGCCGATCTCGAATCGGCGCGAGACGAATGGTCGGCTTTCACCGCTCGCCAATGGCGAACGGGCATTCTCGTACGCGAGGAATCCCGACAGGATCGAATCGAGTCGCCAAAGAGAGAGCCGCACTCGTTCCTCGTGATGGGCCAAGCGACGTGCTTCGCGCTCCGCTGCCTCCAGGGTCGCCGCGGTGTGCAGGATGAAGCCCAGGGCCGCTACCAGCACGAGCAGAACCAGGGTCGCGGAACCGAGGACGAGTCTTGGTCGAGGGGTCATGCCGAAGATCCGTCGGGATCTATCGTTCGCCCGGTCCAGCGATAGCCGCGGCCGCGCTTCGTCTTGAGCACCGTTCCTTCGTCGTCACGCAGTTTGCGACGAAGGCGCCCCACGGCCACGTCGACTGCCCGCGTGTGGGTGTGTCGCGGGTCGAGCTGCCAAACGTGTGTCAGCAGCTCGTCCCGCGACACCAGGCGATCGCCTCGATCGGCGAGATAGCGCAGCAGGCGAGTCTCCAGCTCAGTCAGCTCGGTAGACGTACCGTCGCGGTGTTGGACGACGGAAGCAGCCAGGTCGACGCGGCGATCGGGCAGGTGCAGCTCTGGCGCGCCGAGCTCGGCCCTCTCCGGCGAGCGCCGAAGCACGGCTTCGACTCGTGCGAGGAGCTCCCGCACGCTGAAGGGCTTCACTACGTAGTCGTCGGCTCCCAAGCGCAAGCCCGTCACCCGTTCGTCTTCACTGCCGCGTGCGGTGATCAGGATCACCGCCAATCCCGGGCGTTCGTTGCGCACCGTCTGCAACACATCGAGACCGTCTCGTCGCGGCAACGTCAAGTCGAGGAGCAGGAGCTCCACCCTGGGATCGAGTGCCATCTCGAGACCTGTCACTCCGTCGCCGGACCCGATCGCGTCGAAGCCCACATGGCGCAAAGCTTCGATGACACCCCGACGGATTGCCACATCGTCCTCCACCACCAGGACGCGTCGCAGGTTGTCTCGATCGTGTTCGGACGTGGGTCGATGCACGGCAGCCTCCGACCCCAGAGTAGCTCGGGTCACAACGGCTCGGCATCTGGCGAGGCCAGATGTTGCAGTGGCGTTACGTTGCGCCGCCCTAAGCGCCATAGCCTGGAGTCCTTCAACACGGCCTGCGAATGGCCAAGACTCCAGGAGGTACCCATCGTGCGTTCCAACTATCGAATCGTGAGTCTCGTTTCGTTGCTGCTGGCCGGGCTGGCGGCCGCGTCCCTGTGTCTCATCGCTTGGGCCACTCCGGTGTCCCCGCCTTCCTCGATATCTTCTGTGGGCCAATTGGACGCGCTGGCGCTCGATGCCCTTCGAGGCGACCCGGTGGCCGGGAACCGTCTCCGGGATTTCGGTCAGGCGGGTGTCGATGCCCTCTTCAGGGTGCAGCCCGAGGCGCCCTTTGCTGGCGACGATGCAGCAGCGCAGCGCTGGCAGCGAACTCTCGACCGTGTCTGTGCACAGCACCAGTGTCGCTACAGCCGACTCTTCTGGCATACCGACTTCTCGGCCGCGGTCGCCGAGGCCGAGAACACCGGTCGTCCGATCTTGTCCTTGCGGTTGTTGGGCGGGCTCGACGAGGACCGCTCCTGTGCCAACAGTCGATTCTTCCGCAAGATCCTCTACTCGGACCCAGCTGTCGCCGCAGAAATGCGTCAGCGTTTCGTTCTCCACTGGTCGTCCGAACGACCCGTGCCCAAACTCAGCATCGACTTCGGCGACGGCCGGCGCATCGAGGGCACCATCACCGGCAACAGCGTGCACTACGTACTCGATCCCCGTGGCCGTTTGGTGGACGCGCTACCCGGGCTCTACGGACCGGTTCTCTTTCGGGAGCGAATCGTTGCGCTGGCAGAGGTAGCCCGCGAGCTGGGACACGCGGAGACTGCCGCGTTCCTGACGGCGCGTGGGGAACACCACCAGAAGCACCTCAGCCTCGTGCCGTTTCCTGTCGAGGTGGACGCCTTCGATACCGCAGCGTCGAGTGTCGCAGAGCTCGAGCCGCCCACCGCCCTGCAGGCGGCCCCGCGTGCGACGGCGAAGATGGTGACCGAAATTCCCGTAGTCCAGGCGCTCGACGTAGCGGGCAGGATCGGTCGCCGGGTGGAGATGAGATGGGGGCCGATGGCCTCGGAACGTCGGGCGGACTGGCGGTTGAGTCCGATCAGCCGCGAGCTTTTGTTGCGTGCCCATTCGGACTACCTTCGTGCGGTCGGCGGATTCGATGAGCTCGACGAGGGCTTGATGGCAGGCCGTGCACTGGAGCGGTTCGAACGGACGATAGGTATCGACACGCTGCGCAACGAATACGAGCTTCGCCCTCGAATCCACTTTTACCTTGCGGAACTCACCGACCCGGCAACCGATGCCGAGCCGGGTATCGAACGGTTCAACCGGTGGGTCTATGACGAGCTCTTCCTCACCCCGGCGTCGGACCCCTGGCTCGGCCTGTGGTCGCCTACCGTCATCGCAGCGCTGGCGCCGGTGGAGTCGACACCGGAGTGATTGAAGCCGATGGGTCATCGGCGCCAGAGGTCCGACAGGAACGATGGGGCCGATAACATCGGCGGATGTTCGATGAACAGCCGCCTGCTCCCTCGGTCGCCCAGATCTCGGAACGCGAACCCTCGAGCGAACGCAAGAGCCGTTTGGCGATCGAGACGCGCGGGCTCATCCGCCGCTTCGGTGACGTGGCGGCGGTAGCGGGAATCGATCTCGAGGTACCCGAGGGCAGCTTCTACGGTTTCCTGGGGCCCAACGGTGCCGGTAAGTCGACCACGATCAAGTGCCTGACGGGATTGCTGGATCCAACGCGCGGATCGATGCGCATCCTCGGTCTCGATCCGGTGGCGGACGGTGTCGAGATCAAGCGTCGCGTCGGCGTCGTGCCCGAGGACCTGGCGCTTTTCGAGCGGCTCACCGGGGAAGAGAACCTCGCGTTCGTCGGAAAAGTACACGGGCTCAGCCGCCAGCTGATCGAACAGCGAACGGCCGACCTCTTCACCGTGTTGCAGCTGGAGCGGAGCGCCGCCTCTTCGTTGGTGGCCGACTACTCCCACGGCATGCGCAAGAAGGTCGCCCTGGCGGCGGCACTCATATCAGCGCCGCGGCTGCTGTTTCTCGACGAGCCGTTCGAGGGTATCGATGCGGTCACGTCGCATCAGATCAAGGTCTTGCTCCAGGACTTCGTCACCCGAGGTGGGACGATCTTCCTGACCTCTCACGTGCTCGACATCGTCGAGCGCCTGGTCGATCACGTGGCGATCATCCAACACGGCCGCCTCGTCGCCCAGGGGCCGGTAGATGGCCTTTCCACTCCCGATGGCGAAGGTGAGCGGCGCTCGCTGGAAGACATCTTTCTCGACGCCTTGGGCGCCGAGGGTCATGACCCGAACCGCATCGAATGGCTCACCGGGTGAACCTGGTCGGTCCGATAGTGCGCACCCTCCGTGCCTTCCTGTGGCTGCGCTGGCGGCTGATGGTGAACGGTCTCGTCGGCGGTCGAGGGCGGGATGCCATGGCCTTCTTCGCCGCCTGGGCCGGAGTGTTGGTGCGCGGGATTCTGGGGCTGCTGCTCCTCGGTGCCATCGTAGCGCTCTCGCTCGTCGCAGCCGTTCTGGCCGGCAAGCTCGCCGGCCCGGCCGGGCTCGCATCAGAAGCTGCGATCCTCGGTTTCCGCGTCGTGCTCGGAGTGTTGTCGGTCGTTCTCGTCCTCTTCCCGTTGATGACTCGGTCGGGAGGCGACCTGGCCGCCGCGCAGCGATTGCGCCTCCTGCCGGTAAGGGATCGTCGACTCGATCAGCTCGACATGGTTGGTGCGTTTGCCGATCCGTGGTTGATGGCCATCAGCCCGATTCCCCTGGTGGTGACGGCCGTCCTCTGGTGGCACGGCCGTTGGGCAGGGGGCGCAGTTGCCTTGGTCGGCGGACTGCTCATGCTCGCAAGTCTTGCCCTGGCCTCGACGGTGACGCGCCGTTTCGTCGGGTGGGTGTTACGTGACCGGCGGCGCGCCCAGCTCGCTGCATTGACCCTCGTATTCGGGGTCGTGGTCCTGTCTGCCAGCGCTATTCGGCTCGAGCGACTACTCAAGGTCGAGGGCTCGGGCGTCGTGAAGCCCGAAGAAAGCGAGGTCGAGGGCTCGGGCGTCGTGAAGCCCGAAGAAAAGGTCGGCGTGGAGGGAGAAGCGGAGGCACCTGCACATCAGGCCGCCCCGAAGCAGCCTCTGGACGAAGCCCGTGACCTCCGCAAGATCTCTCGGCACTTCCCCGCTGGCCTCCAAGTGCTACCTTCTGAGTTGTTCGTTCGAGCTTTGGTGTACTCGCTGGAAGGAACCTACGGTCTCACCTTGGTTCTGCTCGTTGCCTTGGCGGCACTGCCTGCGATGCTCTTACTTGTCGCCCGCCGCCTGTGGCGCGCTACGGTCGGTTCACCAGGAGTTTCCGGTAGGGCACGGGTCGGAAGTCTGCGTCTGGCCTCGCTCGACCGCTTTCCCGGACTCACGCCTGCGGCGACAGCAGTGGCCTGGGTCCAGGTGTGTACGGCGGTGCGTAGCCTGTACGGCAAGCTCGCTCTGGCCATGCCCACGGTAGCGATGCTGATCATCGTCGTGCCGTTGCAGGCCGCCTTGGCAGGAGAGGAGAATGTGTTTCTCCGCTCCCTGCAGGGGCCGCCACTGGCCCTCGGCGCCGTCGCCTTCGCAATTCTTGGAATCCAACCTTTCGCCCTCAACCAGTTCGCTGCCGATGGCGAGGGGCTGGCTCGTCAGTTGCTCGTTCCACTCCGTTCCCGCGATCTGATTCTGGGCAAGGCCATCGGTCTCGGAGTCCTGGTTGGCCTGTCCACTCTGGTGGGGATCCTCGCCACGGTAGCGTCGGTGGGTCGAGGCAGCGTCGCCGTCTGGCTAGCGATCTTGCTGACCGCTCTACCGGTTTATCTCCTCATGGCACCGCTTTCCTTCATCCTGTCACTCTATTTCCCCAAAGCGATGGATCTGGATGGGCTCGGCCACAAGTCGAAACCACACCAGCTCGCCGCGCTGCTCGGGCTCGTGGCTGTCGCCGGTGTGCTGTCGTTGATCTTCAGCCTCGTCGGGCTGGGAATCGGCTTCCTCGGCACGCCCTGGTGGACCGTCTTCGCAATCCTCGTGCTGGCCCTCGGCGCAGCCGTAGCAGCCCTGGTCTTTCTGCATTATGCCGCGCCCGTCCTGCCGGCCCGGACGGAAGCGATCCTGGCGGCGATCCGCGAGCGCTGAACGATAGCTGTTCGCGCCGTCAGCGCGTGGCGGCGAAGGGATCGGAAGCTTCATATTGGTTGCATCCTGCATTGACGGTATCTTTACCGTGCTTCACAATCCACGCAGAACAACTACGGGAGACTCCCCCATGAGGACGACGCATCTCGCGGCCCTTTCGGTCGCCTTCGTGTTGGCCACGGTCGGTTCGGTCGGATTGGTGCGGGCTCAGGACGACGCCCCCCAAGAGGCGTCGGAAAGCCGTGCCGAGAAAGCCGGAGAGACCTTTACCGAAGAAGTGACGGTGACAGCACGAAAGCGGGAAGAGACGCTTTCGGACGTTCCGTTCTCGGTTGCTGCACCTACCGAACAAGTTTTGCGCGACCGCGGTGCGACCACCCTGGAGGACGTGTCGGCAAACGTCGCGGGCTTCAACGTACAGAATCTGGGACCCGGTCAGAGCCAGGTCGCCATGCGAGGTGTTTCGGCGGGTCAGATCGTGCGCGATCAGCCGGGTGTCAAGGAGCAGGTGGGCGTCTACCTGG
>JALCBJ010000144.1 GCA_028066595.1 Thermoanaerobaculia bacterium
TTCAGCTCCGTAACCGCCACTTATCAACTGTCCAGTTTCCGCTGAACCAGTACACAGGTCGAACGCTGTGGGTATTTCTACTGGCCACTTGCGAAAGGGGCAAAAGAAAACCCGGCGGATAGATCCGCCGGGTTCCGAGGGATCGGTTCATCTCCGATCAGGGTAGCATCGTGCGGAACGACTCGAAGTCGTCAAAGTCCATCGTGCCAGTGGTTGTACCATCGACACCGCCGAAAGCGCCCATTTGGACAGTATCGACCGCGTGTGTGTCGTTGTCCAAATTAGTGATCTCGCCACGAAGATTGGCACCTTTGTACATACGGAAAATGCCGTCGTTGGCACCTGGAGCAGAGGCTGCCGCCCACTCGAAGGTGAGCTCATTGTTGAGGTTGAGGAATGTCGCAAATGTGCCGGCAACGGCACCAGCGTCATTGTAGGCCACCGCGTAGACGACATAGTTTCCGCCGAAGTCGCGAACGGCTTGAGCCAAGAAGATGGGCTGGCCAGGCATACGAGCACGGAAGAAGTTGTGGGCGCTTCCGTTTACCTGAGTCAGGTTGTTGCGGACCTTGAAAGTCGCGCGATAGACAGTTTCAGAATTCGGAGAATCATCCTGAACGAAGCCGTTGGCGGTGTCGTCAATGGTCACCCTTAGACCAAAGTTCCCTGTAAAGGCTGCGGCACCGATTACGTCAAGACTGACACTCCACGCCGGAGCGGCGAGAAGTGCGAGAAGTGCAAAGGCGAAGGTGAGTCTCTTCACTGTAGATCTCCTGTGGTTTAGTCCCAGTCTGACACGACCGGACTGACCGTGTCGGGTTCCTAGATTGAGTGATTCAGCTCGAATGGCTGTAGTATACGAGAGGACTATGAGTTGTTCCCGCGCGATGGTCTGGAGCTTGGCTCTACGACTGGGTTTCGTTCACCAATGGACACGCTCCAGCCTTCAAGAGTCCCAGATTCGAATCCTCCGTCCGTACTTTCGAGAATCGACCAGATCCCGAAACGGCCTGACTCGAATCCATCGAGAAGGAGACCGGAATCTTGTTCGGTTTGTACCCCAGTACTGACCGAGACTTGTTCTAAAGCAACGATCGGAGCCACTCGCACATTGCTGCGACTGAACGTCCAGGCTAACGATCCAAGTACGGCCAACGTCAACATGGCCGCAATCGGAAACATGGACCTCAAGCTGGCTGCTCGAGAGGGCCGTCCGGGAGCAGTTGGAACATTTCGACGCTTTGGTACGAACGTTTCGATGTTGTTCCGATACGAGACCTCATCGTTCTGGTCGGAGATGAGCTCGAGATCCTCGCGACACTCAGAGCAGATCTCCAAGTGAGCCGAAATTTCGTCTCGACTGAGATCCTTTGGGTCGAGTCCCATGGAGTACTCAGCCAACGCGAACGAAGGTACATGACACGACGAAAGAAATCCGGCTTCGACCGTAGCCCGAAGTTCTCCCTGGCAATCTTCGCAAGACCGTAGATGCTGATGTAACTCCACCGATTCCGTCGATCGCAACGATCCGTTGATCAACCAAGGAAGCAGCTCGGTCGCCTGCCGACAATCCATCGGGAGACTTGTTCTCCGACGAGTTGCAAATGGGGTGTCTATGATGTCGCTGATGTCGCTCATTTGTGCCTCTATCCGTTGAGTCGACGTCGTTCGCATTTCGTTACACGATTTCCCTAAGATATTTCTTCCGGAGCTCTAGTGCCATGCGACGGCAGCGCAGGACCCTCACGCGCAGGGTTCCTTCAGCGATACCTAATACCCGACTCATTTCCGAGTAACCCAACCCCTGCCTGAGCAGCACCCAGAGGGCCCGGCACGATTCTGGTGTTTCGCGAAGCGCCCGTAGTGTGGCGGCAACATGTTCCCTGTCGGATAGCTTTTCGAATGGAGACGAGCCGTTGGCCGTCAGCTCCAGATCCTGGAGACCTACCCATTCACGCCGGCGAGCTGCCCGGATGCGGTCGATGGCCTTGTGGCGGACGTAGCTCTTCACATAAGAAGAGAAGCTGCTCCTACCCTCGTACTGGCCGCGCTTGATTGCCTCGATGATCTGCAGGAGTACTTCCTGTTCCAAGTCTTCAGAATCATCGCGGAAGCGATTTCGGTAGGAGTACATCGCCGACCGGATCCACTTGCGGACCTGCTCTACAGACTGAGGCTCACCCGCCAGCAGGCTGTCCGCTGTGGAGTCACGCGCCACCGTGGTTCGCCACGCTCGGCGTGGCACGTCTGAGATCAGGAATCATTCGTCTATGTAGCCGAGCGCTTTTAGCTGGCGGATCAGCTCGTCGCTCATGTTCTCTTGCTTCGGAGCGATCAGGAGCGACCTATCCGAGTAGTGCCGTCTGAGCAAGCCGTGCATGAACTCTGCCACTATCCGACGTTGCTCGTAGAGGTTCTCAGTATCGCCTGGATCTGTTCTCCGGTTGAACAAATAAGGCCTTGTGCCCATATTCCCCGTTTTGGGCACGATCAACTTCCAGTCATCGTAGATCACGCACATTGCCTTTCGTCCGTCAACCTGCAGCATTGAAAACACGCCAAGATCCGGGTTCTTTGGCAGGTACGATCGACGGAGAGATCTGCCTCTGAGCTTGATCTGCGCATCGCTCACCGCATAGTCGAGTGCTGTGGCGAAGATGTCGATCTGCTGAGTGAGCACATCTGAACGACGGCCCTCTGTCTGGTGGGGTGCCTTGATCACGAGCGGGATGTCGAGTTGCTCTGAATACAGCGACTGTCCGTGGCTCCAATCGCCGTGTTCCCAGAATTCTTCTCCGTGATCGGCAGTGAAAACGATCCAGGAATTGTCATAGAGTCCCCGATCTACCAAGAAGTCTATGAAGTGGCCGAAGTGCTCGTCGTTGTGAGCGATCTCTGCGTCGTAAAGATCTTTGGCGTCACGCACGACTTGTCCTGGTGGATTCCCGTCGATGCCGCCGCGCCACCGGAACTGACGTAGGAACTCATGCGTGCCCACCGATAGGTCTACGTGGCCTGCGAACCTGCTTCGATAGGGTTCGAAGGGCGCGTACGGTCCGTGTGCATCCACAGTGTGCGCATAGAGGAAGAGGGGCTCGGAAATAGGAGTCTCTTCGAAATACCGGAAGACGCGCTCGTTGAGTTGATGGGAGAAATCTCGCAGGTTGAAAGAGCGAGAAAACAGGTCGAATCCCTGGGCGAAGTTGAACTCATCGCTGACGTTACCATTCGTAATGAACGCTGCAGTCTGGTAGCCATCGCTCTTTAGGATCTCGGCCAAAGTACGGGCTTCGTCGGGTAGCGAATCGGGGCGCTCGTTGACGCCGTGGATGTGAGGTTCAAGGCCTGTGAGGATGGAGGCGACCGCCGGGCGGGTCCAAGTCGACTGAGCGAACGCGTTATCGTAAACGGTCGCCCCCTCAGCAAACCCGTCCAGCTCTGGTGAAACCGGACGTTGATATCCATAGACGCCGAGATGGTCTTTCCGCAGCGTATCGACTAAGTAGATGATCAGATTGGGCGGCTTCGCTGTTTCGGAATCAGTATCTGGAGCGGGGGAGACATTCTCCGCAATGAGACTCTTCGCCTCAGGTAAGCCCTCGATGCGAGGTCTCCAGAGGATCAGAGCGTCTCCATCTTTCCCTGTATCGGGAGCACCAATGGTCAGTCTGGCGATCTCGGAACCGCCGACGGGTAGGGGGATGAGGTACCTTCCTTGATTCGCTCCGTTGGCTTTTCTGTCGTCGGGAGGTATGCGCAGCAGGACTTCGTCCCCGCCATCCCTTTGAAAGACGATGGTCGGCGCGAGTTTTGAGCCGCTGCGAATCCCCCAGCGGTCGAATGACAGCCACGCCGGCTCAGGGGCCCGGAAGAACAGGTCGATTCTCTTGCCCCTTTTTACGATTAGCCTTTCGTTCGGCTTGTCGGCGCGAAACGCTGGCTCCTCTCCCTCAGCGGTGAGATTGTGCCACTTCGATACTTCGACCAGATCGACGAAGGAACGCGTCGCGACTGTGGGCCCCAGATCGGGCGCCATCGGGCAGCCTGCCAAGGCAAGGCTCACGAGAGCAGCAAATGGGGTTCCTGTCCTCCGGGAGGGTTGCACGAGGGTCTTGCTCATATCGAAAGCGGTGGGTTAGGTGGCGCGCACCAAGGGAGGGGGTGACCAAGGACGGCGACTCTAGCAGGCCCGAGATCGATCTGCGCCTTGCTTTGGCATACGCTCAACTCGTCAGATGCGACAACCGCCTTGCTACGCTTTCTACACTGCGGTATAACTCGCCCGCCCACCCTACGCTCCCCATGCACGAGCTCTACAAATACCGCGACCTCATCAAGACGCTGGTGATTCGCGACCTGAAGGTCCGTTATCGGCGCTCAGCCATCGGGTTTCTGTGGACCATGCTGCAGCCGCTCCTGATGATGCTGGTGCTGCATCTGGTGTTTTCGACGGTCTTTCGTTTCGACCTGCCGAACTATCCGGTCTACGTGCTCGCTGGCATCCTGTTCTGGAACTTCTTCCAGCAGAGCATCATCACGTCGATGAACAGCCTCAAGGGCAATGCACCGATTCTGCAGAAGCTGCCGGTGCCCATGGCCATCTTCCCGTTGTCGACGGTGATTTCGGGCGTGGTCAACCTGGCTCTGGCCATGATTCCGCTGTTCGGGATCTTGATCGCGACCGGCCATCCGCTCACCAGCACACTGTTCTTCCTCCCGGTTTCCATCCTGATCATGGCGGCCTTCACTTTGGGCGCGGGGCTGCTGCTGTCGCCGCTGGCGGTCTTCTTCAGCGACGTCATCGAGCTGATCGGCGTCGTGATGATCCTGTTGATGTACCTGACGCCGATCTTCTATCCCGTGTCGATCGCAGAGAAGCACAAGTTCGGCTGGGTGGTGACCTACAGTCCCGTGCGGGCGATCATGGAGGTCTTCCGCGACCCGATCTACCTGAACAAGATCCCGGGGCCGGCCATGCTCGGCGTGTCGACGTTCGTGGCCGTGGCGGCGCTGATTTTGGGCTACGTGGTGTTCCGGCGCAGCAGCGACAGGATTCCGTTCTACTTCTGATGTCCGACTTGATGTCAGACCCTGTCATCCGGCTCGACTCCGTCGCTTTGTGCTACCGCTTGGCCCAGCAGCGGTTGGGCTCATTCAAGGAGTACCTAATCCACATGGTGAAGGGCTCCCTGACGTACGAGCAGCTATGGGCGCTGCGTGGCGTCGACCTGATAGTGACCCAGGGTGAGATGGTGGGGATCATCGGCCCCAACGGCGCGGGCAAGAGCACGCTGGCCAAGGTGATCACCGGTGTGCTCAAGCCCACCGAGGGTCAGCGGGAGGTTCGAGGCACCATCGCTCCGATTCTGGAGCTGACCACGGGTTTCGACTACGAGCTGACCGGCTACGAGAACATCTTTCTCAATGCGCTGCTGCTGGGCCGCCGACGGGTAGAGATCGACGAGCGCCTGGAGAGCATCATCGAGTTCAGCGGTCTGGGCAAGTTCATCCATTCGCCGATCCGCAACTACTCGTCGGGCATGGTGGCCCGTCTGGGATTCTCCATCGCCACGGCCTGGGTGCCCGACGTGTTGATCCTCGACGAAGCCCTGGCAGTGGGTGACGCACGCTTTCTCAAGCGCTGTCAGACGCGGATGAGTGAGCTGCGCGAGGCGGGAGCCACGACGATCCTGATCTCCCATGCCACGGACATGCTGCGCGACTACTGCACGCGCTGCGTTTGGCTTGATCAGGGTGTTGTGCAGGCCGACGGGCCGCCCGGAGATGTGTTGGATCGGTACAACGAAGCCATGAGCCAAGCTCGTACAGTGCCCGACCAGCAGGCGTCGCCGGACTCGGCGGTGGTCAGCCTCGACGGCTGAGGACGTCGGCATAGACCTGCTCCATGGCCTCGGCGTGCTCCGCCAGGTCCACCACCGGGCCGATAGCTCGGCGCCAACGATCGACCTGCTCAGGATCGTTCGTCAACTGCAACATCTGTGAGCGCCACGCCTCGACGTCTCCGGCTGGCAGCAGGGCGCCCGGCGGATCGTCGTAGGGGTCGAAGAGCTCGGCCAAGGCGCCATGGCGCGCAGCCACGACGGGTACCCCATGGGCCAGTGCCTCGCGCGCGACCAATCCGAAGCTCTCTTTGCCAAGGGATGGCATGAGTAGCACGTCCATCTCGGCGAAGAGTTGCGCCTTGTCCTCATCACCGAAACGTCCCCGCAGCCGGAGCTGGTCTTTCGGCGCGTGCTCGCGCAAGCGACGCGCATAGCCTGGGTCGGCTCGGTCGTTGCCCCAGAGATCGAGGGTGGCGTCATCGACGCCGGCGAGAGCTTGCCCGACAATGTGCAAACCCTTGTGGGGGAGCACGGCGCCGACGCAACCGAACCGTATGGGGAGCTCGGTGGCGCGTCGTTCGGGCTGCTCAGCTGGCGTCCCGACTCCGTAGGGCAACACGTAGACGTCGTCTTCTGGGCTCAACAGGCCACGTTCCAGGTAGTCGTTGCGTATGGCGCGAGAGCCCATGACGAAGGCGTCCGGGGCGGACAGAGCTCTTTTTGCCATCCGGTAGCGCCGCAGGTAGAGGGCCCTGCTCCAGATGCGCCCAGGCGGAACTCCGGTGAGCGGGAGACACGCGGAGCAGCGGCCCAGGGCAGGACCTGGGCACGGGGCCTGCCGCGGATGGTGCAAGAGGTTGGCGCGAGCGCATAGGGCCCACCAATCCTGAACCTGGTAGACCAGCGGAATGCCGCGCTTCTTGATCGCGCCGATGAGGCTCAGGGAGTGGCCCGCCAGGTGGTGGACGTGCACGAGATCGGGCTCGACCTCATCCAGGTAGCGCTCGAAGTCGCGAGACAGAACCGGGTTGTGGAGCGCGTTGCGGACGACGGGATTGCGCTCTGTGAAGTTGTTGACCACGAGTCGTACGCGAAGAGCGCTCTCGGTGTGCTCGGTAGCGTCCCCAAGGTTGCGGCTGGCGTCGGCGACGCGAGCGTAGACGGTGACTTCACGATGCTGCTGCTGGCTCTCCACCAACCAGTGCGCATAGTTCTCCGTGCCACCACGATCGTGGGGCGGCCAGCCATGGACGAGATGAAGGACCCTCGCAACACTGGCACGGAAGCGCTCTACCGAATCCTTGCCCGGTGTTTTGGCTCGTAGCTCCCAGCGAACCCTCCTCACGGCTTCTGACGCCGGGCCGTGGCCGAGCAGATCTCGCCGGAGAAAAGCATCGATGGTAGAGGTGTACGCCGGATGGCGCTGTGCGAGGAGTCTCTCCGCCCGGCGAACCCTCGTCGCGCGTTCTGCACCGAAGCTCTTCTGGCCGTGGTGGAAGACAAAGGTGGAGTCATCCAAGACGTGGGTCCAGCCAGCGCGCAGGGCCCGGAAACAGAAGTCGGTCTCCTCGCCGTAACCTCTTCCGAATGCCGCCTCGTCGAACAGGCCGAGCTGGTCCAGGGCGGATCGTCGTATGAACAGACACATGCCGACGCCGGTCGGCAGACGTGGACGGGTTCGCGCCGACACCCGTTCCACCAGTTTGGCCAAGCTGTCCACGTCGTGGCCCTGCGGCAGCTCGTTGTGGCGCAGCGGTTCGGGCAGGGAACAGAGGGTGGCGTCGTTGGAAAACGGCGTGACCGTGGCGACCTTCGCGTCGTCGGCATGTGCGGCTGCCAGCATCTTGTCGAGCCAGCCTTCGGTTACCAAGACGTCGCTGTTGAGCAGGACGACGTCGAGGTCTGACCCGGCCATGGCTCGGTTCACCGAGGCGACGAAGCCGCGATCCGACTCGTGACGCAGGATCTCCAGCCGGTCAATATCCATCTCGCCGAGAGCGCTGTGGACGTCCTCGTCTGAAAAACCAGGATCGCCGTCCACCACGACCGTGAGGCGGTGCTGGACGAGGTTGGTGTGGCACGCCACAGACGCCAAGCACTCCTGGGAGACTTGGTGGGCGCCGTGGATCGGCACGATGATTTCCACCGCGCCAGGTGTCCAGCCGGAGGTGTCAGGCTCGCCTGCGGTCCAATCGAGAGGTCCAGTCCGCAGGCCCACCCCGCGGGCGAAGAGGGAGAGCCTGCGGCGCAGGCTCATAGCCTGCAGACAGCCTCGTAAATCCGTCGCCGACCAGGGATCAGCTCCTCGCTGCGCTCTATTTCGAAGTGTCGGCGCAGTTCTTCCTCGAAGACATCCTCGTCGTAGTCGTCATAGATGTCGGCTTGGTTGCGCAGTAGACGCTGCACCATGGGGTCGGCCTTACCGACGAACTCCACGACGAGGGTCCCGCCGGGTTTCACGAGACCAGCGAGCCAGTTCACGAGTTCAGGCAGCGGGACGTGTCCGCGGATCGAGAGGTGGTGAACCAGGGCCAACGCCAAGACCAGGTCTGGTCGAGGTCGCTCTGCTAGTGCCTTGCGTTCCTTATGGCGCCAACCCAGAGCCGGTGACGGGTCGACGAGGTTCATCACCAGCGGCAGGAGGTTCTCCGGACCATCGGCCTTGGTTCGTGCGAACAGCCGATCTACGGCCTGCGCGTCACCATCCATAGACACCACGAGGTCGACGTACGGAGCCACCAAGCGGCTGTAGTGTCCGGTGTTGGCTCCCAGGTCCCAGGTCAATCGGGCTCGGCGGCCCTCAGCTCTTTCCGCCGCGGAACGAGCCGCAGTCTCTACGAACTCTTCCTTCTTCGTGCGGTTCGTCTCGTCGTAGGAGTTGTCTTCGGCATAGTCGGACCATTCGGAGCCGGAACGGCGCGGCGCCAACCCGCCGACGACTTTTTCCAGCCGCCGGACATTGCCGAGGATCATCTCCTTCTTGAAGCCTGCCTTGCGCATGTCATCGCGCACTCGTTCATCCGAGTCTTGGGTGCGCTGCTGAAATTTAGCGAGCAGCCAGACGTCTTTGAGCACACCCGGGCGCAGCCTGTCCCGCCAGCCACCGAGGGCGGCGGCGGCTTGAGCAGGTTCGATGCCGTCGAGGCAGCCGCGCAACCACGTTTGAAATGGTAGTCCGCGGTAGGCATCGATCAGTAGCGGGTAGAGGAAGAGCTGGCAGAACTGGCCGTAGCCGGCCCAGGGGTCACCCTGAAGCCGTGGTTCGAACGACGCGATATCGATGAACACCGGTCGGCAGCCCTGCCACTGCACGTTGTACGCAGTGGCATCTTTGAGCTGGAATCCCGCCTTGAGTGATCGCCTCACCAGCTCCAGCTGCAGCAGAGCTGCGTCCTTCAGCATGGAAAAGGACCATTCGTACGGGTAGCTGAGGAATGGAACCCGTTCGTGCTCCAGGGCACCGGTCCATCCGCCGGCCGGCGCCCCCGGCACGGACTCGACGAGGCCAGCCAGCTCGGCTTCGGCCACTTCGTGGGTGGCGATCACCTTGCCTTCGGTTTGCAGGTTGCGCCAGAGCTTTTTCTTCTCGAGAAGTCTCCAGCCATCGAGTGCGGTCTGGGACAAGGCTCGATAGATCGGACCTGCGCCGGTCGCATCTCGTTCGAAGACGCGCCCTTCCCGATCGCGAAACGAACCGGGGTCGAGCGACGAAGGCACCTCAGTCGATGTCTTCGTCATCGCCCTCGTCATCGCCTTCGCTCTCTTCGGTCGGATCGGCCGTCTGCACGCCGAAGAGGCCGAGAAGCTTGTGCCAGTAGATGCGCACCATCAGCGCAACACCCGCGATACCTCCGAGGATCATCTGCAGGATCAGACTGCCGGACGCAGGGTCGAAGTAAGCCTGAGCATCGGGTGCCTGGAAGAAGGCGAAACCCGAGGCGACCAGTACAAAGAGAGAAGCGGAGCGGAGCGATCTGAGCATGGGGAGACGACTCACGGTGTGGACTTGGGGTCCCGGTTCGTCCGAGTGACGACACGGGCGAAAGCGGCGGCCATGGTGACAAGGGGTTGTCTCGGTGTCAACGACCGGTACGACCGCCTAGGGCTCGGCTGCGCCGTGAAACGCTTTGCCCCGCACGGTTCGTGTTCAAAGCGGGCAGTCCGCGGGAGGTGATGATTCCGCAGAGAGGATGAAACAGTCCGTCCAGATTTCAGTTTCGTCGTCGTACATGTGGCCCGTGAAGTGGCTTGGGATCATGCCGAAGATCCTCTGTGGTGGTTGCGTTGGCTGACGGCGATCATCTTCCCAGGCTTCGGTTCCGGGGACTGCGACCAGAACGATGTCTGGATCCATGGTTTCGCGTGTCTCTTCCGAGGTGTGGCAAGAGAGGCAGAAAGCATTGGCTGTCGAATCCGGCCGCTGGGCATTCCAGAAGAGGGGGCCCTCAGGAAACAGCAGCTCATGACCGATGCAGCGCGGGTTGTTCCGGCGATCCAGATCGAGAATGCAGTGCTTGTCGGTCTCTGCGCCGTCACCGGGAAGATCGCCACTGACGGCATCCGTTTCCGGGTAGTGAATGTCACAAACGTACTGAGTGCCAGGAAGGCCCAAGAGATCAGCGATGTCATCATGGCTGTCTTCTGGATAGGCATTGGCGCGATTCTGGATCTCGTCCGAGTCATTTGGTCCGACCTTCATCAAGGTACCGTATGCATGACGGCAGACCTCTTCGAAGTTCGCTTGCCCGCGGATGATCTTGAACTCGTCGATCCAACCTCTGAATCCCTTCGCGGAAGCTGGCTGGTTCGGGTGGTCTCCGATGATCAAATCTCCGTCGGTAAGTTGGAAGACCTCCGGCCAGTCGGCGTTGTTCCATGAGACGAGGGTGTCTTCGTGCTGGAGGAATCCATCAACATAGAACAGGATCTTCGTCCGTTCCCCGATCCACGAAGCGTCGGTTTGATTCGGAACGACTTGAATTGCGACATGTCGCCAGTATGACGGCATGATCTTGAGGCCTGTTGGCATCGGCAGGACTTTGATCTGAGTCTGGGGGAAGGGGGCGGTGGTTTTCTTCTTGATTCGAAGTTGGCTGATCCCCTTTGCCATCAGAATAGTCCCGTCGGGGAAATGGAGGAGGTCTCGATTGACGTCCTGTCCTCCGGAGATCAGTGACATCCCGTTCACCCAGAACGAGATGAGCCATGGCTGGTCTTCTGGCACCCCATCGATGGCGATCGAATACTGGATATGGTCGCCAGCCCCGTCCAGGAAGACGCCTCGACCTTTGAGGCCGCCAGCCGCGATCGGCTCGACTCTAGCGTCCCCATGTAGTTCTCCATAGGGTGGAGGAGCGATTCCCACGCCTTGCCCTGGACTGGTTCCGAACACGTAACCCTCGGCGCTGGCTGCATTTTGTATGCGTGGGGTCTCGGTACCATCGACATACCTCTGTCTGATCTCGTTGTCCCACGGCTCGTCCAGCGCGACTGTGAAACCGTCTCGAAAGAATGGTGTGATCTCAGAGCCAACGATCGTCCCGGGAGCCTCGATGCTGGGTACCATACTTGAGTTGATCAGCACTTGAGGTGAAACGAAGTCGTCGAATGCCAGTTCCATGACGTTTCGAGCTGTCTGTAGCTGCCAAGTGACATCGCGGGCATCGATGGTGCTGAAACTTGGCACGTAGTTGAAGTGGTTCTCCATCGAGAACAGCTGGGTATTCCTGGCCTCGTTGAGCACCACATCCTTGAGTACACCTGCTTCACTGTAGATGTTTCTGAATGCGAATCCAGTGTCTTCGAGCACGTCCATCGCGGCGTGGGCGTCCATGCAGAGCTGAGTGGAATTGCTGGATGGGCACGCCCGGCTCAGTGCGGAATTGAGTTGTTTCAGATTGAGCACGTAGCTGGACAGATTCGCTCGGCCGTCGAGGTGGATCATTTTGCCGCGACTCCAGAGGCCGAAGAAACTGAGGCCCGCTTGAGCACTCCGAGCCATGGCGTTTTCGATAGTTCCTCCCGATACTTCAGTGGCTTGGCTGCCGACGAACAAGGCTTCATCCAGGGCGGCGAGTTCGGCCGCGGTCAACTGAGGCTCGATGCTCCAGCCACCAGCCTCTGGACCGGGGTTGACCGCTCCAACTTGCGAGAACACCAGAAGGTTCCCAGATCGATCGAGCCAGGGGTAGGTTCCACGAACAACGTCACCGGCGACGTATGCCTGACCAGGGACTCCGACTTTGCCGCCCTGGGTGTCACGAATCGGATATTCGGCGAGGCCGTAGGTGTCGGAGTTCGGTGGAGTCAAGGTAGTGTCGCCGTGCATACCCGAGATAGGAGCGAAGGATGTCCAGCCTCTGGGATCGCATGGTTCACATGGTTCGGTGCCGCCACCACACAGGCCGGTCGTCGCGGCGGGGTCGTTGTACGAGTAGAGGATTCCGCCGAGGCCACCGTTGATGACGATGAGCCGTCCGTCGCCGGTCACATTCGGAGTCTCCATCAGATTTCCCGGATAGCTCGATGGCGGCGGCAACTGAGCGACAACCGGAGCCATGTAGGGTTCAGAAGACCAGGCCAGGCTGCCGGGTTCTAAGGTGGCTGCGCTTGTCTTTGGATTCGTGACCTTGAGTATCACCTCGCCCTACCCCGTCTTGCGGCATCCAGTCGGTTGATCCAGGCTCTC
>JALCBJ010000027.1 GCA_028066595.1 Thermoanaerobaculia bacterium
ACAATTCAGGGGAACGAAGGGGCCGGCCCGAACCTCGCTGCGGGCGTGGATCCCCTTGGCCACGAGCTCCTTGCCGGTTCCCGTCTCACCCAGAACGAGGACACTCGCCCGGTTCGGGGCCACGGTGTCGATCATCTCGCGCAGTGCTTCCATGCCGGACGAGCTGCCAAGGAGGTCGTCGAGTCCTCCGAGGCGCTGCACTTCATCCTCGAGGCGACGATTCTCCTGCCGTAGACGTCGGTGCTCGAGCGCCCGCTCCACGACCCACCGTAACTCGTCGATCTCGAACGGCTTGGCGAGAAAGTCGGTCGCGCCCGCTCGTACCGCTTCGATGGCCGTACGTAACTGGGAATCCGCGGTGACCATGACCACCGGCGGTGATTGAGGCATCTCTGCGATGCGATCCAGGGTCGTCCGGCCGTCCATGTCCGGCATCCGCAGATCGAGCAGCACGAGGTCGACCGCTCCTCTCTTTAGAGCCCCGAGGCATTCCACACCGGTAGCGCATTCGACGAACGAGAATCGATCTCGACCTAGCGCACGGATGATGCCGCGGCGTGCTGAGGCTTCGTCGTCGCAGACCAGGATGCGGTGCGGTCGTTGCCGTGGGTTCATGGCCGATCTCCGTCAGGTGCTGAATCGTCGGCGGGGTCGAGTGCTTGGTGGTGAGGCGGGCCATCCACAGGAACCCTTACGCGGACCTCGACCTTCTCTTCGTCATGCTCCATCGACACTTCACCGCCGATCTCCTGGACCCGTCGGGCAACCAGCGGCAGACCCAGTCCGGTACCACCGTCCGTGACAAACGGATCGAAAAGGTGCTGAGCGTCTCCGCAGACCGAGCCGTCGTTCGGATTGCAAACAGAGAACACGACGACTCCTGACTCCTCGGTTAGCCGCACCTCCACGAGCATCCCATTGGCAGAGTGTTTTACAGCGTTCAGCAAGAGATTGAATACGATGGTCTGCCACGATGCCGGGGATCCTGGGACAGAGCCGACATCGGTCAGATCGACGGCCTCGAGTTGCACGCCGCTTTTTCGTGCTTCCGACTGAATGATGTAAAGAGCGCTCGCCACGAGACTCGTCAGCTCGGTCGTGTCGCCCTCGCGGAGCCGCGCCAAGCCCAGAATCTCCCGGGTAGTCTCATCCAAGCGATCGATCTGTTCGACGATCAGGCCCAGATCTACGATGCCGTCGAGGATGGTCTCCTCCGAATTGGGTGTGTCCATTGCCGTGCTCAGGTCTTCCCGTACGGCCTGGGCGAGCGCCTTCATGGCTGACAACGGATTCTTTATCTCGTGGGCCAGGGAGGCCGAGACCAGGCCCAGCATACCGAGGCGCTCCTGCTCGGCTAGCCGCCGCTCGACGGCAAGACGCACTGCCAGCCGTCTGTTCGAAGTGAATAGAGATGCCAACTGCCGCAAGAGGAGTTGCACGGTTTCCAACTCCCCGTCGGCGTATCCGCCGCCGGTGGAGCTGGCTGACAAACCGAGAAGTGCCTCGACCTCGCCATCGACTTTCAATGCGAAGACCGCGTGCAGGCCTCTGCGCGCGAGCACCCGGTGGATCTCTTTCGAGGGCGGTGCCAGGCGCAGGACCCTGCCGAGGGCCTGCTTCGGAGGATTCGGTCGTCCGGATTCCTGTCGAAAATGACCCCACAGGACCTCGAGTCCATCGGCGGTCTCAGACTCGGATCGCGGGTCGGGCAAGAGCATCGTCGCACTTCCCAGCCACTCGCTGAGTTGCTCTGCCGTGGCATGGAGCATGTCCGACTCACTCATCTCGGAGCCCTCGAGAGTCGCCATGAATTGATCTAGTTCCTCGGGCGTGATGCTGCGACCTAGCAGCCCGCGAAGGCTCGGAGAGCGAGCCAGAGCCCATCGCATGGCGCGTGGCGAGCCGAGCCCGACGATCAGCGCCAGAGCAAACGCCCAGGCGACCAGTGGTCTCGTCTCCGTATATTCACCTCTCCCCAATGTCGGGCTGGCGAGAAATACGACCAGCACGAGGAAAAGAACAGCAAGGAAATGCCGCAGGGCTCGGTTGCTCAGAGACAGGCGCAGCAGGTTGTATCTCTGGACATAGAACGCCACCAGGCCGCCGGGTAGCAGCCAGCCGGCCAGCAAGAGCGTGCGCACGAGCCGATCCAGCCCTGTGGCGTCCTGCCGCCATGGCTGAAGGGCTACGCTCGCGATGAGCAGGAGCAGCAGAGTGGCCAGCAACGCAGCTAAGGCGCGAAAAAAACTGGCCAGGCGCGGGCTCTCCATGCGTGGCAAGAACCGCAGGCATAGCCAGGTCGAAGGTAGCAGGGTAGAGATCCCGGCGATCGCCAAAAGTGGTTGAACTTGCCCCGCTGCGTCCGCTAGTGCCGGCTTTGCGTTGCGTGTGAAGTCGACGACGACCGGAACGAAGATCGCAAGGCAGCCATAGCCCAGCCAGACGAAGATGCGGACGGTTCTACGCGGCTGGCCACCGATCTCGAGGGCCGCCAGCCGTTCGAGTGTGTGCAGCAGGAGGGGCAGCGTGAGGAGCCATGCCGTGCCACGTGCGAGGTCGATGCCGACGCCGAGCCACATCAGGGAGCCCGTGACCCATCCGAGCATCAGGAAAAGCAGCGAATCCAGCAGGGTGAGACCGTAGAAGGCTGTGAGCGCGAAGGCGCAAAGGCGAAGCGGTCGATTCTCCGGCAGCACGTCGGGCCGACGGATCAGCTCCCTGGTCAGGAAGCCGTAGATCAGAACTCCGGCTAGGAAAACCAGGAGTTCGACATAGAGCAGGTATTCGAGAATCATCCGCGTTGGAGTATGGCGGATCGTAGTCAGGGGTGCAATCTCGAGGCTGCACCTGCCAACTCCGAGCTGCACTCTCGTGGCTGCAGGGGGTGTGCTTGTAATTTCATAAGTCGTTGTATGTCAACACTTAATTTCTAATCGTGTGTTGGCACGAGGTTTGGAATGTCCGTCGGTGTCCGACTCGAAACAGGCCCGAGTGGCCGTAGTACCCATCGAACACTGAACGGAGACAGAAATGAACCTGGCAGAACGATTTACTCTTCTCGTCAAGAGCAGCGCCACCCGCGTGATCGATCAAGTCGAAGATCCCGAGGCCAGTCTCACCCAACTGGTCGCCGAAATGGGTGGGCAGCTACACACCGCAAAACGGGCCACCGCGCAGGCGATGGCGAATGAGCGTCGCCTTCGCAACCAGGTCGGTTTCCAGCGAGAGACCGCGGATCGGTGGGCAGAATCCGCCAAGGCCGCCGTACGTCGGGGAGACGAAGACGGGGCACGGGAGGCACTGCGCCAAGCGGAGCAGGCCCGACGCTATGGCGACGAGCTGGCTCGTCAGCTCGCAGAGCAGGAGGAAGACACCGCTCGCATCCGCAATACCGTCAGCCGGCTCAAAAACCGCGTCGTGCGATCCAAGACCAGACTGCAGCTACTGCGCTCCCGCATCCGCCAAAGCGAGGCTCGCCGGGCCTGTGGCACCGTGCTTCGCGGCGTCGAAAGCGCGGACCTCTATGGGGAATTCGAACGTCTCGGAGAAAAGGTAGAGCTGGCAGCGGCCGACGAAGAAGCCTTCCTGGAGCTCGATGGCGAGCTGTCTGGCGATTCACTGAGATCCAGACTCGAGGACGCCGAGATCGACGATGCCGTCGAGGAACGTTTGGGAGCGTTGCGCCGCGAGCTGTCTGAGGACGCCGAAAGCGAAGGCTCTCGAGATCTGGTCGAGGTCGAGATGACCACCGAAGTCACCGAGAGCTCGCAGCCGTCCGATGTCGACGAGACGTCGGCTTGATCCGTCGACCCACACCGTTTCACATTGTTTTGGAGCAGAACATGCAATCCGAGCAAACCAAGGTAGCGATCAAGGAAACCATCATGAACCCGAATCCCGACCTGTACAAGGACTCCCCAGGCTGGCTGTTCTTCGTCAAGGCATCCTTCGTGCTTTCCGCCGTGGCCATGGCGATCGGTATCTGGTTGATACCGACCGATCCCTGGGTCAAGGGTTACCTTTTCATGGGTGAGATCTTCCTCATCGGATCCACGATCAGCGTCTCGAAGACCCTTCGAGATCAGCACGAGCACGAGAAGCTGGTGAACAAGCTGCGTGTGGCTCGCACCGAGAAGATGCTTTCCCAGTATGACGACGTCTAGGTCGATCTCGGATCGCGAGATTCAGCCTCTGTCGATCTTCATCGAGCTGCCCCTCGTCCATCCGCAAGCGATGGATGGGGGGGTATGCATTGAGCGGATAGGTGTAGTGCGGAGTGAGCAACCTCCTTTGGGGTCGGAGAGCACCCATCGCGCCGTTGGGAAGCCTCAGACCAGACCTCCGCCGCAACTGGCTGGGTTAATGATCTGTGCTGTCGGTTGATGTGGTCGTTTGTGACGATCGAGACGAGCTATATCGCTGTTCCTGTTATCGTGGTCCAGCGTGTATGGTAAAGTCGGTGCGTTCCCCGTTTCCCACATTCAAGCACTGAAGGTTCCCTGCGGCGTTGGAAGACTCCAGTTCGACACCAAGCCTCTTGATCGGAGAGTCTGTTGATCGGTGAGTGGTTGATTGTTGTCCTTCTGGCCACCTTGCCCGGGTCGGATGCTGCCTTCGTCGGTCCCGAGCTTCAGCAGCTGGCGTGGAGCGCGCAAGGTTCCCTTGGACCCGAACGTCTCCTCGCGAACAGTCGCGCGGCAGAGACGTTCTCCGGCGCTGCCGCCGGTGCAGGGTTCGATCTCGGTCTCTGGTTCGGGCACGCGCGCTCCTCGGACCTCTTGCTCCACTTGATCTTGGTGACCTTGGGTGTGTCGGTCCTTGGCGTCGCCAAGATGGCGGCACCCGAGCCCAGGAAAGTACGGGCAGGGCGCCAGTACTCTCTCTGCCTATCGGGAGGAGGCTACCGGGCTGCCCTGTTCCACCTCGGAGCACTGCGGCGATTGCACGAGACCGGCATCTTGCCGCAGGTGGCGAAGATCTCGTCGGTATCCGGCGGCAGCCTGTTGATGGGTTTCCTGGCTACGCGGTCGTCTTCGGCGTTCAAGGAGCATGGCCTCGATCCGGACGATTTCGAGCGTGAGATCGCGCAGCCGTTCCGCGATTTCGTGAAAGGGGACCGCAGGACCTGGCAGGCCCTGCAGAACTTGACAGTGAACCTCGTGCTCCGTGATCGCCGCCTGTCGACGTTCATCGCCGACCTGGAGCGATCCTTCGGCTCCAAGACTCTCGGCGAGCTTCCGAAGCAGCCAGAGATCGTGTTCTGCGCGACCGATCTGGGATTCGGTGTCAACTGGATCTTCCGCCGGAAGAAAGACGACGATGGCCGAAGGTTGAGTCGCAGCAACGACGGTTCGGGAAGCTATCGTGCGGGCTACGTAGATCTCGACAGCTGGTCGATTGCACGATGCGCAGCAATCTCGGCCTCCTTCCCTCCGATCTTCGGGCCCTACCGGCTCGGTGTTCCGGCGGACAAATTCATCCGCCGGCCGAAAGACGGGCGGGATCGCGACGACGCGATACGGGACAACCTTCATCTCTCCGACGGAGGCATCTACGACAATCTCGGTCTCGAGCCGATCTGGCCGCCGGTCGAAGGCAGCACTCTCTTGATCTCGGACGCGGGTGCGCCATTCGAGTTCCGAGCCAGCAGCCGCCTGCCATGGAGGATGATCCACCGCTATCTTCAGGTCTCCCAGGTTCAAGCGCAGAAGCTCCGTCACCGCAGTGTGATCGAGAGAAAGGCGATGGCTGGGGAAGACTTCGAATATGCCGAGTGGAGAATCGGCGTTCGTCACCGCAAGAAGTTGGCGAACCCAGAGCCGGCGAGCTTTGGCTACCATGACGGAGTCGTCGGCCGGATCGAGAGGATTCGTACGGACCTGGATCACTTCAGCGAGGCCGAAGCGCAGATCCTCGAGAATCACGGCTATGCCTGCGCGGAGCGTTCGCTCGCGTACTACCTACCTTCACATCTCAGCGGCAGGCCGGAGCCTCGGCTTCCCCATGCCGAGCTGGACCCGAGCCGGGAAGGCTGCGAGCCGACCCATGTCGTGAAGGCGCTGTCGGGCAGTCACAAGCGTTTCTCCTTCAGCCGCTGGTTCGCCGCGGCGCGTCCGAGCCGCCCTTCGACGAGCGAAGGGCCGTCCGCGCCGGACACCGGCACGCGGGCGGAGGCGATCTCGTAGGATCCGGCGTGGGAACGAAACCGCGATGAGCCCTCGGCCTTGGCTCGCCCGTCCAGTATCGCTTCAGAACAGCAGGTCGCTGCTGTTCTGTATCCCGCATGCGGGCGCGGGTAGTGTCTTTTTCCGCGGCTGGCGAACCGTGTTGGCACCCGAGATCTCGGTTTGGCCGGTCCTTCTTCCTGGCCGGGAGTCGAAGATCGGAGAGCCCCCTGCAACGAGGGTGGTCGAGCTCGTCGAGCCTCTCCTGCAGGCGATCCTGGGGGAAATCGACCGGCCCTATGCTCTTTTCGGGCACAGCATGGGTTCGGTGATTGCCTACGAGCTGGCGCGCAGTCTGACGGCGGCGGGGCACCCTCCCCAGCGCCTGTTCGTTTCCGGGCGGCCGGCTCCCCAGCTGGGTGCCAGCCTCCGCGGTACGGCGGCATTGAGCGACGACGAGTTCGTCGATCTGTTGCACGGGCTGAACGGAACACCCCGGGAGGTACTCGACAATCCCGAGCTACTGGAGATCTTCCTTCCTACACTCCGGGCTGACTTCGAGCTCAACGAGAGCTTCGAGCCGGCCCCTGGGCCGCGCTTGGCGTGTGGGGTCTCGGCTTTCGTGGGCCTCGACGATCCAGAGGTCAGCAGCGAGCATGTCGAGGCATGGCGTGAGGTGACGACGGGTCCGTTCGAGTTCCGGGCGTTTCCCGGCGATCACTTCTTCCATCAAGGGCCGCCGGGAGAGTTGGTGGAAGCGATTCGGCGTCCTCTTCGGTCCTGAGATGCACTGGGACAGGTGTCGTTCGAGAGAAAGCGAAAACGCTAATCTTGATGGCATCAATTCCGATCCTGTGATAGGGTTCCTGTAGTTAAGCAACCAAAAGATTGAACTTTCTCGTGGTGGTGCATCATGTCTATGGTCACTGCGGAAGCGCTTCCTTCGGCGACGGCTTTCCCTGCCTGGCTTGCCAGAGTCGCGGATCTGACCCGCGAATCCTGGGACAGGTTGATCGACAATCGGTTGAGGCTGATTCGAATACCGGGTTTCGCCTCCGACACCGAATGTGAGGCTCTGGTTCGGGAGGCGGAGCAGATCGGCTTCGAGCTGTACCGTGAGGTGAGCCCACCGATCGCGCGGATCGGCGTGACGCTCTTCGAGCACGACGGGATCGGCCATGAGGACTATTTCGTGTCGGCTCAGAAGGCTCGCGAGATCCAGCGCAGGATCTTCGCCCGATCGTTCGATCCGATCGAACGCCTCATCTCCATGATCCAGTCCAGAACCGGGTATCCGACGGGAGTCGCCTTGGATTCTCAGCACGGTCCGTATTTCGCTGGAACCGTCCGGCGGATCGAAAGCGGCACCCGCCTGCACATCGACTACGCTCCTGCGGAGCACCCGAGTTGGGAGGTCGCACAGGTGTGCGCGCAACTGGCCTGGAACGTCTATCTCGAGCTACCTGAAAGCGGCGGAAACACCCATATCTACGAGCGCCAATGGGTGCCTGCGGACGATGGGCACAAGGAGACAGATTCCTATGGCTACGATTCAGCGGTCGTGGCCGGCTCCGAGTGTGTGACCTTCAAGCCGACGCAGGGTGATCTCTATCTCTTCAATAGCAGGAACTACCATCTCGTCGACGCAAGTGTCGGTCACCGTACGACGGTGAATTCGGCGGTAGGCCAGACCCGCGACAACAAGGTGGTGCTCTGGTCGTGAGCACGGGAGGGAGGCGGACCCGGCGATGTTCCGACTCCCCACTGTGGTAGGCGGCTGATCTCAGATGGTCCGCGCGGCGGTGATGCCCGCACCCGGGGAACCGATCCAGGTTCGTGACTTCGAGACACCCGAGCTCGAACCCGGCGGCGCCCTACTCGAGACCTACTATTCCGAGGTCTGTGGCACAGACGTCCATCTGCACGAGGGCAGGTTGGCGGGTGTGCCGTACCCCATCGTGCCCGGGCATCTCTCGGTGGGAAGAATCGTCGAGTCCAACGGTCAGCTGACCGACGTCGAAGGCCGGACCATCGCGGTGGGTACAGACGTCACATTCCTGGACGTTCACGAGACCTGCAATCGTTGCTGGCATTGCCTGGTAGCCAAAGCCACGACGAGGTGCCCGTCCCGACGTGTCTACGGGGTGACCTACTCGGCCGAGGATGGGCTGCTCGGTGGCTGGGCCGAGCAGATCTACCTGAAGCCCGGCGTTCAGATCGTTCCCCTGCCCGAGGGAGTGACGCCGCGACTCGCCATCGCGGGAGGCTGCGCGCTTCCGACGGCGATGCATGCGATCGAACGAGCCGAGATCCGGTTGGGCGATTCGGTTTTGGTTCAAGGCGCTGGCCCCGTCGGGTTGACGGTGGCGGCGCTAGCTCTACTCTCCGGGGCCGGCAGAGTCTGGGTGATCGACCGGCACCAAAGCCGACTCGAGACCGCGGAGACTCTCGGTATCGACGAGGCCATCGCGATCGACGACCACCAACCGGCGAACCATGTGGAGCGCTTGCTCGAGCTGAGCGCCGGACGCGGCGCGGACATCACGATCGAGGCCACGGGTTCGCCAGCCGCAATACCCGAAGGGATCGCCATGACCCGGGACGGTGGTCGGTACGCGATCGTCGGGCACTACACCGACGCCGGCGAGATCTCGCTCAACCCGCATCTGGACATCAACCGCAAGCATCTGGAGATACGGGGCGTCTGGGGATCGGAGCTGCGCCATCTGTACCGAGGTATCGGTGTCCTGGCTCGCCACGGTGCGACCTTGGGCGGCGTCGGAGGCTGGGAGCAGCTGATCTCGCGGACCTATAGCCTGTACCAGACGGAGCAGGCCCTGGACGACGTCCGCCATGGCCGCGTGGTCAAGGCGGTGATCGATCCGAAAATCAGGGATCCTTCCACGTGAGACTCGGTTTCATTGGCGGTGGCCGCATGTGCGAGGCGATACTTCGCGGCCTGCTCGACCGCGGAGTGGTTCGGGGCCGGGACGTGGTCGTGGCCGAGATCTCCTCCGAGCGGCGACAGGAGCTGGCGGAGACCTTCGGTGTAGCGACGACGATTCATGGTGTCGATGCCGTTGCCGAGGCGGAGGTCGTGATCCTGGCCGTCAAGCCACAGCACCTGTCGACCGTGCTCGAGGATCTGCGTCAGAAAACACCGTCGGACACCCTAGTGCTGAGCATCGTCGCCGGCGCGCGATTGTCCATACTCGTAGATGGCCTCGATCATCGAGTCGTGGTGCGCGCCATGCCTAATACCCCGGCTCAGGTGGGGAAGGCGACCACCGTGTGGACCGCCACGTCGGAAACCGATGACGAGCAGCGCGAGTTGGCGCGGACGATATTGGGCGGCGTCGGATTCGAGCTCGAAGTCGCGACGGAAGCGCTGGTCGAAGCGGCCACCGGGATCTCGGCCCCCGCACCTGCGTTCGTCTATCTGCTGGTCGAGGCGATGTCGGACGCCGCCGTCGCGCTCGGATTCAACGCCGAGCAAGCCCAACAACTGGTCCTCGAGAGCTTTCGTGGCAGCCTGGAGCTCCAGCGGGTGACCGGCGAGCATCCGGCGATCCTCCGTTCCCACGTCACCAGCCCGGGTGGGGCGACCGCCGCCGGCCTCTATGCCCTGGAGCGAGGGCGCGTGCGCACGGCGATCCACGACGCCGTTCGTGCAGTCTTCGACCGGGCGCAGATCCTCGGCGCATCGGTCGACGACAGACCATGAGATCGCCTCGAAAGGGCTCCGCATCGGCCGTCACGCCGTTCTTCGCGCGGCCTTCGAAACTCGCCTGAGCAGTCTCCTGATCGCGGGACGCTCGGTTGACTGTGGGGGATAGACGCCAGGTCAGTTCCTCGACTCAGACAGTCTCGGCCGTGCTCGCCTCGGCGTGACTCTCGCAACGGTGTATCTGGATGCGATCCAACTTAGTAGCCGAGATTTGCCGCCGCGAAATCACGCATCACTTCTTCCGCGCCGCCGCCGATGGCGTTGACTCGGACCTCGCGATAGATGCGTTCCACTCGCGTGCCGCGCACGTAACCGGCACCGCCGAAGATCTGGAGCGCCTCACGGGCGCAGCGCTCCATCGTCAGAGACGCTTGGTTCTTGAGCAGACAGATATCGGCTGTGGGTTGCTCGCCCCGGTCGGCCAGCCAGACCAACTGCTCGAGATATGCCTGGGTAGCGCGGATGGCCATGGCCATGTCGGTCAGCTTGTGGCGGATGACCTGTTTGGCGATGAGCGGCTCGCCGAAGACCTGCCGCTGGCGGGCGTAGGCCAGAGCATCTTCGTAGCAAACTCGCGACAGACTGTTGCAACTGGCGATCATGAACAACCGTTCGAGGGCGAAGTTCTGCATCAGCAAGCCGAAGCCCTGATTCTCGGCGCCGATGAGATTCTCGAGCGGTACACGACAGTCGCTGAACTCGAGAACGGCGATGTCCGCGCAGGCCCAGCCCATCGTCTTCAACCGCCTTCGTTGGAACCCGGGGGCATCGCGTTCGATCAGCAGTAGCGAGAGCCCACCAGGACCGCTGCCGCCGGTGCGTACCGCGACCGTGAAATAGTCGGCGCGTGTGCCGGACGTGATGTAGGACTTGGCTCCGTTGACCACGTAGCATCGTCCTTCGCGCACCGCGGTAGAACGCAGGCCGGCCACATCGGATCCGCCGGAAGGCTCCGTGACCGCAAGTGCGCAGATCTTCTCGCCGGCGAGGACACCGGGCAGGACCCTGGCCTTGAGTGCTTCCGATCCGGCAGCGACGACGGGGGGCATCGCGACGCCGTGGTTCATCAACGCAGAGGTCAGTCCTCCGGCGCCGGCTCGGGACATTTCCTCGGCGGCGATGATGCGATGGAAGTGGTCCTTCTCGAGGCCGCCGTAGCGGGCGGGGAATCCGAGTCCGAGGATGCCCGCGACGGCGGCTTTCCTGTAGAGCTCCGTCGGGAACGATCCGGCCTCCTCCCAACCGTCGATATGAGGCTCGATCTCCTCTCGTACGAATCGCGATACTGCGTGCCGGAACTCGAGGTGCTCCGCGGAGTAGTAAGGGCTCTTTGGGTTCTGTGAGGTCGCTGCGTCCTGGATGCCGGACATCGGGTCAGGACGCTTCGCTGACTGCGGCGTCGAGATCGGCTTCTAGCGATGCGGCCAGCTGATCGACGTGGGGAACCTGCGTCATCGTCTGGTGATTACCACCGACGAAGCGAGTCACGAGGCCGCGGCACAGCTCGGCCCAACCGAGATCTTCGAGGTCGGTGATCGTCGTAGCGAAATCGCGCTCTTCCTCGGCGCGGTATAGATGGATCCGGCCGCCGTAAGAAGGAGGCCGGTATCGCTCCACGGCGGCGAAGTTGTTTTTCGCAACGCGCAACATCCTCCGCGCCTTGTCGACGTCGAAGCTCGGCGGAATGACGTCTTTCTTCTTCGCTTCCTCGATCACATAGTGCAACCGTTCCTCTTCGCCGAGCTGGCGTAACTCCCTGGCCCCGACTTCGAGCACACCGCCGACCAGAGCGACCAGAACATCGGAGTCGTCTTGCCGGTGCGATGGTGAGTCGACGACCCACGGCGAATAGGAGTCGAGCATGCCGAGAAAGGAGATCTGTTCGCCGGCAGCCTCGAGCTTGCGCGCCATCTCGAACGCGGCGACGCCGCCGAAGGACCAGCCGAGAAGCGCGTAGGGACCACGCGGTCGTCGGGCACGAATCGCCTCGATGTATAGATCGGCCATCGCCTCGAGGCTCTCTTGTGGCTCCTGGCCGTGCGCCAAGCCGCGAGCTTCGAGCGCGAAGATCGGACGATCCCCGTTCAGGTGCGAGGCCAGCTGCCAGTAGCAGACCACATTGCCACCGCCCGGGTGAACGCAGTACAGAGGTTCCGCCGTGCCGCGGCCGCGGATCGTGACCATCGGCGACCAGTGCCGGGTCCCACGCTTTGCTTGGATCAGCAGGGCCAGCTGCTCGATCGTCGTCGCTTGAAAGAGCTCCGTGAGTGGTAGATCCACTCCGAGGACTTCTTTGACAATGGCCATCATTCGGACCGCGGCCAGCGACGTGCCACCGAGGTCGAAGAAGCTGTCGTGCACGCTGATCTGTGACCTCTCGAGGACCTCTTCCCAGATGCCCGCCAAGATCACTTCGATATTCGACCGCGGTGGCACGGTGGTCGCCGCACGCTCGGACCAGTCTGGTGCTGGCAGGGCTTCTCGGTCGATCTTGCCGCTCGGGGTCTTGGGCAAGTGTTCGAGAGCTACGAAGGCGGCGGGGACCATGTACTGGGGAAGCCGTAGCGCGAGAGCCTCACGCAACGAAGCGGTGGCCACCTCCTTCCCCGGTTCGGGAACGAAATAGCCGACCAAGGCCGGCTCACCCGAGGGTAGATCGCGCGGAGCCACCACCGCCTGCACCACGCCGGATTGGTCGACCAGCGCCGTCTCGATCTCGGCGGGCTCGATGCGGTAACCGCGGATTTTCACCTGGTGGTCGATCCGACCGAGAAAATCGAGCTCGCCATCGGCACGCAGCCGCGCCAGATCGCCGGTTCGGTAGAGTCTGCCACCGAGCTCCCCACTGTGCGGATCTGGAACGAACGCTTCCGCGGTCGTGGCCGGTCGGCCGACGTAGCCGCGAGCGAGGCAGATGCCGCCCACGTAGATCTCACCCGGCGCACCGGGGGCGACCAGCGAGGTTTGCGGATCGCACAGGTAGACGCGTACGTTCTCCATCGGCCGGCCGATCGACAAGCGCGCGTCGTGGTCTGGCTGGTAGGCGATCGTCGCACAGACCGTGGTCTCGGTGGGACCGTAGGCGTCGAGGAACATACGGTTTCGGCTCCACTCGGCCGCCAGCCGAGGCGCGCACACTTCACCCGCGACAATGAGAACCGCGAGATCGGGAACGTCAGCGGCGCGCAGCAACTCGAGGGACGAAGGCGGAATGGTCGCGTGAGTGATCCGTCGCTCCCGTAGCGTCGTGGTCAATTTCGCGCCGGGTAGCAATTGATCGCGAGATCCCAGGTGAAGCGCCGCGCCCACGACCAGGGCCATCACGATCTCGGAAACGGCGGCGTCGAAGCTCATGGAAGCAAACTGTAGAACCCGGCTATCGGACTCGACCTGGAAGGCGCGGCTCTGCGCTTCGGCCAGGTTGACCAAACCCCCGTGGGTCAGCAGGGCGCCTTTGGGTCGGCCGGTAGTGCCGGACGTGTAGATGACGTAGGCCGCTTGGCCGTGTTTGAGCTCGCCCGGTGGCCTTCGTGGCCTGTGGCGCGCCACCAGGGCCCACTCTCGATCTAGGTCGAGGGTCTCGACGCCGGAGGAGGCGAAGGCCGGACTGGTGTGGCTATCTGTCAACACTAGGCGGAGGCCCGAGTCCGCGACCATGAAGGCGAGGCGGTGCCAGGGATACTCGGGGTCCAGCGGTAGAAACGCTCCACCCGCCTTGAGCACTCCGAGGATGGCAAGCACGGCCGAGGTGGCACCGCGAGTCATCGAGATGCCGACCAGGCTCTCCGGCCCGACCCCGCGGCGGATCAGCTCATGCGCCAGCTGGTTGGCACGGCGATCGAGCTCGCTGTAGCTGATGAGCTCGTCCTCCGTGACGACCGCCGGAGCGTCGGGGCATTGTTCGACCCGGGCCTCGAAACGGGCCGGAAAGCTCTCCTGGGGAGGCTCGGTCACGCTGTCCGATGCCCAGCTCGACAGCCGCTGGCGCGCTCGCGCGCCAATCAGATCCAGGCGACGGAGCTCAGCGGTCGGCGCGGTCAGGCCGGCATTCAAGACCTCCTGCCAGCTGGCGACCAGGTCTCCGATGGTCGACTCGCGATAGAGGCCGCGGTCGAAGCGAGCTCGGCCATCGATGTGATCGGTTTCTTCCTCGAGGTCGATCTCGATCGCTGCGCCGACTTCGGGTAGCTCCGAGTGAAGGCCCTCGAGACGCACGGTCAGCTCGAAGAACGGCCGATCTCCGAGCCGGGCTCCGAGGGCGTCCAGCACCTGCTCGTAGGGGATCAGCTGGTGAGAGTAGGCGTCGAGCAGCGTGGAGCGCATCGCGAGCAAGAGCTGTTGAAACGAGGCGTGCGGTTCGATGTTGGAGCAGATCGCCAGGGCGTTGACGTGGTCACCGACCAGGCGTGCGGGACTTCCGACGCATACCTGCGAAGTCCGCAGGTGAGGCTGCAAGCTGACGGATAGGGCGGTCATCAAGGTGGTGTAGCTCAGAAAGCTGCCGCCGTTGGTCAGCCTCTGTAGGCGTCGGTAGAGATCTCCATCGATTTGCCATCGCAGCTCCCCTCGGCGCTCGCCATGAGCTTCGGAGGGAGCGAAGTCACAGATCAGCGAAGATCGGGACTGACGGCCGGAAAGGCGCTCTCGCCAGTACTCGCGTTCTTGGTACAGACCACGGTCGAAGGTGGGTGGTCGCCGCGTGGCTCCTTGGCTGATCATGGGTTGGAGGTACCCGTCGAGGCCAGGTCGAAGCTGAACGCCGCCTCGGCGTCGAGGGCGACCGCGGCCTCCACCGCGAGCTGTTGGTCGAGGCTCGCTCGCGACACCGGCTCGGTGCCGTCGGCCCAGTGGCTCAAAATTCGGCAGGTCTCCCGGCCGAGCTCGGTCATGTCGGCAAGATGTCGCTGCGCGGGATCGAAGCCGATCGTCAGCTCGGGTCGCTCGGTAGAGCCACCGATCGTCAACTCGATGCTGATCTGCCGGGCAATCCCGGGTGCGTCGTGGTCCAGACGCTCGCGACTCGGTGACGACTCCCCGTCGCGATGGACGCAGACCATGGTGTCGAAACGCGGCGGGTCGTCGCCGCGCCACGCGAGCCAGGCTGGATCCTGCAGACAGGCGAGAGCAAAAGGTCGGTGCTCCTCGAAGGACGCCAGCTCCTCGTGCATCGAGTGGAGGACCCGATCCGGATCGAGCCGCGAGACCTCGAGCTGAAGTGGCGCCAGCTCGCCGACCTCGCCACTGGCAGAGATCGGTGACAGCAAGGTCAGCTCGGAGCGACCCTGCCACCGGGCCAAGGCGGCGGCGAACGCGGCGACGATCACGTCCGGCTGTTTCCACCTCGTGTCGAGGTCACCAGCTGCCGGCCACTGGACTTGCTCACTCGACCAGCCCGGTTCACCGATGGCGTCGTTCCGGGTTGTGGTGTTCTTTGCCGGCCTGGAGCCGTACGTGGACCAAAATTCTCGGGCGGCGCTATAGCGACCTGGCCACCAGAGATCGGAAGTCGTGAGGCCCGGACGGTGCTCGTGGTCGGTGCCGAACTGCGAGCACCTCTCGAGATCGCCCAGCAGGGCAGGCCGTTCGGAATGGCGCCGGTGAAACAAGAGATTCTCCCGCACCACGGTGTTGAACGAGGCGACGAAGTCCATCACTTGCTGCCAGCTCATTCCCTGCCGTTGCAAGTAGAAGGTGCTCCATTGCTCGAAGCCCCATTGTGGTAGCCAGCACGACCCCTCCACGGACAGGAAGAGGTCGTCGATCACCGCGCACGCCGTGGCGGCATCCATGGTCGCGTGGGACCAGTTGAAGGCCGAGCCCTCGATGTCGTAGCGCTCCCGCTGTTGCCAGATCGGCGTCATCGGATCGCAGTACCAAAGCTGCGCTCGAAAGAAGTCGGGCTGGCCGGTCTCGAGGAGGTCTCGGGTCTCCTCGACCGTTTCCATGGTCTCGCCGGGAAAGCCGATGATGAGGCTGGCGTAGGTCGAGATCCCGGCCTCCCTGAGCCGCGGAAGAGCCGCGAGATAGTGCTGGCGGCGTGCGGTTTTGTTCATCCGCTTCAGCATCGTGTCGCTACCGGACTCGATCCCGAGGAACACACCCTCGCAGCCGGCTTGGCCCATGAGATCGATGATCTCGGCACTACCGTGGTCACTTCGATAGAAGCTATTCCATCGAAAGCCGTAGTCGTTGCGGATCATCATCTCGAGGATGGCGCGAAAGCGTTTCGGCGGCACGTTGAAGGTGTCGTCGAGGAACGTGAGCGTGTTGACGGTTCCGAGATCTCGGATCGCGTCGAGCTCGCGTTCCACCGCCTCGACCGACTCGAAGACATATTTCCCGGCCCGTTGCGGAAAGCCGCAGAATGAGCAGGAGAAGGGGCAGGACTTGGCAGTGCGCAACGAGATCATCTGACCCACGTCGGCGGGCGGGAAGAGCGACAGGTCCGGCTGGTTGTCCTCCAGGGAATTGACCTCGGGCTCGCATCCGGTGCGCGTGAACCGACCATCGATTCGGTAGGCGATATTCGGTACGGAGGAGAGATCTTGGCCGCCGCGCAAGGCTTTCAACAGCCGCGCGAGGGTCGCCTCGCCTTCCTGATTGATCACGTAGTAGTCGCCGCCGAGGTAACCGAAAAGCCGGGCCAACGTCGCTTCGTCATTGGTTCCGGACTGGTTGGCGATGAAAGGGCCACCGATGATCACGGGCACCGACGGGTCGTGCTGACGGACGAAGGAAACGATCTCCGAGATCGGTGCCGGGGAGACATAGAAGGTCGTGAGGATCGCCACCGTACGGACCGAGCCGGTCGCCAGCTTGTCGGCCAGGCGATCCTTTTCGAGCTGGAAGGCATTGACGTAGTCGAAGCTCAGACCCTGGCGAGACAAGTAGGTGCCGAGATAGGCGATTCCCGGTGACAGGAAGTCTGTATTGTGAAACTGCTTCTCTCCGGACGCCCGGTGGTAGTGACTGAGCGCGTCGAGCGCGCGCATCGGCCTGCCGTCGACCTCGACGAAGGCCAGGCGTAGATCCCGATAGGCTCCGGCATCCCCAGATCGGACCATCTCTACATAGCTTTGGAAGTCCGAGTCGTTGTGGCCGATCAGCAGGCAATCTACGTTCGTTGCTTCGCTCACGGACTTTTCTCCTTGCAGGTCAGAACCGGAATGCCTCGACCAAGTCGCCGGCCAGAGTCTCCGGAGGTGGCGCCGGAGCCTGGGGCAGACCGAAGTCGACATCGAGCAACCGTTGCTCCGGCCGGTCGGCGAGGACCTCCAGTAGCAGCAGGAAGCGGTCTCTCATCTCGATGATCGTCGAGGGATCGAAGAGATCGCTGTCATAGGCCAGCGATCCCGCGATGCCTCGGTCGTGTTCTTCGAGTGCCATCAGCAGGTCGTAGCCGAGATGGCCGGCATAGGTCGAATATGGCTCGAGATCGAGATCGCCCAGACGCAACCGGGACCGGGTCTTGCTCTGCAGGGTCATTGCGACCTGTGCGATCGGATGGCGGTGCGGTTGGCGCTCGGGGAGGAGGTTGCCGACCACCAGATCGAACGGCAGATCCTGATGGGAATATGCCTCGATGGCAGTCTTTCGCGTCCTGCCGAGCAACTCGTCGAAGGACGGATCTCCAGTCAGATCCAGGCGCAGTGCCACCACGTTGGCGAAGGTGCCGATCAGAGGCTCGACCTGAGGGTGACTTCGATTGGCCACCGGGCACGCGATGATCTGATCTTCGTTGCCGGTGTAGCGGTAGAGAAGACAAGAGAATGCTGCCAGGAGAGCCATGTAGAGACTGGCACCGTGCTCCCGGGTACGCTCCTGGAGCCGGGTGGTCAGGTCGGTGTCGAGCTGCAGCTCGATGCAGTCGCTGCGCAGACTCGGCACGGTCGGACGAGGTCGATCCAGGGGCAGAGGCGCCAGCGGCGGAGCTCCGGTGAGTCGGTGGCACCAATACTCGAGCTGACCCTCGAGAACCCCGCCGACTTGTTGGCGCTGCCAGTGCGAGTAGTCGGCATATTGCACCTCCAGCTCGCTCAGGGGCGACGGCAGGGCGGTGACGAAGGCGCCATAGAGCGCGGAGAGCTCGGTGGTGATCACATCCACGGACCAGCCGTCCGAGATGATGTGGTGCATCACCACGATCAGCACGTGATCGCGCGCCGAGCATCGGACCAGGCAGAGCCTCAGCAAGGGTCCCGTCGCGAGATCGAAGGGCTTTCGGATCTCTTCGTCGATGAGCCGCTCGATCCAGCGTGTCTGGAGCCCAGCACCGGATGCCGACAGGTCGATGAGCCGAAGCGCGGGACGGCTGGCGGTAGCGACGAGCTGTACCGGTGTCCCACGTTCATCGTGGAAGGTCGTGCGGAGCGACTCATGCCGGCGGACGATCTCCACCAGCGATTGGTGAAGCGACTCGAGGTGTAGCCTGCCGTGGAGCCGGAGAGCTGCGGGCATACTGTGGTTCGAGGTTCCGGCCGACATCCGTTCCAAAGTCCACATCCGCTCCTGGGCAAACGAGAGGCGCCGTCGGTCACCATCCGACGCCGTGGTGATCGGCGTCACAGCGGCTCTCTCGTTCTGTCGGAGCTGCCGGCTGAGGGCGGCGATGGTCGGACATTCGAAGAGATCGCGCAGCGACACTTCGGCACCGGTTCGACCGCGGATCCTGCTCAGAAGCCGGGCGGCTAGCAGCGAATGACCGCCCAGGTCGAAGAAGTCGTCGTCGATGCCGAGCGTCGGCACATCGAGGATCTCGCGCCAGAGATCTACGAGGAGCGATTCCAGTGGATCTCGTGGCGCTCGGGAGCGATCCTGCGGACTCCGCGGGCCGGGATCCGGCAGCGCGCGACGGTTGATCTTGCCGCTCGGAGTCTTGGGAAACTCCTCGAGCAGGACGAAGGCTTTGGGCAGCATGTACTCCGGAAGCAGCCCACGCAGGTGACGAGCCAGCTCCTCCTCGTCCGGTCGCGAGCTCTTCGACACGACGTAGGCGACAAGGTACGGCCCGGTGGTCGAATCGCGCTTGGGCACCACTACCGCCTGCGTGATCCCCGGGAAGTCCATGAGAGTGGCCTCGATCTCCCCGGGCTCGACCCGGTAGCCACGGATCTTGACCTGATGATCGATGCGACCGAGGAACTGGAGCGAACCGTCGTCCGACCTCCGGCACAGATCGCCGGAGCGGTAGAGCCGGTCGCCGGGGCGTGCGCCGAACGGATCCGGCAAGAAACGAGCCGCCGTCTGTGCCGGCCGGTGGACGTAGCCCCGACCCAGGATGTCGCCGCCGAGCACGAGCTCGCCGTCGAGGCCTGGGGACGACAATCTCAGAAAGCCACTGGTGACATGGGCGCGTGCGCCTTCGATCGGTCGGCCGATCGAGGGCAAGTGGGGCCAATCGGCGGGTTCTCCGCGTAGCGGATGGAACGTAGCGAGGTGCGTCTCGGAGGGGCCGTAGTGATTGTCCAGCGTCGTGACGTTTCGGCTCAGGACCGCTCGAATCGCCGGCGTCATCTGCAACTGTTCGCCGGCTGTGTAAAGGTGCCGAAGAGTCGGTGGCATCCCGATCGCGGCCGCTTCCTCTGCCAGCTGCTGGAGCGCCACGAACGGCAGAAACATGCGTTCCACCGCGGTCTCGTGCAGGAGTCTCAGCAGCTCGACCGGATCTCGCCGGATCTCGTCGGAGATCAGATGCAGCGCTCCGCCCTCGACCCAGGTGGAGAAAGTCTCCTGCATGAAGACGTCGAAGCTCATCGGTGCGAACTGGAGCGTGCCGCGTGGTGGTGGATCGGTCTGCCCAGCCTGCCAAAAGGCGAGGTTGCGGAGCGTCCGATCGGGGATCGCGACGCCCTTCGGCTCACCGGTGGAGCCCGAGGTATAGACGATGTACGCGAGCTGGTCCGGAAGCGCCGGACGATGGTGGGTGGAGACCGCCGGACGCCCGGCGGCGTACGGCCGGCCTCGCTCGAGCCAGAGGAGCGCGGTCGCCGAGTCCTGCGCGGCTTCACACTCGCGGCTGGCAAGAATCAACGTCAGACCGCAGTCGCGCTCGAGGAAAGCGCGCCGCTCGGCGGGGTAGGCAGGGTCGATGGGCACCAGCACGCCGCCGGCGAGGTGGATCGCGAGCACGGCGATCAGCGTTTCCGGAGCACGCACCGTGTAGACACCCACTGCCACCTCGGGCCCGACTCCGCGGTTCCGAAGCTCACGGGCCAGCGCCTGGGCCTCGACCACCATCGTACGGTAGGTGAGCGCACCTCCCCGCCATTCCAGTGCAACGGCATCCGGTTGTCGGCGGGCATGCTCGACGATGCGATCGGCCACGGTCATTCGTCGTACGTCGCCGGCCGTCTCCGCGGCAGCTCGGGGACGGAGCTCCTGATTCCACACCGAAGCTTCGAGGCGGTGCTGCTGCTCTCCGACCAGCTCGAGATCGTCGATTCGCTGTTCGGGTTGCCGCGCGAGTGTCTCCACGACGTTCAGAAATCCGGCGGCCAGAGCTTCGATCGTGCTCGGCTCGAAGAGCCCGGCTTCGTATTCCAGATGTCCGCGGACACCTGCGGCGGTCTGTTCCAAGGACAGTGTGAGATCGAACTTCGCCTCACCGTTGACGAGGGGCAAGGGCTCGAAGCTCAGCTCCGAGGTCGGCAATGCACGCTCGACCCCCAGGCGGTTCTGGAAGGCGAACATGACCTGGAAGAGTGGATTGCGGTCGAGGGAGCGCTCGGGTCGGACCGCTTCGATCACTCGTTCGAAGGGCACGTCTTGGTGATCTTGGGCCGCCACGACGGTCCGTCCGACGTGTCGCGTCAGACCGGCGAGAGTCGAGCCACCCTGAAGCTCCAAGCGGAGGGCGAGGGTGTTGGTGAAGAAACCGACGAGCGCCTCGGTTTCGCGGCGGTTGCGATTGGCGATCGGTGTGCCGATCACGAGGTCGTCCTGGCGGGACGACCGTGCGAGGAGCGCGACGAAGGCGGCGAGCAAGCCGCTGTACAGCGTCGTTCCCAAGGCGCGGCAGCGATCCTCGAGGTGCGTGACTTGCTGCGAATCGAGCTGGATCGAGCGATAGCCCGCGGCGGATCCCGCCTCGTGACGATGTTCGAGCCTCGGCAGATCCAGGGACTCGGGTGCGCCCTGCAGATGTTGACGCCAGAAGTCGAGCTGACGTTCGAAGCGCTTTGCTGTGCCGTCGCTTCGCTGCCAGCGGGCAAAGTCTGTGTACTGGATCGGTAGGGGTGGGGAGGCGGCCGGCCTACCTGTGGAGTAGGCGTCGAGCCCGTTCGTCATTTCGGTCTGCAACAAGCCGACGGACCAGCCGTCGGCCACGATGTGGTGGAGGCAGAGGCCGAGGATCCGGTCGGTGGGGCCCAGGTCGATCAGGAACGATCGCAGCAATGGACCGTGCTCGAGGTCGAAGGCCCGCCGGGCGCCTTGGTCGAGAACCTGTTGGGCGACCTGCTCGCGCCGCTCGGCGGGGAGTCGGCTCAGGTCGATGCGCAGCATCGGCATCGACGCCGTGGCTCGCATCTGAGTCGGCGTCTCGTCGACTTCTCGGATCACAGTCCGCAGAACTTGGTGCCGCCGACGGATCTCTGCGAGCGACTGCTCGAGAGCCGAGGTGCCGAGCGGACCGCGAACACGATGCGCCGAGGGTACGTTGTAGACGGCACGGTCGCCGTCGAGACGACGGAGGAACCAGAGACGTTGCTGAGAGAACGAGAGCGGTGCCGGCGATCCATCCCTGCACGCGTGGATCGGCTCGTCGGAGGCTGACTTCGAGGCAAGTAGCTCGAGCATGGGAGCCTTGTGACTCTTGAGCTCCGCCAGCAGATCGGCGGTCATCGCGCCCGGCGGGGCACTGAAACGGAGCGCTTCGCCGTCTGCCCAGAGGCGGACCTCTCTCGCGCGCAGGCGGCCGAGCAAGTCGCGGATCGCGCTCACAGCACTCCCTCTTCGAGAATCTCGTCACCGCTGGGCTGCGGCGGCTGGCTGGCGACGCTTTCGAGGTCGTCGATGACAGCACCCAGGCTTCGAACCGTCGGGTTCTCGACGATCAGTTGCATCGGAAGCAGCAGCGAGAACACGTCGCGCAGACGAGAGATCACCTGCGTGGCCATGAGTGAGTGGCCCCCGAGCTCGAAGAAATCGTCGCCGACATCGAGTTGGTCGATTCCGAGCACTTCTGTCCAGACCCGCGCCACTTTTCGTTCGGTGGCGCTGTTGGGCGGCCCTTCGACACGTCGGCGGGCTGGTTTCCCGGGCTCTGGCAAGGAGGCCAGGTCGATCTTGCCCCGAGAGTTCAGAGGGATGTCGTCGAGGTACACCAACCGTTCCGGCACCATGTGACTCGGCAGCACATCCGCCAGCTGGGTGCGCAGGTAGAGCTGATCGAGGCCGAATCCGCTGCCGGAGCTGGCGGTCTTCGGCTTGGCGCGCTCCGGGCTCCCGCTGTAGTAGGCCACGAGCTCCTGCTGACGCCGGTTCGTTGGCCGATAACCGATCTGCACGAGAATGTCCTCGACCCGCGCGGCGTCGATGTCGTCGTCGAGCTCGTCGACCGCTTCACTCCAGGTCTTGTGGCCCAGGCGCACATCCCAGGAGTAGGGCAGGGCATAGTTGTGAAAGCCCCTCTCCCGTTTGTGCACGCTGATCCCGACATCGTTGATCAGGCAGTTGGTCGAGCGGCCGGTATCCGATGGCCGGATCCACGGTGCATGCTCCGCTAGATACCGGATCATCTCGCCGAGCTCAGCCTCGCTGTAGCGGTAGAAGTCCACAAACCGGACCTCGTCGAAGATCGAGTCGTCGGCGAACAGATCTCCGGCGAGGTGCTCGGCGCAGGCGTCGGCTTCGCGGTGATAGGCCTTGCGCGCGTCGTGCACGGTTTGATCGATCTCGGCCGGCTCCCAGACCCCCACTCGATGCAGCTCGGCGAGGCGAGTCTCGAAGATCTGACCGCGGGAGAGGCCGGTCACGATGTATCGAATGCCGCGTTCGCGCGCCAACCTCATGCCGAGGGTGTAGATCGTCTTGAAGCAGCCGTTGCAGACGTTGCTGAAGCGCTGCAAACTGTCGCGGAAGATCTCGTCCATGTGTGGCGTCGTGGCCACGTGATGCTCGACGCCCAGGTGGTCGGTGACGCGGCGGATATTGGCCAAAGTCTGCTCGGATAGGAATCCGTTGTCGAGGGTGAAGACCAGCACGTTGAGCCCGAGCTCCGCCACCAGCTGGTAGAGGGCGTAGGTGCTGTCCTTGCCACCGCTGTAGAGCATGATGCAGTCGTGGCGGGGCGCGGTCGCCCGCTGCTCGAAGAGTGCTTCCAGTTCTTCGAACGGGCGAAAGTACTCGGCGGCACGATGCCGATGGCGTTCGTACTCGTGACAGATCGTGCATACGCCATCGTCTTCGAACGTCGCCATCGGATGCTCGGACGACAGGCCGCAGCGTGCACATCGGAGGACCTCGTCGTCCACCGCCGCGCCGCGGAGGGTCACCACGCATTGCTCGACGCCTTCGACCTCGCCGAGGGCCTGCTCGATCTCCGCCGGATCGACACGGAATCCCTGGATCTTCAGCTCTCGGTCGATCCTGCCTCGGAACTCGAGCTGGCCATCGGGCCGGAGGAGGGCGCGGTCACCCGAGAGATATCGTCGCTCTCCCGTCGCGAGGGGGTCGGGCAGGAAGCGCTCGGCGGTCAGACGCGGATGGCCGAGGTAGCCGCGAGCCACACCAGCACCGGCGATGAGCAGCTCCCCGGTGACGCCATCGGGCACGGGCTCGAGCCGCCCATCGACGACGCAGAGGGTCGTGTTGTCGATCGGTCCGCCGATGGCCACTGCGGCGCGCTGATCGGATTCGGAGTCGAAGCGGTGGAGGGCGCAACCTACGACGCATTCCGTTGGCCCGTACTCGTTGAAGATCGCGGCGCCCACCGGCAGAGCTGCAGTCACCTCGCGGGCTAGATCGGTCGGGAACTGCTCACCACCGACGATCAGGCGCGAGAGCCGGCGACCGGGCGACGCTTGGGCGAGCAGGCGGAGATGGGACGGTGTGACCTTGAGCACGTCGACCCGATCGTCCTCCACGACGGTCAGAACCTCGAGGTCGGCGGATGTCGATCGCCGTTCGTAGACTTCGAGCGTCCCTCCGGTGATCAGCGGTAGGAAGAGAGATGTGACCGTGAGGTCGAAGGACAGCGACGAGCAGAGCGCGAAGCTGGTCTCGGCGTCGATCGAGTAGGCGGAGCGAGCCCAGAACAGGTAGTTCATCAGCCCGCCGTGGGTGACCATCACTCCCTTCGGACGACCGGTGGAACCGGAGGTGTAGAGCACGTAGGCGAGCTCGCCAGGCACGATGTTGCGCCGTGGGGTTGCCGGTCGTCGCCGTGAGTCAGGAATCGTCCGCGGATCGATCTCGACCACATGGCCGTGCCACTCGAGGTCCGAGATTCGTGCGAGCTGATTTCGGGTCGTCACCACGGCTGACGCACCGCTTTCCGCGAGGAGCGTCGTGATCCGAGCGTCGGGGTCGCCGGGATCGATAGGCACGTAGGCGGCACCGGCCTCGAGTACGCCCAGTATGGCCACAACGGCGGAAACCGAGCGCGGCAGTAGCACCGCGACCACGTCGCAGCGGGCGACTCCGGCCTCCGCCAACTGATGGGACACGGCATCCGCCCACCTCGCTGTTTCCCGAAAGCTCAGCTGGTGGTCCCGACCTCGTAGCACGAGCCTGTCGGGATTCTCGACGGCCCGTTGCCGGAAGAGATCGACGACGGTTTCAGCAGCACGAGGCCGATGGGTAGCCTGCCGCTGCGCTTCCAGCCGGTGGCGCTCGGACGGGGAGAGAAGCGACAAGGTGCTCAGTGCCCGTTCGGGAGCGTCCGTAGCAGCGCGTAGCAGGATCTCCAGGTGACGACACAGCCGAGCGGCGGTGGCGGCGTCGAAGAGGTCGCGATTGAACAGCAGCTCACCCTCGAGCCCGTCATCGCGCTCCTGGAAATAGAGCTCCAGATCGAAGCGGACGGGAACTTCTGCGGCCGCCGCGACGGGCGTCAGACGGACCCTCTCCATTTCGACCTCGTCGAACGGCTGGTTGTGCAGCACCACGATGGCCTGGACGAGAGGGAAATGGCTGGCGACGCGCGTCGGGGAGATCTCTTCGACGACACGTTCGAACGGCAGCTCTTGGTGGCTGTATGCGTCGACCGTCGTCGTGCGCACCCGCCGGACCAGAGCGGCAAAGTCTGGATTTCCGTGGAGGTCGATGCGCAGCGCCAACGTATTGACGAAGAAGCCGATCATCGCTTCGGTATCGCGATGGCCACGGTTGGCGATCAGCGAGCCCAGGACGATGTCTCGATCGCCGCTGTATCGGCCGAGGAGGGCTGCGAAACCGGCGACGAGGGTCATGTAGAGACTCGCCTGATGGGCGCGTGCCACCCTGTGGAGGGCGGCGGTCAGCTCGGCATCCAGCCGGAAGCAGTGCCGGGCACCACGTGTGGATTGGATCGCCGGCCGCGGCCGATCCAGTGGCAGTTGGGTCAGCTGCGGCGCGCCCTCAAGCTGACGACGCCAGTAGGCGAGGTGACTCTCGGCCTCGCCTCGTTCGAACCTTCGACGCTGCCAGGCCGCGTAGTCGACGTACTGCGCCGAAAGATCCGGCAGTGGCGATGGCTCGCCCCGTGCCATCGCCTCGTGAAGCGCCGCGATCTCGCGGGTCAGGACCCCGGTCGACCAACCGTCCGAGGCGATGTGATGCATCACCAGGACGAGGAGATGATCGTTGGTGTCGAACCTGGCGAGAACGGTCCGTAGAAGCGGTCCACGCTCGAGATCGAACCCGTGAGCCGACGTGTCGGTGATCACGTCCTCGGCCGCCACCTCCCGGTCGGCTGCAGCCAGCGAGGATAGATCGATCCGCGTCAGCGAGAAGGCCTGGTGGCGGAGGATCGTCTGGGCGGGGGCACCGTCGTGTATTGCGAAGGTCGTGCGCAGAGATTCGTGACGGCGGACGATTTCGGCAAGCGATTGCTCGAGCGCTTGCCACGAAACGCTGCCTTCGAGCCGCACCGCCAGGGTGACGTTGTAGGCCCGACCGGACCCTTGTAGCTGCTCCAAAGTCCACATCCGCTCCTGGGCGAAGGAAAGAGGCAGATGGTGAGAGCGCTCGGCGCGGGGCAAGTGGCCTTCCGCCACCGTCGCGGCCCGTTGATCGAGCACGTCAGCCAGAAGAGCGATCCTCGGATTCTCGAAGAGCTCGCGCAGCGGCAGCGACGCGTCGAGCTCGGAAGAGATTCGGGATACCAAGCGGGTCGCCAGCAGGGAGTGGCCGCCCAGATCGAAGAAATCGTCCTCGATGCTCACGGGTCGTCGCTGGAGCACGTCTTGCCAGATATCGACCAGATTGCGTTCCGTCTCCGTGCGCGGTGCGACGAAAGGGGCCGATCTCGCGGCGGAATCGGGCGCCGGCAAGGCATGCCGATCGATCTTTCCGCTCGCCATGGTCGGCAACTCGGACAAGGTCAGGAACTCCGACGGAACCATGTAGGCAGGTAGCTTTTGCCGGAGTCGGAGTCGAAGCTCCGAGAAATCCGGTGAGTCGGCGTTTGTCGGTACCAGGTAGGCCACTAGGCGGTCGCCGTCTCCGCGGGTGACGGCGGCCTGTGCGACGCTCGCATCGGCGAGCAACGCCGTCTCGATTTCGCCCGGCTCGACCCGGAAGCCCCGGACCTTGAGCTGCTCGTCCAGGCGTCCGGCGAAGACGATGCGACCGTCATCGAGGTGGCGTCCCAGATCGCCTGTGCGATAGAGACGCTGTCCAGGTTCGTCACCTAGCTCGTCGGGGACGAATCGGTCGGCGGTCAGCCCAGGGCGCCGGTGGTAGCCCCGGCCGACCGCGAGACCGCCGATCCACATCTCTCCGGCCATTCCCGGCGCGACCGGTTCGCCGAGCTCGTCTACCAGGTAGATCCGGCAGCGGCGCAAAGGTTTCCCGATGGGTGGCTCGAAGGGTTGGCCGGGCCGGCACTCGTCACTCGATACACAGACCGTGGTCTCCGTCGGTCCATAGAAGTTGACCAGCCTCGTCTCTTCGGGCCAGCCCTCTGCCAGGTGGCTGGGACAGGCCTCGCCACCGGTGTGCACGGTATGCAGGGATCGCGGTAGTGGGCGCGGCAGGACCTCCAGGGCCGATGGCGTCAAGAAGAGCGAGGTGATCCTTCGCTCCCGCAGACTGGCAGCGAGCTCGGCTCCGGGACGTGCCGTCTCGTCGTCCACGAAGTGCAAGGTGGCTCCGGAAGCGAGCGTTCGAGCGACTTCCCACACGGACGCGTCGAAGCTGATCGACGCAAGCAGGAGAACTCGGTCGCCCGGGCGGAGGCCCGAGCTCTCGGCCGTATGGAGCGCGAGATTGGCCAGTGGCTCGTGGGTCAACAGGGCGCCCTTCGGTCGTCCGGTCGAGCCCGATGTGTAGATCATGTACGCGAGATTGCCCGGGGCGAGCCGCACCCGCGGCGCGGTCTGCGGCCGTTTCATCCAATCGCGATCGGTGTCCAGAGTCAGGACCGGCATGTCGAGACCCGCGAGGCCTTCGACGGAAGTCTCCTCCGTGAGGATCAGGGCAACACCGGCATCCTTCGCCAGAGCGGTGAGGCGCTCCGCCGGCAGGCTCGGGTCGAGGGGGACGTAGCAGCCGCCGGCCTTCCATATCGCGCAGATGCCCAGCAGAAGACGCCGGCCTTTTTTCGTCGCCAAACCGACGCGATCTTCCCGGCCGATGCCGCGGTGGATGAGCTCCCGAGCGAGCTGGTTGGCGCGCCGATCGAGCGCGCCATAGGAGAGCGATCCTTCCACGTCGGTAACCGCGACCGCGTCGGGCCTCGTCGTCGCGTGATGCTGTAGCAGCTCCGAGAGGAGCGTAGGTTCGGGCTCCGGTGAGGCGTGGTCTGTCGGGCGATTCCACTCGACCACGACTCGCGACCTGTCCGCGGGTGTCAACCATGGGATTCGATCCGGACTCGTCTCCGGCGAATCCAACAGGCCTCGAAGCAGCGTCCCGTAGGCGGTCGCCGCCTCTTGCATCAGGCCGTCGAGGTATCGGCTCCGATCGAAGCGCAGTGCCACGCGAGTCCGATCCGCCGGCTGGATGACCAGCTCCAGGTCGTAATGCGACCGTTCTGTCACCCGGACCGACTCCACCGCGACACCCGAGCCGGCGGCACCCGCGGCCCGGCGCAGGCCTTCGTCGATCGGGAATCCCTCGAACGCGAAGATCGGCTCGACGGGAGGATGCCCGCGCTGGATCTCGGCCAGGCCCAAGGTCTGGAACGGCTGACGGTCGACGGATTCGCGGTGCAGGCGCCGGATCAGGCTCTCCGTCGAGTCTGCGGGGCTCCAGCGGACGCGCCGCGGCAAGGTCGTGATGAACAACCCCACCATGTTGTCGATGCCCTGTAGCTCCGGAGGACGGCCCGAAGCGACCGAGCCGAAGACGACATCGCGCCGCCTCAAGGAGCGGCCGAGCAGGATCCCCCAGGCGGCCTCGAGACAGGTGCTGGGCGAGGTGCCGACCCGTGCAGCCAGCTCCTCGAGGCGCCGACCGTCCGCCGAGGAGAGCTCGAATCCGACCTCGCCGAGCTCGCCCGCTGCCTCCCGGCGCATAGGGCTGGGCAGCCTCGAGGACTCGGTGTATCCCGTCAAATAGTCGCGCCAATAGTCCCGCGCTGGCTGTTGCTCGCGATCCTCGAGCCATGAGATGAAGCGCGAGTATGGTTGTACGATCCCGAGATCCGCCGTCGTCCCCCGGCACTCGGCCTCGATCCATCGCATCATCTCCGAGAAAAGAAGGCCCGCGCTCCAGCCGTCGAGCAGGATGTGATGGAACGTGAACACCAAGCGCAACTGGTCGGCGGCATCAATTCCCAGATGCACCCGCCACGGTGGTTCTCTCGTGTCGAGTTCGAATCCACGGCTCTGGTCGTGGGCCAGCCAGTCAGCCCAGCCCGCGTCCGTATCCAGGGCTAGCCTCGGAAGCTCGGCGATGATCGGTGACGTTTCCCGCAGTACCGCCTGAAACGGACGGGTGAGTCGCTGAACGAAGACCGAACGCAGGATCTCGTGCCGCTTTGCCAGCGTGGACCACGCCCTGGCCATCGGTTCCGGTGTTTCGAGGCCGGAGAGGCGAGCCTCCACTTGGACGCAGTAGAGAGAACGATCGTCGCTGAGGTTGGCCTGGAACAACAGGCCCTCCTGCATCGGCGACAGAGGGTAGAGATCCGCCAGGTTGGCGCGCGGAATCATGAAGTGATGCCCTCGAGCTCTTCCAGGCTGATCCCTGAGTACGTCAGATCGGCGGGCGTCACTTCGGGGTGCAAACGGCCACTGCAATGATCGATGACTTCGCCGATCGAATCGCGCAGCGCGACGAGCAGCGCCTCCGTGCGGTGGCGGGAGAATCGGTGGCGGCTGTAGCCGATCTCCAGGAAGAGCCGTCCGCGGAGCACCGCGGCTCCGATATCCAGCTCGGTGGGCCGGGGGCTGTTGCCGTCGACGGAATCGCCGACGGGCTCCGACACCATGATCAGATCGCCGACGGTCATGGAAGCGTCGAAATCGCCCAGATAGTTGAAGCTGGTGAGCGGTGCTGCGGGCTGGCTGCTTTCAGCGTTCAACAAGCCGTAGCCGAGACCGCGGTCGGGCACCGAGCGCAGTGCCTCCTTGATCGACTTGATCTGAAAGCCGAGGTCCTGGCCGGCGGGCAGCTCGAGTTGAAAAGGAAACCTCGTGGTGAACCAGCCGACGGTGCGCTCGACCGGCAGGCCACTCGGCTGCTCGCCGAGGTCCTCACGTCCGTGTCGTTCGAGCACGATGACGCTGGACTTGGCGTCGGCCCAGATCTCCAGCGCGCGCGCCAGAGCTGTGAGAAGCAGATCCTCGGCGGTGGTCGAGTACGCGGCATTCGCCTTGACTCGCAGCAGATCGGTGCGCTCCTTCGATAGCTCGGTGCTGATCTGCTCCAGATCACGATAGCGGTTCGAGCCCTGCGGGTCGTCAGGACTGATGGCGACCGAATGTCCCTCGACCGCTTCCCAGTACTCCGCCTGCCGGCGGATCGATGGGGAAGATGCGAGCTCGCCGAGCCTGGCTGCCCAGCTGCCGTAGGTTGCCGTCGACGGCGGCAAGGCGATCGGCCTCCCGTCCACTGCCTGCCGATAGGCGGCGACGAAGTCATCCAGCAGGATGCGCCACGACGTACCGTCGATCACCAGGTGGTGGCCGACGAACAGGAGCCGATCACCGCGCGGATGGCGGAAGAGCGCAGCCTTGAACAACGGACCTTCCTCGAGGCGCAAGCTACCTTGGGTGCGGTGGGCGTGGCGTTCGAGCGCCCGCAGGGGATCTTGGTCCGGCTCGAGCTCCACCTCCTCGACGACGCACTCGAGCTCGACTTCCACCCGGCCGATCCAGCCGTCTCGAGTCTTGTGGAAGGTCGTCCGAAGAGCCGGATGTCGGGCGAACAGTCCGTTGATCGCCAGCTGGCAGGCGTTGGCCTCGAAGCCCACGCGATGTACAAAGAGCAAGGCTTGGTTGAAATGCTGTGGGCAGTGCTCGAAGTGGCGGAAGAACCAGCGCTGGATGGGTGCCAGGGGCTGCGGACCCTCGAGCGGCACGTCGGTGCGCTGCCGCGCCAGCCTCTTCAGTCGCGGTGTGAGCTCGGCAACGGTGGGATGAAGGAATAGATCCTGGACCCCGAGGCCGAGGTCGTGCTCGAGCAGACGCGACACCACCTGGATCGCCTTGATCGAGTCTCCACCGAGGGCAAAGTAGTTGTCGTGGATCCCGACACGATCTCTACCGAGAACCGCGCCCCAAGCTTCGGCCACGGTTTGCTCGACAGCATTCCGCGGCGCCGCGAATTCGCTGCCGAGATCCAGATCCTCGACCTCGAGGGCTGCGAGGGCGCGCCTGTCGACCTTGCCGGACGAAGTCAGAGCGAGGGCCTGATGGCGAAGGAACCTGGAGGGAACCATGTACTCGGGAAGACACTCCAGCAAGCTGCCGCGCAGCAGCTCGACACTCAGCGAGCGATCGCCAGCGAAGTGCGCGATCAGCGAGCCTCCACCATCTCCTTCGGGATCGAACCGCACCGCCGCCTGTCGTACACCTTCGATCTCGAGGAGCGCGGCCTCGATCTCGCCAGGCTCGATGCGAAAGCCCCGGACCTTGATCTGATCGTCGATGCGGCCGCAGTAGATGAGATCTCCGTCGGTGAGCTTGGCGCGGTCACCGGAGTGGTAGAGGCGTTCGGAGTCGGCGAACGGATGAGGGCCGAATCGCTGAGCGGTGAGGCCAGGCTGACCGGTGTAACCGCGGGCGACGCCGGCCCCGGCGACGCAGATCTCCGCCGGTGTCCCTTGCGGCACGAGCTCGCCTCGGCGATCGAGTAGCAGGGTCGCCAGGGTCGGGATCGGCCGTCCGACGTTGGATAGATTGGCCGCGATCTCAGCGCCGCCGATTTCTTTGAACGTGACATGCACGGTCGTCTCCGTGATGCCATACATGTTGATCAGACGTGTGGACGGATAGCGCCGGGCAAACGACGCGAGGATCACCGGCTTGAGCGCTTCTCCTCCGAAGATGAGGTATCGAAGCTCCAGCAGAGAGGGCAGGGTGTGCTCGCGGTCCGCCAGACCCGTGAACGCCGACGGTGTCTGGTTCAAGATCGTGACGCGTTCGAAGGTCAAGACGGCGAGGAGGGAATCGACGTCCCGAACGATCGGTCGTGGCACGATGACCAGTCGCGCTCCCGTGAGCAATGCGCCGTAGATCTCCCAGACCGAGAAGTCGAAGCTCGGCGAATGCACCAGCGCCCATCGGTCGTGCGTCGTGAAGTCGAAGAGGGGGCGATCGGTGGTGAGCAGACGAAGCACGTGTCGGTGCTCGACGACGACACCCTTGGGTCGGCCGGTGGAACCGGATGTGAAGATTACGTAGGCGGCCTGTCCCGGTGCCGGTCCGCTCCTGAGGTTGCCCGTGTTGGCGTCGGATGACTGGGTCGAGTGTGCTCCGAGCGTCATCGTTTTGACCGCCAACCCGTCCAAAACCGCCTTCACGCCGGGCTCGATGAGCACGATCCCGGCGCCCGAGGCCTCGATCAGATACTCGACCCGTTCCTGCGGATACTCGGGATCGATGGGTACGTAGCAGCCGCCCGCTTTCAACACGGCCAGCATTGCAATGACGAGATCCGGCCCGCGATCTAGCAGCAGTGCCACGGCGTCCTCCGGCGTGAGACCGCGGGCTCGGAGACGGCGGGCCAACCGGTTGGCGCTGCGGTTGAGTTCGCCGTAGCTGAGGGCGGTGGCGCCGAAGGCGACGGCTATGGCATCGGGTCGCTCGGCTGCCCGGCGCTCGAACATCGTGCAGAGGGTCTCGTCGCGCGGGTAGCCGACCGCAACGGATTCCTCCGCCGCACGGAGCTGGGCCCGGGCCTCGTCCGCGTCGAGTCGACAGAGCTCTGCGATCGACCGATCGGGTTCCTGGGCTAAGCGGGCGGCGAGATCGCCGAAGCTGCGGGCCAGTACCTCCACGGAGGCGGAGTCGAAGTGGTCTCGGTTGTAGACCAGCTCGCATTCGAGTCCGCCGGCCGACGGACGGCAGAGCAGCAGGAGATCGTACTTCCCCTGGCCCACAGCGCACTCGAGACGCTCGATGTGCAGACCGTTGCCGTCGGTGGGCTCCGGTAGATCGTGCTCGTAGAGGAAGAGCACGTCGAAAAGCGCCGTTCGGCTCATGTCCTTTTCGGGATTCAGATGGGCGACGAGCCGGTCGAACGGCATATCTCGGTGCGCCACGGCCTCGCGTACCGTGTCATCGATGTGGGCGATCCACTGGCGTCCGGTAGAGGTGGGTAGCATCTCGTTGCGGAGTACCAGCAGATTGGCCAAGGGACCGACCAGGGACTCCGTCTCCGGGCGATCCCGCGTATCGACGCACGTGCCGACAACGATCTCGTCCTGGCCGGCTGACCGGTGGAGGACCAGCTCGAAGACGGCCAGCAACGAGCCGGGTCGCCCCGCACCGAGGTCGTCGAGTCCTCGTACCACGTCACCTTCGAGCTGGAACGTGAGGCGACCTACGTCGAAGGTGTGGATCGCCTGACGCGGCCGGTCCGTCGGCAGGTCGAGTACCGCCACGCCGTCCCCGAGACGGCGCTGCCAGTAGGGCAGGAGGAGACGGTCGGTCTCGGGCAGAGAGTCGAGCCGGCTGCCCGCGAGATCGGTGAACGTGGGAGTGAACGTCTCGCCCTTTGGAAAACTGTCTGTTCGGTAGAGGCGGTCGATCTCGGACGCCAGGATCTGCAATGACGGGCGGTCCGCGACGATGTGATGAATCGTCAGCACCAGCAGGTGATCGTCCTCGCCAAGGCGCAGGAGCACACGCCGCCAGAGAGCTTCGCTCTCCATGTCGATCGGCTGCGTCACCTCCTCGAGCGCTAGCTCCACCAGATCGTTCCTCGAATGGAGGTGCGTTCCTCGAGATCGAGGATTCTGCGCGGTCGGTGGCGCTCTATCAACGACGACGAGTGGCTTCGAGCTCGGCGGCTCGACGCGTTGTCGCACCTGACCATCGCGGCTCTCGATCCGCAGTCGCAGTGCCGGATGGCGCTCCTCGAGTGAATGGAGCACGCGGCCCAGGCGATCGATGTCGAGACGACCGCGCAAATGCAGAATCAGCGGCAGATTGTGGTAGGTCGGGCTGTGTGGGTAGACGTTGCCGCGCTCGAACCGCTCGATGAACCAGAGCCGTTCCTGATGGTTAGACAAGCGTGCCTGCAGCGCGTCGGCGCGAGGTGTCGGGGAGACCCAGGTTTCGCGTAGACGGTCGAGTGCTTCGCGCTCCCGTCGCGACAGGGACGGCAGCGCACCGAGGCGGGTCTCCGGTGCTGCGAGCAGGAGTTCGCCGAGCTCGGCCGCGTATTCGGCGAGATGGACGATCCGATCCCGGTCGAACACGGCTCCGTCGTAGCTGAAGGCAAGCTCGACTTCGGTGCCCAGGGTCACGAAGAGATTCAGGGGATAGCCGCTCTCGTCGACCGCTGTCACTCGTTCGAGCTCGAATCCGACCGTGCTGTTCGCAAGCCGCTCCTCGACATCGAAGGGATAGTTGACGACGTCGAGTAGATGATCGAACAACGGCTCCGATCGACCGCTGACGGTCTGGATCCTCGGCAGAGACACGTGACTGTGCGCCTGCCGCTCCAACGCCCGCTCTTGGGCGTCGGCGAGGAACTGCAGAAACGTCTGCTGGAGCTGAAAACGCTGCCGCACCGGGATCGTGTTGATGAAAACGCCGACGATCCCCTGCGCGCCGTCGATCGGAACGTCGCGGCCCGATTCGATGGATCCGAACACCACGTCGTCAGAGCCTGTGATCTTGGCCAGAACGAGGCCCCAGAGTGCGTGGACGAAGGTGCTCGGAGTGATGCGGTGGTTCGCGGCGAGGCGATTCAGCGCGTCGGCCGAACCCCTTGGAAGCGACACCCGCAGCTCTTCGATGGTCGACGAGCTGCGCGGATCGTCTATCGCCTGGGCAGTGAGGTGACCGCCGTCCCCGAGGCCTCGGAGCTCGTGACGCCACCACAGGATCGACCCTTCGTCGTCCTTCGTTCGCAGCCAGCGGACGTATTCGCGATGCTGGCGGGCAGGCGCCAGTGTGAGGGGTTCTCCTGCCGCCTGGCTGCGGTAGATCTCGAGCAACTCGCCGAGCAGAATCGCTTTGGACCAGCCGTCGAACGCGATGTGGTGGAAGGTCCAGACGGTTTCGAAACGATCCTCGGCGAGACGCAAGATGTTCACACGGCACAGGACATCTCGTTTCAGATCGAAGGGTTCGTGCCGTAGCGCTTGCCGGCGCGCGGTGACGGAGCGTTCCAGCTCGACCTCGCCGTTCGTTCCGGCGAAGGTGGAGAGATCTTCGATCTCCAGCTCCAGGGGCCGGTCGCGAAGCACCAGCTGCAGCGGATGGGGTGCGCCTTCCCACACGAAGCTGGTTCGAAGCGACTCATGGCGGCGTACGAGCTCGTTCCAGGCAGCGCCATAGGCGTCGAGATCGAGGCGCCCGCAGGTCCGAAAGGCGATCTGATCCTGGTAGACCGCCCGATCGCTGGCCTGGTCGCCAGCGTAGAGACATTCGAACAACATGCCCTCCTGGACCGGCGTCAGGCGGAGGATGTTGGCGACGTTCTCTTTGTGAAGGGGCATGGAGATCGTCTCAGAGACTGTCGAGGAAGGCGTCGAGCTGCTGGATGTCGAAGCCGTCGTAGTCGATATCGGAAGGCGTCAGCACGGGGTGATCGAGCTCTTCGGTGTGGGCGATCACCGCCTCGAGCTCGGCTTCGAGCGCGGTTGCCAGACTCTCGACGCTGCCGTTGCGAAACCGCTGGGAGCCGTAGCCGATCTCGACGGTCAGGCACCGGTCGAGAATCATGGCGACCACCTCCAGTTCCGCGAGGAGGTGAGCGTCGGCTGCGACATGGGGTCCGACTCGCTCGGAGGCGAGCGAAAACGTGGTGGTGGCCAGGTCGCGGTCCAGCTGACCCAGGTAGTTGAACGTGACCTCCGGCAGATCGGGTTCGGACGAGGTCTCGGCACCGGGCGGGTAGCGCAGGAGCCCGTACCCGAGGCCGCCGGCCGGAATCGCCCGCAGCGTCTCCTTGACGAGCTTGATCTGACCCCTGAGGCCCGCAGATGCTTCGAGCTCGAGCAGCACCGGGTAGAAACAGGTGAACCACCCGACCGTGCGGCTGAGGTCGATGCCCTCGCTCGAATGCCGGCCGTGGCTCTCGAGTGCCACCGCGACCCGCGACCCACCGCGCCAGCCGACCAAGGCGCGGCCGAGGGCGGTCAGCAGGAGGTCGTCGATCTCGGTACCGTAGGCGCGGTGGCAGGGGCCCAACAGCGCCTCGGTCGAGCGACGGCTGAGCTCGAACCGGATGCTTTCCCGGTCGCCGAAACGAGGAGGTGGCGAGGCCTCGACGACCGGCAAAAAGCCGTCGTCCTGCGTCGTATCGGCCCATTGCGACTCCGGCTCCGTGGCTGCCAGCTCCATCAGGTGGCTCGACCACGTCGAATATGAAGTGGCTTCTACGGTGAGTTGGTCGACCGTCCCGCCTCGGAGTAGGAGATCGAGCTCCTCGAGCACGATGCGCCATGAGACCGCATCGATCACCAGATGATGGGCGGCCAGCAGCAGGCGATCCCCATCGGGTAACCGGTACAGCGCCGCCGCGAACAGCGGTCCGTGCTCGAGATCGAAGCTCGCCTGGAGCGAGGTCGAGTGCCGGTAGAGCTCTTCCTCCGGTTCCGCGGAGTGCGCGAGGTCGACGACTTGGAACGCGACACCATCCTCGACATCGGCGTAGCGTTGCCACCAGCGGCCGCCTTCCTGCGTGAAGCGGAGGCGGAATGCAGGATGCCTTCGCACGATCTCGGTCAGGCCGGCTTCCAGGGTGTCGTCCGCTCGTTGGTCGAGCGCCAGCAAAAGAGCCTGGTTGTAGTGGCTCAGCCGGCCGCTGAATCGGTCGAAGAACCAGCGTTGGATGGGAATCAGGGGGAAGCGCCCGGAGGGAAGATCGTCCGCGACAAGTGGCGCCAGGGGCGCGAGGCGCGGTGCCAGCTCCTCGATGGTGGGATGGAGAAAGAGGTCACGTACTTCGAGGGAAAAGCCCTCACCGCGCATCCTGCCCGCGATCTGCAGTGCTTTGATCGAATCGCCTCCGAGCTCGAAGAACGATCTGCGGATGTCGACGGCCCCGAGGCCGAGAACCGACTGCCAGGCCGCTGCCAGCCGATGCTCGAGCTCGGTTCGCGGTGGTAGGGCCGGCTCTCCGACCTCACTTTGTAAGCGGTGGGGTTGGGGAAGCGCTCCGCGGTCGAGCTTGCCGCTCGGAGTCCGTGGGATGTCGGGTAGCTCGATGAACAGAGAGGGGATCATGTAGCTGGGCAACCTGCGCTCGCAGTGGCGTCGAAGCTCCGCCCGTGACGCCGACCCGTCAGACGTCGCTCCGCCTTGCTTTTTGCTCCACACGATGTAGGCCACCAGCTCGTTTTCCGTGCTCGGGTGGACCACGACGGCGACCGCAGCGATCCAGCGATGGCCACGGATCACCGCTTCGACTTCGCCGAGCTCGATCCGATACCCGCGGACCTTGACCTGATCATCGTCTCGCCCGAGGAATTCGACGTCTCCTCCGGGCGCTGAGCGGCCTCGATCGCCGGTGCGATACAACCTCTCGCCGTGATGGAACGGACTCGGCACAAATGACGCCGCCGTGTGCGCCGGCCGGCCGAGATAACCGAGCCCGAGACCTCTGCCGCCGAGAAAGATCTCCCCGGGGATACCCGTGGGAAGCGGCTCGCCGGTAGGGTCGAGCAGATAGACCTCATGACCGGGCAACGGCCGGCCGATCAGCGCCACCGCATCACATGGGAGGGCATCGAAATCGATGTCTGCGACGGTGGCGTCGACGCAGCATTCGGTAGGCCCGTAGAGATTACTCAAGCGCAGGTGCGGCCCCCGGACAGCTGCGACGCGGCGGAGAGCTTCCACAGGCAAAGGCTCGCCGCCGATCAGCAGTTGCTCCAGACTGGAATCGAAGAGCTCCTCTTGGCCTGCCTCCAACATCATGGCGAGCAGTGTCGGGGTGCCGTCCGAGATCTGGATGCGTCGATCGAGTAGAAAACGGGCGAAGCGCTGGCCGTCTCGCTTCTGATCGGCGTCGAGCAGATGGAGTGCATGCCCACCCAGAAGGCTGGCGAAGATCTGCTGCACCGAAGCATCGAACACCGGCGATGCCACCAGTGCTACGCGGCGGGCGGCGCTCGGATCGCAAGCGCCGTAGACCTCGGTGAGCAGGCCGTTCACGAGGCCGACCACCGAGTCGCGCGTGATCGCGACGCCCTTGGGGCGCCCGGTCGAGCCCGAGGTGTAGATCATGTAGGCCGGCGCACCCGCGGGAACAGGTGTGGGCGTCGCCGAGACGCGACCCGCGGGGTTCTCGACCTGGAGATCCGAGCCGTCGACGAAGAGCGGTTCCTCCACGAGACTGCCGACGGTGTCGGCCAACTCACGTCGGGTCACCAGCGCCATGGCGCGCGAGTCGGCCAACATCTCGTCCAGTCGCTCGATCGGATGGGTCGGGTCGAGGGGCAAGTACGCTGCGCCTGCCCGTAGTACCCCGAGCATCGCGGCGATCAGATCGACGGAAGAAGGTAGCGCCAGCGCAACGATCGCGCCACGTTGGACGCCGCGAGCGCGAAGTCGTCGGCAGATCGTGGCGCTGCGGGTGCGCAGAGACCGGTAGCTGACGTGGGAGCGTCCATGCACCACGGCGATAGCGTCCGGGCGGTCGGTGGCGACCCGATCGAAGAGTCCCTCGAGGCCATCGTCCTGAGTCCTTCGCGGCGCCAAGCCGCGGGTCGCGCGCAGGAGCCGTTCGCGCTCCTCCACATCGAGCATGGCAAGCTGTGAGAGACGACAGCCGGCGTCGCATACGGCAGCCTCGAGCAGACGTTCGTAGTGCTTGGCCATGGCCTCGATCCGCCATCGATCGAATCGATCCGTACGGAATTCGAGTTCGGCTTCGATCCCGCCATCCGACTCTTCCATCAGCAGACTGACGTCGTACTTTGCCGTCCGCCGGTCGGTGGGGAGATACTCCAGGCGAAGCTCGCCCAAGTCCGCGGTGGCCCTGGGCATGTTTTGCAGTACGAATGCGACCTGAAAGATCGGGGAATGCGCAAGGGACCGGTCTGGGTGGACGGCCTCGACCACTTTCTCGAACGGCACGTCCTCGTTGGCGTAGGCATCGAGGGCGGTCCGCCGGACCCGCGCGACGAGTTGCTCGAAGCTCGGATCCCTCGCCAGGTCGAAGCGCATGGGGAGGCTGTCCACGAAACAGCCGATCATCGACTCGAGCTCGAGGCGGGATCGGTTGGACGACGGCACTCCGACGACGATGTCGGTCTGCCCCGAATAGCGCTGGAGCAACAAGGCATAGACAGCGATCAGTCCCATGAACAGCGTCGCGCCCTGGTCTTGCAGCTGCGTCTTGAATCGGCCGACCAGATCTTCGGAGAGGCGGAAGCGCACGACATCGCCCGCCGTGGAGGGCACTGCAGGTCGCGGGCGGTCCGCCGGCAGATCGAGGAGATCCGGTGCGTCGACGAGCGTCCGTCGCCAGAACTCCAGTTGCTCATCGATCCGTTGCTCGGTGGCGACCTCGCGTTGCCAGCAGGCGTAGTCGGCGTACTGCAGGCTCACCGGTGCCAGGGGTGACGGGTTACCGGATCGCCAGGCCTCGTAGAGTGCCGCTACCTCACGGACCACGAGACCGTTGGACCAGCCGTCGGCGACGATGTGGTGGAAGTTGGTCAGCAGGCGATGGCGGGCGTCAGATTCGCGTAGCACCGTTGCCCGGAGCAGGGGTCCTGCCACGAGGTCGAACGTGCACTGAGCATGCTGGCGAGCCAGCCGGTCGGCGGTGGCCGAGCGAAGGTCTGACGGAAGACCGGCGAGATCGACCAGAGGCATGACCACGTTGGAATGGGGTGCGATCCGCTGGCTAGCCACTCCGGTGCCGGGCTCTATGGTCGTGCGTAGAGATTCGTGACGGCGTACCACCGCATCGAACGCCTGGGCGAGCGCCGGCGTGCTCAGGCAGCCCTCCAGGAGGTGTGTCGCGGGAACGTTGTAGGTCGGATCCGGTCCGTCCAGCTGATCCAGGAACCAGAATCGCTGCTGGGGAAACGACAGCGGCGCCGGTCGATCGCGTCTGCGCGGGAGCAGCTGTGGGTCCTGTTCGGCCCGCTCGACGCGGGTGAGAAACGCGATGATCTCCGGCTTGCGCTGCTTGAGCTCGGCGAGGAGCTCCGAGTTCAGCGCTCCGCGGGGTGCTCGATAGCGAAGCTGGCCGTCTTCCAGCCAGAGCCGGACGTCCAGGCGCTTGAGGCGCGCGAAAAGAGAATCGATGCGGGTCAAATCGAGCCCTCTTCGAGCAAGAGCGGATCGCTGGTCTGCGACGTCCTCGCGCCCTCCGCAGCCCAGCGGAGGGTCTCGACGTGATCGGCGAGAGCGGCGACCGTGGGCTGCTCGTACAGGACCCGCGGGGTCAGGTCGATCTGGAGGTTGTCGCGGAGCCGCGAGGTGATCTTGAGGGCGAGGAGCGAGTCGCCTCCCAGCTCGGAGAAGTCGTCTTCGAGGCCGACGTTCTCGATGCCTAGTACCTCGCACCAGATCGCTGCGACGGTCCTTTGCATGTCGCTTTCCGGTGGACGAAATGGCGTCGCCAGCTCGGGGCGAGAGCTCGACGGTCTCGTCGTCGCCTTTTCGATCAGCGACTCGAGGTCATGTGCGCGTGCCAGCTCGCGCCATGCTTCGAAGTCCACCGTCGACACCACGACCTGCGGTACCGTCGCGCCGGCGACGACGCGGGCGAAGACCTCTCGTCCTTCTGCGCGGGTCATGCCACCGATGAGTGTCGAGTCCTTCACCTCTCGGTGCCGAGCCTCGAAGGCCTTCGCCATGCCGACTCTTTGCCAGCGGTCCCAATTGACGGCCAGCGTTCGCGGCCCCGGACTACGGGCCGCCCAGAGGGCGTAGGCGTCGACGAAGGCATTCGAGGCGGCGTACTCGACATCGCCGACCCCGCCGAGAATCGAGGTGATCGAAGACGAGTGCAGCACGAAATCGATCTCCCGATCACGGAACAAGCGGTCGATCGCGAGAGTCCCGTACAGCTTGGCGGTGAACTCGTCTGCAAGTGCCTCCGGTGAACGAAGTGTGATCGGACCTCGCCGCTCGATCGCCGCGGCCTGGATCACACCGTGAATCGGACCGAAACGCTTTTCCGCGGCGGAAACCACCTCACGCATGCCGTCTTCGTCGCTGACGTCGACGGCCATGGTCAGAACCTCGGCGCCCAGGCGTTCCAGCTCCAAGACATGTTCGATGCGGTGAGCCGTTCGCGGGTCCACTTCGAAAGTGGAATCTGGGCTTGCGGTGGCGATTCCAGGGTTCTGCGCCACGATCAGAGCGCAGTCGGCGTTTGCGCGGGCTACCGGATCGCGAGGAAAGGCCAGGGCCGTCTCGAAACCACAGGATGCGAGCACGTCGACCCAGGCGTCGGCACCGAGCAGCGGAGAGTCGCTGCGCAAGTCACGGTCCTCGTAGATCCACCAACCTTCGGCCAGGCCGTAGACCATGTTCGACCAGGGCCGGGAGCGGACGGTTTCCAGAAGTGCGAGGAGCCCGCCGGGCCGCAGCAGACCACGCAGCCGTCGCAGGGTATCCGTCACGTGCGGCGTGGCGTGCACGACGTCGAGCTCCAGAATCATGTCGAACGACTCGAGCTCGATGCCCTGGCTTTCAGGATCGCGCGACACATCGAAGACGTGGAAACTCAGGCCGTCGTGGGCCGGATCCAGGGTGTGGCGGGCCTCTTCGACGAAGGCCTTGCCGATGTCGGTGAAGAAGTATTCGACGTCGGCTCCCTCCAGCGCTGGCAGGACCGAACGGGTCAGTGCGCCGGTGCCAGCGCCGACCTCCAGGATCCTCAGTTTCCGGCCTGGGTGAGCGGCGAGGACCCGAGCCACCAAGTCGTGAACCGCCGTCTGATAGAGCCGATAGGGGACGTGCTCCACGGTCTCCTCGGCCACCGACTTGATCAGCGCCGCGCTGCCCTGTGGATAGAGGACCTCCAGTGCCTCGATCTCTCCGGCGAGCACCGCTGGATACTGGTCGGAGCAACGCATCAGGAACTCGATCAGCGGACGGAATCCGGGATGGTCTTCGCAGATCCGTCGGGCGAGTTCATGTGGAGGTGTCGGTTCCGACGAACTCTGAAGATTCAGGCAGTCGCCCTCGACTCGGGCAAGCCCGCCCTGTTCGAGCAAGGACACGAGGTAGGCGAAGAACCTGTCGTACTTGGGAAGGACCCCGAGGCGTCGCTTGACAGCGTCTAGGTCGTACGTTGTGTCGGCGCCAGGATCACCGCAGCCACTTGCGACGTAGTGCAGAGCGATGTTGGCGCAAAGCTCGGTGAGACGTTCGGGAAGATTCGGGTAGTCGTCGACCGCCCGGATCGCCATCTCACGTTCGAGCGTCCGGATGCGTCGGTGGACGAAGTCGGCGTCGGTTGTGAGATCGAGTCGAAGGGCAGGCCGCCCATCGACGATCCCCTGCCAGTCCTCTCGTGCCGGCAAAGGAGTCCTGGCGGTCAGGACGAGCTTCGCGTCAACAGTGGTGGCGAGATGGCGGGCGATCTCGAGACCGATGCCGCCCAGGCCACCGGTGATCAGATACACGCCGCGGTTGCGGAGGCCGGACACGTGGTACGGGTCGCTCGCCCCATCGCTGTCTGCGGCGCCGAGCGGCATCGGCTCGTAGTGAAGACTCCAGCGATGTCCGTGGCGCAGAGCCAGGATTGCCGGCTCACCCGCTTCGACCTCGGACGTCAGCTCGGCGACCAGGTTCGCCACATCGTGGTCTGTCCAGCTGCCGTGACCCGATGGCTCGAGGTCGATGGACCGGCAGGCCACCTCCGGATGCTCCTGTGGAATCACCCGTACCGGCCCGAGCAGGGTGGCTTTTTCCGGTTCCAGCATCTCGGTACCGGTCACGTCCTGCAGACCGGTGGAGATCACGTCGAGCCGTACGGGGAGTCTTTCGGCTCGACCTGCGAGGGCGCGGGTGATCGCGAGGAGGTCGAAGAAGCCTTCGTCTTGCGCGGCGGCAACCCGTGCGGAGGTGGGCTCGGGTGCGGCTGGGATGGAAGCCGACGAGAGATGAACGATCACGGTGGGTGTCTCGCCAGCCGCTTCGAGCGCCTCCAGCAAGCCTTCCGCCGTTGTCGGAGCCACGTCGTGCCCGGCTATCTGCAGCTCCTCAGCCAGTAGCTGACCAAGGTTCGACGGCCCGCCCATTACCGCTGCCGATTCGACCAGCAAGAAGCGGCTGCGTCGTCGAGAGGGTACGGCGGGAGCCATGCGCTTCCAGGACGGCATCCAATACCAATCGCTGACGTCGTCCCGTTTGGCGAGTGCGTCAGCCTCAGGAGTGGAGGGCAGACGCGAAGCGATCGACTCGTTTACATCGCGGGGCGCGTTGATCCAATAACGCCTGCGTTCGAAGGGGTAGGTGGGCAGGGCGACCTTGTGTCGTCGTTCTCCCGCGGAGAACTGTGACCAGTCGACGTCGACCCCGGAGAGCCAGAGCTGGCCGAGCCCGCGAAGCATCTGCTCGGTCTCGTCCTTGCCTTCGAGCATCGACGGCAGCACGAGGCGGCCGGCGGTGCATCCTGTGTGGCGCCGCGCCAAGCCGCAGAGCACCCGGCCCGGCCCCACTTCGAGGAGCACTCGATCCGGCGCTTCGAGCAACCGCTCCAGGGCACCGGAGAACTGTACGGGTTGGCGCACCTGGAGGCCCCACGACGCAGGGTCGGTGGCCTCGTCCGACTGCATCCAGCCACCGGTCACGTTCGAGAGCAACGGGATCTTCGGCGGGCGTAGGTCGACTCCCGCCAGATGCCGCACCAGCTCGTCCGCCACCTCGTCCATCGTCCGCGAATGGAAGGGACGATTCGTCAGCAGCCGGACGCTCGCAACGTCGTCGGCGGTCAGCTCGGCGGCGAAGCGCTCGAGCGCTTCGACCCCTCCCGCGACCACGGTCGATTCCGGTCCGTTCACCGCTGCGAGGTCCAGATCCTCCGGTAGTCGATCCGTCAACTGCTGCTCACCGAGGGACACCGCCAGCATTCCGCCGGCCGGCGAGTCGTGCATCAGCCGGCCACGGAGGGCCACCAGCGCCAGGGCGTCGGAGAGGCTCATGACCTCGGCGACGCAGGCCGCCACCAGCTCGCCGAGGCTATGGCCGGCGAGCGCAGAGGGCAGGATTCCCCACGACCTCCAGAGCTGCGCCAACGAGTACTCGACGCTGAACAGGAGCGGCTGCACGTACGACGTGTGAACGAGCCACGTGGCCGGCCAGTCTGGGTTCGAATACCCGTCCGCCAGCTCCCGGCCGAGCTCGCCGAGCTCGTCGAAGCAGCGATCCATGCACTTCCGGAATACCGGTTCGTCGCGGTAGAGACCTCGGCCCATGCCGGCGAACTGGGCTCCTTGGCCGGAGAACAGCATGGCCACCTCGGGCATGCCGCCTTGGGCCACGCCCGTGAAGACGTCGGCCGCATCGACATCTCCGAGGCTAGTGACCGCCTGGGAGACGTCGCGACACAGCACCACCCTTCGGTGCGCGAAGGTCTGCCGGCCGATCTGGAGAGTGTGGGCGACATCGGCGAGCGGTGTCTGTGGATGGCCCGCGAGGTGATCTCGCAGCCGGTCGGTCGCCGACTCCAGCGCCGAACCGGTCTTGGCCGACAAGGTCAGGATCTGAACCGGCCTCGACGTTCCCGAAGCTGGGCGGGACGGGGCTTCACCGAGCACGACGTGGGCGTTGGTGCCGCCGAGGCCGAAGGAGCTGACGCCGGCGCGGCGCGGACCTTCGCTGTGCCAGGGCCGCAGCTCGGCATTGACGAAGAACGGACTGGTTGCGAAGTCGATCTCGGGATTGGGCTCGCGATAGTGCAAGCTGGCGGGGATCTCGCCCGCCTCGAGACTCAGGACCGTCTTGATCAGGCCGGCGATGCCGGCCGCGGTGTCGAGGTGTCCGAGGTTGCTCTTGACCGAGCCGAGGGCGCAGAAGCCGGTACGCTTCGTGCCGAGGCGAAAGGCGCGGGTGAGCGCGGCGACCTCGATCGGATCGCCCAGGGGCGTACCCGTGCCGTGGGCCTCGACATAGGTGATGTCGTCCGGTTCGACACCGGCCATGGCCTGGGCTTCGGCGATGACCCGGGCCTGGCCTGCGATTCCGGGGGCGGCGAAGCCCACCTTGTCGGAACCATCGTTGTTGACGGCCGAGCCCAGGATCACAGCACGCACCGGATCACCGTCCTCGAGGGCATCCTCCAGACGCTTGAGCACCACCACACCGACGCCACTGCCACCCACCGTGCCGCTCGCCGATGCGTCGAACGGACGGCAATGACCGTCCTCCGAAAGGATGCCTCCCGCTTGGTGGAGATAGCCTTCGGTCTGTGGGCAGCGCACCGTCACGCCGCCGGCCAGCGCCATGTCGCATTGGTAGGTGATCAACGCATGGCAAGCCATGTGGACCACCACCAGCGAGGTCGAGCATGCCGTCGACACGGCGACGCTGGGACCCTGCAGACCGAGCTGATAGGAGACGCGTGTCGGCAAGAAGTCCTTGTCGTTGCCGATCAAGATCAGGTACTCGTCCTCGGCCTCGTCGAGGCCACCGCCCCGCAGAAGGTTGCGCAGCAGGTAGGTGTTGAGTCCGGATCCGGCGTAGACCCCGCAACGTTCAGGACAGCTCGATGGTGAGTAGCCGCTGTCTTCTAGCGCCGCCCAGGCACTCTCGAGGAAGAAACGTTGTTGCGGGTCCGTGCACTCGGCCTCGCGCGGGGTGTAGCCGAAGAACGCGGCGTCGAAGAGCTCGATATCGTCGAGGGTGGCACGCGCTGGAACGAATCCGGGGCGCCCGGCCAGGCTCTGATTCGCCTCGCTCCGGGCGAGCTCGGCCTCGGTGAAGAACGTCACCGATTCGTGGCCCGCCCGCAGGTTGCGCCATAGCTCGGGGATGTTGCGAGCGCCGGGGAAACGTCCGGCCATACCGATGATCGCGACCGCCTCGACCGCGCTACTACTGCTCACGTCGAGCCCCCCGTCTCAGGTTCTCGAACCGTCGGCGCTGGTTGGCGAGTGCCTGTTTCTGTCGCTCGGAATGCGTCGCGACGCTGGCCAAGGGATCGACTGCCGACGACGGTCCGTGATCGAGGAAACTCGCCAGGGCCGAGATCGTCGGGTGCCGGAAGATGTCCACGACTTTGAGCTGCGGATAGTGGGCGATCAACGACTCGTGCACGTTCAAGGCGAGCATGGAATGCCCGCCGAGATCGAAGAAGTTGTCTTCCACGCCCACCGCGTCGACCGCGAGCACCTCGCACCAGAGGCGAGCGATTTGCCGCTCGACATCGGTCCTCGGCCGCCTGCCATGGCCAGCCCCGCGGGTCGCGAAGGGAGTGTCGAGTCGCTCGAGGGCCGAGCGGTCGACCTTGCCGTTGGAGTTCAGTGGCAATCGTTCCAGGACCCGGTAGCTCGACGGCACCATATGAGAGGGCAGTTGCTCCCGAAGGTGCTGGCGTAGCGCCTCGAGATTGAGGTCTCGGCCCCGATCGCTGGCGAGGAAAGCCACGATGTGCGGACCGGCCGTCTCGTCTCGACGCAGAACCGCGGCGGCATCCCGGACCTGCGGGTGGAGACGTAAATGGGCGTCGATGTCGCCCAGCTCGATCCGGTAGCCGCGCAGCTTGATCTGATGATCTCGCCGACCGTGGCATTCCAGCTCGCCCGAGTGGCTGAAGCGTGCGAGGTCGCCGGTGCGGTAGAGACGGTCGCCCCAGGTTCCTCCGAGGGCGTCGGGAATGTACTTCTCCGCGGTCAGCGCAGGCCGTCGGTGATAGCCACGGGTCAGGCCCACGCCCGACAAATGGATCTCTCCGAGAGTGCCATGGGGTACCGGCAGTGCGCGGTCATCGAGGACATAGGCCTGGGTATTGGCGAGCGGCCTACCGATCGGCACAGCACGGGTCGCGTCGCGGTCTGACTCAGCGGTCGCCGGTTCTCTGGAAGTCGGCGCCCCGGTAGTCGGCAGACCGGAAGTCGGCAGACCGGAAGTCGGCAGACCGGAAGTCGGCAGACCGGATTCGGATGCGACCGGACCGACGATCGACCAGACCGTGGCTTCCGTGGGGCCATAGAAGTTCCAAGTCGTCGGATCGATCGACTGAAGGCGGTGAGCCAGGGCCGGTGGCAAGGCTTCTCCTCCGCAGACGATCGTCCGGACCGACAGGTCGGTCTCTCCGTCTTCCAGGCGCGGTCGCAACATTCCTAGCGCAGACGGCGTCAGGCTGAGGATCGTCACCGCTCTTTCTCGCAGCAAGCACGCCAGATCGTCTGCAGAGCGCACCGTCGCTGCCGGCACGAGAACGACGCGGGCGCCGGTGAGTAGCGGCACGAAGAGCTCCCAGACCGAGAGGTCGAAGGAGAACGCATGGCAGACCGTCCAGACGTCCTCGGCGTCGGTCGGCAGGAGGCGGCTGCCCGCACGGGCGAGGTTGACGACTCCGCGATGCTCGACCATCACGCCCTTCGGTTGGCCGGTCGATCCCGAGGTGTAGATCATGTAGGCGAGCTGGCGGGGATTCGGCTGCAGATCGAGATCGGCCTTCGAGAGATCTGCGAGTTGCTCCCAGTCAGTCAGCAGGTTCAGGCTGCGCTCGACCTGCAAACCAGGGTTCTCGCCGTGGGTCAGCAGCAGCGCCGCGCCCGAGTCCGCGAGCATCTGCTGCAGCCTGGACAGGGGCTGTGTGGGATCGAGCGGGAGGTAGGCGCCACCGGCCTTGAGAATGCCCAGCATGCCGATCACGACGGCTGCCGTTCGCTCGACGGTGATCGCCACAGACGTCTCCCGACGAACGCCCCACAGGCGCAGGTGCCGGGCCAGCTGATTGGCGCGGGCGTTGAGCTCGCCATAGGACAAACAGTGATCCCCGTCGACTATGGCCGACCGATCGGGTGTGGCTGCGGCCTGACGCTCGAAGGCTCGGTTCAGTGAGCTTTCGGAGCCGAGATCTTGCCCGGTCTGGTTGAGCTCGTCGACCAGAAGCTGGAATTGAGTCGCCGGCAGAGCGGCGATATCTTCGATCGACTGACCGGGGTCGGCGTGCACGCGCTCGAGAGCCGTTCGGTAGTGCCGCGCCAGGCGTTCGACGGCCACCCCGTGGAAGAGTTGTGTCGCGTATTCGAAGTAGACGACGAGGCTGCCATCCTCCGCCTCCCAGACGTGGACTTCGAGATCGACCCCGACCGAGCCACGTTCCAGCCCGACGGGCTCGACGTCGAGCCCGTCGAGCCGCGGCGACCATGCGCGTCGGCCTTCCGGGCCGCCTTGCAGGTTGAACACCACCTGCACCAGGGGTCCACGGCTGAGGTCGCGTGGCGGGCGGACCGCCTCGACGATCTTCCCGAACGGCATACTCTCGTGACGGTGAGCCGCGAGAAGCGAAGCTTTGACCTGGCGAGCCGCCTCGGGGAAGCTCGGATTGCCGGTCCACGCGACACGTACCGGCAGAGTGTCGGCGAAGAAACCGATCAGGCGCTCTGCATCGACACTTCCGCGGTGAGCGGAGGGAGTGCCCACGACGAGGTCCCGACGACCCGCGTGTCTGGAGATGACAGCCCCGAAGGCCGTCAGCAGAGTCATGAACAGTGAAGTTCGTGTCTGCCGGGCGGCCTGTCGTAGGCCGGCGACGACGTCGCTCTCCACGGTGAACGAGACCGTGGACCCGTCGTAGCTCTGCACCGCTGGTCGTGAACGATCGCTCGCCAGGTCGAGCACCGGTGCTGCACCCATCAGATAGCTGGACCAGAACTCCCGATATCGCTCCAAGTTCGCGCCCCGAAGCGCCCGTCGTTCGCGGACGGCGAGCTGCCCGTAGGTCGTCCTCAGATTCTGGAGGTCGGAAGGCCGGCCCGAGGAGAAACAGCCATAAAGATGCGAAAGCTCGTCCATGAACAGGGCGTTGGACCAGCCGTCGGTGACGATGTGGTGGAGCCGGATCACGAGTAGCCAGTGCTCCGCGGCGAGGCGCGCCAGCACCACCTCGAAGGGCCGTCCGGACGACAGATCGATCCGCCGCCTGGCGCGTCGCTCGGCCCAACGCCGCAACCAGGATTCGCGCCTGTCGGCGGGGAGGCCCGTGAGATCGAGCAGCACCATCCCATTCCGGGGCACGGGTCCGGGAACCTGGATCGGCTCAGTGCCGTCGAGGCGGAACGCGGAACGAAGGATCTCGTGACGCCGCAGGATTTCGCGGAAGGTGTCTTCGAACGCTTGGATCCGGAGCCTGCCGCGCAGCCGCTGAGCGGTCATCATCGTGTAGGCCGCCCCCGCACCGTCCAGTTGATCCAGGATCCACAGCCGTTCCTGGGCGAACGACAGCGGGTAGGTCTCCTGCCGTGTGCTCAGCTCCTCGATGAGCTCCGGTTTTCTCGACTCGAGCTCGCGCATCAAGATCGGATCGAGTGCATCTCTGGGCGCGTCGATTCGCAGCCGGTCGCCATCGAGCGTCAGCTGGACGTCGAGGCACTCCAGACGTTCGAGCAACTCACCAGTCCGGTTCACAGCTCGACCTCCACCCGATCCTCGGGCGGTCGAGATACGTTGGCGTCCGTCGACGAACGTTCCTCGATCAGCTCGCGGACGCCTACGACGGTCGGCAGCTCGAACAGTGTCTGGAGGTCGAGCTGGACGTCGAGCTCGTCGTGAATGCGCGCCACCAGCTGAGTCGCTTGCAGCGAATCGCCGCCGAGCTCGAAGAAGTCGTCCTCGATGCCGACGCGGGCGATGCCGAGTACCGACTGCCAAAGAGTGACGAGGACTTCATCGGTCGCGCAGGTCGGAGCCACGTAGGGATTGCTCAACAGCTCCTCGCGGCCGTGTAGGGCCGGACCTGCCTCTGTGTCGTCACCTTTGGAATCCGGTTCGGAGACCCCATGGGGAAGCTTGCCAGAGATCACAGACTGAGAGTCCTCGGATCGGACTGGCCCTCGGGCCGAGACGATCCAGCGTCCCGATGCAGATCCGGTGAGGAGCCGGAAGCAAACGTCGAGGCCTCGTTCGGTGCCGAGGGCAGGCGAAGACTCTGCGCGACCTACGACCTCTGTGTTCTGCCAGGCATCCCAATCGACGGCGATCCAGCGGTCAGAGCCATTCCTGGCGTGTTGCTCGGCGAGATGATCCAGGAAGAGATTGGCAGCCGCGTAGGCACCGTAGCCGAGACCGCCAAGAGTCGTCGACAACGACGAGTGCAGGAACAAGAAGTCGAGGGGCTCGTCGCGTAGAAGCTCGTCGAGCACGAGCAAGCCTTCCACTTTGGGTCGAAGGTGGCGGCGCGCCCCGTCCCGATCCGTCGCGGCCAACAGCGAGAAGCTGTCCCAACTGGTGGTCCCGGCTCCATGGAAGACGCCGTGGATTTCTCCGAATCGGTTCTTGGCGTCGGTCAGAGCTCGAGCCATGGCCTCACGAGCGGAAACGTCGGCGGCCAAGACCAGCACTTCTCCGCCCGCGGCTTCGATGTCGAGCAGCCGCGTCACCACCCGAGCCTCGGTTGAGGTGTCCGATGACTCACGCTGGAGGTCCGGCCATCGATCGCGTGTCGGCAGCGGGGTCCTGGCAGTCAAGACCAGTTTCGCCTGGACGTTTTCGGCGAGTCGCCGGGCGATCCCCAGGCCGATCTCGCCGAGGCCGCCGGTGATCAGATACACGCCACGATCGCGGAGGCCGGTTCGAACGGACTCAGGCTCGGGAAGAAGGGTCGGTTCGTAGTGGGGACCCCAGCGGTGGCGCCCGCGCAGCGCGAGAACCGGCGACGTGTCCGGTCCGATCTCGGCCGTCAGCTCAGCGACCAGAGTTGCTACGTCACGATCCGACCAGCCGTCGGGACCTGGAGCAGGAATGTCGATCGAGCGACAGGTCACGTCTGGGTGTTCTTGCGGGATCACCCGGACCGGGCCGAGCAGGGGTGCTTTTTCCGGCGTCAGCGGCTCGTTGCCGGTCACGTCCTGTAGCCCGGTGGACACCATATCGATCCGTACCGGAGTTGTACCAGGCCGACCAGCGAGGGCCCGGGTGATGTCGAGCAGGCTGAAGAGCCCATCTTCCAGCGCGGCCTCCACTCGGCTCGCGGTCAGCTCGTGTTCTGGCCCGGCGGTGACCGAAAGCAGGTGCACAATCACGACCGGCCGTTCGCGACTCGCTTCGAGCTCCGTGGCCAGGTTCTCGGCAAGGATCTCTTTGACGTCATGGCCCGCTGCACGCAGATCGTCGGTCACCCATTCGCCCAACCCTAGGTCGTCGTGTAGCACCAGGAAGCAGGTTCGACGTGTGCTGGGCGAGGCTGTCGGTAGGCGCTTCCACGATGGCGTCGCTACCCAGAGTTCCTCGCTCGACTCCGGTTCGGCGACCTCTGGAGCTAGCTGAGTCGGTGGCGGCGGCTCGTGCGATGGGTCGGGGCGATCGATCCAGTAGCGCCTGCGTTCGAAGGGGTAGGTGGGCAGGGCGACCTTGTGTCGTCGTTCTCCTGCGGAGAACTGTGACCAGTCGACGTCGACCCCGGAGAGCCAGAGCTGGCCGAGCCCGCGAAGCATCTGCTCGGTCTCGTCCTTGCCTTCGAGCATCGACGGCAGCACGAGGCGGCCGGCGGTGCATCCTGTGTGGCGCCGCGCCAAGCCGCAGAGCACCCGGCCCGGCCCCACTTCGAGGAGCACTCGATCCGGCGCTTCGAGCAACCGCTCCAGGGCACCGGAGAACTGTACGGGTTGGCGCACCTGGAGGCCCCACGACGCAGGGTCGGTGGCCTCGTCCGACTGCATCCAGCCACCGGTCACGTTCGAGAGCAACGGGATCTTCGGCGGGCGTAGGTCGACTCCCGCCAGATGCCGCACCAGCTCGTCCGCCACCTCGTCCATCGTCCGCGAATGGAAGGGACGATTCGTCAGCAGCCGGACGCTCGCAACGTCGTCGGCGGTCAGCTCGGCGGCGAAGCGCTCGAGCGCTTCGACCCCTCCCGCGACCACGGTCGATTCCGGTCCGTTCACCGCTGCGAGGTCCAGATCCTCCGGTAGTCGATCCGTCAACTGCTGCTCACCGAGGGACACCGCCAGCATTCCGCCGGCCGGCGAGTCGTGCATCAGCCGGCCACGGAGGGCCACCAGCGCCAGGGCGTCGGAGAGGCTCATGACCTCGGCGACGCAGGCCGCCACCAGCTCGCCGAGGCTATGGCCGGCGAGCGCAGAGGGCAGGATTCCCCACGACCTCCAGAGCTGCGCCAACGAGTACTCGACGCTGAACAGGAGCGGCTGCACGTACGACGTGTGAACGAGCCACGTGGCCGGCCAGTCTGGGTTCGAATACCCGTCCGCCAGCTCCCGGCCGAGCTCGCCGAGCTCGTCGAAGCAGCGATCCATGCACTTCCGGAATACCGGTTCGTCGCGGTAGAGACCTCGGCCCATGCCGGCGAACTGGGCTCCTTGGCCGGAGAACAGCATGGCCACCTCGGGCATGCCGCCTTGGGCCACGCCCGTGAAGACGTCGGCCGCATCGACATCTCCGAGGCTAGTGACCGCCTGGGAGACGTCGCGACACAGCACCACCCTTCGGTGCGCGAAGGTCTGCCGGCCGATCTGGAGAGTGTGGGCGACATCGGCGAGCGGTGTCTGTGGATGGCCCGCGAGGTGATCTCGCAGCCGGTCGGTCGCCGACTCCAGCGCCGAACCGGTCTTGGCCGACAAGGTCAGGATCTGAACCGGCCTCGACGTTCCCGAAGCTGGGCGGGACGGGGCTTCACCGAGCACGACGTGGGCGTTGGTGCCGCCGAGGCCGAAGGAGCTGACGCCGGCGCGGCGCGGACCTTCGCTGTGCCAGGGCCGCAGCTCGGCATTGACGAAGAACGGACTGGTTGCGAAGTCGATCTCGGGATTGGGCTCGCGATAGTGCAAGCTGGCGGGGATCTCGCCCGCCTCGAGACTCAGGACCGTCTTGATCAGGCCGGCGATGCCGGCCGCGGTGTCGAGGTGTCCGAGGTTGCTCTTGACCGAGCCGAGGGCGCAGAAGCCGGTACGCTTCGTGCCGAGGCGAAAGGCGCGGGTGAGCGCGGCGACCTCGATCGGATCGCCCAGGGGCGTACCCGTGCCGTGGGCCTCGACATAGGTGATGTCGTCCGGTTCGACACCGGCCATGGCCTGGGCTTCGGCGATGACCCGGGCCTGGCCTGCGACTCCCGGGGCGGTGAAGCCCACCTTGTCGGAGCCATCGTTGTTGACGGCCGAGCCCAGGATTACGGCACGCACCGGATCACCGTCGTCGAGGGCATCCTCGAGACGCTTGAGCACCACCACGCCGACCCCACTGCCACCCACCGTGCCACTCGCCGAGGCGTCGAATGGACGACAGTGACCGTCCTCCGACAGGATCATGCCTTCGGTGTGGAGGTAGCCTCCGGGGCCGACGTCGCGGATTGCTACGCCGCCAGCCAGGGCAAGATCGCATTCACCGTTGAGCAATGCCTGGGTGGCGACGTGGACCGCCACCAGCGAGGTCGAGCATCCGGTTTGGAGGGTGATCGCCGGCCCCGTCAGGTTCAGCCGATGGGCGACGCGGTTGGCGAGAAAGTCCTTGTCGTTGCCTAACAGAGCCTGATACGCAAGGGCGATCTGGTCGTCGCCGACACCGTGCAGGACCCGCTGCAGATAGTCGCTGTGACCCATCCCTGCGAACACGCCGACGCTTGAGTCGCCCTCCGCTTCGACGTGTTTCTGTGCGTTGCCAGGCGCCATGCCTGCGTTCTCGAGCGCTTGCCAGCAGCACTCGAGGAACACTCTGTGCTGCGGGTCCATTCGGCGGGCTTCACTGGCCGTGAGCTCGAAGAACTTGGCGGCGAAGTGTTCTGCGCGTTCCAGGCTTCCGGCAGCTGGCACGAAGCTCGGGTGGTCGATCAAGCTCGACGCGCAGCCTGCCTCGAGTAGCTCGTCACGGGAGTAGAAACGGATCGACTCCTTGCCGTGACGGAGGTTTTCCCAAAGCTCGGCGGGAGACGAGGCGCCGGGAGCTCGGCACCACATTCCGATGATGGCAACACCCTGGGTTTCAGACATCTGAGTGCTCCGGGTACGACGGCGGAACGAGGAGGACGGTGGAGGGTCCTGGTAGTCCGAGGTTTGGATGTCCGCGATGACGCCTTGACGTGGGCGGTTCGCCTCGCCGAATTCCTCGTCCACCCGGCGACGCGGAGGAATCGGGGAACAGTGACGGCACGGCCGAGCCTTCGGGAATCATGCGAGGTCAAGCTTCCTGGTATTGCGCGTGGATGCCACTGGCATCTTCGGCGGTCTCGGATTTCGCGGGGTAGGATCCGCTCGCGTCGCGGCTCTGGCCCAGCGCCCTGCGCGCCTGCCGGCGTCGCAAAGCCGCGTCGGGCCTGTGGCCCCGTTGCCGCTGCCGGCTCGCCGTGCGATCGGCGAGCCCATCTTCCTGGGCTCCGTGGTCTAGGAAGTCCGCCAAGGAATGAATGGTCGGATACTGGAACAGCGTCACCACGGACACCTCGACGCCGAGCTCACGGCGCAGGCGCTCGTGGACCCGCAACATCGACAGGGAGTGGCCTCCGAGCTCGAAGAAGCTGTCGTGGACGCCGGCTTTGTCGTGACCGAGCACGTCGTTCCAGATCGCTGCGATCGATCGCTCGGTGGGCGAGCCGGGCTCGACGACAGGAATGTCCAGATCACGCTCGGCAGCGGTCACGGAAGGCAGCGCCCGTCGGTCGAGCTTGCCACTCGGCGTGCGAGGAAGGGCGTCCAGCTCGATCACGGCACTGGGAATCATGTAGCCCGGCAGACGGTCTCGCAGACTCGCGGCAATGTCGCCGTAGCGGATCGACCGACCCTCGGTCGATGTGGCGTACGCGATCAGGCTCGCCGACCCAGAGGCATCTCGACGAATGGCCGCTGCAGCTTCGCCGATCGCCGCCAGGCTCCGAAGCTGCGCTTCGACTTCGCCGAGCTCGATCCGGTGACCTCGAAGCTTCACTTGACGATCCCTACGGCCAGAGAACACGAGCGCGCCATCGTCCCGCCGACGAGCGAGGTCGCCGGTCCGATAGAGACGCTGGCCTTTCTCCGTCGCGTAGGGATCTGGCAGGAAACGGCCCGCGGTTTCGGCGGCATTCCGCACGTATCCGCGTCCGATGCCGGCACCGGCCAGATGGAGCTCGCCATCTACTCCTGTCGGGACGGGAGACAGTCGGTCGTCGAGGACGTATGCCCGCACGTTGTCGATCGGGAGGCCGATCGGTACGTCGAGTGCTGCGTCCGAGGTGGTCGCCACCCAAGTCGTCGAATCGACGGTCGCTTCGGTGGGCCCGTATAGATTGACGATGTCGAGCTGATCGCCCACGAGTCGACGGACTCGAGCAGGTAGATCCGCTGCCAACGCCTCTCCACCAACAAAGAGTCGCCGCAGGCCGGCGAAGGACTCGGCGCAGCGCGGATTCTCTACCAGGATCTCCAGCAGTGTCGGTACCACCTGCAGGATCGAGATCCGTTCTTCCCGGATCACGGCGAGTAGTCGATCGGGATCGTTCAGGGCGTCCGTTGGTGGCATGACCAACGTCGCACCCGCGAGCCACGGAGCCCAGTACTCCCAGATCGAAGCGTCGAAGCCGACCGGCGTCTTCTGAAGCACACGATCGCCGGGGCCCAAGGGGAACCGCCGTGCCATCCAGCGCATGTGATTGACGATCGTGCGATGGGGGATCGACACACCTTTTGGGGAGCCGGTGGAGCCGGAGGTGTAGATGACGTAGGCCGGATTCTCTGGCAAGGCCATCGGACCACTACGCACCGCGGCAGGTCCGCGAGTCAGCTGCGCGATCGAGAGTCGAGTGGTCGAAGAAGGTAGGGATTCCAGGAGCTCGCAGCGAGTCAGGATCGCCGGGGATCCGGAGTTGGCCACCATGGCCTCGACCCGGGACGCCGGGAGGTCGGTGGCCACCGGAAGGTACGCTGCGCCCGCCTTGAGAACGCCGAGGATGCCGATACCCTGATCGAGGGTATGACCGGCAGCGACCGCCACCAGGGCCTCGGCACCGATTCCACGCTCGGATAGAGAGTTGGCCAGCGCCTCGGCCCTGCGGTCGAGCTCGCGAAAGGTCAGCGATCCGTCGACGGTCGCCATGGCGATGGAGTCGGGAGTCTCCGCAACCTGGCGCTCGAAGGTTCTGTGAAGCAGCGCATCCGGCTCCTCGGAGACGACCTTGGGGCCTTGATGGTCGAGGATCAACCGCTGCAATTGGTGCGGTTCCAGGATCTCGAGCTGGGAAAGGCGCAGGTCCGGCTCGGCGCCCGCGTGACGGGCGAGACGGGCGAAATGGTCGATCAAGCGAACGACGGTCGCTTCTTCGAGCACATCGGCGTTGTACTTCGCCGAGCCGATCAGGCCGTCACCGGCCTCGACCATTTCGAAGGAAAGGTCCAGCTGTCCTTCCTGCTGTGCCAATGGATATGGGGTCAGCTCGTGTCCACCCCAAGACACGCGGGTGGCGGCTCCACCGGAGAGCAATTGCAGAGCCTCCCCCGAGTCCGCCTTGCCCTGATAGACGAAGTCGACCTGGAAGAGCGGCAGCCGGCTTGCGTCGCGATCCGGTTGCAGCTTCTCGACCAACAGCGGAAATGGCATGTCTTGATGGTCGAGATCTGAGAGCAGATCTCGGCGCATCCGGTGGAGGAACTTGCGGAACGAAGGATCGCCCTCGGCATCGCAGCGGACCACCACGGCGTTGACGAAGTGACCCACGAGCTGTTCCAACTCGCGGTCGGTTCGGCCTGCGGCAGGTGTTCCGATCGGCAGATCGTCGAGCCCGGTCACACGGTGGAGCAGGGTGGCGTAGAGCGAAAGCAGTACGGCGAAGAGCGTGGTGCCTTCGACTTGCGCCAGGGTCTGCAGCTTGGCGGCGATCTCCGGCTCGATCGCCAGCGGAAGGGATCGTCCGCGATAGGTCTGGATGCTCGGGCGTGGTCGTTCCGAACGAATCTCGAGGACCGGTAAGGTGCCGTCGAGGCGGTTCCGCCAGTAGTCGAGGAGGCTCTGACCTGCGTCTCCCGAGAGCAGCTTCGTTTGCCAGTCGACATAGTCGGCGTAGTCGATCGGTAGCGGCGCGAGCTCCGCCGGGTCGCCGCCACAGGCCTCTGCATAAAGAACGCCGAGGTCCGCGACCAAGAGTCCGAGAGATAGGCCGTCGCAAGCGATGTGGTGAACCACGAGCAGTATCACCGTATCGCCCGTCGCGCGCTCGAACAGGTGGACTCGTAGGACCGGACCTCGGCGAAGGTCGAAAGGCCGGAGGTAGGTCTGCTCGACCTCGCTCCGCAGACGTTCGGACGACCAAGAGCCGGCGTCCGTGATCTCGAGCTCGAAGGCTTCGGCGCCGCCTTGTCGCTGTCGGGGCTGACCGTCGTGGGTTTCGATACGCAGGCCGAGAATCGGGTGACGCTCGAGCAACCGACGCAGTGCGGAGGCCATGGGTTCCGTCTGGATGCGAGCCCGGATCCGCGCCGAGAACGACACGTGGTAGGCGGCGCTTTCCGGTGCCATCTCGTAGAGGAGCCATTGTGCTCGCTGCCCATGGGACAGCGGGAACGACGCCTTCGGGTCACGTTCTGACGACGTCAAACGAGGCCCCCGAGATTCGTCACGGCGTAGCTCGGGCAGGCGCCTGGCGAGCTCCCTCAACGACGGTCCGCGGATCAGCAGGAGGGTCGGCAAGGCGACGCCGCAGGCGCTCTCGAGTCGATGGCGCAACTCGAGGGCCATCAGCGAGTCGAGACCCATCGCCGTCAAGGGTGCTTCGGGATCCAGGTCCGCCTCCGCGGCTCCGAGCACTCGCGCAGTCTCGCCGGTGAGCCACCGTAGGAGATCTTCCGGTGAGTCGAGCCATTTGGAGGCCGTATCGACGGCATGGCCGTTCTCGGCGTCGATCGGTCCCACGAGACGTTCCAAGATCGCCTGGCCGGCGGCCGACGGATACCGTTTCGCCCACTGGTGCCAGTCGGCGTCGAGGACGACGACGTGTCCGGATTCGGACCACAGCCGATCGGCGAGCTCGAGGCCCTGTTCGATTTCTAGGGAGCCACTCGCGAACTCGAAGGATCCACCTCCTGATACAACACGAGCTTCGGCGGCCAAACCGACCTCGTTCCAAGCTCCCCAGGCGAGACTGAGCGCGTGCGTACCACGCGCGCTACGCGCGTGGGCCAGGGCGTCCAAAACTGCGTTGGCTGCGGCGTACGAGGAAAGACCGGGGGAGCTCAAGGTCGCCGAAGCCGAGGAAAACAAAACGAAGAAATCGAGCTCGGGGAAGAGCTGATCGAACGCCAAGGCCCCCGTGACCTTGCCGCCCTGCACCTCGCGCCGAGCCTCACGGTTCAGCTCACCGACGAGGCCGTGTCGGATCGCTCCGGCGGCGTGAATCACGCCTCGGATCTCCGGCCAGCCCTCGTCGCGGAACTCTCGATACCAGCTCCCGATGGCTCCCTCGTCTGCCACGTCCACCTGGGCGAGATGAACCGAGGTTCCCAGGGACTCGAGCTCCAGCACTCGGCGGGCGCGTCGGCCCGCTGGGGTCATCGGATCGAGGTCCCGCCAGTTCCGCCGATGAGGCAGACCTGACCGCCCCATCAGGACAAGACGTCTCGCACCCCGCGCGACCAGCCAACGGGCGAATGTCAGGCCGAGGCCACCGAGACCGCCGGTGATCACGTAGGTGGCGTCTGCACGCAATGCTGGCCGGTGGCCAGCCTTCGGCTCGGAGCCGCGGGTCAGCCGCGGCACCATGAGCTCGCTTCCGCGAACCGCGATCTGGTCTTCTCCCTGGAAATCCTCCAGAGCCGTCGCCAGGGCCTCGGCGACATCTGCGGAAGCGTCGGAGGGTTCGAGGTCGACGAGGCCGCCCCATAGGCGAGGCTGCTCGAGAGACAGACTACGTCCCATACCCCAAAGCGCGGTGCCCGTCAGTCCCACGAGGTCGACGGAGCCCTTGGTGTGCCCGGACGACGCCGTAGATTCGGGTTCTGTGACGCACGCGCCTCGGGTGACGATCCACAGCCGTGCGTCTCCGCGCTCGCCGATCGCGGCAGCCAGGTCGGAGGTTTGCGCCAAGAGTCGGTCGATCCTCCGTGCGGCATGAGCACCGGGGCTGGCGTCGTCCTCGGAGGTTTCGATCGCATCGCCGTCGGCCTCGGCTATCTCGATGGACCGCAGGTCGACGACGCCGAATTCGCCCCGCATGTCCTTCAAGGCGTGACGAATGGATCGAGACGGGTCGATCTTTGCGATCTGCACCTCGGAGCCGCGCTGGACCAGTGCCGTGGCCAAAGCCTCGCAGGTCACGCCGTCATGCCCCACGAGCAGCCAAGACGAGGGAACTGGCGGATGGTCCTTCGGGTCGTCTCGCGGTACCTCGAGGGGCTCGACGGCCTGCCAGCGAAGTCGCAGGAGAGCTTCGGACGACGCGGTTGGTCGCCGGCCGCTGGCGATGAACTCGAGGCGCAGTCCGCGGACTCTGGCGAGAAGTGAGCCGTCAGAGCTACGGATGTGCAGGTCGCCACACACTCTTCTACCGCCAGACTCGATCTGACTCACGATGGCATGACTGAACAGCGGGCCGGAGCCCACGAGCGAATGCAGCTCGAGGGATCCAGCGTCGAGACCTACGAAAGCTCCAGCGGTCCGATCTTGGACGCAGGCCGCCAGGACCTGCCCGCAAGCGTCGACGAGGGCGGGATGTGCCAGGTAGCCCTCGACTTCCAATCCTTCCGGTATCTCCACGAGTCCGAGCGCTTCATCGGCGCCGCACCAAACACGACGAAGGCCCTGGAAGGCCGGTCCCCATTCGTTGCCGCGTTCGGTCCACTGCTCGTAGAAATCGCTGCCCGGGATGGCCTCACCGCAGCGGGAACGGACGGCGTCGAGATCCTCGAGCTCCGGTGTCTGCTCGATGCCGCGGACGCGGAACTCCGCATGGCGACTCCAGGGAGTCTGGGCGCCGGTCGGCCTCGGGGCCGCGGATTCGGATCGGCTGTACACCGTGATCCGACCCGCTGGCTGACCACCCTGCTGGGGCGCTGTGGCCTCGTAGCGGGTTTGGACCTGCCGCCGTTCCGAAGGTGTCAGGACCATCGCGCGATCGAATTTCGCGCTATGAAGCTCGACGCCGATCGGGCCCGCCAGGGAGCGGAAGGCCGTCATGGCGAGCTCGCAGAATCCTGCCGCGGGAAAGATCACCGTTCCCTCGACTTTGTGGTCCGCGAGGAAGCCCGGGCGATCTGCCGTGAGCACTGACGTCCAGACGGTGACGTCGGGGTGGTCGTGGTCGGCGACGGGTGTGGGTGCCCCGAGCAGAGGATGGGAGCTCGTCGGAACATCCGCGATCGTTTCCGAGGACGGCGTCCCGGTGCGCCGCGACCCATCGCTCGACGTCTCGAACCAGTGGCGGGAACGCCGAAATGGATAGGTGGGCAACGAGACGCGTCGACATTCTCGACCCTCTTCGACGGCCTCCCACCGGATTGCGCTACCCTCGACGAACAAGGCCGCCAACGTGTCGCAGAGACGATCCCATGGCGCAGCGCGATCATCCAGACTGGTGTGCCAACGGGCCTTAGCTCGCTGCTCGGCGTTCAAGCAAGCACGTCCTTGGGAAGTCAGCGAATTCTGGGGCCCTATCTCCAAGAAACTGTGCGAGCCGCCGGCGACCAGCTGCCCGACTGCGCCGGCGAAGTCCACCGGCCTCCGGATCTGCTCGATCCAGTACTGCGGGTCGTCGGGAGCCAGATCCACTTCGGTGGTCCCGCGGTGAAGGGTCGAGACGAAGTCCAATTTCGCCGGCGAGAGACTCGCTCCATCTAGCAGACGGCGAAACGGGGTCGTCATCGGCTCCGTCATCGGAGAGTGAAACGCGCGGTCGACCTCCAGACGGCGACTGACGATGCCTTCGGCGTCGAGGTGGGTGCAGATCGCGTCGACGCCTTCGGAGGAACCGGAGATAGCGGTGCGCTTTGGACCGTTGATTGCGGCGAGCCAGACTCTGTCGTCACCGGCCGATCGCAAGATCCGCCCGACATGCTCGGCGTCCGCCGCGATTACCGCCATCGCACCGGGCGGCAGCTCGTCCATCAGACGTGCGCGGCCGGCAACCAGGCGAGCGGCGTTCTCGAGGTCGAGAATGCCAGCGACACAAGCCGCGGCGTACTCGCCCAAGGAGTGACCGCAGACAGCCTGGGGCTCGAGTCCCCAATGCATCCACATCTCGGCGAGCGCATATTGAAGAGCGAACAGCGCCGGCTGTGCGACCGCTGTCGGCGTAGGTATCGTCTCGTCGCTCCTGGAGGAGAGGAGAAAGTCGCGGACTCGTGGCTCGAAGAGCTCCGTCACACGATCGAGCGACCGACGAAAGGCGGGATGATCGCGATACAGGCGTTCCGCTCGTCCTGCCAGCCGCCCTCCCTGACCCGAAAACAAGAAGGCGAGCCGCGGCGGTCGACGCGACCTGGCTTCCAAGACCCCAGGTGCTCGACCTTCCCGGGCGTATCGAGCGAGCACCGAGCGCGCGCCATCGCGGCCGGAGAACTGCACGGCGGCGCGAGATTCGAAGCGCGAACGACCGGTATTGGACGTGAACACGACGTCCGCCAGTGGCTGATCCGGATGGTCACCGAGGTGCCGGCCGAGCCGATCGGCAAGCTGCCGCAGATCCGGCGCTCTCTTGGCCGACAGGAAGAGCAGGTGACGACCGAGGTCCGACACCTCGGCACCTCGCGCGCTCTCCTCGGGCCCAGCGTGATCGGGTGCTTGCTCCAGAACGACGTGAGCGTTCGTGCCCACGAAACCGAAGGAGCTCAAGGCAGCCCGGCGGAGGCGGCCTCTCGGCCAAGCAGAGCTGGCATCCGGGATCGAGATCGGAGCCCCGATCTCTCCGATCAGGGGGTTCAACCGATTCAGATGGAGATGAGCTGGTATCCGGCGGCCGACGATGGCGAGCGTTGCTTTGATCAGACCAGCGATGCCAGCGGCAGCCTCGAGATGGCCGATGTTGGTCTTGACCGATCCGAGCTTCAACGGATGTTCTGGATCGCGGCCTTCGCCGTATACCCGATGGAGGGCCCGCACTTCGATCGGATCGCCGAGGCTCGTGCCGGTGCCGTGCGCCTCCAGGAGATCGATGTCGCCAGCGTCGAGGCCAGCACCGGTCAGGGCCTCTCGAAGCACGGATTCCTGTGCCTTGACGCTCGGAGCTGTGAGGCCGTTGCTGCGGCCGTCTTGATTGATGGCGGAACCGCGAATGACCGCCAGGACGCGGTCTCCGTCCTCCACGGCGTCATCCAGTGGCTTGAGCACGACGGCGCCACACCCTTCGCCTCGCACGTAGCCGTCGGCCCCCTCGTCGAACGTCTTACACCGGCCGTCGCCGGCGAGCATTCCAGCGCGTGCGAAGTGAATCGACAGCTCGGGAGTCAAGATCACGTTGACGCCCCCGGCGATCGCCAGCCCGCACTCTCCGGCGAGCAAACTTCGGCAAGCGAGATGGACTGCCACCAGAGATGACGAGCATGCGGTATCGACAGCCAGCGCCGGGCCCTCGAGGCCGAGGGTGTACGCGAAGCGCCCGGCCGCCGCGCTGGATGCCGCACCGATTCCGAAGTGCCCGTCCACCTCTCGACCGGTGGTGAGGCGCTGGAGTCCGTAGTCGGCCGAGCTGATACCGACGAAGACGCCGGTGCTCGACCCTCGCAGTCGATCAGCGGCAATGCCCGCGTCCTCGAGCGCCTCCCAGCCGACCTCCAGCATCAGCCGCTGCTGTGGGTCCATGGCGGCTGCTTCCCGGGGCGCGATGCCGAAGAACGCTGGATCGAACCGATCGATTTCGTCGAGAAGTCCACATGCCCGGATCTGCTCGATCTCCTCGGGAGTGACGTCCGGATGATCGCGTTCCAAGTCTGGCCAGCGGGCGGTCACCACATCGCCTATGGCGCAGCGACCCTCGGCCAACAAACGGTCGTATTCGTCGATCGATGGCGCACCCGGGAACCTGCAGCTCATCCCGACGATGGCTATAGATCGTTCGCCAGCAGGCGATTTTCTTAGCCGTTGACGAGGCTGTTCGTCTCCGCAAAGGCGAGCGACGATAGCTTCGAGGGAAGGATGTTCGTAGACCAGGGTCGGCTCGACCTCGCGACCCAGCCAGGACTCCAGCTCTCCAGTCAATCCGATCGCCTGTCGCGACACCAAGCCGTAGCTGGCAAGAGGTTCCCGGGTGTCGATGTCGGATGGCGGAATTCCGACCATGGCCCCGATTCGTCGAAGCAGCCAGTCGCGTACATGGATCCGCTCCCGTGGGGAGGCAGCCGCCGCGGGAATGGGAGCAGCTTCACGTTCGAGGTTCCACCGTGCAATCTCGGAAAGAGCGTCGGAGCGAAGCAGCTCCACGACCTGGCGACGGCGGATCTTGCCGCTCGTGGTGACCGGCAGGCTGCCGCGGCGGACGAGGACGAGCGTGTCGATTGCCAGATCGTGTTCCTGGGCTACCGCTCGATTCGCCTTCTCGAATAAGGATCGGTCATCAGTATCGGCGCGGAAAGACTTGGGCATTTCCTGAACGGCGACGATGCGTTCGCGGGTTCCGTCGTCGAGAGACACGACCGCGCAATGACCAGGTGCAAATCGGATGTCCGCTTCCTTGATCGTCAGCTCGAGATCTTGGGGATAGCGATTCGCGCCGTTGACGATGATCACGTCCTTGGCCCGTCCGGTGACGAAGAGGTCGCCGTCGGTACCGAGGAAACCCAGATCACCGGTGCGCAGGAACGTTGTCGGATGGTCTTCCAGTCGCGCGCCGAACGTTTCGATCGACGCGTCGGGCAGCCCTCGATAGCCCAGCGCCACGCTCGGGCCGGAAACCCAGATCTCACCGACCGTGTTCGGGGGACACTCCAACGAGCTTTCGGGATCGACGATCGCCACCGTGGTTTCTCTGGGGGTGCGACCAGAGCTCACGAGCTCCAGACCCGCATCGGATCCGGTTGCTGCGTCTACGCGTCCGGCGGCGAGGGCATCACGGTCCACCGTTCGCAGGACCGGATCCGTCCCTGGGGGCTTCATCGTCGTCATCAAGGTCGATTCGGCCATGCCGAATGCCGGCTGAAACGAGGAGGCTCGAAAGCCTCGGGCAGCGAACGTCTCGGTGAAACGCCGAAGCGTCCGAGCGCGGACCGGCTCCGCGCCGTTGACCGCGCTGCGCCAGGTGCTGAGATCCATGTCCTCGGCGATACCGTCCACCGCGGCTTTGGCGACACATTGGTCGTAGGCGAAGTTGGGAGCGACGGTGTGTGTGCCGCCGTAGCGCGAGATGGCCTCCAGCCATAGATGGGGGCGTTTGAGGAACGAGAGCGGGTCGAGCAGGTACGCGCGACAGCCGGCGAACAATGGTTGCAAGATGCCGCTGACGAGGCCCATGTCGTGGAAATGGGGCAGCCAGGAGACGAAGACCGAATCTTCGTCGCTCGCGAGCAGCTCCTGGATCGCCACGCTATTGGCCAGCAGATTGCCGTGACTGACCATGACTCCCTTGGGCTGACCAGTGGACCCGGACGTGAACTGCAGCATCGCGAGATCGGACGGTTTCGGCAGCTGGATCCCGCCCTCGAAGTCGGATTCGCATAGATCGAGCTCGTCGATGGCGATCAGCCGGGTATCCGGCGCCATACCGCTCTCGATCCATCGACGGACCCGGGAGCGCACGGAAGCGGTCGTCAACCAGGTTCGGGCTTCTGCGGCAGCCGAGATACTCAGCAGACTGGCGAATTGACTCTCTGATCGCGGCAGGAAGACGGGTGTCGCCAAGATTCCTGCCTGCAGGCAAGCGAGGTAGGTCGTGACGAAATCGATCCCGGCGCGAAAGAGCAGGATGGCCGACTCGCCGGAGTCTGTGTCCTCGCGCAACCGAGCGGCCAGGGCCGAGGACCGTCGCATCAGTTGCCCATAGCTCACGCTGGCTGTCTCGTTCCCCTTGCTATCGAGGTGTGAGAGTGCAACTCGTTCGTCGTGGAGCGCACCCAGACGAGCAAGATGTTCTACGAGAGTCTCGGATTTCCGATCCGCCGCCAGAGGAGGGAATACTCGGAGTGACTTCATAGAGGCGCCTGTTTTCGAGAAAACAGAAACTCTCCGCTAGTCGGTTGACGTCGGGGTTGAATTTCGCGACGTCTGCGGTTTCTTGTGGATTTCGTCTGTACCTTAACACGATATTTTGGCCCGGGCAACGCCTCCTGTGCTTGTAGATGCATTTTCTCTGCTATAGTGCGATCAGCTGTTCGACAGATACCAATCCAATGTTTGCGCTGCCTGGGTCCGGTCATCCAGGTGCGACCAAGGAGCTAGCCGAGCTATGTTCGTCGTCTACGCTTTAGCGAGCCTGTTTGTCGGGTTTCTCGGTAGGAAGCGGGCCATGGGGTTTCTCGGCTTCCTGGTCCTCTCTTTGGTGGCGACGCCGATGGCAGGGCTCGTGATCCTCCTGCTTACTGCGCCGCGCTACGAGTACCCTTGAGCTCGCCGAGTTCGTGAACTCAGGGTCGAACTGACGATTCGTTGCTTCTGAGGAATCGAAGGATGCCGTTCGCGAAGAATCCGATGGGTCTTGTCGAGCTTCTCAAGCGAGAGTCGACCCTCGCCGTTCGCCGACTGTTGGTGCTGGCTCTCCTCGCCGGTGCTTCGAGCGCGACGATCTTGGCGATCGTCAATCACGCCGCCTCGATCGCCGCTCCTCCGCGCGCTGAGCAGGAACGGGAAGGCTCCGAGGGCCCGGATGCCGGCGGCCTGCCGATGTCTCACCCTTCTGGCGGGCAAGCCGAGGCCGGGAGATCTCGAAGCGTGGCTTCCCCGACCGTCCTCGGTCCCTTCGGTGAGGCAGCATCTGGCGCATCGGCCGGGTCGACCGGGGAATCCGAGATGGACCGGGAAGCTGCCTCATTGAGGCTCCTGGCGCTCTTCGTTTTGGCGATCGCGATCTACGTCGTCACTCAGCGGAAGATCCTCGTCGCCGGCGTGTCGGAGATCGAGCTGGTGCTCCACAAGATCCGGGTGCGCATCGCAGACAAGATCCGCCGCGCCGATCTGGAACCACTCGAGAAGATCGGCCGGTCGGAGATCTACTCTGCGGTCAACAAAGACACGCTGACCATCTCGCAGGCGTCGATGCCGCTCGTCACCGCCTCCCAGTACCTGATTCTGATCGTCTTCGCCTCGATGTATCTCTTGTGGGTCAGCCGCGTCGCGTTCGTCTTCGCCGCCGGCTTCGTCGCGCTGGCGAGCGCGATTCACTTCAAGCGCGGCAAAGCACTCACCGCGGCCCTGCACGAAGCAACAGAATCCGAGAATCGGCTCTTCGATGGTTTGAGTAGTCTGCTGGACGGGTTCCCGCAGGTGAGGATCCACGGTCCCCGCAGCCAGGAGCTCTACGAATCCGTACATGGCATTTCCGAGGTCACTCGGGGGATCAAGACCGAGGCCAGGTCGGCGCTCGCGAATCACTTCGTTTTCTCACAGACGTCGATCTATTCGCTGCTGGGCATTCTCGTGTTCCTCGTGCCGAGGTTCTCGGACACCTACAGCGACGCGATCATCGATTCGACCGCGGCTGTCCTCTTTTTGATCGGCCCCATCTTCGGCCTGCTGGGCACAGTTCCGCTCTACTTCGAGGCCGACGCAGCCGCCGAGCACATCGCCAAGCTCGAAGCATCGCTCGACGCGACGTTCTCCAGTGCTCTCGAAACTCAGGAGCCGCTCGAGTCATTCCGCGAGATTTCGTTCGATCGCGTTTCGTTCCGCTACGACGATCCGAGGGCCGAGACGCCGTTTCAGATCGGGCCGCTCGATTTCACCGTCCGATGTGGTGAGCTGCTTTTCGTCACGGGCGGCAATGGATCGGGCAAGACCACCTTCATCAAGGTACTCACAGGTCTCTATCTCCCGCGCAAGGGCGACATTGCGATCGACGGTGCGAGAGTCGACGACGATCGGTACGAGGCCTATCGGGCACTCTTCACATATGTGCCGGCGGAGGCCTATCTCTTCGATCGCCTCTACGGCCTGCCGACACCGCCGGCCGACGAGTTCACAGCGCTGCTCCGCCAAGTACAGCTCGAGGGCAAGACGGAGCTCGAGGGAGATCGATTCACCACCCTGGACCTGTCCGGAGGTCAGCGGCGACGTGTCGCCCTACTCGTGAGCCTGCTGGAAGACCGGCCGATCTACGTCTTCGACGAGCTGGCCGCGCATCAGGATCCGGCCTTTCGCAAGAAATTCTACGAAGAGTTGCTGCCCGAGCTCAAGGAACGAGGCAAGGCGGTCGTCGTCGTGACCCATGACGATCGGTACTTCGACCATGCCGACCGGACCCTCAAGCTCGAGGAAGGGCTCATCACTGGCGACGGCGCCGGATTGGAGGAACGATGAGACGTTGGCTGCGCCGACTGCGAATCTGGATTCTGCAGCGCCGCCTCGGGATCTCGATCACCCTGCTGCTCCTGTCGATGATGTTCGTCTATCTGATCCCGGACATCTTCATCAGCGTGCTTCCAGGTCATGCGGCCGTCAAGTGGCAACGCTTCGGATTCTTCGGGCTCGGCCGCGGAACGGTTGTCGACCACATCTATGGCGAGGGACTCCAGGCGAAGTGGCCTTGGGATCTGTTCTACCTCTATGACATCCGACTCCAGGAGTTGAGCCCTAGCTACGACATCCTGACCTCCGACGGCCTGCGGGTCGAGTTGGAAGTAACGGTCCGCTACCGACCGATCGCCAGTGATCTTGCAACGCTTCACAAGACCGTCGGTCCGCGCTATCGCGAGGTGCTGTTGGTGCCCGAGATCGGCGCCCAGGTGCGCCATGAGATCGGTCAGTTCCGCCCGGACGAGCTCTATTCCGATTCACGGGAGAAGATCGAACGGGCCATCTTCGACCGCCTGACGAGACAGTTCTATTTTCGCCACGAGCCGCGACGGGAGTACCTCTACTCCCAGCAGGCGTTGGACGCGCCGGTCCGCTGGCGCGTTCTCGACTTGTTACGTCAGGGTCCGCTGTCCGCTGATGACGTCGCCACCCGCCTGGGAATCGATCCGTCGGCTGCGCCCAGGTTCTTGGCCGAGCTGGAGGACGAAGGAATCGTGGAGCAAGACGGCGACCAATTCGTCATGGTCGCCACCGGAGCGCGCGATCCTTCGACCGCCGGTTTCCTGCACCTCGAAGATTTCTTGATCCGCAGCATCAAGCTCCCCGCGAGTGTTTCGGAGTCCATCGAAGACAAGCTGGTGCAGCGTCATCGCATGCTCGAGTACGAGTTCCGGCTCACCAGGGAGTTTCTCGAGGCACGCCGCAAGGCGATCGAAGCCGATGGCATCCGGGCCTTCCAAGACCGGGTCTCCGAGGGAATCTCGGAGCGGTACCTGAAATGGAAAGGAATCGACGCGACGCTCGAGCTCGCACGCTCGGAGAACAGCAAGATCGTCGTCATCGGAGCCGGAGAGGACGGCCTGCCAATCATCCTGGGCGGGCTCGAGTCGCCAGGTAACCCGGCCGAGAATCGAGCCCCCGCGCCAGAGACTCCAGATACCGAGACGCCCGATTCGCAATCGCCGTAGTTTCACCCAAGAGCGACTCGAGGTGGCGGCTCCATTCGACCCGAGAAGCAGGTCAGCCGGGAATCGCGCCCTACTCTGCGGCGGGGAGGAGGTCGAAGTCGTCGGGCACCTCGAACTCGAGCTCGCGCCGACAGAACTCCCGCCACGCGTCGTCTACGCGATCGAATAGCACGTCCTCGCCATGCCATGCGGATCGGGTCACCGTGAGATCCTGATGGAGGAACACCACGTCGTCCAAGGCGATGTCTTCGGACTGTGTAGCTTGGTCACCGTTCTCTCGAGAGTGGGCCTTTTCTTCGGGCCAGCCTTCGAAGGCGCGGAGCGCGTCGACCTCGTAGGCGCGACAGTACGGCCTGTCCGCGCCGGACTCCGGTGCGGCTCCGCGCTTCACCAGCAGACGGGCGACGTCCTCCCGCGCCGCGGCGATTGCGATCTGGTAGGCGGTCCTCTCATCGGTCCCAACCCGAGCAGGATCGGCACCGCGGTCGAGGAGAAGGCTGACGGCTTCTACGTCGCCTCGTCCGGCCGCCCAATTGAGCGGCGTCCAGCCGTGGAAATCCTGCTGGTTGACGTCGGCGCCCTCGTCCAGGATCTGGATCAGCGTCGCGCGGTCGCCGCTCTTGACCGCGGTGATGACCGGGGTGGATCGACTTTCTTCTTCGGGAGTCATGGCTCTCTTCTTCCTGGTGACGGGTGGCGCGGCGAGGGGTCAGGGCGACGCGGCCTCGATCGGCTGCAGGCAACCGGTGCCTTCGAGGGTCTGGAGGTCGATTTCGGCGCGGCAGATCACATCCTCGAAGTCGAGTGTCAACCGGCCGACGAGATGAACTTTCCCTTCGCCGGATCGAAGATCTTCGCCGAGATCGCTCTCCTCTTGATCTAGACGAAAGCCGAGCTCGGTGCCGCCCCGGGTCTCGGTGAACTTGACGTGAACGTAACCGCGCTCGACGGAGCGGGCGAATGTTTCGAGGTCGTCCTTGGGGCCCGCGGCTACGGTGACGGGGTGATCGCCATTCGACAGCCGCTCGACCAGACTGGGCTCCTCGTCCTCGACGGGTTCGTCCTCGATCGGCTGTTCAGCCTCCTCTGCGGCGAGTCGCTCCATCTCTTTCCGCAGACTGAGCGGGCGCATGTCAGTCCAGACGGCTTCGATGTGGTCGAGGCATTCCTGCTTCGTGCCTCGCGTGCCCTCCGAACGCCAGCCAGGAGCGTTCTCACGTCCATCCGGCCAGATCGAGTACTGCTCTTCGTGATTGATGACGACCTGAAAGAGATCTTGTTCGCTCTGCCGAGCGTCGTGTACAGCTTTCTCGCTCATTCGTTCGTCCTCTCGGAGTCGCGCGATCGATGATCCGTCTTCTTTGGGGATGCTTGTGGAGATTCTATCACCGAGCGGCCATGCGATCGTGGAAAATGGCCGAGATGTTTGTGCGGATTCACCGGATCTTTCTTTATGTACCGAGTTTTGGTTGCCGGAAGCTCTCTGCTGGCGTAGAGTCGTATGGCCGTAACCCCACACAACAGATTCGACGAAAGAGGGCATCGACGATGCTTGCTCAGCTCCGGCAACTTGGTGAAGGAAGCGCGAAGAGAATCGATGCCGGGCTCGGCGAGCCCCTGTCCGCCATCGACGGAGATGCCCTGATGGCCGCAGTCGCCGATGCCGGGCTCGTGCTGCTTCGCGGTTTCGAGGGCGTGCTCGAGGACTTCCATCAGCTCGTGGCAGCCAACAGCGATCGCGTGACCCTGGACCCGAGCCGCAAGTTCCACAACAAGAGCGCGCAGCTCGTCGACGCCGGGGAAGGTGGTATCGGACTGCATAGCGAGAACGCCAATAGTCCGTTTCGCCCGGATCTCATCTGGTTCTACTGCCAGACGGCGGCGCGGCGGGGCGGCGCGACGACGTACTGTGATGGTGCCAACGTGTGGCAGGAGATGAACCCGTCGACGCGACGGCTATTCGAGGATCATCGGATCTCCTACCACCGCGCGTATCCCGAGAGCATGTGGAAGGTGTACGTCGCGCACCAGCTCGATGAGCCGACCGATGGCCTCGAGATAAGCGCCGATCACATCGCGCAGGTTTTTCGCGGCGTGGATGGGTTCGAATATCAGCTCCGGCCGGACGGCTTCCTCGAGACGTCCTACTCTTGCTCAGCGGTCAGCCGAGGCGCCGATGGTCGTGAGGCCTTTGCCAATAGCCTCCGTGGACCGTACCCGGGTCAAACCGTGAAGCTCGAGAACGGATCTCCGATTCCTCCCGGGGTTCAGGAGGAGATCGACGACCTCTATGAAGATCACCTCCAGGAGATCTCGTGGCAAGACGGCGACGTGGCGGTGATCGACAATACGCGTTTCCTCCACGGCCGTAGTCGGATCCTCGACCCTCGGCGCAAGATCTATGCGTCGCTCAGCTTCCTGAAAAACACGGAGGCTGCTCAATGACGCGGCCGAAGGGCGCTGGAGCTCCGAAGGACACAGGCGCTCAAGCCTCCGTGCCGTAGATCAGATCGAGCTTCTGTCGCCAGTCTGGTGTGCGGTCGGCGGGGATTTCTTCGGTTGTCGTAGAGCCTCGCTTGGTGGCCAGAAAGCCGTTGATGACGAGCGCGTCGAGCTCGGATTCGAGGAAGAAGTCGAGGGCCTCCTGCGGTGTCTCGACGATCGGCATGCCGCGGCGGTTGAGCGAAGTGTTGAGCAGGATCGGAATGCCGGAATGGCGCTCGAAGGCCTTGAGGAGATCGTGGTACCTGGGGGTCATCTCGCGGCTCACCGTTTGCAGCCGCGCTGAACCGTCGCAATGGACGACGGCCGGGATCCGCGAGCGCCACTCCTCGCGGGTCGGCGCGACGAGAATCATGTAGGGGCTGGCGTGGTCGCAATCGAAGAAGCGACCGGCGTCCTCCACCGCGACCGACGGTGCGAACGGGCGGAAGTCCTCACGCCGCTTGATGTTGCGGTTGATGTGGCCGACCATCTCGGCTCGCCTCGGATCGGCGAGGATGCTGCGCCGGCCCAGGGCGCGAGGCCCGAATTCGGATCGGCCGTCGAACCAGGCGACGGTCTTTCCCTGGGCCAGGAGCTCCGCGGTGCGCTCGACGTAGTCCACGGACCAGTCGAACTGCACCTTCTCTTCGGCGTCGAGAGTTCGGCGAATCTCGCTGTCTCCATAGTCGCGGCCGAAGTATGTGCTCCCGGAATGGTGTTTGCGCTCACCGCCTAGCACCTCGAGCCAGCCGTAGTATGCGCAGCCCAGTGCCAGGCCGTTGTCCGCCGCCGCGGGTTGAATATAGAGATCTTCGAAAGGAGACTCGGCGAGAATACGCGCATTCGCGACGGCATTGAGAGCGACGCCGCCGGCGTAGCCCAGATTGGAATGGGCGACCATGTCGTGCCGTGACTCGACCACGTAAAGCAACGCTCGTTCGATCTCGCGCTGCATCCAATAGGCGATATCGGCGTAGTACTGAAAGTCCGTATCGAGATCCTCGAACTCGAGACGGGGCCGGTCGAACCTCGACATCCAGTCGTATCTGACGAAGACCCGTCCGTCTTGGAGGTCGAACGCCGGGTGGTCGTAGACCCCGGGCTTGCCGTATGGAGCGAGCCCCATGAGCTTGCCCGGATCTTCCATGCCTTGGAAGACGTACTGACTGACTGCTGAATAGAGTCCGCCGATGGAGTGTTTCGTGGTCGGCGGGCACATCAGATAGGACTTCAGGAAGAGGCCGAATGGGGAGAAGTCCTTGAAGACGCTGCGGAGCTCGCCGTTTTCGTAGATGTAGTAGCTGTCTTTCTCGAACATCAGATGGGCAAACTCATCGCTGGGTGGCTCCGCTCCCAGCGACGCGCCTTCGAGATCGATGCAGTCGTCGAAGCTGCTGCCGCAGCCATCGATGATCAGGATCGCCATGTCGTCGTGCGGACTCGTGCCGATCACGCTGTAGGCATGCGCGAGGTGATGCGAGATGGTTTCTACTCGTACGTCTTTTGGAATCGCCCTGCGCTCTCCCTGGAAGAACTGATCTCCTCGGTCCAGGTTGGAGAAATTCGCGTTCTGCACCACGAGATCGACGTCGTCGAATCCGATTCCGGCCGCGTCGAGGCAGTAGCGAATCGCTACGTCATCGTTGAAGCCATCGTGCTTGACCCTCGTGATCCGCTCTTTTTCGATCGCGACCTCGAGGACGCCGTCCTTGAGCAAGCAGGCGGATCCGTCGTGGGACAGACCGGTTCCGAGAACGTAGGTTCCTGCACTCTTTCTCGTGGCCATTCGCGAAGACCTCCTGTAACGAGCTCCAGGCACCGCTCAATTGTTTTCCCGAAATCGTAGGACGATTTGAGGATTCTTCTTTTTCTCCGTCGCTTGTGCTAAGATCTCACACAGGTTGTCCAATAGCAATGCGTGGAGTGAGGTTGGTGCCGAGACAGGATCCCGATGAGCATCAAGGGAAGTCTCTTTGAACCCAGACCGTAGCGAGGCCGCTGCCTCGGTGGCGATTCGCTGGCAGTAGATCTCTCAACGAACGCCGGCTGAACAGAAGCCGGCATCACAACCAGGAGCGGAAACATGTCTCGCGGGCAGCAGACCTCGAAACGAACACCGGCTGCCAAGAAGCCGGCATCAAAAGCAGGAGCGAAGAAAATGGCTGAGAATACGGGTAGCGGAACCAATGCGATCAAGATTCTCGGGGAAGGCCTCGTGACACCGGGCGCCAGCTTGCTGATCGACGGCGAGGTGAAACGCGGCATCGCCCATGTCGCCGCCGGACTGTTCGGCAAGATCCTATTCGGTGGCGTCGGCTGGGGGCTGGCCGCTGCGAACTCCTTCTCGAATTCGGTCAGCGGGAAGCACCTGCACCAGCACTTCATCAGTCAGAAAGACGCGGAGTAGGGCTTCACGACGGGGGCGCTGCCGACATGGGGCGCCTGGGATCGGCCCCAGGCCCGGGGCCGATCGTCAATCTGGCCTCGCGGTTCGGCCGGGTATGGGCACGGGTCGATCTGCGATTGAACGCTCCTCGGCAGAGCGCCCCATAGCCTCCGAGGGAGTCGCTCTCGGTTGCGGGGCGTTTGCGCAGTCGAGGAGAGTGGGACTTGGGAGATCGTCCCCAGCAGGTAGCGTTCAGATACCCCGAAACGAGTCGGGGTTGGGGCCGCTGGCGGCACGCGGTACTCGCAAGCCTGATCTTGGTCTGGGTAGGAGTGTTCGAGGAGAGCAGGGCTGTCGCGTCCGAAGCCGTTGCGTTCGAGCACGTCCTGTTCGAGGCCGTCCGGGCTGGAGATCTGGATGGGATGCGTGCCGTTCTCGTTGGAGGAGGTTCGCCCGACGTTCGCGATGAGTCAGGCGATCCGGCGATCTTGGTTGCGGCGTCGCTCGGTCACCTGTCGATCGTGGATCTGTTGCTAAGGCGCCAGGCAGATCCTGATCTCCGCGGGCGATGGCGATACACCGCGTTGATGACCGCTGCGTCCGCAGGCCATCCATCGGTTCTGCGTCGTCTGCTAGATGCCGGAGCCGATCTCGAGGCTCGTGAACATTCTTATTCCAACTCTGCGCTTCATATCGCAGCCCGCCGGGGGCGCGACAGTACTGGCGAGATCCTTGTCGGGGCCGGAGCTGAGGTCGACGCCCGGAATGCGCTCTCTTGCGCTGGCGCTTCCACTCAGCGACCGGTGAGCGGGAAATAGCCAGGTTGGCCTTCGCGGGCGAGGTCTTCGGCGATCAGGCTCGGCTAGAGACCAAGGAGGGTGGCCTCGAAGTTCTGCTGGCGGACCACTCCCAACTCGTGATCACTCTCCCGAGCTCGACGGTCGACTCGGGCGAAGCCGGATTCCGATCCGAGATCGTGGAGCTCGACGTCCTTCCGGGCCAGACGGTGGAGATCGGCGCTTCGATGACCCTCGTGCTGGACGGAGACGAGGCGCCGGAAAGATCCCGGCTCGAAGAGAGGCTCCAGCAGATCGGCTCACTCGAGGCTGAGCAGCGGCAGAGATGGCAGCTCTGGTTGTCGTCCATCGATACCGGGCGCGACCCTTCGGATCCGTTGCAGATCCTGGCCGTGAAGTCACTTCAGACCCTGGTCAACAACTGGCGCTCGCCGGTCGGCAGGATGCGTCACGGAGGTCTCTTTTCCTCCAGTAACGTCTGGTATTTCAACGGCTTCTGGGCGTGGGATTCGTGGAAACACGCCGTCGCGCTGGTGCTCTTTCATCCGCAGCTCGCCAAGGACCAGGTACGACTGATGTTCGAACATCAGAACGAGGCCGGCATGATCGCCGACGTGGTCTATCTCGACGCGGAGGAAGACAATAGACGCGATACCAAGCCTCCCCTCGCGGGCTGGGCCATCGAGACGATCTACGAGGCCACGGGGGACCTGGACTTCGTCGCCGAGCTCTACCCCACCTGGTCCGCTATCACCGCTGGTGGTACCGGGACCGAGATCACGACGGAGACGGCCTCTGCAATACGGCTCGACCGACGGCCCTGGAGGCCGCCCGGTGGGAGAGCGGCATGGACAACGCCGTCCGCTTCGATCACACGAAGATGCTGCAGAACGGGCCCGAAGCGTGGTCGATGGACCAGGAATCGGTGGACCTGAACAGCTACCTCTTCCGGGAGGAGCTGGCCCTCCAGAACCTGGCTCTGCAATTAGGGCGCAAGGAAGAGGCGCTCTCGTGGTGGGACGAGGCCCTTCGGCTTCGCGAGAAGATTCGCGATACCGTGTTTGATCCGTCTTCGGGGTTCTTCCATGACCTGTGGATCGACGGGAGTGAGCTCTTACCGGTGGAGGGCCCCGAGGGTTGGACGCCTCTGTGGACCGGCGTCGCCCGCCCGGAGCAGGCGGAGGCTGTGCGGAAAGTGATGCTCGACAACACGAAGTTTCGGACCTATCTTCCCTTTCCGACCGTCGCAGCGGATGACGGGGGGTTCTCGGATGGCCATTGGCGGGGGCTGGTCTGGCTCGATCAGGCCTATTTCGGCATCGAGGGTCTCCGGCGCTACGGATTCCAGGACGATGCCGAGGCCCTCCAGGATCAGCTCGTCGAGTATCTCGAAGGAGCGTCGGAGAAGGGGCCGGCTCTGCGGGAGAACTACCATCCGACCACCGGTGAGGGACGCAACGTCCGACACTTCAGCTGGACGGCCGCCCACCTCCTGCTGCTGACCCAGCGGGAAGCCCGGGAGATCGAAGAGGCGTCGAGTCGGCTGCCGGCGTCCGAGCGTTGGGCACGGCGCAGGGCGGTCTTCGGTCCCACCTCGTCGCTGAGCGGCGAGGACTGGGAGAACCACACCTCGTTTTCGAGCGCCGAAAGCTGGCCCCCGAGGGCGACATGCTTCGCCTTCCGAAGTCGGGAGGCTGCCCTGGTGGGAGATCGCTCGATGTCGCCGGACTTTCTCTCCCTCGACGGCATCTGGGATTTCCATTGGGCGCCTCGACCCTCGGCGGCGCCGAAGGGATTTCAGGCGATCGATTTCGAGCCCGAAGGCTGGAGCGAGATCCCGGCACCGGCCAATTGGGAGGTCAAGGGTTTCGGCCGCGCGATCTATCTCGACGAGCGATACCCCTTCGAGTCGGACTGGCCCCGTGCTCCTCGCGGCGAGAATCCCGTCGGCTCCTACCGTCGGAGCTTCGACCTCCCGGCCGATTGGCAGGGCCGGCGCATCGTCCTCCATTTCGGGGGCGGGCGTTCGAGCCTGCGGGTCTGGATCAACGGTCGGGAAGCGGGCTACAGCCAGGGCGCGAAGACCCCCGCGGAGTTCGACATCACCGAGCTGGTTCGGGAGGGCGAAGACCTGATCGCCCTGAGGATCCGCCGCTGGACCGACCCCAGCTTCCTCGAGAGTCAAGACATGCTTCGGATGTCGGGCATCGAGAGAAGCGTCTTTCTCGTCGCCGAGCCGAAGAGCCGAGTGGCCGATTTCTTCGCCCGCACCTCCTTCGGGGGCGACGACCTCCACGGTCGGCTCGACTTGGACGTGGAGCTGGATACCGACCATGCGGGGGAACGGGTTGTTGGGCTTCGAGTGACCTTGCTCGACCCCTCTCGTGGCCACGAAGTGATCGCGAGGAGAGATCTGTCGGTGGCCGTTCCCGCCGGTGGAAGTCGCCTCGAGTCGATTCGGATCGAGGTGGAAGACGTGCGTCCCTGGACCGCGGAGACTCCCTTTCTCTATCCATTCCTGATCGAGGTCGAGGACGAGGCGGACGCTTCGAGGAGCGTGCTCCGTCACGACGTGGGATTTCGCACCGGCGAGATCCGAGGGGGGCAGCTCCTGGTCAATGGTCGAGCGATCCGAGTCCGGGGCGTCGACGGTCACGAGACCCATCCTGAGACCAGCCACGTGGTCGACCGCGAGACTCTGCTTCGCGACCTCCGGCTGATGAAGCAGAACAACATCAACGCCGTTCGATCGGGCCATTACTCGAACGACCCGCTCTGGTACGAGCTCACGGATCGCTACGGACTCTGGGTGATCGACGAGGCGAATATCGAGAGCCATCCCCTGGCCATTCGCGACTCCACCCAGCTCGGCAATGCATGAGCTGGCTGCCCGCCCATCCCGAGCGCACTCGCCGCATGGTCGAGCGCGACAAGAACCACGCCTCGATCGTCGTCTGGTCCCTTGGCAACGAAGCCGGGGAGGGCCGGATCTTCGAGCGGACCTACGCCTGGATTCGAGACCGCGATCCGACGCATCCCGTCCAGTACGAGCCGGCAGGCAAGGCCTCCTAGAGGCCCGGCCGGCAACCGGCGTTTTCGAGCCGCCTAATGAGGGCGCACCG
>JALCBJ010000001.1:0-9020 GCA_028066595.1 Thermoanaerobaculia bacterium
TCGACCAGACCCCGCAGCAGCGCCCCGACCCCATAGGCCAAGCTCGCCGCCGCTCCACCCATAGCCAGGGTCTCGAACCCCGCCCACCACCATCGCTGTCCGACGACCCGGCTCTTGGCCGCGCCGACGAGGAAGAAGGCGACGCCAGTGAGTACGGAGCTCCAGAAGAAGGGGTGCGCAAGGCGCGACGACTCGGGCGCGACGAACTGGTAGATGAAGGTCAGAAGCGGCAACGAGCCCACCAGGACGAAGGCGATGAATGTCGCCATCGAGGCCTTGTAGGCGTTCGTGCGCTCGAGCGACAGGCCGAGCTCTTCGCGCAGCATGGTGTCGACCCAACGGTCGCGCTGCGACGTGATCACTGCCACGGCTCGCTCCAGGTCGTCGCCCTCGAACCCCTTGGCGGCGAAGATCTGCCGCACTTCCTCGCGCTCTCCCTCGGGGTAGCGGGCGATGTGCTCCTCTTCGACCCGCCGCCAGCGGTCCCGCAACTGATCTTCTGCGCGAGTACCGAGGAAGTTCGATACCGCCATGCTGAACCCATCGGCCAGTAGGTTGGCCAGGCCGAGCACTAAAATGATGCCCGCCGACAGCTTGGCCCCGGCGACCCCCGCCACCACGGCGAACGTGGTCACGGTACCGTCGATGGCGCCATAGATGAAGTCGCCCAGGTAACTGCCTACAGGGCCCGCATCGAGCCGGCGGCGAATCGCGTCGCGGGTATGTTCCTCGAGATGCTCGGCCGACACCTGGTCCGGTCTCGCCGCGGATTGCGCCTGTTGTGAGTGAGGCTTCTCCGTCGACATGGCGGTCAGATCCTACAGGCAGGGTCGGAGATCGGTCGGAGAGAGGATGTCGGCGCGATCCACAGTGAGCCCGATCGCTTGCGCCCGAGGCGACGTTGAGGGGCCGAATTCTCTTGTTGGGGTCTACTGACCCCCGGCCTTGGGCATTCCGCGCCTCCTGGGCAGCCCTGAAGGCTCGTAGACAGCCGTTGTGATAAGATTTTGACCTGCGCCGGGGGCCAAAAACTCACACCGCCGCCGCGCAGAGGCCCTACAGGCCGCATCCTATCTCTTCAGGCATCCTACCCACCTGCACTTCGAGTTTTCTACGCACATCCCTACTGCGCCCTCGAAGCCCTTCTCGCTTCCCAACGTTTCTCCCAGAAGCTCTCCAACACGAACTTCCCGAGTTTCTTCCCGGTGATCGATGGCGGTCACTGCTTGAATCCGGAGAACCTTCTCTATGGCTGAACCTCGCGAACAACCCGGTTCCCAAGACGCAGACGAGCTGGTGAACGACCCGCTGACCGACGGTCAGGAGATCGACTACAACGCTGAGCAGATCAAGGTCCTCAAGGGCCTGGAAGCGGTGCGTAAGCGCCCGGGCATGTACATCGGCGACACCGACGACGCCTCGGGTCTGCACCACATGATCTTCGAGCTGGTGGACAACGCCATCGACGAAGCTCAGGCCGGTTTCGCGTCGACGGTGACGGTGACCCTTCACTCCGACGATTCATGCACGGTGGAGGACGACGGCCGAGGCATTCCGGTCGATTTTCACAAGGACGAGAAGCGCTCGGCCGCCGAAGTGATCATGACCGAGCTTCATTCGGGCGGTAAGTTCGACAACAACGTGTATAAGGTCTCTGGAGGCCTGCACGGCGTCGGTGTGTCGGTGGTGAACGCGCTGTCCGACACCTTGGAGCTGGAGATTCGGCGCGATGGCAAGGTTTGGTACCAGGTGTACCACCGCGGCGTGCCCGAGAAGCCCATCGAGGCCATCGGTAAATCGGACAAGACCGGCACCAAGGTTCGTTTCGTTCCCGATGCCGAGATCTTCAGCATCCTCGTCTTCCACTTCGACACCCTGCTCCAGCGCCTCCGGGAGCTGTCATTTCTCAATCGCGGTGTGCACGTCAGAGTGGTGGACGAGCGCACGGAGAAGCACGCCGACTTCCGCTACGAAGGCGGCATCAAGAGCTTCGTCGAGCACCTGACGCGAAACAAGACCCAACTCCACGCCGACCCGATCTACATCGAGGACGAGCGCGACGAGGACGGCACCGGTGCCGAGACCTGCGAGATCGCGTTGCAGTGGACCGACGGCTACCAGGAGCAGGTCTACTGCTTCACCAACACCATCAACAACCGCGATGGCGGTACGCACTTGGCCGGTTTTCGCTCGGCGTTGACGCGCACGATCAACAACTACGCGTCGAAGGAAAACCTGACCAAGGGGATGAAAGAGAACCTCAGCGGCGACGACATCCGGGAAGGCCTCACCGCGGTGGTGTCGGTACGCATCAAGGATCCCAAGTTCTCCAGCCAGACCAAGGAGAAGCTGGTCTCGTCAGAGGTCAAGGGCTGGGTGGAGCAGGTGATCGCCGATCGCCTCGGCACATTCCTGGAGGAGAACCCGAGGGAGGCCAAGCGCATCGTCGAAAAATGCATCGACGCTGCGCGCGCACGTGAGGCGGCGCGCAAAGCCCGCGAGCTGACCCGCCGCAAGGGGGCATTGGAAAACTCGAACCTCCCAGGCAAATTGGCGGATTGCTCAGAGCGCGATCCGGCCAAGTCGGAGCTGTTTCTGGTGGAGGGCGATTCTGCAGGCGGCTCGGCGAAGCAGGGTCGCGACCGCGCCTTCCAGGCGATCCTGCCGCTCAAGGGCAAGATTTTGAACGTCGAGAAAGCGCGATTCGACAAGATGCTCACCTCCGACGAGATCAAGGTGATCATCACAGCCCTGGGCACCGGTATCGGCAAGGAAGACTTCGACGTTTCCCGGCTGCGCTACCACAAGCTGATCATCATGTGCGATGCCGACGTAGACGGCTCTCATATCCGCACGCTGCTGCTGACGTTCTTCTTCCGCCAGATGTCGGAAATCATCGAGCGCGGCCACCTCTACATCGCCCAACCCCCGCTATACAAAGCGACGGAAGGTCGGAAGTCGACGTACCTGAAGGACGATCGTGAGTACCGTCAGTACCTGATCGACCGTATCCGCGACACCTGGGCGGTGTCCGTCGGCGGAACCAACGGCGACGGAGAGACGTTTCAAGGCGACAAGCTCGGTCGCTTCCTCGAGCAGGTCGACCGCTTTCGCGCCGATCTCTCCCGCCTGGTGGGACGTGGCTTTCCGCCGGAAGCACTGGAGATCGCTCTGGAAGAGGAAGTGCTGGGACGAGAGGATCTGGCCGACGAAGAGAAGATCCGCCGTGTCGTGGTCCGCCTCTCCGACGTGGAACGCTTTTCCGACATCGAGGTTGGGTTCGACGAAGAACACAGTCTGAGCACCGTGAGCTTTTGCAGCCGTCAGGACGGCGTCGAACGCACGGCCACGATCGACCTCGACCTCCTGGCCACCGGGGAGTACCGCTCTCTGGCCAAGAACGACTTGGGTCGCCGTGCTGCATCGAGCCGCCGGTTCGTGTTGTCGAAGGACGGGGAGGCGTTGGAGTTCGAGCACCTCGACGAGATGGTGGAGACGCTCTATACCGGAGCGCGCAAGGGCGTGTCGGTCCAGCGCTACAAAGGTCTCGGTGAGATGAACGCTGATCAGCTGTGGGAAACCACCATGGATCCGACGGCCAGGAACCTGCTTCAGGTGCGCATCGAGGACGCGGTAGGAGCCGACGAGATCTTCACGGTTCTGATGGGTGACCAGGTGGAACCACGGCGCGAGTTCATTGTCGACAACGCTCTCGACGTGAAGAACCTGGATGTCTGAGCCCCCATCCGAGCCAGAGCCCGGAACGGAGCGGCACGGCAAAGTGCCGCCTATTGTCTACGCATTGGCGTTCGTCCTCGTCTTCGTCGGTTTCCTGATCTATCCGTTCACGGGCAGCCGAGGCACCAACATGCTGGCCGGCCTGATCCTGTTGGGATACGTCGGTGCGAAAACTGTCCTCCGCGAGCCGTTGTGGAAGCTGCAGGGCTGGCTGGTACCCCGAGAACGGCTCAAGAATGGTCTCTTGGCCGCCGGGGCGATCATCTTTTTTCTCGGCCTCATCGAAATGGCGGGTCAGATCGCTACCCGTACAGGGATGGTGGAGCCTTATTCCGCCATGCGGACCCAGCTGCCCAAGGGTGTGGGCGACTTTCGCAAATTCCACATCACCGCCGACAAGTATCGCGAGTACGACCCTGAGCTTTTGTGGCGCCCCGTCGACGAATGGCCCTACAACCGCCAACGCATGAAGGGGCCCGTGGCGGAGATGCCGAAGCCGGCTGGAATCGTGCGCATCATGAGCTTCGGCGATTCCAACACCGACGGGCCGAACGAGAACACCTGGTCCGAGCGGCTGCAGGGCTTGCTGAACGCACGCTACGCGGAACACGAGTACGAGGTGATCAACGCCGGTGTCGCCGGCTATTCGTCACACCAAGGTCTGCTGCGCTTTCATCGGACCGTCGACGACTTCCAGCCCGACTTGATCTTCGTTTCCTACGGCTGGAACGACGCAGCTCCTTCGGTCAACGGCTCTGACAAGGAATACCGCCAGCCGGCCGCGTGGATCGCCAGTATCGAACGGTTCCTCATCAAGTTTCCATCGGTACGCGCCATCAAGACACTACAGGTTCCCTCCAAGGAGGAGCGGCCTTCGGAGCTCGACTTCCCACCCCGGGTATCGCTGGAAGACTACCGGGCGAATCTTCAGTCGTTTCTCGAGCTGGCCCGGGCCAGCTCGGTAGTGCCTGTTTTCCTGACTCGTCCACATATCTACGAACGTGAGCGCGCCCGGCGAGCAACGAATATGCGCGGGCGCGTTCCCGACTACAACGACACGCTCCTCCAGTTCGCCTCGGACACCGGGGCGCCGATGATCGACGTGCGCCGGCACTTCGGTGCCGAAGCCCGCGACCTGTCGGAATTGTTCATCGATGACTGCCACTTCTCTTCTGACGGCAGCCAAGACATGGCCGAGTTTCTCCTGCGGCGGTTGACCGAGATGGCGCTCCTGCCGGCGCCCCGCTGGACCGACGTGAAATGAATAGAGCACCCACATGAGCGACGACACCAACCAAGAGTTACCCCCAGCGCATCAGATCTTGCCGGTCGACATCGAAGAGGAGATGAAGACCAGCTACCTCGATTACGCCATGAGCGTGATCATCGGTCGCGCTTTGCCCGACGTCCGCGATGGCTTGAAGCCCGTGCACCGGCGCGTCCTCTACGGCATGTGGGAGTCGGGCAACCGAGCCGGCCGGGCCTACAAGAAATCGGCACGCATCGTCGGAGACGTCATGGGTAAGTACCACCCCCATGGCGACACCGCGATCTACGACACGGTCGTTCGTTTGGCCCAGCCCTTCTCCATGCGCTATCCGCTGGTGGACGGCCAAGGCAACTTCGGTTCGATCGACGGCGACAATCCCGCGGCCATGCGCTACACCGAAGTGCGTCTCACACGCCTGTCGGAAGAGCTGCTGCGGGAGGACATCGACAAGGAAACCGTCGAGTGGGTGGAGAACTACGACGCCACCGAGAGCGAGCCCGCGGTCCTGCCTGCGCGGTTGCCGAACCTGTTGGTGAACGGTTCGGCGGGCATTGCGGTCGGCATGGCCACCAACATCCCACCGCACAACCTGGCGGAGGTCATCAACGGCGTCGTGGCGATGATCGAGAACCCCGCGATCACACTTCGCGAGCTGATCGACGTCATCCCGGGACCTGACTTCCCGACCGCCGGCTTCATTCACGGGATGCGCGGCATCCACGAGGCCTACGCCAGCGGACGCGGCACGATCCAGGTACGGGCTCGAGCCGAGGTGGAAGAGTGGACCCACGATCGGCAACGCATCATCGTCCATGAGCTGCCCTATCAGGTGAACAAGGCGCGGCTGATCGAGCGCATGGCCGAGCTGGTGCGCGAGAAGCGTGTCGAGGGCATCTCCGACATCCGCGACGAGTCCGACCGTCGCGGCATCCGCGTCGTCATCGAGCTGAAGCGCGGAGAGGTCGGCGAGATCATCCTCAACACGCTGTACAAGATGACCCAGCTACAGACCAGCTTCGGTATGAACATGCTGGCCATCGTCGACAACCGGCCCCAGGTCCTGACGCTGCCGCAGATCCTCGGTCACTTCCTGGATCACCGCCGGACGGTGGTGATTCGCCGTGTCCGCTTCGACCTGAAGAAAGCCGAGCACCGTGCCCACATCCTGGAAGGACTGCTCAAGGCCCTCGACGTCATCGACGAGATCATCGCCACCATCCGCGCCAGTCAGACCGTCGACGAAGCACGGTCGGCGCTGATGGAGCGCTTCGCTTTCTCCGAGATCCAGGCCCAGGCCATCCTCGACATGCGCCTCCAGCGTCTCACCGGACTCGAGCGAGAGAAGCTGCTGGAAGAGTACCGAGAGGTGATGGAGCTGATCGAGCGGCTGCGCGCCATCCTCGGCTCCGACGAGCTGTTGCTCGAGGTGATTCGGGACGAGCTCTTGGAGATCAAGCGTCTCTACGGCGACGAACGGCGCACCGAGATCATCCACGACACCCACGACATCACCATCGAGGACATGATCGCCGACGAGGACATGGTGATCACGGTGACGGCGTCGGGCTACATCAAGCGTTCGCCGCTGACGCTCTACCGCGAGCAGCATCGAGGCGGCAAGGGGCGCAAGGGTATGGAGACGAAAGATGACGACTTCGTCGAGCATCTATACGTCGCGTCGGCGCACAGCTACGTCCTCGTCTTCACAGAGTCGGGGCGCGTCCACTGGATCAAGGTGCACCAGATCCCCGAGGCCGGCCCGGCGTCCAAAGGGCGTCCCATCGTCCGCCTGCTGGAGCTCGACCGAGACGAGAAGCTGGCCACCACCTTGGCGGTCCGAGAGTTCGGTGACGGCTACATCGTCTTCGCCACGGAGAACGGTACCGTCAAACGCACCGAGCTGGCGGCGTATTCGAATCCACGTGCCGGCGGAATCATCGCCATCAATATCGACGACGACGACCACCTGCTCGACGTCCGAGTCACGGACGGCGAGAGCGATATCTTCCTTGCAACCCGCAACGGCTATTCCATCCGTTTTCCCGAGGAAGACGAGACGTTCGAGAGCAGCACCTTGGTGGGCGTTCGGCCCATGGGTCGCGCCACGCGCGGAGTTCGCGGCATCAAGCTGCGCCACGGTGATCGGGTCGTCGGCATGGCAGCCCTCGAGAACGGGGCCGACGCCGAAGGTGACATTCTCACCATCAGTGAAAATGGCTACGGCAAGCGCACGGAGGTGGCGGAATACCGGAGGCAAAGCCGCGGTGGCATGGGTATCATCAACCTCAAGGCCAGCACCAAGACCGGCACCGTGGCGGGCGTCCGCCACGTCGACGAGGGCGACGGTCTCATGCTCATCACCCACGGGGGCAAACTGATCCGTACCTCCACCGAGGGAGTCAGCCGCATCGGCCGCGCCACGCAGGGCGTCAAGGTCATGGATCTCGGCGCGTCTGAAGATCGCGTCGTGGCGCTGGCGAAGATCGTGGAGCGTGAGGAAGATGACGAGGCGGCGGGTGAGGGTGCAGCGGCCGCAGCCGACGAGCCCGAGAGCGCTGCGTCAGAGGAACCACCCGTCCAAGACAGCGGTTCAGACGACGCAGAATCCGAAGAAACCGTTCACTGATTGGCACTCGGAACAAGGAAATCCCTATGCAATTCTTCCTCGACACGGCAGATATCGGTGAGATCGAGCGGGGCCTCGAGCTCGGCATGGTCGATGGCGTCACCACCAACCCGAGCCTGATCGCAAAGCAAGGAAAGCCGTACCTGCCCACCGTGAAGGAGATCGCCGAGCTGGTGCCCGGTCCGGTTTCCGGCGAGGTCCTCGCGACCGACTACCAAGGCATGCTCGACCAGGCTCATCGCTTGGCCGAGCTCGCCGACAACGTCGTGATCAAGGTGCCCCTGATTCCCGAGGGCCTACGCGTCGCCGCCCAGCTCGATGCCGAGGACATCGACACCAACGTCACGCTCTGCTTTTCGGCCAACCAGGCTCTCTTGGCGGCCAAGGCCGGCGCGACCTACATCTCACCCTTCGTCGGCCGGCTCGACGACATCGGTCACGACGGCATGGCCCTGATCGAAGAGATCATCGAGATCTACGACAACTATGACTATGCCACCGACGTGCTGGTCGCCTCGGTCCGCTCGACGGCGCATGTCCTGCAATCCGCCACCCTCGGTGCCGACGTCGCCACCATTCCTTTCGGCGTACTCGAGAAGCTCTATCGGCACAGCCTCACCGATATCGGGTTGGACAAGTTCCTCTCCGACTGGGCCAAGACCGGCAAGTCGTTCGACGATTGAGTAACGGGTCGCGAGACGAGGACGACCTCCGAGACGAGAAAAGCGAGGAGCCAGCGCCTGATACCAGGCGGTCTGTGAAGAAGCTGCTCCGCCAATCGCTTCGCGACGAGCTCGAGCGGCAGCAGGACCCAGATCACCGAGGCGGTTCAGCCGGCGGCATGCCCTCGCTCTACAAGACCGCCTGGGGGCTCTACCTGGTCCTCGCCATCGTCGGTGTCGTGTGGCTCGGATCGCAACACGGAGCCCTGCCGCTCGAAGTGTTCCTGGTGCCGTCGGAGCTCGGGGAGGATGTGGTCTGGGGGCTGGGAGCCGGTGCGGCACTACTCGCGATCTGGTGGCTCGCGTCCAAGATGGTCCCGGGTCTACGTCGCCTCGAAGACGAGTTCTCCACCATGCTCGCCGGCCTCGATCCGTCCGAAGCCCTGGCTCTGGCGCTCATTTCCGGCTTCGCGGAGGAGCTTTTCTTCCGCGGCGCCATGCAGCAGAGCTGGGGCTTCTGGCCTACGGTGATCCTATTCGGCCTCCTACACACCGGTCCCAGCCGCATCTTCCTGTGGTGGACGGTCTTCGCCACGGGCGCGGGTGCTTTCTTCGGCTGGATCGTGCTGGAACGCGGCACGCTCTTGCCGGCAGTGATCGCACACGTGTTGGTGAACGGTGTGAACCTGTGGCGGTTAGCTCGTCGCGAGGTCGACGAGATCGA
>JALCBJ010000001.1:9120-20314 GCA_028066595.1 Thermoanaerobaculia bacterium
TGGTGAACGGTGTGAACCTGTGGCGGTTAGCTCGTCGCGAGGTCGACGAGATCGAAGACATCCAAGATCTCTGAGGGACCCGACGAGATCGGAGATCTCTCAAGGGACCGGACGAGATCCAAGATCTCTCAAGGGAGGGACGAGATCCAAGATCTCTCAAGGGACAGACTCCGGCTCCGCAATCGTCGTCTCGTGAGCTGACGGCTTGTTCTGCCCAGCGTTCGGAGATGAGTTTCGAGACGGCATCGCGATCCTGTGGGTGATCTACGGGATCTGGTACCTCATCCTGGGGCTTGCCGGCTGGTTCTAGGTTCGCGCCGAGCAGCGGAACCTCTCGTGTACCATCTCCGTATACCTCACCAAGTGAGGGGACGAGGAGTAGACGGAGGCTACGATGTCGGAGAAGAACAGTCTCAGGTTGATCCAGGGCACGGTGGACATGCTGATCCTCCAGGCCCTGACCGCGGCACCGAACCACGGTTACGGCGTGTCGAACTGGGTGCGCGAGCGTACCCAGGGCGACGTCACCATAGAAGACGCGGCGCTCTACAAGGCACTCCATCGCCTGGAGAGCCAAGGGCTGGTGGAGAGCGGCTGGGGGCGGTCGGACAACAATCGGCGCGCAAAATTCTACGAGATCACCCGCGAAGGACGACACCGCCTGGCGGATGACGCTGCGACTTGGCGACGCTACGCCGCGGCGGTCTTCCGCGTTCTGGGCCCGACGCCGGAGGCGACGTGACGCCATGGCAATCCGGGGTCTTCCGCGGCGGTTTCGCTTTCCGTGGCGCACCGTCTTCGAAATCCACCGCGACGTCGACGACGAGCTCGCGTTCCACCTCGACATGCGCGTCGGCGAGTTGCAACGGCAGGGCCTCGCGGTTTCCGATGCGCGGCGCGAAGCATTGCGACAGTTCGGCGACCTCGACGTCGCGAAAAAGGAAATCAAAGCATTTGACCGTCGCTTCGAGAGCCGGCGGAGGAGATCGATGATGTGGGACGAATTGAAGATGGACGCCCGATCGGCTTGGCGCTCGCTCCGCAAGCGGCCGGCCTTCTCCGGCATCGCCATCCTGGTACTTGCACTCGGGATCGGTGTCAACAGCGCGATGTTCAGTCTCGTGGACATGTTGACGATGAAGCCGTTGGTGATCGTGGACCCCGAGGAGCTAGTGGGTGTCTACAGTCGCGATACCGAACAAGAAGACCGGTACCGCTCCTTCTCCTACCCGTCGTTCCGTGACATCCGCGAGCAGAATGACGCTTTCTCCCACCTCACGGGCTTCACCCTCACCACGGTGGGCCTCGGCCAAGGTGAGATCACTCAGCGGACCATGGCTGGGGTTGTGTCGAGCGGCTATTTCGACACCTTCGGCGTGCCGCCAACGAGGGGCCGCGCCTTTACCCTCGAGGAGGAGATACCGGGTGCCGAAGAGCGGGTCGTCGTGGTGAGCCATGGCCTGTGGCAGCGCCACGGTGGTCGCGACGACTTCCTCGGCTCCACCCTCCGTCTGAACGGCCGACCGGCAACGGTGGTCGGTATTGCGGCGGAGGGCTTCACCGGCACGACGGCCATGTTCTCGCCCGAGATCTGGCTGCCTCTCGGAATGTTCGACTCGCTCGGTTCGGGATTCGGTGCGCAGCAGATCCAGACACTCGACGATCGTGAGAACTACTCGCTGATCATGCTCGGCCGCTTGCGCGCCGGAATGACCGCCGAGAGGGCCTTGCCCGGCTTGCAACAGCTAGCCATACAGCTCGAGGAACGCTTCCCCAAGGCACACGAAAATCAGACCATCCACTTGGCGCCAATGGCCCGTCTGGGCATCTCCACATCACCTACGAGCGAATCGCTCATGCTGGTGCCGGCGGTCATGCTTTTGTTGCTTTCCGGCGCCGTCCTTCTCATCGCCTGCCTCAACCTCACCAACATGTTCCTGGCCCGTGGTGAAAGCCGACGTTCCGAGATCGCCTTACGGGTAGCCCTGGGCGGAGGCCGTGCACGTCTGATACGCCAGCAGTTGAGCGAAGGTGTCTTGCTTTCCTTCCTCGGTGGCGCTGCCGGACTACTGATCGCCTACGGCTTCATGCGCGTTCTCGTGGCATCGATCACGACTGCCATGCCCATGGGTCTGACTCTCGTCATCGACCCCGTCCCCGATGTCCGAGTTGCCGCAGCCACGCTGATCTTCTGCATCGTCGCGACGCTCCTCTTCGCCTTCGTACCCGCCTGGCGACAGACTTCTGGCGACGTCTTTGCCGGCCTCAAGGATCATTCCCACTCTGCGGAATCGGCTTCCGGCCGGCTCGGCCGACTCACGTCTCTGCGAGGGCTCCTGGTGGTATCGCAGGTGGCGCTTTCGATGGTCCTGCTCACGGCGGCAGGTCTGTTCGTGCGCGGTGCGATGGCGGCGGCGGAGGCAACTCCAGGCTTCGACCTCGAGAACAGCTTCCTCGTGGAGCTCGATACCGGCCTCTTGGGCTACGACGAGATACGCGGGCGCCAGATCTACCAGCAGACCAAGGAACGGCTGTCCACCCTGCCAGGAGTGAAGACGGTGGGGATGTCGTCCTTGGTGCCCTATGGCGCTGTGACGAGCACCCGCAATATGCGCCGGCCCGACCAGTCGGACGAGGACGCTGTGAACGCACACCGCTATGTGGTCGGGGCAGATTACTTCGACTCTTTGGGACTCTCGATCCTGTCGGGGCGTGCGTTCACCGAGACGGAAACCTGGAGCGAAGGCGGCACACCGGTGGCGATCATCGACCGACCCTTGGCACAGGAGCTCTGGCCCGATGAAGATCCCGTAGGACGCTTCGTGCAGCAGGTCACGGTTCCACCAGCTGCGCCGCTGCCACCCTTGGAAGTGATCGGAGTGGTACCCGGCGTCGCCCACGACTTCAACGACGAGGAGCCACCGCCTCACATCTACGTCGCCTTCGGCCAGAACTGGCGGCCTGGCATGCATTTGCACGTTCGCCTGGCGGATGGCGCCGGCTCGGCGGAGGGTGTGCAGGCCGCGATGCTGCGAACCATCCGTGACGAGATCCGTGCCGTCGACGCTGGTTTGCCCGTGCTGTCACTGCGAACCATGCTCGATCATCGGGACGAGAGCGTTTTCATGTGGATCGTCCAGGCCGGCGGGAAGGCGTTCGCCACGCTCGGGGCTTTGGCACTCTTCCTGGCCCTCGTCGGTGTCTACGGCGTCAAGGCCTACATCACCTCACGCCGCACACGGGAGGTGGGGGTTCGACTGGCTCTCGGCGCCACGCCGAGCCTGGTCATGCGCGAGCTGCTCCGAGACGGTCTACAGCTCACCTTCACCGGACTGGCGGTGGGTCTGCTACTCGCCTTCGGAGTCGGACGTCTACTCGCCAGCATGCTCTACCAGGTAGACTCCGGTGACCCACTCGTATTCGGTATCGCCGCCGCGGTGCTGACGCTGTCCGCTCTGGTCGCTGCCTGGATCCCGGTGCGCAGAGCGTGCCGCATCGAGCCGACGCAGGCGCTACGCCACGAGTGAGGCGGGCCCGAGAACTCCAAGGTTCGTCCCGCCGTACAAGAGCCAGCACCAGCCGTCACGAAATCCAATGGAGAAGAACATGAAGAAACTCGCTTTCGCTTTGCTCGCACTTTCGACTCTGCTGCTCGCCACTCCGCTTCTGGCCGCCGACTCCAAGACCCTCGAGGGCGAGTTCATCTGGGAGCGGGAAGACGAGAACGTGGCAGGTGCGTTGAAAGCCGTTTTCGAGCCCACCGGCGACGCGACTTGGGACGTTTCCTTCTACTTCACCTTCGAAGACAAGGACCACATCTACAAGGGCACCGCCGAAGGTAGTCTGACCGAGGGTGAGCTCAAAGGTGAGGTGCTGAGCGACGGCGAAGAACCCCATCCTTACGAGTTCACTGGCTCCTTTGCCGAGGACGGATCGTTCTCCGGCACCCACAGCTACACCGGCGGCGAAGAAGCCCGACCCACGGGCACCATCACTTTCACTCGGTAATTCCACCTCGGCCAGCGACGACTCATCTCGCTGGCAAACGGGTCGAGCAGCGCGCGTACCTGATTTCGCGCCTGGACTGCGGCGGCTAGGCGGCTACCGTAGGGATCTACGCGATCCGGGTCGGTCAACCTCGGCCGGTCCGGATCCATCCGGCCCAGTCATGCCTGCCGGTTCGTTCAGCCTGGAGGGCGGCGGCCTCCCAGTCATAGGCCACGGAGTACTGCTCCACGGTCCAGCCCGCGGGTTGTTGCTCCAGCACCGCGTATCGGGCGTGCGGACTCCCCGCTTCCATCGCATGCGGGAACGGTTCGTCATCGGTGTAGGCAGGGAGCCCCACGCTCCCCGGGTTGACCACCAGTGTGCCGTCGGGCTGCCGGACCTGACGGGCCACATGGGTGTCCACAAACCACCACCGATGCATCGATACCTCGTAGGAGGCGATCGATCGACCGGCTCGAACGCAAGCCGACACCGCTGTGCTGGATTTCTTCCAGCACAGGCATTTCGTCTTCCAGCGGTGTACCGTGACACACGAACAGATCGCCGAGCTTCGTCGTTAGAGGCAGTGTGGCCAGCCATTTCAGATCTTCCGTTCGCAGCGATTCCATGACGAAACGAAAGGTCGAGGTCTCGCTGGCGCCGGGCGGGGGATCAACCAGGATCCGATCTTGGTTACCGCTCACGGTCGAGGCGCCGAGGGACCGCAGCCGGTCGGCGGTGCCTCCAGGGGATCGAGCGGGCCGTAGAAGCAGTCACCTGCGTTGACCCACCGGTCGATGCTCCGGCCGGCGGCATCCTCGAGCACGGCGTCCAGAGCCCACCGGTTGCCGTGTACGTCGGCCAGGAGTCCTATCCGCATGCTAGGACTCTAACGGTGGCCGCTCGCTTCTTCGTCCGTCCGCCAATGGAAGCGCAGGACCTCGCCGGGCCGCGGGAAGAGGCAGAAGTGCTCGGCCCGGAGAGAACCGCCCTGGGAGCTGACTGCCAAGCTCGTCTTCGGCCCCGTGTCCGGCAGGTGTGCGTCGAATCGCTGGACCCAGGCCTTGCAAGCCGCCACCTCGTCGACGTTTTCGAACTCGATCACGAAGTGGACCAGGCGAGTGGGCTCGGCGAAGGTGAGCGTATGTTCGCGGAGCTCACCGCACTCCACTTCTGCTGTCAGGATCACCTGATCCCCGGACTCGAAGGCTTGGTCGTCGAGCGACAGCTCAAAGGTCCAGGCGGTATCGTCGTCGACCCGGTGGCTCGCTAGCGTCTGCTCACCCTCGATGCGCTGGCCGTCGCGTACCAATTCGAATTCGAAGCGAGGTGTTTCCACCTCGGGCGAGCCGATCGCCAGAGACCGATCGTCGAAAGCAACGAACCCGCCTTTGGCGAGCTGCAGTCTCTTCTCGACCCGCACGAGGGTTCCGTCGCTATCCACGATCAGCCGATGGCGCACCAGCTCGGCCGCGGCGCCGATGCCTTCTTCGCGAGCCAACCGGTAGCGCTCGGAACGGGAGTTCGGAATCCGTCGCCGTTCTGGCACCCAAGACGAGAACCAGAATCCCGGCAGCGTGACGCCGGTTTCGTCGACCACGAACGAGGCGCGGAGCGCTGGGCCCATCCCCGGCAGCTCCAAGAAGGCGAGTGGCTCTCGGTTGGCGCCGAACTGGGGCGCCAACTGCGCCACCCACAGTACGAGCAGCGCTCCCGCCAATCCCAGGTCGAAGAGCCCGAACCACAGCGCCTCGAAAGAGGAGGGGAGCGGCGTTCCCAGCAGCGGTAGATGGCGAAGGTCCGGAAACGACGTGGTCCGGGCGATGAAGAAGACGACGAAGACGACGAAGAACTGCCGGCCCGCGAGAAATCGGCGAGTACCGGACTCGGTACGGAACCAGCGGTGCAACTGCGCGGCACGCGGGTAGACGGCGTCGAACGTCTCGATGTCCTTGAAACGCAGCAGCGCGACACTGATCTGTAGCCCTTCGAAGACACCGAGGACGAGCAGGAGCAAAGCCAAGGTGAAGAGAGCCATCACCCGCTGCTCGCCGAAGAGGGCTGAGTGCCCTTCCCAGATCGCTCCGACCACGAAGAAGAACGAGGCCACGAGCACAGTTCCGGCGACGCCGACCCTCGCTAGGTGAAACCAGAGGCTCTGTCGCGTGACGTGGAGTGGACCCGGGTCGAAGCCCAGCTTCTCGACCACCCGTCGTTCCGACGACTCGGACCAGCCGTGCTGGACAGCCATAGCCGCGACAGCCCGCTCGTCGAGGCCCAACTCGTCCAACTTCCCCTCGAGATCGAACGCAGGACGGGCATCCCTTCCCGCCGATTCCGGACGCGAGAGAAGCAAGACCCAGCCACGAATGAGACGGAAGAGACGCATAGGCATCGATTGGCGTCGCGACTGTATCCGACGAACGCGCGAATTCGATGGGTTCGTGTGGCGAACCAGGCGTCGTCAGGCCGCGGCCGCACCCTTCAGATCGAGTCGCCACTCTTCATCCACCACGTCCTGACTCCACCGACGTGTAGCCGCCGAACGGTGAGCGAGCTGAAAACCGTACCGTTCGTAGAGCCGTCTCGCTCCTTCGAGACGACTCACGGTCGAAAGGACGATGCGCTCGTAGCCGGCGACGCCTGCGAAGCGGAGTAGCTCCTCGATCAGGAGGGTACCGACGCCACGCCCCCGCGCTTGCGGCTCGACCAAGAAGAGGCGCAAGCGCGCCGTGCGGTCGTCCTCCCGCACCAGCGCGATGGTGCCCATCGTGCGACCACCAATCTCGGCGATCCACATACGTTCGCGGTGCGGGTCGTGGTCCTGTCCGAAGCGGCCGAGAATGGAAGCGACGACTCCTTCAAAAATCTGGTCGAAGCCTTGCTCCCGGGCATAGAGCTCGCCGTGACGCTGCACCACATAGCCGAGGTCGCCGGATCCCGGCCCCCGAAGGACACAAGGGGCGTCCGCCGCCAGCTCCCCTGCGAGGACCGACTCGATGGCTTCCATGGCCCGGATCAGACGCTGCCGTTCACCGGTGGAGAGATCCTGCAGAGTAGCCCCCACAAGACGATCGGCTTGGACGTTCAGAGCGTCGTGGAGCTCTTTGCCGGCCTGTGTCACCGCGAGAATCCAGCGTCGGCCGTCCTGCTCCGATCGCCGCCGTTCGATCAGCCCCCGTTGGTCTAGCTTGCGCAGAGTGCGACTCAGTTGGCCTCGATCGATGCCCAGCGTCTCGATCACGTCGCCGGCGACCGAAACGTCCCGCCTGAGCAGCTCCTGGAGTACCCGCGCCTCCGGCAACGAGAGTGGACCGTCGAGCAGTTTCTCCGAAACCAGACCGATCCGCTGGGTGTAGAAGCGGTTGAAGCGGCGCATCGCCGTGACTTCGCTCGATAGGTCGGCAGAAACAGGTTGGACGTCCGCCATTGTGATGTCTCCGATCATTTGATTGACATTGTCAACAATCTAGTTGTTCTTGTCAACTAGATGAGCTCGGAGAGCCCTCTCGATCGACCGGAAAGCACGCTCGACGCGATGCCGTCGTCGAGCATTGGTTACCGACCGGCGGCGATCTCCACTACCGGCCAATCCCCCAGCGACAGCTCCCGCGACGCGAACAGGTAGATGACGACGCGCTTGCTGTCGAGACGATCGGGTGACCGTGCCAGGTCTCGGCGCACCTGGTCACTGGCCCCGGCGTTCCTGGCGAGGCGATCGACTGGGCGTTGGAGGTGGAAGGACAGCTGCTCGGCGAAGCCGGCGGCGCGGCCCCAGTGGAGAGACTCGTCGGAGTAGACATTGACGAAGCTGTCGCCGAGGACGAGGATCGATGCGTCGCGCGAGGGGCGCCACAACTCTCCCTCCCACGACGTGATCTCGTCGGCCATGACCGATTCTTCGTCGAAGAGCGCTCGCTCCCCAGAAAGCCTCAGCAGGCGCCAGAGATCGCCCCGGCCAGCGCGACGGGTGGGTGTGGCCTGCCAGAAAGCATCGTCGGGTCCGAGCTCCTGGCCATAGGCTGACTCGAGCCGGGCAGCCAGAGATGCCGCGACCTTCGACACGGCGGCAGGAGACCAATGAGAGTCGGTGCGTAGATAGGCAGCCGTGCCAGAGTGGGTTAGCTCGTTCAGGGTGGCTGCGATGTCGACGACGTGGATGCCCTCGGCATCCATCTGTCGCACGAACTCGGTCTGCGACGGATTGGCCAAGGGCCGCACGATATCCGGCGCCACGCTCTGCGCCTCGATGGCCGGCTTCGTTGGCACTGGCAGCAGCATCAGATCGACACCGCGCTCCCGAAGCTGACGCTGCAAGTCGAAGAGCGCGGGTCGGGGATCGGGCTGCGGCTCGGGGCGCCAGCTGTCTCCGCCTCTACGCCGCCGTTCCAACGCGGCCGGATCGAGGAAGGGAGGCCCCACGAGATGATCGAAACCGGCACGCAGCAGCAGCCAGCCTTCGGCTCCGGGATAGACCGTCTCGTTACCCTTGCCTCCGAAACGCAGCTGCCAACTCTGGACCGATGGCAGCAGAGCTTCCAGAACCGGTGATGTGTCCTCGAGGTGGGTCTCGAAACGATCGATGGCAGCGAGTAGCTCGTGGTTGGCGGCAAGCAGGTTCGGCGCCGCGCGACCGCGATCCCAACCTTCCAACAAGCTGGCTACGGGAAGCGCATCTCCCTCCGCTGCACGCCAGGTGGGTACGGCCCATAGCGTCAGCAGACTCACCAGGATCAATCCCCACCCGGAGGCCGAGCTCACCGATCCCGCAGCCATTTCCGGGTTTTCATAGCGCCGGCGCGCGGTGTCGGTGTGTGCTTTCCGTGACATTGCGGAGCTCAGAAGATGAAGTAAATGAAGGGGTTGTAGCCCTGGGTGTCCATCACCACCAAAGAAACGACCAGCAAGAGAAGACTGACGACGGCCTTCGGTGCCGTGAGGCGCTCGGTGAAGTCCCAGGTCTGTGGAGCGGCCCAGACGACGACGGCGGCCATGAGAACGGTGCCGAGGTAGTACGGTGCGCCGGCGATGGATGAGATGAGAGCCGCGGTAGAAGCCGCAGAATCCGCTCCGAGACCGAACATCGCGCCGAGATAGGCGAACGCATCCCCCAGATCGGCAGAACGAAAGAACACCCAGCCGACGAGCACGAGCAGGAACGTCGCCACCATGTGCATGGCCGGAGGACCTGGAAGCGGCGCCTTGCCGAGGTCGCGCCGTAAACGTTCGAAAGCGAGCAGGCCGCCGTGAATTGCGCCCCACGCGACGAAGGTCCAGGCGGCTCCGTGCCACAGGCCGCCGAGAAGCATCACCAACATCAAGTTGACGTAAGTGCGCCGACGACCCTTCCGGTTGCCACCCAGCGGAATGTAGAGATAGTCGCGGAGCCAGCGCGAAAGCGACATATGCCAACGGCGCCAGAACTCCGTGAGGGAGCGGGAACGATAGGGCGAATCGAAGTTCTTCGGAAAGCGGAAGCCCAGCAGAAGGCCGAGGCCGATGGCCATGTCGGTGTAGCCGCTGAAATCGAAATAGATCTGGAACGCATAGGCCACGACGCCGTACCAGGCGTCGAGTACGCCCAACCCGTGAGTACCGAACGTCAGATCGGCTACCTTGCCACACGGATTGGCGAGGAGCACCTTCTTCGCCAGCCCGATGGAGAAGAACGCCGTGCCGCGAGCCGTCTTGGCCAGCGTGTGACGCCGGGCGTCGAGCTGATCGGCCACTTCTCGAAAGCGGAGGATGGGCCCGGCCACCAGCTGCGGGAACATGGCGACGTAGCAAGCGAAATCGACCGGGTTGCGCAAGGCGGCGCAGCGCCCCCGGAACACGTCGATGGTGTAGCTCATCGACTGGAAGGTGTAGAAGCTGATACCCAGTGGCAGAACAATCCGCATCACTTCGTCGTTCGCCCAGCCGGTGATACCTGCCGCCTGTACCGCCGCATTCCATGTGTCGATGCCGAAATTGAAGTATTTGAAAAATCCCAAGAGGCCGAGGTTGCTGAGTACAGACGTCGTGACCGCCAGTCGACGCCGGCGGCGACCCGCATCGCCCTCCGGCGCACTGTCGATCAAGAGACCGCAGGCGTAGTCCACCGCGGTCGAGAAGAGCATGAGGAAGACGAAGGCCGGGTTGGCCCAGCCATAGAACAAGTAGCTGACGACGAGCAGGCCTAGGTGGCGCATCGGCCGGGGCAGGAGCTTCCATGACAGCGCGTGGACGAGGAGCGCCAGCGGCAGGAAGTAGTAGATGAACAGATGCGAGCTGAAAACCACTGGCTTCTCGTCTCACCTGTCCGGATAGCGGATCGTTCTCACCTCTATCGGGTCGATCCGTACTAGCGTTCGAGCCGATCGCTCCACCACAGCACCTCTGGCTTGTCGTCCGACAGGTCGTCGGAGAGGAAGAGCTTCTCCAGCTGACTCTGAGCGTCGAAGGGCTGCAGCTCCAGCTCGATGGACTCACCGGTCCGCAGCGACGCGATGGGGAGCTGTTCCCCGTCGAGCAACACTCGATGGACGACCCGCAGGACCTCGGCGTCTACCGGGCCCGCCAAGACTCTCTTGGTTCGATACTCGAAGACGGCTAACGCCTCGCGATAAGGCGCTATCTCATCGAGATCAGGGGTGCGAGAACGGGAGACCAGCTCGGCCACCAGCCTCGGTGAGGGCACGGCCTTCCGCTCTCGCAGCAGCTCCGCATAGCGTCGCTGGTTCTCCTGCGCTTCGATCTCATCCACAGCTCGGTCGTAGACCGCGACACCTTCCAGCACGCCGGCCCACTTCCAGGCGCCGGAACCGTCCTCGCCAGGGCCCTCCGCGCCGAGACGTAGATTACGCAGCTGCCAATGGTAGAACCCCGCCCGTAGGTCGGCCGTGTCCACCGTCTCTTCGCCATCGAGAAAAGCCCGCAGCCTTCCCGGCGTGTAGCTGACGACAAGATGTTGGGGGCGACCTGCTCGCACGGAACCCAGATCGACCACGGGACGGTCGCCGCCCTGGCCGCTGGAAGGCGTGTTCAAGCGCAGCTTCAGACGATCACCTTCCTGGGTCAGAGTGACGTTGCGGGATCTTCCCCCGCCGAAGCCGAGAAGGGCAGCTGGGTGGGATGTTTGGGCCCGGCTCGCAGTGAACGTCACCTCCAGGCTCAGCTCGTTGGTGGTACGCACACCGTGAAAGAAGCGCTCCATCGTCCCCATGTC
>JALCBJ010000001.1:20414-209293 GCA_028066595.1 Thermoanaerobaculia bacterium
CACCAGGCGATCGGGTCGTTCGAGATGCTCTTCGAGGCGCAGGACCCACACCGTATCTCCGTCGCGCAGGCCCGATGACACGACCTTCGCGCCGCGACCGAGCGACGCGCTCGCAGACTCGACATTCACCGGTTCGTCGAACCGTACGCGGATCTCGTTCATGGTCTGGTCTCGTCCCGGATGGACGTCCACCTCGAGGATCTTCGGCGGCGCAGGGGCACGGATGTGGACCGTTCCGTACAGCACGGTATCCCCTCGCTGGGCACGGACCCACAGCCGGCCTGGCTGCTCCCAAGTCGCGGTGACACTGCGGCCTCGGACTTCCGGACCGGCGCCTGTTTGCCACGACCAATCATCGCCTGCGGCGTCGGCCGGGACCCTGAGGGTCGCCTCGAACGGCGCCTCGCCGTCGTGCCGGCCGAGCGCGAGCGGTTCGGTCCAAACATCGGGAAAGCGGTCGGTGGCGCGATGGTGAGTCGCACGCCATGGCGGGCCGAGGAGCTCCAAGGTTTCTGGATCGGTTTCGGCGACGAAAACGTCGTAGTCGGCTCGCTCGTGATCGTGGGTGCCGTCAGAGGCCGCCCAGGAGAGATGCCGACCGTCCCGCGAAGGCATGGGAAAGTAAAGGTAGCGTCGGTCAGCGGGGAGACGTTCGTCACCCTTGGCCAAGAGCGGCCACTGCCGGCGTGAAGCCAGATCGATAGCGCGGATCGGACCTCCGGCTCCAGCCACCCACACACCGAGCGCTGCATGATAGGCGAAGTAGGGTTGGCAGCCGCCCAGGTGTGGCCGGGTCCGGACCTTGCCTGAGGCCTGGTCGAAGCGCGAAAAGGTCGGCATTCCTTGGCTGGCAAAGGACTGACTACGGTCCACGAGCCAACCGTGGGCCGCTTGGGGTTGATCGATCAGTGCTCTCGTATCACCGGAGTCCACGTCGCGTGAGACGGTGCGGCCCTCTGCATCGATATGAACCAGGGTCCGGTCGTCGTGCCAGACGGCAGCACGATGCTCGAAGTAGGTCCGCGCTCGGGCGCTCAACACCCGACTCGTCCCCAACTCCAGATCGAGCAGACGAAGCTCGCCTGCCGCACCCGATTCCGGATAGTCAGCCTGTCCCTGCGGAAGGGCAAGGTACGCCATCTGGCGCCCGTCCGGCGACACGTGGGCACAACAATGGGCCTTGCCGGGCTCGTCGGGCGTCAGGGCCGTGGGTTCCGAACCGTCGAGGCCTCGCCGCCAGATGCGCCACCTGCCGCCACGATTCGACTCCCAGACGACGAACCCTCGGCCGAGGGACTGTACGCCCTCGGATTCGCCACCGATCGCTGATGCGGACGGCTCGGGCGTTGTCGTAGGCAGGGAAGAGCCGGCGGAATCACCGCAGGCCGTTCCCACCGAAACGACGAGAGCGGCCAAGAGAAGGGCGGAGTGCGAACGGAGGCGCCTGAGGTGGACAATCATCCATGACATGTTACGGCGCCATGTGCCATCGCGTCGCCCACTACTGACTGCCTCGGCCAACAACGAAGGCAGCAGCCGGGACCCACCTTCGAGCGTCACAGCAAATTCGCGCTCGGTCGCCACACAACCGGATCTGCCCGGCCGGAGTCGGGCGGTCCAGCTACCAACGCTACTGAACCTGCCGCGACTCACAACAGAGATACCCGCTGGGACCGCAGGCGTCCCGCATGCTGCCTTCCCATCCTTCTCACAACAGGGGTACCCGCTGGGACCGCAGGCGTCCCGCCTGCTGCCTTCCATCCTTCCGGCAGGCGGTTCCCTACCGTCCCGACGGTAGCGGCATGTGCAGAAAGTCCACCATGCGCCGCAACGTTGCCGGATCGAGGATCATCTCGAAATGGCTGCCATCGACCAAATACGCCGGTGCTGCCAGCGCCCGGAGCTCCTGCGGCGAGAGTGCCCGCTGGCTGTCGTAGGTGGCGTGACCATCGCCCGGAGAAGAAACGAGATGGTGCAGGTAGGGATCCTGTTCGAGCTCCTCGTCGCCCGTAAACAGGAGCTCGTATCCATCCGCGACCGACCGTAGAACCGCACGCTCCGGGCTGGATCCATAGCCGCTCTGAAGCAGGTAGTAGGCCGTGTCGAACCTCGCGACATCGCGCGACAACGCGTCGTGAAACCGCCGTGCTCGCTGCAGGTTCCGGCGCAGATAGTCGACCCGATCCGCTTCCGTGCCGAAGAGATCGGGACGCGACGCCATGCGGTCTCTCGCCTCGTCGGAAAAGACCGAGAGACCGTATGCCTGCCAGGTCTCGGCGTCGAAGAGATCGATGTCGAGACGACGCCCTCGACCGTCGACGAAGGGCTCGGGGAGAAACGCTGGCAAGTCCTGAAGGATGGCGGGAAAGGTGAACAAGGTCTCCGGCTGCATGGTGCGACCAATCAACGGCACGTAGCGACGCCCGCGATGCACTTCACGCAGGATTCGCACGCTGCCGCCGTTCGACGTGCCCACCAGGACCATCTTGCGGATTCGTAGTTCTGACGGCGATTCGGCTCTCCCGGCCAGGGCGTCTTCCGGCTCGGCGTCACCATATTTCGTCAAGTAACGGCAGATGTGGGCGCCGTTCGACTGACAGATCAAGTCGATAGCGAACGGAGCGTCCCCGGCACCTCGCTGATGAGCCCGAGCCAGCGCCCGCAGCCGCACCAGCAGTTCTCCCACGGTCTGTACGTTGTCCTGGCGCCAGTCATATGCGAACGCATAGAGATCGGCCCCTTCATCGGGCGCGTCCAGATCGCCGAGGACCCAGCCGTTCGCCACGAGCGTCTCGAGGACGGGTCCGTAGACGGGCTTTCTCACGAGCCCTCCGAACAGCCGGAGCTGCTCGATGGCCTCGACGGCTTCGAGGCGGTCGGGCGCGTCGGCGCCTACGGGGACGATGGGCCGGGCGAGTAGGTAGCCGCCATCCTTCGGCGCGAGAACCTCAGGGCCTCGTCCCCAAAGAACCTCGCCGGTTTCCTGGTCGCGCAGCACCGAGCCGGTGATTCCCGGCACCAACACCACCGGCACCCGCGACGCGACATCGACCCGCGGCGCCACGACGGGCACCTCCACTCCTCCACAGCCGACGAACACCGATAGAACGACGAGTGCGGGGAGCAGCCGGCGCAGCTGCAGATCAAGATTCAGAGCGGGCCTTCGTGAGAGATCTCGTCTACCGTCCTGCGGCCCGATGGCTTCTCGTTGTCCCGTAGCTTCTCCGGCAGGGACTCGATGTCACCCGGACGACCCACGGCCACCATGCAGTGCACCGCCAGCTCGTCACCGAGCCCGAGGGCCTGTGGGATCTGGTCGTAGTGGATACCCGCCATGCCGTGGGTCACGAGGCCCATGGCCGTCGCCTGGAGCGCCAAGCTCACCCAGGCTGCGCCAGCATCGAAACCATGAACCGGGTTGGGCTTTCCGTTGTGACTGAAGGTCTTCTTCGAGGCAACGACCAGCAGAGCCCCCGCTCGAGAGGCCCAGACTTGGTTGTAGGGGTTCAGGAATCCTTCGAACAGCGACCAATGTTCGGTGCCCCGGCGGGCCCAAAAGAAACGCCAAGGTTGTTCGTTGAACGATGAAGGCGCCCAGCGAGCGGCTTCGAAGAGGCGATGCAGCTCCTCCTCCGACACCGCCTCCCCCGACATCGCTCGTGGTGACCAGCGGTTGGGGAAAAGGGTCTCGATGTCGTGGTCGGGCCGGCGGGTCTCCGCGATCTGGATTTCGCTGACGTTCATTTCGGTCCTCTGGGCTGGTGATGTTTCCGGTTGCGTTGGGATCGTACCAACGCAGCGTGTGGATCGGGACTCGCCAACCCGCTGCCCGTGATTCAGCTCGCGAAGCGGCGGCTCAAGTGCATCCAGGCCTGGCGACGCCACCAGGTCCAATCGTGGGATACATCATGGCCCCAGATGTCGCGGTGGTGGGGGATGTTCTTCCACTGAAGGATGTCGGCGAGCGCGTGGGTCTCTTCGATACAGCCCTCTTCGTAGGCGCCCTGCCCGCAAACCAACGTCAGAAAGGTCCGGGACGACACGCTTTCGAGTACGTCGCCGTCCATGTTGGGCACGTAGGCCATCGGATTGTTGAAGTAGACGTCCTCGTTGCTGTAGCCCTGGGTGAAATGAGTCGCCAGATAGCGGCCCGAAAGACAGAGCGCATAGAAGAAGGTGTCGGGGAACTTGAGGGCAAAATTCGCGGCATAGAAGGCACCCAGACTGGCTCCGGCGACGGCCATACGAATCGAGTCGCTATTGCAGTCCTTGCGTATGGCGGGCACCAGATCGTCCAGCAGGAAGCGCTCGTAGGCGAGGTGCTGCTTGACCCGCAGGGCGGGGTGCTGCTTCTTGTCGGTCCAGGCTCGGGAGACGTTCGACTCTGGACAGTAGAGCTTGAGTTTGCCGCCCTCGATCAGCGGCGCCAACGTGTCCACCATTCCTTGGGCGTCCCATTCGTGTGCGAATCCGGCGGCCGACGGGAAGACCACCAAGGGCGTGCCCCAATGACCAAAACACCAGACGTTCATCTTCCGGCCCATGGCCGGGCTGTAGACGAGTTCGTGACGACGACGCATGGCGAAGTCTCCAGCGGGAGTTCGGGAGAGAGGCGTCAGCTCTTCATCGCGTCGCCGGCTGCGGGAATGGCCGGGCGGGACGCGGAACGGGACACGGACACCGATCCGGGACAGCGATACTAGTACAACCAGCCCCACTCTCACCGGCCGACGGCGACCGCCGCGCACCGCCGCCAAGCCCTACGAGCGCGAAGGAAAACCGACTAGGCGGACCAGGTCGCTTGCCACCGCGCCGACCTGACACCGAATCGGCCCGAATCCAGAACGCGAACCTGGATGCCTGTGGCGCCCGAAAGTCGAAGCATCTTTTCCATGTAGCCAGCTTGAAAGGATCCGAATCGGTCATCCAGCCAAACGTAATCGCGGATCAGTACTTGGGCACGATTGGGACCCTGGTAGCCGACGTCGGCACTACCACTGTCGTGGAACAGTTTCCACAACCTGGGAAGGCGTTCCAGGGTCGCCCACGGATTGGAGCGATCGACCATGGTGTAGTAGATCTCCACCAGGTCTACACCAGCGCTCTTGCGTCCCAGCCACCTCCACGGGTCGCGCTCTACTCCCGGCACGAAGTGACTCAATACCTGAAGCAGTCTGCGGTAGTGGGTCTCCGGATACCACTTGGTGACCAGAAGCAACTCGTCGAAATAGGATCGTAGGTCGGCATCCACCAACGGCTCGGCGTGGTCCCTGCGTTCTCGCAGTTCCTTCACCACGGTCATCAGACACGAGCCCTTCACTCTTCCTTCCACGATTCTCCCCACTCCTCGGTGCGCTACGTGGACACGAAGTCTCGCACGCGCGCTTCGTCCTGGGGAGGCGTCGCCAGGCTCACCAGTACGAGCACGACGACGTTGACGACCAATCCATAGATGCCCTCGTGCAGATCCGCGACGGGCTTGAGCTCAGGTAGACGGAGGAAGAACGTGTTGACGCCGACGCCCGCCAAAAGACCGGCCATTGCACCCTGGCCGTTGGCGCGCGGCCAGTAAAAGGCAGCGAACATGAGTGGGAAGATCTGTGCCACGCCACCGTAGCTGGCGAGCAGCAGCCCGACGATCGACGCTTCGCTGAACACCGCGTAATAGTAGGCGACGAGGCTGAGCACCACCACCAAAACTCGGATCATCAGCTGCTCGGCCCCGTCGGGGAGAGGCGACCTCCTGATGCCTGCGATTCCGTCCCGCACACCGATCGAGGCGGCCGAATGCAGGATCGAATCGCCCGACGACATGGAAGCGGCCAACGTACCCGCGCAGACCAGGCCAACGAGTACCGGCGATAGGTCGGTGCGAGTGAGTACGAACGGCAGGATCGTATCTGCGGGCTCGACGCCGGGGAAAGCCAGGATGCCGGCAAAGCCGATGAGGAGAATCGGTACCAAGAAAATCTGAAACGTCGGGTACATCACCACCGTGCGCCGCAGCGCGCGGTCGCTCTTGGCGGCGTAGGCCTTCATGAACAAGTGCGGCCACATCGAGAAGCCGAAGGCCGACACCAAGACGGCCGACGAGAACCCTGCCCACGCCCACGGCGAGCCGTCGGGCAGAAGACCGGGTGCCACCAACTTGGCGGCGTGATCACTCGCCTGCAACTGGCGAAACATCTCGCCCACTCCGCCATACAAATGGTTCGGCAGATAGAGTCCGAGGAACCAGGCGATGATCATCATGAACAGGCCCTGGAAGGTGTTCGTCCAGCCGACACCCAATACGCCACTGAAGAGCACGTAGATCATCACGACCGCATACGTGACGCCGGCGCCCAGCGCCGGTGAGATCCGTCCCTCCGTGATCGTGGACAGAATGTAGCCGGCGCCCTTCATTTGGATCGTCAAGTAGGGCACGAAGACGATCACCGAGAGAGCTGCCAAGAGCACCGAAAGAGCCGGTGACTGAAACCGGTAGGACAGCAGCTCCGCTTGCGTGACGAAACCGTGCCGCTGTCCGAGCCTGCGGGCGCGTGGGCCGAAGAAGTAGAACGGCACCATGCCCACCGCGCCGTAGCCGAGGATGTAGAGCGCCGCGGTGCCGCGGGAGTAGGCCCAGCCCGGACCACCCAAGAACGCGAAGGACGAGAAGACAGAGGCACCGAGCACGAAGTAGAGCACCAGGAAGCTCATGGACCGGTCGGCGGCGACATAGCCCGCGACGCTCTTGGAAACCCGAAGGCCGGGCAAGATCCCCATCACCAACGTCGCGACGAGATAGGCCGCGCAGATCCAAAGCGCAACCATCCCCACCGAAGCGGTGGAAGCCACTGCGGCAGGAGCGGAAGCGTCCACTTCAGCCCTCCTCGGCAGCTACGGAGCCATGCTGCAGTTCATGCTCACCCGTCGTCTCGGCCCGATCCTCTTCTCCCAGGTAGAGCCAGAGCAAAGCTACGAACTGAATCAGCAGAGCCAGGGCGACCCACGCGATCGATGCCGGCAGACCGAAGACCAGAGTCTGACGCGCGCCCAGCCATGGAAAAAGCGGCCACACCACCATGGCTCCCACGAGCAGCCAGACGACGAGAAAGGACTTACGCCGCCGACGGGCTTCCGGAGGCGTGTCCGGCGGAAAGAATTCGATGCCGAGCTTCATGGGTTGCGAGCGTAGCTACATACCGTGATCCGATTTGAGAGATAGACCATCATAGCCCGGCAAACGACTTCCGGCCGCGGCACAGGTCCTTTCACCAAGGTCTCGGACTCAAGGGAGCGACAACGACGCCATCACCGGATCGTGGTCGCTTGCCTGGCGCGATGCCGGTATGTCGGCGTTGCGATGCACGATGGTCACCTGTGCGCCTTCCGCCAGCGCGGGAGAGACGAGGATGTGATCCAGAGCCATCGCATTGCCACGGTAGACGTAGGTGTAGCGATCCTCGTCGGGGACCCGCTCCGTCAGGTTGATCAGGCCAGCCTTCTTCAGCTCCAGGAGCGGCGGCCGAAATGCGTACTCGTTGAGATCCCCCAGGACGACGAGGTGAGCGTCCGACTGCACCTCACGGATGAGCGCAACGAGTCCGGCCACTTCGCGAGCCTGTTCCGTACGTTGACCCTCGGTGGACCGGCGCGGCGGTTGTATCGCACCCCACTCGGAGTCGTCTCCGCCCTTGGACCTGAGGTGAAGCGCGATCACGAAGAGCGGCTCGCCTTTCGGCAGGACTTCGACACGCGCCACGAGTGGCTTGCGACTGTTGCGCCAGCCTTCGCCGCCGTCCGCGCGGAAAGCCGGAGTGTCGAGAATCGCCGGGTTGCTGTCGAATCCGGTAGGTGGCCGGCCGTTCGCGACCCGACTTGGGTCGAACAGGAGTACCGATCGAATGTTGCCACCCGGCTGTCCACCGTCGCGATTGTTCTCCGGATCCTGCTGGAGCCAGCGATACTCCGGCCCGCCAGCAAGAGCTACCGCCTCCACGAGGCGGCTCAGGGTGCCGGTAGCGCTCACCGTTCCGTCGTCCACCGGACCGGAGTCGTCTTGAACCTCCTGCAGAGCTAGAAGCTCCGGCGCGCCGAGATCTCGGACGATCATCTCGGCGGCCGACGAGAAGCGTCGCTCGTCGTCGGTGGCCGAAAGATTGAGCAGGTTCAGCGACGCCACCCGCAATCGATCCGGTCGCGGCCCGAGGACAGAGGTCGGGGGGGAAGACGCCTTCCGCGGCAAAGCTGGAAGCGAGGACGGCAGCAGCTCGAAATGGCCACGCCGGTAGTGCATGACGCCCTCGACCGCAGCAGAGAACGTTTCGCCCACCGACGCCAACGGAATCCTCTTGCCGAGGAGCAGGTCGGCAACCTGGATCCGTTCAGGGTTCGAATCGTCCTTACCGATCCGCAGTCCACCGGCAGAGGTGCGCGGGCCCGCGTCGCGCGCTCCATCGGCCACCACGTACAGAGAGCGACCCTTGGTGGCACCGACCACCAAGGGCTCGGGAACGCGTACCCGCGTGCCTTCCAGACTCTCCCAGAAATCGATGGCGTCGTCGGCCGGTTCGAAGCGGGCGAGTCCGTCGTCGTCGATCGTCTTCGCCGGCGGAACACGGCCGATTTCTCCGAGCACCACAGGCTCTGGTGTGGTGCCAGCGCCTTCCTCCACCAGGCGATCGGCCGTCAGCGAAGTCACGGTCAGGTGGTCCGGATGTCCAACAATCTCCTCTACGACACCCGTCACTTTCACCTCGCGGCCCACGGGGGCCGACGCCCCGGTCACCAGAAGACCACGTGATGTCGCTGGATCGCCGTCGTCCTCCTCCTCGATCCAGCAGACGGCCGTCGGCGGATCCGGCCCACGCGGATCTCCGAACGGAAGGCTCCCTTCAGCCACCACGACGCCTCGAACCGTCACCTCCCGTCCGACGAGCGGCGAGGTATGCCCTGATCCTTGGATTTCCGCGATCGACACTGTGGACGGCTGGTCGCAGCCGACGAAGGCGCACCAGACCATCAGCAAGGCCGGGCTCAGCCGTCGGCTGAGTTGGCGCGCGACCTGGCTGCTCATTCCGGGGGTGCCGCGAGGAAAAGCGTCTCGGCCACGACGGCCCGCTTTCCGCTCGATTCGCCGCGACGCATCTCGATGTCGCCGCGTATGCGGATCAAGATCCGGTCTCCCCGCGGTGTCGACGACACCAAGCGGGCCACCAGGCGTACTTCGCCATCGGCAGGGACGGGCTGGATGAAACGCACCTTGTCGAGGCCGTAGTTCACCGTCATGGAAGCGTCGCGAATCTCGAAGACCTCAGCGAACAGGCGGGGCAGGAGCGAGAGAACGAGGTAGCCGTGGGCGATGGTGCCGCCGAAAGGACCTGTCGCTGCTTTCTCGCGATCGATGTGGATCCACTGTCGGTCTTCTGTGACCTCGGCGAACCCATCGACTCGCTCCTGGCCGATCTTCAGCCAATCGCTGGCTCCCAGATCGACATTCTCAGACCGAGCCGCCTCTTCAAAGGTGAATTGCATCGTGGCTTCCCTGGGAACCCCTCGACGGATCAGCTGCAGGGTGAGAAATGGTCGAGAAAATCGCGTAGCCGCCCCAGCTCGGCCAGAGGCTCGTCTCCGGGAGGGTGCTCGATCCACACGCCCGCTCGCGGCACCTCCCCGCCACAGCGGAAGCGTACCGCCACCCACTGAGCCTCCGTGGATCCGGAAAACATGCCCAAGGTGCCGCGGGCTGCCCGCCAGTCTACGGTCGTACCCGCAGCCTCCAGGCTCCCTTCGCCGAGGGACTCGTCGAAGTCGAACTCGAGGCCGAGATCGATGCTGGTCGTGCCGCCGGCTCTCTCGCCCCCCAAGATGTCATCGATGCGCTGATCTTCGCGCATGCTCTTGGCTTCCAGGTAGATGAACGTGTGCTCTCCCAGGTCGTCGGCCCGAGGAATCATGTTGACCATCATCTCGGCCTTCTCTTCGAAGCTGGCACCGTCGGCTGTCTCCGGCTCGGGTCCGTCACTGAGACTGGCGAGCTTCAACGCAAAGGGAAACGAGAAAATGGAGTGAGCATGGTAGCCATCGGGAAGGCCGCCCTCGGCACCTAGCAACTCGACGACAGCCTCGTGCCGCATGGCAGGGTCGGCCATCTTGTCCACCGCGCGGGTGAAGAAGCTGACCCCGGCCAAACCCAACGCCATCGCGCCTCCGATAAGGAGAAGAATGCATAGACCACAGCCGCAACCGATCCAAACCCAGGCCGGTACCCCGTTGTTCTTCGACATGGTCGCTCCTCAATGCGTGCTGCGGTGCTGTTCTCGGTAGTGCGCGTCGCCGAGTTTACGCCATGGGCCGGCTATCCATTCGACAGCATGCGCCACGCCAGCCGGGGCGACATGGGCATCAACCGAGAAGGTGGCACATGTCGAACATGTACCGCCAGAAACCGCTCGAACAAACCGGGTTCACCGGCGAGGGCGCGGAAGGCTCGCCGGCGAATCGCCGGATGTCTCTGCAGCCAAAGCACCAGCTCCGTGAGACCTCGGGCCGTGCGATCGAGGCGACGGCAACCCTTCGTGTAGAGCGATAAATCTCCGGCGGCCACCGCGGTCGCCAGCTCTCGAGCCTGGTGTAGGGCGACCGACAGTCCCTCACCGGTGATCGCGTCGACATAGCCTGCGGCGTCACCCACCAATGCCACGTTGCCCCGCACCACTCCTCGTACTCGCTGGCGAAGCGGACCTGTACCAAAGTCCCGCGAGCTGGCCCTCGTTCCAGCGAGTCGCCGCCGTAGCTCTGGTAGCTCCTCCAGGAGCTCTTCGAACCGCGCCTTTCGTCCAGACCACAAGAGCGCCACACCGATCTCGTCGTCGGCTACCGGAGTGACGTAGCCTTCGAGACCTAGCGCCCAGTGGACTTCCACCAGATCGGTCCACGGAGCGACAGCGAAATGGCGGCGGACGCCGAAGCGCTGGCGCGAGGGAGCTTCGGGCCTACCGGCCAGGCCCAGCTCGCGACGCACGGGAGATCGCAGCCCATCGGCCGCGACTACCAGGCGCGCTCGAACCTCGCTTTCCCGACCGTCCGGCGCTCGAACACGCAGGCATCTATGTTTCCGGCCCGGCGTTCCCAGCACCTTCCAGCCCCAACGAAGCTCGACTCCGGCCGACTGGGCCGAGTCCACCAGAGCGCGCTGCAGCTCCGTGCGGCGCACGCCCAGCCCGGGCCGGCCGGGAAACCGGCCTGCCACCTGGAGCGGCCGCTGAGCCGAGCTGTCGAGCCAGCGGATACCGCAGAAGGGCCGCGCGTGTAGCGCCTCGACATCGACACCAATCTGTCGCAGCCTGTGAACACCGTCGGGCATGATGCCTTCGCCGCAAGGCTTGTCGAGAGGCGGGACGCCCCGATCGAAGACGGTGACCGAGAGCTCGGACGCCGCCTGGCGCAGCTCCAGGGCACAGGCCAGGCCCGCGGGGCCGCCCCCGACGATGGCGACGTCGTGCTCCGCCGAACGCAGAGCGGAGGCGGTCACCGCGGCTCGCGAACCCGGTCGAGCTCGCTCCAACGATAGGGCGACTCGAGGGGCAACCCACCTCCGGTTCCCAGGAGCCAAAGCACCGAAGGCCTTGGGTCGAGGGAGCCGACGTGACGCTGGCCCAAGGTGTGCCCCATCGCGTACAGCGAATGGGCCAGCACTTCGGCATCCCGAGCCATCGTGGTCACAGCGGCGACCAACCGTACGCCGATCGTCGGCACGCCGGTCTGCTGGTTGATCGGAAGATGGCCGTCGGTGCCCGTTCGCGCCACCCACGCCAGACTCTGGTCGCGTAGGTAGAGCTGATCGATGGGATGACGAGTTCCCTCTACGCCCGGAACCTGTACCAACCAGCCGCGCCCGGAGGTGCCTGGCCCGACGCCGGTGATCAAAGCTTCCGTTTCGATGATCGCGTTTCGGATGCCGTGGCGTTGCAACTCGGCAAGAGCCAGGTCGATCGCGTAGCCCCGCTCCATGCCGAAGCCGTTCAACCGGGTGCCTTCTCCGATCCGTACACGACGAGGGTTCTGTTCCAGCCCGAGGGTCGAGCAGTCCGCCGAGGCAACGGCGTCGCGCAGCTGGAACGGCGAGAACTCATGACCTTGTCTTCGTTCGTCCCAAAGCCGGTAGATTTCTCCACCGAGTGGACCCTGCATGCCTCCGGACCAAAGGCAATAGCGCATGCTGTGGAGGACGAATTCGAAGACTTCCTCCGTCACGGGGACGAAGCTTCCGGGACGCCGGTTGATCTCCCCGAGGCTGCCTCTCTGGGGCGAGTCTGCGGCAATCTGAGCCGAGAACGAGTGCATCTTCAACATCGCCAGCCGGATCGCCTCGAGAGCCATGTTGCGATCGACGTCGCGCACCTCGATCTCCATCACGTCGCCGAAGAGCTGTATCTGAAGCCGCACGGCCGTCTGGTCGGAGGACGGCCCGCCGGTCTGAGCCAGCGCCCCGCACGCAGGGAGGAGCAGACAGCAAGCGACCACCCAACAGCCGGTGAGGCGGAAGAAGGCGCCGTAACGAAGCCGGGTCGGGGAGCGATGCTTCATCGCACTGTGTCTATCACGCCGCGCGCCTCGCCGGGTCGGCCTTCTCACGGCGCGCGAAACGCTCCGCGGCCACAATGCAAGAGGCTTTGGTTGCGGCCTCGGGCCTTGGCTTCGTATAGAGCTTCGTCGGCGAGGAGCAGCAGCTCGCTCGGCGCTTTGATGGTCAGCTCGGGGAAGGCGGCGACACCGAGGCTGAGGGTCAGGGGCAGGCGCTCTCCTTCCCAGCGGCAGTCGATCGCCTCGACACCGACCCGCAGGCGCTCCGCCAGGCGCAATGCCGAATCGCCGTCCGTGTGTTCCAAGAGCACGGTGAATTCTTCGCCGCCCCACCGGCACAGCACATCGTCATCGCGGCGGGTGTCGTCGAGGACGCTCGCCACAGCTTTCAGTGCCTCGTCGCCTGCGGCATGTCCCCACGTGTCGTTGACCTTCTTGAAATGGTCGATGTCGCACACGATGGCGGCCAACGGACGCCCCTCGTCGCACGCCCTGCGGTAAGCCTGCTGCAGCCTAGTCTGAAAGACGCGGCGGACCGGCACGCCGGTCAAGGGATCGAGACGGGCTTCCCGATCCAGGTAGGAGCGCTCGAGGGAGCTGGCCATCTGCGGTACGAGGCGCCACAGCAAGTCCTCGGCACCGTCTTCGAGGCGCCGTGGATCGGACCACAGACGCACCGTGCCGAGACTCGGCCCGGCATCTCCCTTTTCGGCCTTCCCAGGACGCTCTTCTACGGGCGGCACCAGTGGTACGTCCATACGGTGCCAGACAGCGCGCCGGTGGATGCCAGGAAGCATGGCGGGACGCGGCGGCGGCTCGGGAACGCCCTCGACGACCCGGCCATCGGGCCCAGCGGCCCAGCTTCGACCGTCGGGCAACTCGAGCTGGAACCACTGCACTGGCAAAATGTGCCGGCATTCGGAGTAGATCTGCTGGGCGATTCCCGGCTCGCCGGATGTCTCGCCGAGGATGCGCTCTTGACCCTCGGTCAGCCGGGCGAAGCTGTCGATCCTACGACCGGCGCGCCGGTGCAGTACCGCATGCCGCGCCGCCTCTGCGGCCAGCATCGCGAACGCCGCGTAGAGGAAGAAGGTGGCCGTTCCGGTCTGAGTTGCCAGCAGCAAGACCCCGACGAGCCAGCCGAGAAGATCTACCGCCACGGAACCTAGGTCGATCCAGCGCGGTGATCTGCGTCGTCGCAACGCCGGAAGCAGAACCCGCGCTGCGGCGAGGACGAGACCATAGGTAAAGGCGGCCAAGACCCATTCGTGCGCCCTTGGCAGAGCACGTCCAGTAAGCCACGCGCCGCCTGCCAGGACCGACGCCGCGAGGAGCAAAGCTCCTTCCAGCCCCGGCAGGATACCCGGCACGCGCTCGCTGTTGCGCAATGCGCGACGGCGCGCCCAGGAGGCGACGAGGTTGGCGACCGCCGCCGCCGCCGCGGCCGGTAGCACGCCAAGGCGCAAAGCCAAGGCCGGAAGTGCGACAGCTCCGAGGGCCAGGGTATCCACCGCAGCCAGCGTGGCGGCTGGACGGTGCGGAGTTAGTGGCTGATGTAGCGCGGCGAGCGCGGCGAGCAGAGTCCATCCGAACAGCTCCGCCAGACCACTCGGAGTCCAAGCTCCGCTCCGGCTCCAAGCTTCGCTGCCCGTCATGAGCAGCAGAGCCGCAACGGAAAGGGCTGTCGGTACCACCAGGAGCGACAGGTCCCGGGCGCCCTCGGCCACGGTGCGCCGACCCGCACGACGCGTTGCGAATCGTCGGGCGCGCCGCGGCACCGGCGCTTCCATCGAGTCCGGTGATTCGCTCTGTATCTCGGCCTTCTCCCAGCCCTCCGGCATCGGCACTCCCTGGCGGTCATTCCCGGGTATGATGAGAGCCCGGCTCGCGCCGGTCGTCTCCTGTCAGCCCGATGGTAAGCGGTACGTCGCGACGGCGCTACGCCCGCTTCGCTTCGAGGCGCGCGTTGCGAGCCACTCCGGAATGGACGACAATAAACAGTCATGAGGCGCTTCAAGCCCGCATACGGCGTCGGCATCGTATTGATCTTCGTCGCCGCCATACTCGCCGCCGACTACGCCTTGTCCGGCGGCTTCTACGGAGATTTCGAGCGCGTGGCGCCCGATTCCGACGGTCGGGTGATCCTCGACGTTTCGGAGCTCGAGAATCGTCAGGTTCGCTTCTTCCGCTTCCTCAACACCGGCAATCAAGAAGTCAAATTTTTCGTGGGTCGCGACCTGACCGGCCAACTACAGGTGGCCTTCGACGCTTCAGAAACGGACTACAAGCGGAAGCGAGGGTTCCGTCACGAGGGTGACTGGCTGGTGAACAACAAGTGCGACACGACTCTTCGCCTCTCGGAGGTCAACGAGGGCCTCAGCGGCTGCCGCCCGGTTCCTCTGAAGCATCGTCTCGTCGAGGGTCGGCTGATCCTCGAAGAATCCGACATTCTGGCCGGTTGGCGCTACTTCCGATGAGCCCTTCCGAACGCTCGTTTCCGACCTCCATCTCGATCTTTGACGGCCCCTGGGGGCTGTGCTATACCTTCGGCTTACCCGCGGAGAGGTAACCATGGATCTCGTACTGTACGAAGAAGAAATCCGGAATCTGGAGAGGGTGCTCGAGCGCCTGCGCCACGATTCCAACGCGCGAGCGGTGTTCCTGATCGACAAGAACGGTCAACAGATCGCCGCCGACGGCGACGTCGATCAGTTCGACACCACGTCGCTCGCCTCACTCACCGCGGGAAATGTAGCCGCTACCGACAGCCTCGCCCGCCTCATCGGCGAACGCGAGTTCTCGGTGCTTTTCCACGAGGGTGAACGCGACCATATCCACATCTCCATCGTGGCTCGTCGCGCTATTTTGCTGGTGATCTTCGACGAACGCTCTTCTCTCGGGCTCGTCCGTCTGCGGGTCAAGCGAGCCGCCGGCGAATTCGACAAGATCTTCGAGACCATGGCACAGAAGGCCAGCGCAGGTCCCGTGGAAGGGCCCATGGAGACGCCTTTCTCGGAGATCACCGACGACGATATCGACGCTCTTTTCAGCGACTAGCTGCCGGCCAACGCGATATGACGTTCATCAATTACGCGGCCAAGGAAATCAACTGCAAGATCGTCTACTACGGCCCTGGGCTCGGGGGCAAGACGACAAACCTGCAGTACATCTATTCCAAGACTTCTCCGGACGCCAAAGGGAAGATGATCTCCCTCGCCACGGAGACGGATCGCACCCTCTTTTTCGACTTCCTGCCCCTCGATCTCGGAACGATTCGCGGCTTCACCACCCGATTCCATCTCTATACGGTTCCGGGTCAGGTGTTCTATGACGCCAGTCGCAAGCTGATTCTCAAGGGCGCCGACGGTGTGATCTTCGTCGCCGACAGCCAGGAAGAGCGAATGGAATCGAACATCGAGTCGATTCGAAACCTAGAGACCAACCTCAAACAGCATGGACTCGACCTGAAGACGCTGCCTTACGCATTGCAATTCAACAAGCGCGACCTACCCAACGCCATGGCGGTGGACGAGATGTATCGCATGTTGAACTTCAAACGCGAGCCTACTTTCGAGGCCGTGGCGCCGGAAGGCAAAGGCGTCTTCGACACGTTGAAGTCGGTCGCCAAGCAGATTCTGGTCGAGCTGCGCAAGCGCTGATCGCTTCGGCCCCCTGAACTCCCGGGCGCCGCCAGGCCGCGAGCGCACTTTCTTTACTTCACGAATTGGAGCCGAATCACTATGTCCAAACGTTGGTCCAAGACCGAGATCGCCCACCTCAAGCGTCACGCCGACTCGCAAACCCTAGAAGAGCTGGCGCAACGATTCCATACCGAGACGGCCGAAGTGCGCGCCAAGATGGAGGAGTTGGGGCTCGCTGGAACCAGCGGCGACGACCATGACGCCGCGCTTTCCGCTTTCGAATCGGCCCTCAAGCTGGTGCAGGACGGCAAATGGAAGAAGGCCGCTGAGACCTTCGAGAACGTGATCGCGGAGTCGGATACCCATGAGCTGACCGATCGAGCCCGTCAGTACCTGGCGATCTGTCAACATCGTCTCGACGGTGAGCCAGAGATCGAGGACCCCTATCTCGCGGCGGTCGTGAGCAAGAACAGTGGTGACGTGGAGACAGCGCAGCAGTTGATTTCCAAAGCAGGGTCCGATGACGAGAGGATCGCCTATCTCCAAGCGTCGCTCCACGCCCTGGCTGGGGATGATGACCAAGCGATCGAGGCCCTCGGCAAGGCCATTCGGCTGAACCCCCGCAATCGAGTTCAGGCGTTTCACGACCCTGACTTCAAGGACCTGCGTGAGAACGAAGAGTTTCAGGGGCTCCTGGAACAAGCCCAGGCCTGAGCGCTGACTTGAAAATCACCGCTCTCGGCGGCGGATCGGGTCTAGCGGTCCTGCTGCGGGGACTGAAGCAAGAGGTCTCCCGCAGCGAGCAGCTCACCGCCGTAGTCACCGTATCGGACGACGGTGGCTCGTCCGGGCGACTACGGCGCGAACTGGGTGTGCTGCCACCGGGCGACATCCGCAACTGCATCGTCGCCCTGGCGGACGACGAGGACTTGCTGGCACGGCTGTTCCAATACCGCTTTCCCAATGGCAAAGGGTTGTCGGGACACAGCTTCGGCAACCTATTCCTCACGGCGCTCACCGGAGTCACCGGCGACTTCTATCAGGCGATCCTCACCGCCGAGCAGATCCTGTCCGTGCGAGGGCGTATCTTGCCGGCAACACTCCAGGACGTACGGCTTCGTGCAGCCGGACGCTCGGGCCGCGTCTACGAAGGTGAATCGGCGGTCGGTACGTCCGGTGAGCGCCTGGCCCACTTGCGTATCGAGCCGCCCGCTGCCCCGGCATTCCCGCCCGCGGTGCGCGCTATCGAGGATGCAGACTTGGTGGTTCTCGGCCCGGGCTCGCTCTACACCTCCGTCATACCCAACCTGCTCATCCCAGGAATTCGCGCTGCCATAGAACGCAGTTGCGCGCCCACGGTCTTGGTGATGAATCTGATGAGCCAGCCAGGCGAGACCGACGGTATGACCGCAGTCGAGCACCTCGAGGCCATCGAAGAGCTCGCCGGCCGTGGACTCGTCGACGTCGTGCTGTTGAGTGAAGACAACCCTCCCGATCCGCTACTCGCTCGCTACGCGGAGTCGGGCTCGGCGCGCATCGAGATCGATCGAGACGCTTTGCGCCGGCACGAGGTGGAGCTAGTGGACTGCGATCTCCTGGTGGACGGCGAGGAGGGTCTCGTGCGTCACGACTCTCAGAAGCTGGCACGGGCGATTACGGCTCTGGCGCGCCGAACCCGCTGAGAGGTCGGCAACCTCTCGTCCAGGGTTGCAACACTGCCCCCTAGGCGCGGTACATCATCGACTGGCGACAGCTGGCACGGACGTTGCTCATGGAGTGCAGCAGGGCGCCAGCGACGTCGCGCCGCGGGCCGAGACGAGTCCGCCGTGGGGCCGCCCGCCCGTCCGGTGATCCCGGCCCCCCGTATATACTCACCCTAGGTGTCCCCTAGTTCTCGAATGCCTGGTCACAAGCCGGTTTACGCTTCGATTTTCGACCGGACGTCTTCATCCAACCGACGATCGAATCCGAACCTCCATCCGGCCGTTGCTTCGACGAACCGACCTGATCGCAAGCGAGTCCCCCCGAAAGGACTGCAATGAAATCCGGATCCTCTTCCGGCCTTAGCAAGACTCCCTCCTCCGATGCCGCCCCGCTCGGCTCGTACCTGCGTCACACGACGATACGACTTGCGATGCCGGTGGTGCTCGTGCTCGCCCTGGCTCTGAGCTCAGCAGCCACGGCGCCGGCTCAGGACTCCCAGGCGCTGGCCCGAACCAGCCAGGTGACCGATGCCAAGGAGCAGCTGGATTTCGGCGTCCGAATGGCCCGACGCGGCCTGTGGAGCGAGGCTCTCTTCCGTTTCAAACAGGCGCGGCGGCTCGATCCGGGGAATGCCCGCGTGCTGAACAACATGGCCGTCGCCTACGAAGCGCTCGGCCAGTTCGACAACGCGCTCGAGACTTACCAGGAGGCGATCAGGATCCAGTCGACCGACCGCGATCTGCGCAAGAACTATTCACGCTTCGTCGAGTTCTACCGCGCGTTCCGGCCGGACGACCAAAAGGACGCCTCTCTCGAGGATTCAGAGACCTCCACCGAGCAAGCTGCCAACGACAACGAGCCCGTGGCCGAGCCGGCAGATGGAGAATCGGGGTCGGGGCAATGATCCGGCGGGTGCTTCACTGCCCCCGGAAAGGGACGGCGCGACCGCTGAGGGCGACGCCGAGCGAGTTTCCAACGACGATGTCAGCGGAGGTTGCATGACCAAGACCCGCAGAACGCTACCAGCCGGAACACTCCTCCTGGTCTCGATCGCGACGTTTCTCCTCATACCGCTGCTCGCCAGCGTCCCGGCCATGGCCGGCACCACCGAGGTCACCCTGACTCTTCCTGTACGCGCCCGTCTGGACCTCACCGGCCGCCGGACGATCGTGGCCACTCCCTTTCTGATGGTCAGCCGTGAAGGTGAGGGTCGGCTGCCGGGACGCGACATCGACGTCCAAGACGAGTTCGAGCGCTACCTCGACAAGCTTCTTCGCCGCGAGACCGATCTGCGGGTGCTGGAGAGTGGCCCTGTGCGCTTCCCCACCTACGATCTGGAAATGTTGTCGCGCGACGCTCAATTCTGGCGCGCCTTGGGCGAGAAGCTCCAGGCCGATTTGATCCTGACCGGCAGCCTGGACTTCGACATCCAAGATCGCTCCGGCTACCGGACGGAGGAGTACGTCTCACCGTTCGACGGCCGCAGCTATCGGCGCCAGGTGTTGGTGGAGGAGACCGGCTTCGAATACGACATCGTGATGCAGGTGTACGACGGTCGAACCGGTGAGCTCCTCTACACCGACAACTTCAAGGATTTCAAGGAGTATCAGGGCGAAAACGCAGACCCGCTGGAAGGCATGTTCCAGAATCTCTACGCCCTCGAAGATCGCATCGTCGGCATCTTTGCTCAGCAACAGGTGCAGGCTACGCGGACGCTGTTCACCAACTGAACCGGCGCCACCAACACCACCCGGTCCCGATCGTCTCTTGCTCGAACTCTCCCGAGAACCCGATTCCAGCCCGAGGAGGTCCCAGTGACCGAACGCTCTTCGCAGCTCACAGCCCCACAAGCCGTCCGGAAGATCACAGGAGTCCTTGTCGGCGTCGCCGTGCTCTTCGGAGCCGTCACCGTGGCCCAGGCCCAGGGTTTCGGCAAGAACAAGATCGCCTATCGCGAGTTCGATTGGCGCATCTACCACTCGCCGCATTTCGACGTGTACTACTACACGGAGAACGAAGATCTGCTGCAAAAGATGGTGTCGTTCGCCGAATCGGCCTACGACGACCTGTCGCGAACGTTCGACTACCAGATCCAGGATCCTGTCCCGCTGATCGCCTACGAGAGCCACTCGGCGTTTCTGCAGACCAACGTGCTCCTCGGTGCTGTCCCCGAGGGTGCCCAGGCCTTCGCGACCTCGCGCAAGTTCCGGATCGTCATGCCCATGGATCCCCCCGATCCGGAGCTCCAGGCGCTGCTCAAACACGAGCTGACGCATATCTTCCAGTACTACGTAGTGCTGCGGAGCCGGATCGGCGGCCTGCGGGGCCAGCCACCTCTGTGGTTCATCGAGGGTATGGCCTCCTACTTCGGCGAAGACGAAGCCCCCGGCGACAAGAAATACATGATCGACGCGGTGGTCAACGACAACATCCCGTCCGTGACCACTCGCGGTGGAGGCTTCTTCGCCTATCGCTTCGGAAACGCTGTCTTCTCCTATATCGAGGAACGCTGGGGCAGAGAGGCGATCCTCGACTTCATCTACGAGATGCGCAACACATTCGGTTCGAGACCCGAGAAGGCGGTGGAGCGCACCTTCCGCATGGACGTCGAGGACTTCGACGATGAGTTCCGTCGGTGGGCGCGCCGCAAATACCTGCCGGAGCTCCTGGCCACGGGCGAGCCTGGCGACTTCGGCCGGCCCTTTCGTCTCGGAGACAACAAGCAGGGTCACGAGATGTCGCCGGCGGCCTCGCCGTCCGGCGATCTGGTGGCAGCCTTCACCACCGACCGAGGCGAGATCGACATCTCTCTCTTCGACGCCAAGACTCGCAAACGGATCAAGAACCTGACTCGTGGCCTCAATACACAGATCCGCGGCCTCCAGGTTCGCACCAACCGCCAGATCGGTACCGACTTGGCGTTCTCGCCCGACGGCAACACCATCGCCGTCTTCGCCCGTCGGGAGCGCGGTTACAGCCTGCTCCTCTACGATGCGATTTCGGGCAACCTGCGCCGCATCGTCGACATGGACGTGGAGCAGCAGCGCTCGCCAGCGTTCTCCCCCGACAACCGCTACCTGGCGTTTTCCGGCAACGTCGGCGGCACTACCGACATCTTTTTCCTGGACCTCGACACGCTCGAGGTAACCAACATCACGCGTGATCCGATGTTCGACGCCACGCCTACTTTCTCGCCCGACGGTCGTTGGCTCACCTACACAGGCGCCGTGGGCGCGCACGAGCAGATCTTCCGCCTCGACCTGCAGAATCCCGAGCGTCGCTTCCAGATCACCACCGGCGACTACAACAACAAGGAACCGGCCTACAGTCTCGATGGAGGGCGGATCTACTTCAGCTCCGACCGCACCGGCGCGGACAACGTCTTCAGCATCGACCTCGACAGTGGACGGGTCCTGCAGTACACCAACGCCATCACCGGCTGCGATCGGCCAACGGTCCTGCCGCTGCCCGATGGTGGGGAGCGGCTGGTGTACAACGCGTATTGGAAGGGTCGGTTCAGCCTGTACACCACCGACGTGGAAGAGCCGGTGGCCGAGCCCGAGAGCGTGCAGATCGCGGACCAACCGGCTACCTTGGGCGCCCTTCCTACCTTCGAGCCCTCCATCGAGGTGGTTCTCGACGACGCCAACGATGAAGAGTTCAACAACCGTAAGTTCTTCCTGGAGAACGCACAGAGCTTTGTCGGAGTCGATACCAACCAGATCTTCGTCGGTCGTGTTTTCGTCAGCTTCGCCGACTATCTCGGCGATCGGAGGATCTTCTTGACCCTGGGTGCGGTCGACACCTTTTCGGACTTCGACGCCCTGTACCTCAACCAGACCAAGCGGCGGCAGTGGGGCGCCCGGGTCTTCGACACTCGGGTCTACGGTGTCACCCAGGTCTCTCGCCAGGGGGATTTCTTCGCCTCCACGGACCGGGAGCAGGTCTACGGCATCACCGGAGCCGAGTTCCTCAACATCTACCCGTTCGACTTCAACAACCGTGTCGAGCTGCGCTTGGGGTACTACGTACGCGAGTACGACTTCGGCCTCCAGGTCCGCGATCGCCAAGACCAGGTGATCCCTATCATCGACCCGCGCAAGGACGACTATCCGCAGTTCTCGGCCGCCTTCGTCAGCGACAACACGGTCTACGACCAGTGGGGTCCGGCCAAGGGGCACCGCGTCCGGTTCGACTATTCCTATGCGGCGGACATCGAAGAATCGGGCAAGCTGACCGACGTCTTTCGACTCGACGCCCGCCAGTACATTCCCACCACACGCCGCAGTGGTTTCGCGCTACGCCTCTGGGGCTACGAATCGACCGGCACGGTACCCCAACCCGTCTGGATCGGCGGATTCGATACGGTCCGTGGTGTCGATCTCTACGCTCTTCCAGGCAATCGCGCATTCCATGCCAATGTGGAATGGCGTTTCCCGTTGATCGACGCGCTGGCGTTCCCGGGTTTCGCCATCGGTGGCATTCGAGGACGTGTCTTCTTCGACATCGGCGGTGCTTACTTCCCCGACTTCGAGCCCGACTACGACTTCGAAGAAGATGACCGCCTGGTCGATGGCATCGCTTCGTACGGTTTCGGCCTCTCGGTCAATCTCTTCGGCCTACCTCTGCATTGGGATTTCGCCAAGCTGACCGATCTCGAAGAGGATGTCACCGACAGCTTCGAGACGCAGTTCTGGATCGGCTTCCGCTTCTGATCTGCGCTGCCGAGCGAAGAGCTCGGCAACCTAGGAGCACGAACACCCGGGCTGGTCCCGGGTGTTCGTGTCATGACCGGAGTGCTAACGAGCGCCCTGCGCCAGGGCTTCTCGGACAGCCGCTACGGCCTCGTCCACTGCGATGCGCTCCTGGCGGCGATCGTCACGGTAGCGCAGGGTGACGGTGTCGTCATCCTTGGTCTGTCCGTCGACGGTCAAGCAATAGGGCGTCCCCACCTCGTCGTGCCGCGCGTACCGCTTGCCGATGGCGTGCTGCTCGTCGTACTTGGCGTTGATGCCCGCATCCAAGAAGCGCGACACGATCTCCCGCGCCTTCTCCGGCATGCCTTCCTTCTTCACCAGAGGCAGGACGCCAGCCTTGATCGGCGCCAGGCGCGGATGAAGTCGCAACACGGTGCGCTCGCCCTTCCCCTGCTCATCGGCCGGCTCCTCGGCATAGGCATCGCACAGTAGCGCGAGCACGCCACGGGTGGCGCCGGCGGCGGGTTCAACCACGTGCGGTGCGTAGCGCCAACCGTTCTTGCCCGTCACGGGGTCCTGGGACTGCGGGTCGAAGTAGGTGAGGTTCTTTCCCGAAGCCTGTGCATGGGCGCGGAGATCGTAGTCGGTACGTGAAGCGATGCCTTCCAGCTCGTCCCACCCCCATGGAAACTGGTACTCCACGTCGAAACAGCCGTCTGAATAGTGAGCCAGCTCGTCGTCACCGTGTCGGCGGAAGCGCAGGTTGTCCCGACGCAAGAACGTGCTCCACCAGGTCATGCGTTCTTCCTTCCAGTATTCGAGCCACTTCATACCCTCGCCGGGCTCCACGAAGTACTCCATCTCCATTTGCTCGAACTCCACGGAACGGAAAATGAAGTGCTCCACGGTCACTTCGTTGCGGAAGCTCTTGCCCATCTGGGCGATGCCGAAGGGGACCTTCATCGCCGTCGACTGCAGAACGTTGGCAAACTGCACGAACATGGCCTGTGCCGTCTCGGGGCGCAGGTAGACCGAGCTCGCTTCGAGCGCCTTCTCGGCTGCAGCGCGTGTGTCCTCACCCGCCGCCACCGCCGCCTCCACAGCTTTCGCCACTTCGGCGATCGGATCCACCGGACCAAGAAAGCTGCGCAGCATGAGGTTGAACTGACGCTCGTCCGACAGAAAGGGCGAGCCGCAGCTGGGGCAAACGTAACCGGTGCGGCCGCCCTGGGCACCGTAGATGCTCTTGCCGACGCGCCGGAAATCCACGCCTGGGGCCACCTTGGCGAGGCGCTCTTGCGCGGCTTTGGCGCGACCCTTGTCGGCGAACTCCAGGTCAGCGTCGTCACCCTCTGCGAGCCTCGGCGCCTTGTCGGCACGGAAGCGCTCGCCACACACTTTGCAGTCCACCAGGGGGTCGGAGAACGAGGCGAGATGCCCACTCGCCTGCCAGACCTGAGGATGCATGACGATGGACGCGTCCAGGCCGACGATGTCCTCGCGACTGTGCACCATCGCGCGCCACCACTCGTTCATCAAATTACGCTTCAGCTCGACTCCCATGGGTCCGTAGTCGTAGCTGGAGCGAAGCCCGCCGTAGATTTCGGAGCTCTGGTAGACGAAACCGCGCCGCTTGGCCAGCGACACGATCTTCTGCATGGAGGGACTTTCCTGGGTCATCGTTTCTCTCGGCGCTTGGGGTTCTCGATTTTGCGGGTATCGCGGAGGTGGTTTTGTACCACAGCACCGGGCGCCCGCAGAACGAGCCACCCGACGTGACACAAGGGTCGCACAAGCACGAAGGTGCGAAATCTGCAGTCGCTCAGATGCGAGAACCGCACGCGTTGCGCATCCCGCACGCAGTCTAGAGCCCAAGGCCCAGTTTTCCGGCGCCGAAAAGTTGGCACCGACCTTGCTCTATAGGAAGGCGTACGTGGCAAACGCCACGCGTCGAAAATACGACAGGCTAGAGACCGACCCGCGGAGGCCGTTGTTGGCCACCCCGATTCCGCAAAGCCCGGTTTCCAACCTGTCGATTTCTTTTTTGGGCCAATCTCGCCCCGAGTAAAGAATCCACGCAGCCGCCGTCTCGATCTGGCATTCACCTTGCTGAGGTTACCGGCGTGGCCGAGAGCCACGCGTCATCACGACAGGTGAGGCGTTCGACAGCGGCAGGTCCTCCAGGCTATTCCGTCCGCACGGTCGAACGTCTCACCTGTCGCTTTTCTTTGCGCGTTTTCGGCAAGGCAGGAAGGTCCCGCCCGATCGGCGGCCGGCCCCTGGCATCCGGGACTTCGCTACGGTGAGCTGATCTTGGGTAGGAAGGTAGGGAAACCCGAGGTAGTCGCGCCACAACATGCCCCATCGGGCCTGCCGGGCGGCCTTTGGCACTGCTAGTACGAATCGGCGCCTTCGGTGACGTTCGCTGGTGCCCTCAATATCAGAGATGCGGCCACTTGAACTTTGTCGCGGTCGGCTGCCGTGATTTTGAAGCATCCCCTGCTCGCGGTGGACCTTTCCGCACTCGTCCTTGCTGCGCTGTATCAGTTTCCAGAGGTTCGAATTCTCCTCGGACAAGGAAGGGAACCAACCAGCCGCAGACACCTTGACGTGACGACACCTATTTCTAGCACTATTATTGCCGGCATTATCTCGGCTATGACTGCCGCCACAGACATTGCTTCTCAGGCGTTACACACCTTGACTCAATGATTCACTGCGTCGTAGACTCGATGTCTATCATGGCTTTTCAGAGATTCACCCGGAAGACCGCCGCGCTAACGAGAGACCCCGTAGTAGGCATACAGAAGCGCGGCACGTTCTCGATGAACGCATCCGCCGTTCAAATCTTGCGCGCTACCCGAGACCTCGGTATCGACGAAGAAGTCGTGGTGGAATTCCTCTACGACCCAGAGAGCCAGACCGTGGGCCTTCAGATCGCAGAAGATCCACTGGAAGGATACGAAGTCAGAAAACAGCCGAACTCGGAGTCATATCTGGTTTCGGGGCGCTCGTTTACGCAGTACTACAAGCTCGACACCTCTGTCGCGAGGCGTTATAGAGCCGCCGAGAGGAACAATATGCTCGTAATTGACCTCAAGAGGCCCCTAGGACAAAGCAGCCCGGGCCGGCCAAGAGCGGGGGACCTGTTCTCGACGAGGTAGACAAGTTCTAATAGTGAAGGGGAAGCGGCAGCCACCGCTTCCCCTTCAATCACAAACCGAGGCCCCCGCCGATGGGGGCACCCTTAGGTTGTACACCCTGAGTGTACCACCGTCGGCGGGCGCTTCAAGCACATGGAGAAACCCCATGGCTCGAAGTACGAAGTCGAACAGAAACGCCGGCAAACGCTGGACCTCAACGGAAGAAGCGACGCTCCAGAAGCTCGCCTCGAAGAACACACCAACCCGGGTCATCGGGCTAAAGCTCGGACGGACAGAAGACGCCGTCTACTCGAAGGCGAGTGCACTCGGCGTTTCGCTGAAGCCGGTGAATCAGTCACCCTACGGCCGGAGTGGGAGTGGTTCCCGATGATCATTCGGAAGTCACGCATCCGCTCTCTTCAGTCCTATCTCGCCGGTGTTGCCGAAGGTGAATCCTTCACCTTCGGCACGCGGGTGTCCTCAGAGATCCAAGCCCGCCTCTACGAGTTCGGGTTCTCGAGAATCTGGATCGATGGTGAGACCCTACTACCCCCCTGCTCGGCCGGACCTTCATGCCGGAAGAATGCGGAAGGATGGGAAATCGTCCATCGCGACCAGCCGAAGGAAACAGCCTATCGGCAGTTCGAATGGAGCTGGACCGAGTGGCATGGTCCCTATGGACACGTAGAGTCCAGAATCATCGATCAGCAATACGAGCGCTACCCTCGGACTCACGTTCCGCCACCGTCCATCGAGATCTACACGGTCAGCACGCCGCAGGGCCGCATGGTAGTTCTTGGACGGACCTTCCTGCAGGGCGACGAAGACCTCGACTACGCCAAGCTCGGCGTCAATGTCCTCCTAGAGCTGTTCAGTGAGGCCGAACTCTTGCACGAGAACCTGACGGCCATCGTTCCGGCCAAGGTTCGAAGGGTCAACTGGAAGGTACTGCCTCAAGGCCGGCATCCTTGGGCGACTCTTCAACTGTCGGTTCGGGACGTCCTGGACGCACAGGGCGAGCGGAAGAGGCCCGTCTTCGAGCACCGATGGGAGACCATCTCCGGCTACAGCCCGGACTTCGTTGCCGTAGGGCGCGCCGGATTCTCCGGCTACTTGATCTTCGGATTCACCGACTGCTCTCTCTACATCCTCGAGAGTGCTCACTACGGCAACGCCACCTACGTCCTGGATCGGGATTGGGAAGCGCTGTCCTCTCTGACCAAGGCCGAGCTACTCGACGCGTCCCTCCACCAGGATCGTCTCATCCATACCGACAACTGGGATCGCCGTATTCGCGGGCTCCTCAGAGGCGCCAGGCGCGCTTCTTGACTAGGAATTGATCTAGCGACCAGACCTCTCCCTCGGTCTGGTCGCTCATCGCTTCTTCGCCCGGCCCTTCGGGTTCTCGCCCGAGCCCACTAGATGTTGATCCTGACCCAGTGCGCAGCGTGTCAGGTTCGGAGCCGCGTGCAACTCCCTGGATCTGGTAGTGGCCGGGGAAACCGATCTCGCCCGGCGGCTCCGGGCACAAGGGATGAACCCCGCTTCCGACGTCGCTTCAAACCGCGCTATGCACGGGCCAAGACGCCAAGCGGTGCCTCGATAGGGCGCGAGCTTGTTTTCCTGGGCAGTGTGCACAATGTCGACTAGATGGACGATTCGCTCGCGCTCATGGATGAAGTAGAAGACGCGAATGAGCTGACGAGCTTCGAGTGAACCGGCCGGCCCCTGGTAGGCTTCGGCGCCACCCCGTTGGACCCGCCTCTGTCCTATCCGTGCCCTCCTTCCCGCGATCTCTGCGCTCCCTGCTCCGACCTTTCCATCCCCGGAGGGTCATGGCTCGCCTGCTACACCTGAGCCATCTCCTCGGCTGGCACCATGCCCGGCTGTGGTTGGCAGGGCTTCGGCCGTCACGGCTCGCCGCGTCCTGGCGTTGGCTGCACAGACAGCGCGAGGTGCTGCTGCGGCGACGCAGGGAACCGCGGTTGACGGTGGGGGTGGATGTTTCGCCCTTCTGGGAGCCCCTGACCGGTATCGGGTGGTATCTCTTCCGGTTGCTCCAGCACCTGGCTCAACGGGACGATGTCCGTCTGCGTCTCTATGGCCCCGACTTGGTAGACAAGGGCGACCAGCCGCCGCCCGTGGAGAGCCTTCCCGAAGGACCGGCTATCGAAGTGGTGCGCTGGCGTATCCCAGAGGACTTCTCCGTCGTCCACTACTGGCTGGCGGACCGACTGCGCGGGCGCGAGCGCTGGCTCGTCTCTCGCGATCGCAACGACATCCTCTTCGCGCCGAACTTTCTGCCACCACCAAGGTTTCGCGACTGCCCTGGAGCGTTGGTGACAACGGTGCATGATCTGGCGGTCGAAGTGGTGCCGGAAACGATGCGCGAGTCGACTCGCGAACAGCTGGCGGCGGGTCTGCGACGCGCCATGGAGGAGTCCGCGCTGGTGCTCACCGACGCGGAGGCAGTGAGGGGGGAGATCATCCGAGCCGGTTTGGCGCCCTCGGAGAGAGTTCGAGCCGTCCACCTGGCCCCCGCCTCGGGAGCCGGTACGGAGGTACCAGGCCAGAGGCTCGAGGGGTTGCCAGAGCGCTACGTGCTGCATGTGGGGACCCTGGAACCGCGCAAGAATCTACCGGTCCTCCTCGACGCATTCGAGGCGCTGCTCTCCTCGTGGAACGCACCGGAAGAGCCGCCGTCTCTGGTGTTGGTCGGCGGCATGGGATGGAAGAGCGAGGCATTGTCGGCCCGACTCGCCTCGCTCGACGACTCGGGCTGGCTCCACCGGGAAGGCTACGCCGATGAGGATCGCCTCGCCAGAATCTACCGCCACGCCGAGTGGTTGGTGTTGGCGTCGCGCTACGAGGGATTCGGGCTGCCGGCGGTAGAGGCCATGGCGGCGAGCGTGCCGCTCCTGCTGTCCGATCTACCGGTGCTGCGGGAGATCGCGGGCGACGCAGCCCTCTACGCGTCGGCCGGGGACGTCCCAGCCTGGACCCAGCTTTTGCGGAAGGCACTCACCGACGCGTCCCTGCGCCTCGAAATGGTCTCCAGGGCCCAGGCTCGCTCCCGGCGATTCGACTGGCGTAGGACAGCCGACGAGACCGTGGCCGCATGGCGGGACGCCGCTCGGGCGCATCCCGTACAGCGAAGGGGGAGGGTCTCCCTATGAAGCGCCGGTCGGCGATCTGCTTGGCGCTCGCTCCCCTGCTGGTACTCGCAGGCCTGGCCCACTGGCGGTTCGAATACCAGCCGCGTTTGCGGCCGGCCGCGCCGGAGGACGACCTGCCAGCGAGAATCCTGAGTGCAGACGGGTGGGACACCGCGGTGTGGATCGCTCATCCACATCAGAACCTTCCCGCTCTGGCCGAGACCACCGGACTCGACGGACCCGGCTTGGCAGCAGCATTGCGTCTCGCCGGGATCGACCCACCGGACCTGGACCGCTTCCGAGTACCACCGGCCTCGTCTCTCGCCGTCGCCGTCGGCGAGGGCGGTCGTGAGTGGGTCGCTGCAGCCCGCGTTCACTTCCTGGCAGCCGGATTCTTCCGCCTCGCGGGAACGCTGGCCGGCAATCCGTGGCTGCGCGGTGGAACGGTACGCTGGACCTCGGTCGACGACCAGGCCCTCGATGTGACGGTGTCATGGAGAGGAACCACCTGGGTAGCGTCCACCGACCCAGAGAGCGCCGCGACGCTGGGCGCGTCGGCAGGATCTAGTGCGCGGTCCCCAGCCATCGCCTGGATCGATCACCGCTCGGGCCCAGAGCAGCGGAAAGACGGACCCGGGCCATTGCCGTTCGGTGCCATCGTTCTTCAAGCGGAAGAAGGCCGGGTCCAGCTGGCTTCCCAGGGGAGCCGGCTCGCCTCATCGATGGGACAGACCGAGGCGGCCGACGGGCTACGCGCAGGCCGGCGTGTGATCGCCGCGGCGGAGGCGCTCCTTCTCTTGGTACAGCGATCCCGACCCGAGACCGGAGTTCCTGACCAGTCGATGTTGCTCTTGCCGTTCCCGCCAGCGACCGATACGTCGGAGCTACCCCGCGCCGCGCTGCTCCACCGCTTGCTTCCGGACGGGCGAGAGGGAAAGATCTGGGATCTTCCCGGTGAGGGTCTCTTGGAGATCGTGGGCCACAATCTGCCCAGTGATACTGCGGCGAACTGGACAATACGTGCTACCGATAGAGTCGCGTTGGGCGGCGCGCTGGCCGCGGCGCCGGCACTGGAAGCAGCCAGCGAGGGCGGCCTGCCGACCTGGGGTTTGTGGCTCGACGTGGTGCCTGCGTCCGTCGAGATCGATCGCTTGGCCCGCGGCCTCGAGAGCTCTCCCCTTCTCAGCCGCTCCGAGCGACAGATGTGGCGGGACGCCGCGCACGTCCTACGCGCCATGGCGCGCCATCCCGCCCGGGTCGAGGGCTATGTCGAAGGCGAGGCGCTGCTTCTGCGCTGGTCGGCGGAGATCGACTAGCAGACGATCGGCCGAGACGCCGACGGTCCGGCAAGGCACGGGTGGACGCCGCCGATACCGGAGATCTCGCGTTGGGCGCTGCGACGGAGCCGCGCTACATCCCCACCAAAGTCACCACCCAGCGGCCCGAGAGCGTCGCAAAGACGGCGCCGATCGCGTACGAAGCTGCGTAGGCCACTGCCAACTCGCTCGACTCGGTGGCGCGCCGAAGGGCCGCCAGCGCCGACGAGGACGTCATGCTTCCAGCCGCTGATCCCCAACTCTCGATGGGGCCGAGGCGGAGGAGGAGGCGCCCGACCAGAATCGTACCGACCACCGACACCAGCAGCACCACGGCCGCGGCCGCGAGCAACTCCGGGATTCGATCTTGCACCGAATCAAAGCTCTGCCCGCCGGCCGCGACTCCGGTCTCCGCGATGAATAGGAGGATTCCCAGATCGCGCACCAGCTGGCGCGCAGCTGCTGGAACGTGGGCGGACCAGGGCCCGATGCGGCGAAAGCGTCCGAGCACGATTCCTGCGGCGAGCAGGCCCACGGCATAGGCATCGATGTAAAGAAACAACTTGGCGAGGAAGCCGCATCCCAAGCCGATGACGATACCTCCGGAGTACACCGCGAGATCGGTCTCGCGGGTGGAACGTTCAAATTCGCCCAGATGCCGGGACACCGCTCGCACGTCCTCGGCACGGCCGACGATCAGCGCCACGTCATCCCGCTCCAGTCGTAGGTCGGCAGACGCCTCGATCGAAACATCCTGGCGCCGCACTGCGGTGACCAAGCAGTGGTACCGCCGCAGCACCGGCAGCTCGCGCAGCGTCTTGCCGACGGCCTGTGGCTGGTTGACCACGACCGCCCGCGGCGAAGGCAGGCGTTTCCGTAGCTCGGCATCGTAGACCTCCGGCCCGATGCGCGCCTCGAAGGCCGTCAATTGCTCGAGCCGCCCCGCAGCCATCACGTGGTCGGTCTCCTGCAGTCTGGTGGCGGCGCTCGGCGGCATGACTTCCGAGCCGCGATGGATCTGCACCACCCGGCAACCGGTGGTGGCGGGCAGGTCGAGCTCGGCCAAACTACGGCCCACCGCATCGGACTGTCGCACTTCGAAAGCTCGGCGGAGCACCGGCCGCAGAACCGTAGCGCGCTCGGCTTCGTCGGTGTCGGCATCAGGTGCTGCGGTTTGCAGGTCGTCGCCCATCCAACGCGGCAGCACTTGCGTCAGAGCCACGAGGCCCACCAAGCCGATCGGATAGGTGAGCGCGAAGACCACGGCCAAGCTGTGGGTGTCGCCGCTTACCTCGACCGCTGCGGCGTACGTCGGCGCGCTGGTCAGCGCACCGGCCAACACACCCGCAGCCATCGACTCGGTGAAGCCGAAAGCACGACCGAGCGCCACCGCGATTCCGAGAGCCAGCAGGTTCGCCAGGATGCCTATCGCCACGAGCCGCCACCCCTGGCGGTCGGCCAAAGCGCCGAAGAAGCGGGGTCCGGCTTCGAAGCCCACGGAGTAGATGAACAGAGCGAAGCCCAGCGCACCCAACGTGAGGCGAGGCTGATTCTCCGACACGTACAGATGGGAAAAATCGAGACCCAGCGCGCCCAACGTCACGGCAACCAGCAACGTGCCACCCGCCGGCCCGAGCGCCAGTCCACGAACGTTCCAGCGTCCGAGAGTGAATCCCAAGGCCACCACCAGCATGAAGCCGGCAAGCGGGGCCTGGTCGAAGAAATCGAGTGGCTGCATGTAGAAGGAGCGTCCTTCGGCTCATCCTACCGAGGCGATTCCAACGTCCTCGAGTCGACCTTCACAACCCCCTCGCAAAGGAGTCGTAGAATTCGTAAAACAGCACTCCAAGGAGATCAGGATGGTTCGCTCCAAGAGACCCGGGGCCGAGGAATACGACCCCTTCTACGACGGATATATCCAAACGGTACCTGACGGCGACATCGTGGATCGGCTGGCTTCCGAGCTCGACTCCGGTCTGACCTTCTACGGTGCGGTGCCGAAGGCCCGGCGCGACTATCGCTATTCCGACGACAAATGGACCCTCCGCGAGGTGCTGGGCCATGTCCTCGACACCGAGCGGATCTTTTCCTATCGCTCGATGTGTATCGCGCGTGGAGATCAGACCGCTCTGCCGGGCATGGACCAGGACGAATACATGGCCGGTGCCGATTTTGGCCGACGTTCCTGGGATTCGTTGATGTCTGAGTACGAACACCTGCGCCGCGCCAACCTAGCGCTGGTCTCGAGCTTCGGCGAAACCGAGCTCCAGCGACGAGGGACCGCTTCGGGGCTTCCCATCTCGGTGCGCGCTCTGGTCTGGATTCTGGCCGGTCACGAGATGCACCACCGAAACGTGATCCAAGAACGCTACCTGGCCGACTGACAGGAGTTGCAGAACATGTGGGGACCACATCTAGCAAGCGGTACCAAACGTCACCGATCTCATTTCCCTTCAGGCCTCGGCCCGGTACTGTCCGCCTGGCTGTTGTGGCTCGGCGTCACCTGCTCCAGCGTGTGGGCGGAGGAGGATCCCGTTGGCCAGTCGCTCCGGCCCGTGAGCTTGAAGATCGTCAACGGTGAGACCACCGCAGCGTTCGAGTCGACTGTTGCGCTTCTCGACGCGACCAACGGCCGCTCGTTCTGCTCCGGTGTGCTGATCGGCTGTGCCACCGTGCTCACCGCAGCACACTGCCTGTGCGACGGAACCGGCAACCAGTGCGGAGACGATGGACCAGGTCTCCTCACCTCGCCGGACCAGATTCAGGTGTTCGCCCAGCACGGCGGCCTGTTCGGCGTGGAATCGTTCGACATCCACCCAGGGTTCGCGTTCGGCTTCAGTGCCGACGTCGCCGTGCTGCATCTCGACCGGGACGCCGCCGGCGTGCGTCCGTCATCGATCAACACCGAATTCGATCCGGCACCCATGACTCCCGGCCTGATCACGGGCTTTGGCTTGACCGACGGAACGGCACCGGTGGCGGACTCCGGTCTGAAGCGAACGGGCTCCGTGATCCTCGAGGAATGCTCGGTGGTCCCCAATGGAACGCACCTGTGTTGGAGCTTCGAAGAGCCGGTGGGACCGCCGGGCGACGACTCCAACACGTGTCGGGGCGACTCCGGAGGGCCGCTATTCCTCGAGGTGGACGGTGAGCTCGTGGTGGCCGGGGTGACGTCCGGCGGTATCAGCGCTTCTTGCCAGGCCCCGGACCAGTCGTTCGATACCAACGTCTTCGCCGTACACGAGTGGATCGTGCAACAGGGAGGTTCCGATCTCGATCGCACGGTTTGCGGCCCGCTACCACCCGCCGGCTCGTCCGACACATTGGTAGTGCACGCCGAATCTACTCTCGGGCCCGACAACCTGCGAGACGACTGGAGCCTCGAGGTACCGCCGGACGTCCAGCTGCTTCGCGTGGCGGTCAACGGCGTCGATCCCGCGGACAACGACTTCGATCTCGCCGTGCGCTTCGACGAAGCGCCCGACGGCGCGAACGACGCATGTACCTCCGAACGCCTCAGTACCTTCGAGACCTGCGACGTCGTGGGACCTGAACCCGGAGAATGGAACTTCGCCGTCGAGCGCCGCACCGGCGAAGGCGACTACCAGATCGTGGTCACACGCTTCGCCGCCACCGAAGGGCAAGGTTGCATTCCCACCTCGGACCACCTGTGCCTGGGCGAGGGCAGCCGCTTCAAGGTCTCCGCCCGATGGCGCGACTTCGAAGATGAGACCGGCACCGGAAAAGCCGTCGACATCAGCCGCCGCGACTCGGGTCTGTTCTACTTCTTCGGCCCCGACAACCTGGAAGTGCTGATCAAGATCCTCAACGGATGCACTCTGAACGACCGCTTCTGGGTGTTCTCCGCGGCTACTACCAACGTGGAATTCACTCTCACCGTGGAAGACACGGTCTCGGGTCAGTTCTGGGAGTTCGAAAATCCGTTGGGCGAACGGGCTCCGGCGGTGACGGATACGGACGCGTTCGCTACGTGTCCATAGATCGCCGGATCGCCTACGGCTCTGCGAAGGCCTCCGGGGCCCTCACTACTTTCCGTTCCGTTCCTTCGCCCACTTCTCCCTCCAGTAGAGCTTCTGCCAGCGGTATACGTTGCGGTTGTGCTCGGCGAGACTGGCGGCGAAGGCATGCGTTCCGTCGTTGCGGCTGACGAAGTAGAGGTATTTGGTGTCGGCTGGCTGGAGCACCGCCAGCAGGCTGTCGAGGGTCGGCGAGCAGATGGGACCCGGTGGCAGGCCACCGCGGACGTAGGTGTTGTACGGATGGTCCATCTGCAGATCGGGACGACGGATGTTCCCGTCCCACCGGCCCTCACGCTTGAGTGCGGCGATCACGGTCGGATCGGCCTGAAGTGGCATGCCGATGCGCAGCCGGTTGGTGTAGACGGAAGCCACCAGGTTCCGCTCGTCGTCTTTCTGCGTCTCCTTCTCCACGATCGAGGCGAGGCTCACGACGGCGCGCACCAGACCTTCCTCCGGCACCTCGTCCAGGCCCAGATCTTCGAGCTCCGCCCGCCGTTCCAAGAGTGGTGCCACTTCGTCGCTCCAACCCTGTCGGAACGTGCCGACCATGAGATCGACGATGTCGCTTTCCGGCGTACCCCGGGAGAAATGGTAGGTCTCCGGATAGAGATAGCCCTCCAGGTCCTCCGCCAAGGGATCGAGATCCGAGATCCGTGACGGATCTCTCATTTCGCGCAGAAACACGTTCACGTCGCCGAAGCCCTGGCGTGTCAATGCCTCGGCCGTCTCGTGCAGGTCGAGACCCTCGATCAACGTCACGGGGTAGGTCGTCACCTCGCCACGTATGAGCTTGGCCAGAACGTCGGGCGCTGCCATTTCCTGGCGGAAACGATACTCGCCCGCCAGGAGCGGCGGATCGCCCAACCGATAGATCAGGAAGTAGCGAGCCAGTCGTGCGTCACGCAGGACGCCGGCCCGTTCCAAGTCCGCGAGGATGCGCGGTGCCGAGGTCCCGGGCGCCACGTTCACGATCTGCTCTGCGCCTACCCATGCCCGGAATGGCTGATGGAACTGCTGCCAGAGATGCCAGCCAACCGCGGTCGCTGCGCCGAGCGCGACCAAGCCGAGCACGAGAATCGTGAAGAAAATCTTCCTGATCACGGAGCGAGCCTAACGCAGGAAGGCCGTCCGACGTCGGTGACGTCCTAGCCGACCAGGCCGCGATCGATCGCCTCGCGCAGGATAATCAGCGCTGCCAAGGAATCCCGGCGCCCGTCATGGTCGGACCGGCGGCGCTTCGGCTCCATATCGAGGGCGGCGAGCGCCTCCGCCGCTTCGACGGTAGTCAGCGCTTCGTCGACCCAGACGATCTCGAGCCCCGTGGCCCTCCGCAGCTTGTCGGCGAACCGGTGGACCCGGTCGGTCCTTTCGTCGGGGACGCCGTCGAGCCCCTTGGGCTCCCCGACGACCAATATCGCCACCTCCTCCTGGCGGATCAGATCACGCAGACGGGCGATGGCTCGCCGATCGGTATCACGTGTCAGAGCGCCGAAGGGCGTTGCCACCCGTGCCTCATCGTCGCAAATGGCGAGGCCGATGCGCGCCTCCCCGAAGTCGATGGCGAGGGCTCTCATGACCCAAGGCTACACGGCGTTGCAAAACGGGCCGTATGGTAGATTCGGGGTATCCCGGCGCCTTTTCGAGGCGCCGTTCTGCCTGGTGTCTCGCTTGCAGAACTCGTTGATCCTCGGACCGGTCCCTTCGTTGCGGTCCCAGAATCGCGTCTCCCGAAGTAGCTCGGCTATTTCTCGTCTTCACACCTGGGAGACCTGCGAGCTCTACCCCCAGTGATTCGACGCGCTTTCCAGCGCTGGACACTAGAGTTTCTCGAAATTCCCGACTCACGAGGTCGTTCACATATGTCCGCTCAGCTTCCCGAGATCGTCTTCCTGAGCGCCGCCCGCACCCCGATCGGTTCGTTCCAGGGCGCTCTTTCCAGCCTGACCGCGCCACAGCTTGGTACCAGCGCTCTCTCCGGAGCGATCGATCGAGCCGGGCTCGAGCCGGCGCAGATCGACCAGGTCTACATGGGCTGCGTCTTGCCCGCAGGCCTCGGTCAGGCGCCTGCGCGGCAGGCCTCTCTGGGTGCAGGTTGCCCCACGTCCACTGGTGCCATCACCCTGAACAAGGTCTGCGGCTCGGGCATGCGCGCGATCATGAGCGCCGCCAACGATCTGCGCTGCGGCGAGTTCGAGGTCGCGGCCGCTGGAGGCATGGAGTGCATGAGTCAGGCTCCGTACGTGGCGCGGGTGCGCGACGGACTGCGTCTCGGTCACGGCCAGCTCGTCGACTCGATGATCCACGACGGTCTCTGGGATCCGTACAACGACCAGCACATGGGCAACTGTGCCGAGTCATGCGCCACCGAATATGGTCTCGGCCGCGACGAGCAGGACGCATTCGCCGTCGAGAGCTACCGGCGAGCCATCGCCGCTCAGGAGAACGGCGCATCTGCGAGAGAGATCGTACCGGTGGAGGTGCCGCAGCGTCGCGGTGAGTCGCGCCTCGTCGACACCGACGAAGAGCCTGGACGGGTGGATTTCGACAAGCTCAAGACGCTCCGTCCCGCGTTCCAACGCGATGGTGGGACGGTGACGGCCGCCAACGCATCGACCATCAACGACGGCGCGGCCGCGCTGGTGCTCACCACCGCAGCACATGCCGACCGGTTAGGCAGGAAGCCCGTCGCGAGACTGGTCGCGCAAGCGACCCACAGCCAAGAGCCCGAGTGGTTCACCACCGCGCCAGTGAACGCGATGAAGAAGGCGCTCGATCGCGCTGGGCTCGCGATCTCCGACATCGACCTATTCGAGATCAACGAGGCTTTCGCAGTCGTCGTATTGGCGGCGATCCGCGACCTCGGCCTCGACGCCGCCAAGGTCAACCTCCACGGAGGGGCCGTCGCCCTCGGCCATCCCATCGGCGCCTCGGGAGCACGCATCGTCGTTACTTTGCTGCATGCCTTGAAGTCGACAGGAGGCCGCTACGGTTGCGCCGGCATCTGCCTCGGCGGCGGTGAGGCCACTTCGATCGTCGTCGAGAGAATCGACTGAGAATGGCCGAAGAGCGTCGCTCGCGAATCGTGTTCCAAGTCGCCATGGTTCTGAGATATATCCGTCCAAGGTGAACTACTTCAAGCCTCACCATGCGGTCGACCAGCCTCAGAACGCGGCGACCTCCGTTCCACGGGCTGGACAGTTCGCTGCCATCGCGGTAGAACCGTCGCGGTAGTTTCACCTCGTCGACCTGATCGCCCTACCCGAGGTTCCCCCAGGATGCCTTCGACCCCTTCGAAACGCTCGAATCGTCCGGCACCGACCCGCAACCTTCCCCCTTCCGCCGTTGCGACCGAAACGCTGAGCCGCTGGACGGCGTTGTTGGCGGTGGCGGTGGCAGGCCTCTCGTTCGCTGCCTGGACGGCGGTGCCGTCCCGGGCTCAGGCCGTTCCGGAAATCGAGAGTGCGGCGTCGGAGGAACAGCCCGCCCAGACCACCGACTCGACGGAGGTCGAAGCCGCACCGGCGGAAGAACAGTGGCCGGACGGCGTCACCTTCGACGTGCGATTGAGCGCTGCGGCAGGCGGTGGACGGGTCACGGGCGTGGCGGGCGACTTCGACTTCGAGCCTGAACGCTTCCTCGTCGCCACCGACGGTGTGATCTTGAAATACGGCGACATGCGCCTCGAAGCGGATCGTATCCGCGTCGACATCCCTGCCAACGTCATGACCGCCGAAGGCAATGTGATACTCGACGAAGGCCCCCGCCGCTTGGTGGGTGAGGTGCTGGAGTGGGATCTCGGAGCGCGAACCGGTCGGGTCACCCGAGCCTCCGCCCACGTGTCGAGCGACTATTTCTTTTCCGGCGCCGAAATCCGCAAGACCGGACCCGACACCTATACCGTCACGGACGGTGTCTTCACCGCCTGTGAGGGCGAATCGCCATCGTGGAGCATCGCGCTCACCCGCGCAGAGGTCACGATGGACGCCTACGCGCGGATTCGCAACGCGCGGGTCAAGTTCAAGAGCCTGCCGGTCTTCTACGTGCCCTACATGCTCTGGCCAGCCACCACGGAGCGTACTTCGGGTTGGCTGGTTCCCAAACCGGGGTATTCCGAGCGGCGCGGTGCCGAGCTGTCGCTGGCGTACTACCAGACCCTCGGCCGCAGTGCCGACACCACGTTCTTCTTCGACCTGTCGTCGAACGAGTTCTTCGGTATCGGCAACGAGGTCCGCTATCGGCCGTCCGAGACGACCGCCGGCGTTCTTCGCGCCTACTACCTCACCGAGCCGGAGGACGCCTACGACATCAACCAAGGCGATGTGTTCTTCGATCCCGACCGGGAGCCTGGCGATGACCGCTGGAAGCTGACATGGTCCCACGACAGTAAGAAGCTCTGGGGCGGCTGGCGCGGGGTGGTGAACCTGAGTCTCTACTCCGACTTCGACTACCTGAAGGACATCGAGCGTAGCGTCGCCAATCAGACACGAGCCTTCGTCTATTCAGATGCGTTTCTCACCCGCAACGTCGGCCCTCATTCGATCAATGTCGTGGTCGACCAGCGCGAATGGATCCTCGGCGATCAAGCGACCGATGTGCGCCGCCAGCTACCCGAGGCGGAGTACAGGCTTCGTCAGGTGCAGCTCGGTAACGCCCCGATCTACTTCCAGATGGCGGCCAACGCTCACTACTTTCAGATCGACCGTGAGCCGCCGCCACCAGCCGAAGGAGAGGAGCCCGGCGAGGGCTTCTCCATCGACTACGGCCGCGTGGACCTCGCACCACTGATTTCCGTTCCGCTGTCGACCCTGCCGTGGCTGTCGATGACAGTCAAACTAGGAGGCCGCTTCACTTACTACACCGACAGTCTGGACGAAACTCGCACCTCGTTCACCGGTGACACCGTGGAGCGTTTCTTCGAAACGGCTAGCGCGGAGATCATCGGTCCGACCTTCTCCAAGATCTACGATCTGTCGGGAGACGGCCGCTTCAGCAAGATGAAGCACGTCATCGAGCCGCGGATCGACTACGGCTATGTGGGTGAGTTCGAAGAGGGTCCCCAGATCTCCGTCTTCGACGAGATCGATAGCTTCCGCTCGTTCAACGGTGCGGTCTTTCGTCTCAAGAACCGCCTGCTGGCCAAACCCGCGGACGAGTCCAAGGGTGGTGCCTTCGAGATCGCTTCCTTCGAACTGGCCCAGGGTTACAACTTCGACGACCAGCCAGGGCAGCGGGACGTGCTGCAGAACGAAACGTCCGAGGGACCACTGTCGGCGCAGCTGCGAGTCAACCCCAGCAGCGACACCAGTCTCAAGATCGAAGGGGTCTACGACACGCTGGCCGGTGGACTGGAATCCGCATCGATATCGGGCGGCACGAAGATCGGCCGGCACGGAATCGGCCTGACCTACTACCGCAACTGGAGCGAGCAGCTCGTCGACGGCGAGTCGGAGTTCGTCGATAGCCGCGACCAGTTGCGCCTGTTCACCAGCTTCGCCCTCGGCAGCCGCCTGACGTTCAGCTCTGAAGTCAGCCTCGATCTGCTCGCCAGCGAGACCTTGAACCAGCGCTTCGTCCTCGACTGGCAGGCAGCCTGCTACCGCTGGACTCTCGAATTGCGCGAGACGAACTATCGGGGCATCGAAGAGCGTGACGTGCGGTTCCTGCTGAACCTCAAGAACATCGGCACCTTCCTCGACGTCAACGATTCATTCTGAAGATCGTTCCTCGCCCGCCAGCGGGCAGGGGATCGCGTCCGCAGATGGAGATCTCCTCATGAAAGGCCTGATCCTTTCCGGTGGCAAAGGCACGCGTCTGCGCCCACTCACCTACACGTCCGCCAAGCAACTCGTGCCGGTGGCCAACAAGCCGGTTCTCTTCTTCGGCATCGAGTCGATCGTCGCTGCGGGCATCACGGAGATCGGAATCATCGTCGGTGACACCAAGGACGAGATCCGAGCCGCGGTGGGTGATGGCTCGCAGTTCGGCGCTCGCTGTACCTACATCGAGCAGGAAGCACCGCTCGGCCTGGCCCATGCGGTCAAGATCGCCAAAGACTTCCTGCAGGACGACCCCTTCGTCATGTACCTGGGTGACAACCTCATCGCTGGTGGCATTCGAAGCTTGGTCGACGAGTTCCGCGAAAGTACCGCCAACGCGCAGATCCTCCTCGCGGAGGTCGCCAATCCGCAGCAGTTCGGCGTCGCCGAGCTTTCTGCCGATGGAACGATGGTGAAGAAGCTGGAAGAGAAGCCACCGCAGCCCAAGACCAACCTGGCCCTCGTCGGTGTCTACATGTTCGACAAGACGATCTGGGAGTCGGTGGAGCGCATCGAGCCGTCGGCCCGGGGCGAGTTGGAGATCACCGATGCCATCCAAGATCTGATCGACCGCGGTCTCGAAGTCCATCCACACAAGGTCCGGGGCTGGTGGAAAGACACGGGCAAGCTGGCCGACATGTTGGAAGCCAACCGCATCATGCTCGACTCGGCCGACCTTCACCGCCAACACTCCGAAGTCGGGACCCATTCGAGAATCGAGGGTCGCGTGCAGCTTGGCGAGAACGTGACGCTGGTGAATTCTCTGGTGCGCGGCCCATCGGTGATCGGTGACGACGTGCGCCTCGAGAACGTCTTCGTGGGGCCCTATTCGTCGATCGGCAACCGCTGCGTCCTTTCGTCCTGCGAGATCGAGAACTCCATCATCCTCGCCGATTCCGAGATAGCCGACTTGCCCGCACGCGTCGACGGTTCACTCGTCGGCCGGGGAGTCAAGATCCGACGCTCCGACGCCAAGCCCAAGGCATACCGCTTCATGCTGGGCGACAATTCCGAGGTTTCCGTCGGGTGAGGGCGCAGCGACGTTCCACTGTGCCCGGTCGGCTTGAGAGATGCCAGGGGTTCGATAGATGAGAACTCTCGTCCTCGGCGGCGCGGGCATGCTCGGGAAGGCGGTGGTCGCTGACGGACGGAGACGCGGGCGCGCGGTGCTCGGCCTGGGCCGAGTTCACGCCGACGTTACCGAGCGGGCACAATTGCTCCGCTGGGTGGACGAGTACAGGCCCGAGCTGATCATCAACTGTGCGGCTTTCACCTTGGTGGACGAATGCGAGACCCGGCGCGAGGAAGCGCTCGCGGTCAACGGTGAGGCATTGGAGAACATCACGGCCGCTGCCGGACACGCCGGTGCGGATCTGGTCCACGTATCCACCGACTACGTCTTCAACGGCTCGGCGACCGCACCGATCCCCGAGGATGCGCCTACCGACCCACAATCGGTCTACGGCTTGTCGAAGCTGCGGGGTGAAGAGCTCGCGTTGCGCTATGATCGGGCGCTCGTGGTGCGGGCCAGCTGGCTCTTCGGACCTGGCGGACCCAACTTCGCTGCCACCATCCGCCGGCTGATCGGCCAGGGAACGAATCCACTCCGGGTCGTCGACGATCAGATCGGCCGTCCGACCTTCACACCATTCCTTGCTCGAGCGCTGTGGGACCTCGCCGAGGCAAAAGCCCGCGGCGTCGTCCACTACGGCAACCGCGAACGCACGAGCTGGCATGGCTTCGCCTCCGAGATCGCTCACATCCTGGCGCCCGAGGTGAAGGTCCTCCCGGTCTCGACCCGCGAGTTTCCGCGACCTGCGCCCCGGCCCAACTACTCAGTACTCGACGTCAGTCGCTTCGAACAGATCACGTCGCGCCGAGTGGAGCCGTGGCTCTCGGGCCTGGTCGCCTATCTCGAATCCCGCGCCTAGAAGCACCGACAAGGCATTCGACTTTTGATTCCAAAGAGACTCTCATGCGTGTATTGATCACTGGTATCACCGGCTTCGCAGGCTCTCATCTCGCCGACTACCTGCTGGAGCACCATCCCGACGTCGAGATCTTCGGCACCCGTCGCTGGCGCAGCCGCACCGAGAACATCGAGCACTTGCCGGAAGGCGCAGTGACACTGATCGAAACCGACTTGCGTGACTACAAGTCGGTGCATGCCTGCCTCGAAAGGGCGCAGCCCAAGTTCATCTTCCACCTGGCGGCTCAGAGCTTCGTACCGACCAGCTGGAATGCGCCCACCGACACCCTCGACACGAATATCGTGAGCCAAGTCAATATCTTCGAAGCCGTCCGGGCTCTGGGCATCGATCCTGTGATTCAGATCGCCTGCTCCAGCGAGGAATACGGCTTGGTGAACAAAGACGAGACACCGATCAAGGAAACGAACCCCCTGCGGCCGCTGTCGCCCTACGCGGTCTCCAAGGTGGCGCAGGACTTCCTCGGGTACCAGTACTTCCAGAGCTACGGCATCAAGGCCATTCGCACCCGCGGCTTCAACCACACCGGACCTCGCAGGGGTGAGGTCTTCGTGACCTCGAACTTCGCCAAGCAAGTGGCGCGTATCGCCGCCGGGCTGGCGGAGCCGGTGATCCGCGTCGGCAACCTGGAGGCCATCCGCGATTTCACCGACGTTCGCGATACGGTGCGCGCCTACTGGCTGGCGGTGAATCACGCCAAACCCGGCGAGGTCTACAACATCTGCACCGGTAACCCGATCACCATCCGTGAGCTACTCGACCGTCTGATCGCCATCGCCGGCATCGACGTGAAGATCGAGCAGGATCCGGCTCGCATGCGACCGTCAGATGTCGAGATCCTCATCGGTGACTGTTCCAAGTTCAAGGCCGACACCGGCTGGGAACCGCAGATTCCGTTCGACCGGACGCTTCACGACACCTACAATTACTGGCGTCAGAGGATCGCCGCCGAGCAGGCCGCCCACGAGGCCACCCGAGCGGTCACCGCAGCCGCAGCGGAATCAGCCACCGCGTAGCCGTGCGTGTCCTGATCACGGGCATCACGGGTTTCGTCGGCTGTCACCTGGCGAAACGCCTCACGGACCGCGGTCATTCGGTGGCGGGATTGGCCACCGATCCCGCCCGCTCGCCCCTCGGAGTCGAGGTTCGTTCGACCGATGTCTGCTGCGTCGAAGCGCTCCGTACCGCGGTCGAGGAGCTCGATCCCGAGGCCATCGTGCACCTGGCGGGGCTGTCGAGTGTAGGACGCTCCTGGGAGGCACCGGGCGACTACCTGCGGGTGAACTTCGGAGGCACACGCAACCTGGTCCACGTGGCCGAAGGGCGCAAGGTGGTCTTTGCTTCCAGCGCCGAGGTCTATGGCAAGGTGCCGGAGTCCGAACAGCCCATCGCCGAAGACCGCCCCCTCGACCCCAGATCGCCCTATGCCATGACGAAGGCCTGCGCCGAGGAAGTGGCGCTCGACTACGATGCCATCGTCGTGCGCTCGTTCAATTCGATCGGCCCGGGTCAGGCGCGGCATTTCGCTCTGCCGTCCTTTGCTTCCCAACTGCGGAGCATCGCCCAGGCCGAGGCTCCACCGGTCCTCAGTGTCGGCGACCTGTCACCGCGCCGAGACTTCCTGCACGTGGCGGATGCGGTAGAAGGTTACGTCACCATCGTGGAACGCAGTGCACCCGGTGAGGTCTACAATCTGGCGAGCGGCTCAGCTCATTCCATTCGACACGCGCTCGACCGCCTGCGGGCCATTTCGGGCGTCGACGCCGAGGTAGAGATCGATCCACAGCGGGTGCGTCCGGTCGACGTTCCGCTCCTCCAGGGCGATGTCAGCAAGCTCCGGTCCCTCGGCTGGAGCCCGGAGCGAGATCTCGACGCCGCGCTCGAGGACATCTGGCAAGAGACACTGGCAGCCGAGACGACCTGATAGGAGCATGCGATGAAGATCCTGGTCACGGGAGGAACCGGCTTCCTCGGCCGCCGCATGGTAGAGCGTCTGGCGCCGAATCACGACTTGCGCCTGTTGGTGCGCAAGACGTCGGACCGCAGCCGTTTTCCGGACAACGTCACGTTCGCCGAGGGCGACGTCACCGACGCTGCCAGTCTCGAGGCTGCGGCCGAGGGCTGCGACGCCATTCTCCACGCTGCCGCCCTGGTCAAGATCCTGGCGCCCTCGGCGGACTTCGACCGCATCAACGTCCGGGGTCTGGACCATGTGCTCGCCGCCGGCGAAAAGGTGGGTGTCGAGAGGATCGTCTACGTATCGAGCTTCATGGCTCTGGGGCCTACCGAAAACGGTCCGGAACGCATGCTGGACGAGTCGGCCCCCGCTCGCGATCGCAAGTGGATCAACGACTACGAGCGCACCAAGACCCTATCCGATCGCGCGGCACGCAGGGCCATCGAAAACGGAGCGCCCCTCTGCGTGGTGTATCCCGGGGTCATCTACGGCCCAGGTGAGCTGACCGAGGGAAACATCGTCGTCCGCCATGTTCTCGATCTCGTGAACGGTCAGCTTCCCGCTCTGCTCGGCAAGCCCCAGCGCATCTGGAACTACTCTTTCGTCGAGGATGTGGCGTCCGGCATCGTCCGTGTGCTCGAGGACGCCCCCCTCGGCGAACGGTATGTGCTCGCGGGCGACAACGTCACGCAAGGACGCTTCTACGAGATCGTCGGGGAGCAGACCGGGGTCAAGATGCCGAGCCTGCGCATGCCCGATTTCCTGGCCAAGACCTCGGGCTTTTTCATGAAGTCCTGGGCTCAGATGTTCGGCGGCACTCCGAAGCTGACGCCGGATCTCGTAGACGTCTATACCCATGACTGGGCGCTGTCGTCGAGAAAGGCCCAGGAAGAGATCGGCTACACCTATCGCAGTTTCGAGGAGGGTCTGCAGGCGACGCTCGAGTGGCTGAGCGAAGAAGGGATCTGGCCCGCGCGACGCTCCTGAGCCAACCCATGGAACAAGCAGAAACGCCAGGTAGGTCCGGCCGACTCACCGCCCGCGAGCTCGCGCGCAAGGTCGTCCATATGGGCGTAGGCCTCATCGCCTTCGCGGTCGTTTTCCTGGGACCGGCCTATTCGGCCCTGTGCGCCGTCGGTGCGGTGCTGATGAACGTCTTCTTACTCCCGCGGGCCGGCGGCAAGTTTCTCTGGCGTGAACACGAAGAGAAGCGCGGTGCGTCGATGGGCATCGTGCTTTACCCCACGGCGGTCCTATTTCTCATCCTGGCGTTTTGGAACCACCTGGAGGTGGTCGCGGCGATCTGGGCGATCCTCGCGTTCGGCGACGGTATGGCCTCGCTCGTCGGTATGACGGTGGGCGGTGCCCGTCTGCCGTGGAATCCCAAGAAGAGCTGGTCGGGCACCTTCGCCTATTGGTGTTTCGGTACCGCGGGAGCTGCCACTCTGCTCGCCTGGACGTTGCATCATCAGGGAGAGAGCTACTGCCTCGGTTACTTGATCTTCGCTGCCGCCGTCACGGCGCTGGTGGGTGCGGTGATCGAGAGTCAGCCCATCGGACTCGACGACAACATCTCCGTGCCGTTGCTGGCTGCACTGGTGCTGCACGGCGTACTCATGGCGGAGCCCGCCTTCACGCAGGAGCTCCTCGTGGAGCGCTGGTTGCCGGCAATCCTGGTGGGTGTGGGCATCAATCTCGTGCTCGCGGTGCCTGCCTATCTCGCGCGCTCTGTCTCCGTATCAGGAGCCATCGCCGGTCTCTTCATCGGCACCGTGGTGTGGGCATCCCTCGGTTGGAGAGGCTGGGCTGTGCTGGTGGCGTTCTTCGTCATCGGTACCGGCGCCACCAAGCTCGGCTATCGGCGCAAGGCGGAGCAGAACCTGGCTCAGGAAGGTGGAGGGCGTCGCGGTGCCGGCCACGCCTTCGCCAATACCGGCGTGCCCATGATGGCCGCGTTCTTCGCCGCGACGACGCCCGCGGAACCCCTGTATCTCGCCGCGTTCGTCGCGGCGTTCGCCACCGCCACCGGCGACACCATGGGCTCCGAGATCGGTCAGCTCTGGGGACGCCGCACGTTTCTCGTCACAACGCTCAAACCCGTTCCCCGGGGCACCGAAGGTGCCGTTTCCCTCGAGGGTACCCTCGCTGGCCTGTTCGGCTCCGCTTTCATCGCCTGCTTCGGCTGGGTACTTGGCTTCTATGGCCCGGCAGTCGCCGGCCTCGTCACCCTGGCAGCCTTCCTCGGCACCACCCTTGAGAGCTTCCTCGGTGCCACAGTGGAGAAGGCCGGGTTGCTCGACAACGAATCGGTGAATTTCCTCAACACCCTGATCGGCGCTCTACTCGCCGCTGGCTTCGTGGCTGTTCTTTGAGATCCCCGGCTCGATCCTGGATTCCCACCCCATGAATAAGCTTCAGCTCTACATCCGTCTTGCGCGGCCCTTTACCCTCCTGCCGCCACTGCTGGGCATTCTGTCCGGTGCCATTTGCGCCTTCGGCTCCGCACACAACCCTGATCCCGACAGCAGGGTCACGCTGTCGGTCGTCCTCACGGTTCTGCTCGGTTCGCTATGCGCCAGCCTGATGAACGCCGGCTCCAACGCGATCAACCAGATCTACGACCTCGAGATCGATCGTGTGAACAAGCCACACCGCCCTCTGTGCACCGGTGAGCTGTCTCTGCGCGAGGGCTGGGCATTCACCTGGATCATGTACGCCCTGGCCCTCATCCCGACGTGGCTGGTGGTTGTCTACCCCTACAACTCGTTCTCCGAGAAGCTCTTCGCGCCGCTGAAGTACCACGAGACGTTCTTCATCTACCTCGCCGGACTGATCTTCACCTTCATCTATTCCGCACCACAGCTGGGCCGGACCAAGGAGAACGGCTTCTGGGCCAACCTCACGATCGCCATCCCGCGGGGCTGCCTGCTCAAGGTCGCGGGTTGGGCCATGGTGGCTCATATCTGGCATGTCGAGCCCTGGTACATCGGAGGGGTCATCGCCCTGTTTCTGATGGGAGCCGCTTCCACCAAGGACTTCGCCGACATCGAAGGCGACCGAGCCGGAGGCTGCAAGACTCCGCCCATTCTCTACGGCCCGAAGAAGGCCGCCTACATCATCAGCCCCTTCTTCGTCTTTCCCTGGGTCTTCCTGCCTCTGGGCGTGCGTATTCCCGACCCCCAGAATCCCGAGCACCCCATCCTCACCGGCAACCCTACACTGCTCACCTGGCTCGGCGTGATCATGTTCCTCTGGGGCCTCTACACCGTCTACCTCATCCTCCGCGACCCTGACGAGCTCACGCGCTTGGAGAACCATCCGTCGTGGAAACACATGTACATGATGATGATGTTCGTGCAAATCGGCCTTGCTGCTGCGTACGTACTTTAGCTGCTGACCACGGGGGGTAGGAGGTTTTGTTGTTGATCGACTTCGTATCGTTTCCTCTGATCCTGCGAACTTCGTACGGCAGCCAAGACTGGAAACTAGCGACCAGGGAGCGCCTAGAAATCGGCACGGTGTCAGCGGTAGCCGCGCTCGTTCTGATCGGTCTTGGGATGTTCATAAGCCATCAATAGGGCGATACATATGCCTCCCCTCGTCCGAATCGCCCTTGCCAACATTCGCTACCCTACGACGCCCGACGAGTCCATCGAGCTGACGGCCTCTGCCGTGGAACGGGCCTCGGACGCAGGCGCCGAGGTCGTCTGTTTCCCAGAGTGCTACATACCGGGCTACCGCGGCCTGGGTCGTTCCGCTCCGCCCCCGGATGCGAGCTTTCTCGATCGGGCGTGGGCGGAGGTGGCGGCGGTCGCTGCTCGCCGCGGCATCGCGGTCGTTCTGGGCACCGAGCGACTGACTGAAGGTGACCTCTTGGCGTCTGCCATCGTGATCGACAACGACGGAGAGGTCCTCGGATTCCAAGACAAGGTGCAGGTCGACCCTTCGGAGGAAGGGACCTACACGCCCGCCGAGGGCCGCCAGGTCTTCCAGGTGGGTCCGCTGACCTTTGGCGTCGCCATCTGCCACGAAGGGTGGCGCTATCCAGAGACCGTCCGATGGGCTGTCCGACGGGGTGCCCATCTCGTATTTCATCCACACATTGACGAAGCGGAGCCCGGCTCCTTCCGCCCCAGCTGGTTCGCCGATCCGGCCAATTCGTTTCACGAGAAAGCTCTGCTCTGCCGGGCCGCCGAGAACACGTGCTACGTGGCGTCCGTGAACTACGCCAGCGACGGCTCTCCGACGACGTCCGCGGTCGTCGATCCTGACGGCGCCGTGGTTTGCTGGCAGCCCTACGGCGAAGAGGGCGTCTTGACCGCGGATCTCGACCTTTCTCGGGCGACCGGCTTTCTGGCCAGGCGCCTTCGTCCCCTGAGCTGACGGGTAAGGCTCGCGCGGCGATTTCGCGGATCGGTCACAATACGGCCATGACGCCTCGGACCATCGGGTCCTCCGAAAGACTGCGTACCGAACGCCTGTCGTTGATTCCGTTCGGCCCCGAGCATGTGGACGATCTCCACGCACTCTGGACCGACCCGGACGTCCGACGCTATCTGTGGGACGACGAGGTCATCTCTCGCGAGGTCGCGTCCAGCGTGGTGAAAGCCAGCCTCGCCTCGTTTCGCAAGTACGGTTTTGGCTTCTGGGTGCTTCTTCCTTCGGGCGGCGACGACATCGTCGGTTTCGCAGGCCTTCGACCGTTCGGAGTGGATGGAGAGATCGAGCTGCTTTACGGACTCGAGCCGAACAGCTGGGGCCGCGGACTCGCCACCGAGGCGGCGCGGGCTGTTCTCCGGCATGGCTTCTCGGCCGTTGGCCTCACGACGATTTTCGCAGGCGCCGACCCGCCCAACATCGCATCACTGCAAGTGATGGATCGGCTCGGATTCGGAGACGAGCATCGAAGGGAGATCGATGGAGTCGAGTCGATCTACCGCTCCCTCGATTCGTTCTCCCTCGATCGAGTCTGATGCACCTACCTGGGGATCGATCGCGGGCGTTCCTGCCGACTCCTTCCGATTCCCCGAAATACCGTGCGGGACATCCATGAAGGAATCGGATCTCTATCCGCCCGTCAAGCGGTTCTTGGAGTCTCAGGGCTACGAGGCGAAGGGCGAAGTCCAGGACTGCGACGTCGTTGCGATTCGGGGCACGGAGCTACCGGTGGTCGTGGAGCTGAAACGCTCCCTGATCATGAACGTGATGCTTCAGGCGGTGGACCGATTGCTGCTCACACCCAAGGTGTACGTCGGTGTTCCCAAACGCTGTGCCTCCCTGAGCCGTCAGCGGAAACGCGTCGTCAAGTTGTTCAGAATGCTCGGGCTCGGACTCTTGGCGATCGATTGCCACAGGGAGCCCGGTAGTGTGGAGGTGCTTCTCGACCCGGGCGCGTATCGGCCCCGCCAGTCGAGGTTCCGGCAAGAGCGCTTGCTTGGCGAATTCGCTCGACGGGTCGGCGATCCGAACCTCGGAGGCATCGAGAAGCGAAAGGGCATCATGACGGCCTATCGCCAGCGAGCAGTTTCGATCGCCCAGTTCCTCAGCCTGCAGGGACCGACCAAAGCATCCCGCATCGCTCAATCCCTCGGGGAGCCCCAGGCCCGGGGCATCCTGTACCGGGACGTCTATGGTTGGTTCGATCGAGTGTCGTTCGGTGTCTATGCGCTGTCGCCTCGTGGCGAAGAAGAGCTGTCCCGCTGGCAAGGGAAACCAACTACCGTGTCTTCGGAATCACAGGGCTCTCCGGGGTCGCGGGGTTCGGAATGAGAAGCGTACGGGTATGTCAGACGTGAGCCCCTACTCCATTCGCCAGCTCGGCTCTGACGATCTGGATCTGATGGACGGCCTCTTGACGATGTTCGGCAAGGCCTTCGACGAGGTTGCGGTATACGACGGGAACCGACCCGCGGCGAGCTATCTCCGTGACCTGCTGGACCGGGACTCGTTCCTGGCGCTCGTGGCGCTGGGCGGCGGTCGCGTCGTGGGAGGCCTAACGGCCTACGTCCTGAGGAAGTTCGAACAGGAACGCAGCGAGGTCTACGTCTACGACCTGGCGGTCGCGGCCGAGCACCGGCGCCGCGGCGTCGCGACGGCTCTGATCCAGGAGCTCAAGTCTCTTGCCGCAGAGCGCGGCGCCTACGTGATCTTCATTCAGGCCGACAAGGGTGACGAGCCGGCGACCGCTCTCTATTCGAAGCTGGGGATCCGCGAGGAAGTGCTGCACTTCGACATCCTGGTGGATTGAGACTGAACCGTTTTTTCGATCTCGGGCATGGGTCGTTTCAACACCATCGGTCCTCCCAAGGAGCCGACGAGTGGTTCTTCCCTATCCGCGGGGTTGCGCTCTTCTCGGCTCGTCGTGAACAATCAGCCTGTCATGTCCGATCTTCCTTCCCCATCATCCGCCGCGAGTCGTCTTCCCGTCGGATCGGCCGCGCTCGTCGTCGGCCATCCAGGACACGAGATGCGGGTTCACAGCTGGCTCAATAAGGTACGTCCCACTGTCTTCGTACTGACCGACGGCTCCGGCCATGGAGATCGAGGCCGCATCGGATCCACCGCTGACGTCTTGACCTCGGCAGGTGCGGCCAAAGGATCCATCTTCGGGCGGCTGACGGACCGCCAGGCCTATGAGCTCATCCTGGAGCATCGAACAGAGGAGCTGAAGGGCCTGGTTCGCGAGCTGGCCGACGGACTGGAGCAGCTTCGACCTGCGTACGTTCTGAGCGACGCGGTGGAGGGACTCAACCCCGTCCACGACCTCTGCTGCGTGCTCACGGTCGCAGCACTGGAGCTCCTCTTCTCACGCTTCGCGATCCGCGTCGATCACTACGAGTTCGTACTGGCCGAAGCTCCGGCAGCACGCCGGTCGAAGAACGAGGACACGATCTTCTACCGGCTCTCCGACGCGGAGCTACAACGCAAGCTGGACCGTGCTCGGGACTACGCCGAGCTCCGTCCGGAGGTGGACTCTGCCCTCGCCGCCTGGGGAGAAGAGGCCTTTCGCCTCGAAGTGCTGCACCCGGTGAAGTCGCCGCGCAGTTTGCAAGAGATCGTCGGCGAACGTCCCTCCTACGAGGCGTTCGGAGCGCGTAGGCTAGAGGAAGGCGTGTACTCGACGCTGCTGCAATTCCATCAGCATTTCGAGCCCGTGGCGTCGTCGATCCTCGAGTGGTCCGGCGCGATACGCCCACTCCCGTAGGCGCGACGATGCGGATTCTGCTGACAAACCACACCCTGGACGTCCGCTCGGGGAGCGAGCTCTACGTCCGTGACGTGGCTCTTGCCCTGCTGGCTCGGGAACACGAGCCGATCGCCTGCAGTCGCCACCTGGGGGAGGTGGCTCGGGAGCTCCGCCAGGCGACCGTCAGCGTCGTCGACGATCCGGACTGCCTTTCGACCGCCCCAGACCTGATCCACGCCCAGCATCATCTCGAGGCGATGACCGCGTTGACCCGCTTCCCGGAGGCCCCGGCGATCTACGTGTGCCACGGTTGGCTACCCTCGGAGGAAGCGCCACCACTGCACCCTCGGATCCTGCGCTACGTGGCGGTCGACCAACTGGTGCGGCAGCGACTGGTCGACGAATGCGGCATTTCGCCCGAGCGGGTCGTCGTCCATCACAATTTCGTCGATCTGCAACGATTCCGCCTCCGTGCGGCTCTAGCTCGACCGCCCACTCGTGCTCTGGTGTTCAGCCATCAGATCTCCGAGACCGCGGGCCTTCCCGAGCTGCGGCTGGCGTGCGAGTCACACGGTATCCAGCTGGACGGGATCGGCCGCCGAATGGGCTCGGCGACCGCCACGCCGGAAGAGGAGTTGCGCGACTACGACATCGTGTTCGCCAAGGCCCGAGCGGCCATGGAAGCGCTGGCCGTCGGCTGCGCGGTCGTCTTGTGCGACGCGGCCGGCCTGGGACCGATGGTGACTTCTGCCGATCTCGAGCGGCTGCGCAGCCTCAACTTCGGCGTCCGCCTGTTGCGGTATCCGATCACCGTAGATGGCGTCGCGGAACGCTTGCAGCTCTACGATCCAGACGATGCGCGGGCCGCGACCCACTGGATACGGGAGAACGTCGGACTCGACCGAGCCGTCGACAAACTTGTCCAGCTCTATGACGACGTCCTCACCGAGCACGCCTCGTCTTCCTACGACCAGGCCGAACAGGCACGTGCTGTCTCACGCTATCTGCGTCGGGGGCCGCTCAGCGGAGGCGATTTCTTCCAGCAGGAGCGATCGGCGTACCAGGTAGAGCTCGCCCGCTCGATGGAGTTCGCCGAGTCGCTGTCCGAACACCTGCAGGCATCTCGACAGGACCAACAGGCTGCCCGAAGCGAGCAGGAAGCGGCCCTACAGGATCAACAGGCTCTCGGTGACGAGGTGCGGCGGCTCTCCCAGGAGCTGCAACACAGCGAAGACGAAGCCGAGCGGCAGCATGCAGCGCTCGAGCAACGTCTCCAGAAGATGCAGGAGAACCTCACGCGCAGTGAAGAGCAGATCTCCGAGGCCGAGCGGCAGAAGCGCGTGACTACGGATCGGCTGCAAGCGGAGATCCGAGAAAGCAGCATGGACGCCGAGCGCCTGCGCCGTGAGACTCGGCAGGTGACGACGGACTTGGCAGCAGCCCGGCAGGAGCTGGAGTGGATGCGGCGTTCCCTCACCTGGCGGCTGCGACAGCGGCTCGCGAACGTCGGATGGCTGGTGCGGATATACCGAGTCTTGCGCGGCCTCGAACGTTGATCGATCAGCCCCGGTCGATACGTAGCCAATACTGGCTGTCGCAGTCGAGTCCCGGTAGCTGCGTAACCCTCAGCCCGCGCTGTCGGCAGTTGTCCTCGATCCAGCCCAGCCGGTGGTAGACCACGCCGGGCGTGTCGCACTCGTGGCTGGTTCCGACCCAGGTGTCGCCGGAGTAGTCGTCGTCGTACCCGACGGCCGGCAGGTAGGAGGTTAGAAACACTCCGTTCACACCAGAGTTCCGCTCGAATCCGTCGAGCATGACGTCGATCTGGCTCTTACTGCAATGAGTCCAAATAGAGCCTGCCAGGAAGTAGTCGAACCGTTCCCCGAAGACCGATGTATCGAATTCTGCGTTGTAATCGAAGCGTGGCTGTTTCGCTGAAAGCTCCTGGTCCTCGAACAGGTACCGCCTGCCGAGCTCGACACGCTGGCGCGCCGGTTCGATACCGCGATAGCACCCCGGGTCCAGGAAGCGCACGAGCCAGTACCCGACGCGCAGCACGCCACAGCCGATGTCCAAGACCTTTGACTCGGGAAGCAGGCCGTTCTGCAGCAGACGCACCAGTTGAGCTCGTCCACCCACCTCGAACGTCTCCCGCGGAACGCCCAAGAACCCGTGCGTGTCGATCATCCGCTCGGCCCGCGTCTGCACGCTCGACATGGCGCACACACTACAGCAGCCGGGTGGCGATCAGGCCGGGACGCCTTGGCTACAACCAGCCACGATCCCGGGCCAAGCGCGCGGCCTCGATGCGGTTCTGAGCCCCGAGCTTGCCAATGGCTTCCGACAAGTAGTTGCGTACCGTGCCCTCGGAAAGGTGCAACTCGCCGCCGATCTGGGCATTGGTCTGTCCGTCGCCGGCCAGCCGCAGAACCTGACGCTCTCGATCTGTGAGGGGGTCGGGTTCCGACCAGGCGGCAAGGGCCAGCTCGGGATCGATCGCTTTGAGTCCCTGGTGGACACGACGAATCGAAGCCGCCAGCTCGCTGGCAGGTGCGTCCTTGAGAAGATAGCCTGCGGCGCCGGCGTCCAGGGCGCGGCGCAGATAGCCGCCACGAGCAAAAGTCGTGAGGATGACGACCCGAGGCAATGCACCCATCTCCCGCAGGTCGTTCGCCAGCTCCAGGCCGGTCTTGCCCGGCATCTCGATATCGGTCAAGACGACGTCGGGGCGAGTCTCTGCCACCAGCTGTAGAGCCTCCTCGCCGTCGGCAGCCTGGCCTACCACCTCGAGATCGTCCTCCAGTTCGAGGAGCGCGGCCAGCGCGCCTCGTACCATGCCCTGGTCCTCAGCCAGGAGGATGCGGATCACAGGGAGCCTCCAACGGCCTCGGCAGCCGGCAGCCGGATTCGCAGCGTCGTACCGTCTCGCACGACGCGTTCCAGCTCTCCGCCGAGGCTCGCCAACCGCTCTCGCATTCCCGCGAGACCTGATCCTTCGGGCGCACGTGCTCCGACGCCGTCGTCGGACACTTCGAGGTGCAGCTCACAATCGTCTTTCCGCAGGCTGACGTAACAGCGCTCGGCCTCGGAATGGCGAATCACATTGGTGACGGCCTCGCGCAACGCCATGGACAGCACACCCTCCGTCCTCGGATCTAGGTCTCGTACCGCAGGGTCGGACTCGGGATCGAAGTCGAGCTCCAGCATCACCCCCGCCGCGGCGAGGGCTGCGCGTACTTGGATCAGCTCCACTGCCAGGGATCGACTCTTGTAGCCTGCCACCGCGGTGCGCACTTCCTTCATGGCCAGGCGAGAAATGCGCTCCACCTCCTTCATTTCCTCCGCCGCCTTCGCGGCGTCGCGAGTAGCCAGCTTCGACGCCAGCTCCGCTTTGAGGATGATGGTCGAGAGCGTGTGGCCGAGAAGATCGTGCAGGTCTCGGGCGATCCGTTCGCGCTCTGCGACCTTCGCCAGTCGCTCGACCTCCTCACGGCTCTGCCTGAGCTTCGCGTCGGCCAGACGTTGCGATCGGTAGTGAATGTTGATGCCGGCTACCAGCGGAGAGAACAGGAGCGCCGGGCCCCAGAACATCAAGCTGGTTTGGTAGGTCGCCGCGACCACCATCGAGATCACCACGATCAGGAGAGTCAGGCGCAAGGCACGTCGCGGAGGGCCGATCTGAGCGGCGAAGGCGGCCGCGTAGATGAACAACGAACTGGCGCCCGCGTTCCATATCGCGAAGATCGAGCCCAGCCCACACAGCACTGCGATGGGTCCGAGGACGCGGTAGCCGCTCAGCCAATAGCCACGGAAGTACGCGACGAGGAAGATCAGCAGGCCCAGTAGGGTCCACCAGCGCTCGTATGAGATCTCCGGAGCGAAGATCGGCTGAGCAAGGAAGAAGATCAGATAGATCAGATGTCCGAACGGCGTCCAGGACAGCTCGTGACCCGGTGGCAACAGGCGCATCATCGGATCATTTTGCCAGAAGCTCCACGTCGTCGATCTCCAAGTGGAAAGGTCCCATCGCCGGACCGGCCGCGATGGACAACGCCGAAATGTCTCTCCGATCGCCGCCTAGTTTCTGCAGGTCGAACCGGTACTCCGTCCACTCCTCGGTGACCTGGAATCCTTGCTGCGCGGGGATCTGTCCGATGGAAGGTGAAAACACCATGAGGCGGTAGGAACCCCCGTCCCCGCGAGCTCGCAGGACCAGCTCACCGACTCCCGAGAGATCTGTCGGCTCCATGGGTCGGCTACCCGGGAAGTAGATTGTCCCGGCCCAGGGGAACGCGAATCCGTCGCGTATCTCGCCATCCATCACCAGCGCACCTTCTTCGACGCGCAACGTCACGGTCGACGTCCCACCCATTCGGGCGTCGACGGAAGCAGCCCAGCCGAATCCCTGGTCTGCCTCTAGGATCTCCTGCTCGCCATTCCCCAAGAGCTGTCCTTCGGAGGTGTCGAAGCTGCCGATGATGCCGGCGTCGAGGGCCGACGAGACCGATACCTCGTCCGGAACGGGCGTCCTCGGGACGAGGGAACCCCGCTTCCACACGGCGACGATGTCGCGCATCGCATGCACATCGGTCGTCGGGTCGCCCGCCACCAAGAGCAGATCCGCGGGAGCGCCTGCGACCAGGCGCCCCAGCTTCGACCCGAGGCCGAAGCTGGCCATCGGCGTTGCCGTCGCGGCCGCCAGCGCTTCGGTCGGCGCCAAGCCAGCGCGGATCAGGAGCTCCAGCTCGCGAATCATGCTCACGCCATAGGCGGTGCCCGGGTTCGGTGCGTCGGTCCCGGCGAGGATCGGTACGCCTGCACGGTGGAGCGCCCCGACGGCGCCGAGGGCTACCTCCAATCGAGACGGGTCCGGCTCCGCCTCGAACGGCCTGCGGAGGGAGCCAAGCGCCGTTCGAGGCAGAAAACGAGCCAGCTCGTCGTCGGCCGCCAGGGGCGCGCCGCCTGCCGTTCCCGAGACGCTCTCGAGCACGGTCAGCGTCGGTATGACGAACGCCCTGCTTTTCCTTGCCAGGTCCACTAGCGCGTCGTCGATCGGTTCGTCGATCCAGGCATGGACCAACCCGTCCGCGCCGTCTTCGAGGACTTCGCGAGCGGCTTCACGCTCCGTGATGTGGACCACAGCGAGCTGGCCTGCGGCGTGGGCGGCGTCGATCAAAGCCGCGACGGCCACGCGTCCGAGGTGAGGGCGCTGGCCAGCGTCCTTGCCGGACGGATCGCCGAGGCGATCGTAGACGATCTTGATCCAATCCGACCCCTCCGCAACGCGAGCATCGACGAACTCTCGGGCCGCGGTGCGCAGCTCTGCTGCAGAGACCTTGTCCGGATCGACGTCGAATGTCGGGATGTCAAACCCGTATTGCGTGCCGTGACCACCTTCTTTGGTCACCAGAACACCGGCTGAGAAAAGGTCGGCTCGCGCTCCCGCTCTCCCGTCGTCTTGTTCCTGGCGCATGCGCCGGACGAACTCGGGATCGGTGAAGTGGTCCAGCACGGTCGTCACGCCGAAAACTGCACTTTGCTCGAGTGCGTCTCCGAATGCATGCACGTGAGAGTCCACGAGACCGGGCAGCGCTGTAAGGTCGGCTCCGCGAACGATGGTGGCGCCATCGGGCACGTCGACGTGATCGCGCGGACCGACGGCCGCCACGAGACCATCGTCTACCACCACCGTGGCCTGCTCCAGAACCGACTCGCCGTCGAACAACCGTACTCCGACGATGGCGAAGTGGTCATCGGTGGTGATGGCTGGTGTCGCCGCACCAGGTTCGGCCACCGCTTCGTCCGAGGTCGGCATCAGCATGAGGGCACCCATGACCGCCAGGGTGGCGCCGGCGAGGCCGGTGAAGAAACGGAAAGCGTCGCGGGTCATGAGGACCTCCCTTCGAAAGCGACTCTCGCGGTGTCACCAATTCTCATTCGGTCTCTTCGCGCCGCCATGCGGTCACCGCCAGGAGGAGCGACAGGCCGGTGAATACGGCCAGCACCAACGCCGAAGTCACGAGCGGCGGCGCTTCGTTCGCCGCACCGATCATCGCGTGCCCCTGCACACCCAAGTGAAAGGGAGGTAGCGCCTGAGCCGCCGTCTGCAGCCATTCGGGTAGGAACCAGATCGGCATCCACAAGCCCGAAGCGAACGATATCGGCAGATAGATGAGATTGAGGGTCGCGGGCGCCGAATTGGGACCCAGAAGGTGACCCAGCGCCAACCCCAAGGCCGAGAACGGTATCCCACCCAAGATCAACCAGAGCCCCAGTCCGAGCCACGTCGCCTGGGTCAGTCGTACCCCGCCGAAGGCGGCACCGAGTGCGAACATGATCAGGACCAGAGCTGCTCCGAAGGCGAGAGCTACGAGAATCCGTGCGAAGAAGTGGGCGAGCGGCGGCATCGGCGAGGCCCGCTTGAGACGCATCCAGCCCATGCCTTTCTCTCCGGCCACGCCGACTCCGAGAGCAAAGAGGTGAGCGCCGATGACACCAAAGGCCGAATAGCTGACCAGGAGGTAGGCCGAAGCACCGGTAGCGGAGCCGCTGCTCATCTTGTCGGCCAGCAGCAAACCGAAGAGCACATAGAACAGGATCGGGAAGCTGAAGGTCGGCACGACGAAGGACGGAGCACGCAGGAGCTTGAGCATCTCCATCCGCGTCTCGAGCCGCAGGATGCGGAAGATGTCCCGGCGGTTCTCGCGACGCGACGGGACGAACCACATGGCGGGATTCTTGACTCGACTGCCGGTGCTCATGCCGCTACCTCCTCCGCTCGTTCGTCCTCGTTCGGTGCCGTGGTCGAGGTCAAGGCCATCAGCGCTTCCTCGAGGCTGCCGCGGCGGATCTCCAGATCGGAAACCGCTGCGTCGGCAGCCAGCAGTCGGCGCACGACCTCTTCGGCCTCGGACGCAACGATCTCGACGGCGCCGCGGAGCTCGCTTACCTTCTCTACGCCTTGCCAGTTCGCTATCTCGCGCGCCTTCAGGCGCGTCCTGCAACGCACAGTGTTGCCGCGAACCTGCGACTTCACATCCTCCGGCGTACCGTCGGCGACGATCTTCCCGCGGGACAGCACGACGATGCGGGACGACAGTGCATCGGCTTCTTCCAGGTAGTGGGTCGTTAGGAGCACCGTCTTTCCCGACGACGCCATCGTCTCGATTCCGCGCCACAAGGCACGCCGCGCTTCGGTATCCAGACCGACGGTGGGCTCATCTAGAACCAGAAGGTCGGGATCTCCGCACAGCGCCAGGGCAAAGAGTGCCCGCTGTCGCTGGCCGCCCGAAAGCCTGCCGAAACGCCGGTCTGCAAATTCCGTCGCTCCGGCTGCATCCAGCGCTTCAGCCAGCGGCAGAGGTCGGGCAAAGTAGCTTCGCTGCAGCTCCAAATGCTCGCGTACCGTCAACGTCTCGGGAACGTTCGAGATCTGCAGCATGACCCCGAGACGCATCCGCGCGGCAGCAGAGTGCGGACCGTGTCCGAAGACTTCTGCTGTCCCGACATCCGGATAGAGCAGGCCCAGCAGCAAGCCCACGAGGGTCGTTTTGCCGGCTCCGTTAGGCCCTAGTAGCCCCAGCACCTCCCCGGCCCGCAGCTCCAGGTCTACTCCCGAGAGCGCGGTGACTTCACCGTATCGCTTGACTGCACCGCGCACCGCTGCGACCACCGGGCGGTCGATTGGGGCGGGTTCTGTGTTTGCTTCGGTCATCGTGGACTCTCCGTCGTCGTGAGGGCCCATGGTGGAAGACGAGCGCAGCGACGGCCAGGGCGCTACGTCATCGGTTGGATGTGACGTTTGTCAGGTCGAGATCCGCGACCTGGGTCCAGGAAACACCGGGCGAGCTCTCGACGGTGGGTAGCGCGTAGATCGCCGTCTTGAACATGAGCATGGCGCCGCACGATAGAGTTCCCAACGGCCCGACAGTCGGTCACCGACGTCTCTCCTCCTTGCCGGTCGGCCAGGCCATTCGGCCGCGTCTCCATCTGCTCATTCCGTCCCGCTATGCACGAACTGATCGTCTTTGGACCCCAACGACTCGAGCCTGTCCTCCGGCCACAGCTCGATCGCCTCGGCGTGGGCGAACCGGTGGCATCGATCACCGCGGGATGGCAGGAACGCGAGGGCGAGATCGAGGACATGACCGACCACCTGCAGCGCCAGGTCGTGGACCTCGAACTGCATCGCCGGACCGAAGTGGTATGGGAGGAGGATCCCGATCTATTTCACGCCCACAGAGCGCGCCAAGATCGTCTACAAGCATTGCAGCGCCTCTATCGCTTGCGACTGGACTACGCACTCGAGCCCGCACGACGGCTGCTTCGGCGTGAGGACGCTTTCGACCCGAAGATGTTGGAAGCTACGCGGGAGTCGGCCATCGGGGCGGTTCGTTTGCTCGACGACGAGCACCTCCAGCGCGTACGTGCGGAGCACGAGCGTTTCGAGTCGCAATGGCACCCGACGACCCGTGACGCGGTGGCGGCGCAGCGCGACGAGCTGACGGCGATCCTCTCCCGATCCGATGCGCTCGCCATCGCCGGTGGACATGTTGCCGTCTTGCTCAACCGGATGCGCCTTTTCGGATTCGCCGAACTCATCGCGGATTTCATCGCCGAAAAACCGGTCTTCGCCTGGGCCGCGGGAGCCATGGCCCTGTCGTCCCGCATCGTTCTGTTCCACGACTCGCCTCCCCAGGGCGCGGGCAATCCCGAGGTGCTCGACGCCGGCCTCGGCTGCTATCGAGGCCTCGTGCCCCTCCCTGCTGCCGGCGGCCGTCTGCGACTCGACGACACCGTGCGGGTGAGTCTCTTCGCGCGCCGCTTCGCCCCCGACGTGTGCCTGCCGCTGGATGCAGGGATGTCCGCGCGCCGCGTGAATGGCAGCTGGCTCTCCGGCGAGAGAAGCACGTATCTCGCCGAGGACGGTCGCGTCGAGGACTGGAAGGCGATGGCTGCATGAGCACGGCAATCTCGGAACGAGCTGCCGAGGAAGAGAGCGCGAGCCGATCGGACGAGCCGAAGGACACTGCGCAGGGTCTCGCAATCCACGAGCTGATCCGGGGTGCGCCACCCACCACCGAGGAGATCGACAGCTTCTTGGAGCGTCACCAGGTGCCGCTCGTCGAAGGCACCTCCGTGACCTTCCTCTATCGTGGTCAGGTCGACGAGGTTCGCCTTCAACACTTCATCTACGGCCTGGAGACTTCTCAGCCTTTCGACAGGGTGGCGGATACCGACCTCCGGTACCTGGTACTCGACCTACCGCCTCAGTCGGTCCTGCAGTACAAGCTCAACGTGCGCAATGGCAACGAAGGTCGCTGGGTTCTCGACCCGTTGAACCCCGAGCGCGCCTTTGACCCATTCGGAGCGAACTCGGTGTGCCGCACGGGCGTGCAGACTCCGGACTGGACCCGACCAGACCCAGAGGCCCGACCCGGCGACGTTCTGAACCTCCAGCTCTTCAGCCGAGCAATGGGCGAGAGTCGCAATCTCCTCCTCTACCTTCCGGCACGTTTCAGGCGCAACCGCCGGTACCCGCTCCTCGTGGTGCACGACGGGAACGACTATCTGAAGTACTCCAACCTCAAGACCGTGCTGGACAACCTGATCCATCGCCAGGAAGTGGCCCCCCTGATCGTGGCCTTGACCCAGTCCCCCGACCGGCTGGCGGAGTACCCCGACAACGAGAACCACGTGAGGTTCCTCACCGACGAGGTGGTGCCCCTCGTAGAGCGCGACTATCCGATCCGGCGCGAGCCTCGGGCCCGGGGCCTCATGGGCGCCAGTTTCGGCGCAGTGGCGTCGCTCTCCTGCGCTTGGCGCCGCCCCGGCGTGTGGGGCAAGCTACTGTTGCAGTCTGGCTCGTTCGCCTTCACCGACATCGGACCCAACAGGCGGGGGCCGGCGTTCGACCCGGTGGTCGAGTTCGTCAATGCCTTTCGGCGCAACCCGGGTCGACCGAGCGAGCAGATCTTCCTCAGCTGCGGAACCTACGAGAGCCTGATCTACGAGAATCGGTCCATGGTTCCTCTGCTCCAGAGCACGGGTATGGACGTGCGTTACACCGAAGCGCGGGACGGTCACAACTGGATCAACTGGCGTGACCGGTTGCGACAGGGCCTGTCGTGGCTGTTTCCGGGGCCACTCTGGATGGTCTACGAATAGCGGCTTCGCCCCTCGTCACTCCCCGTGGGAGCAGCGGCGGCGGAACCGGATCAGCCGGCTGAAGTAGCGCAGGCTCCCCCACAGGTGCACGTCATTGTGATCGGCCTTGGCGATGCTCAAGAAGTCTTTGGGTTTCGCAGCTGCCTCGAACAGTGCTCGGCCGTGCTCATGCGGCACGGTTCGATCGGATCCTCCGTGGATGAACAGCTTTGGCATCTGCAGCCGAGGTACCTTCTCGATCGAGCGGAATTCGTTGCGGCAGATCCAGTGCATCGGCAAGTCGGGATGGCGGTGGCGGGCCATGTCGGCGAGCTGAGTGAAGCTCGACTGCACCACGAGGCCCCCAACCGGCCGATGCAGCGCTGCATCGATGGCAATCGCACCGCCGAGGCTATGTCCGAACAGCAGGACGCTTCGCAGGCCTGAATCTCTACGCGCGGCCGCGTAGTCGACGGCGGCACGAGCGTCGGCAAACACGCCCTGCTCGCTGGGAGAGCCCTCGCTCTTGCCGTAGCCGCGGTAGTCGAAGGCGAAGACATTGACCTTGAGCCGGAGAAGTGAGGCGAACACTTCGACCCTCTCGGCGATGCTGCCACGATTGCCATGACAGTAGACGAGGGTCATGTCGGCGCCGTCGTGACCGAACCACCAACCGTGGAGCTTGGTGCCGTCTTCGCTCAGGAACTCCACGTCTTCGTAGCGGAGACCTTCTTTTGCCGGGTCCCATTGCCCCAGGGGATAGCGGGTCGGTTCGAAGACCTGGCTGGCCTGATAGCGACTGCGCGCGATCTCGAGCAGACCGAGAGAACCCGCCGCCACGAGTGAGGGCAGAACGTAGCGGCGCAATCGCTCGCCGGAGACGCTGTGGGCGAGCGGAACGTGGCGCTCCGATTGTCTGTTGGGTGACTGATCTCGATTCACGGTTCGGATCCCTTCCCTCGAGCTCGATGCTCTCCTGACGTCTCTACGACTCAATCCGGCGCGATGGACGGCTGGTTCCGTCGAAATGCCGACGAGGTGGGCCGAATCGGTCTTCCGAGACGACGTATCACTGCCGGTAGGTGGCGGAGCAGTGGGGACCTTCCCACACCGTGACGGCCGTCAGTCCGACATCCGGCAATCGCCGCGACAGCTCGTCGAAGAAATACTTCGCCAGGTGCTCTGTGGTGGGCGTCAGCTCGTCGAAAGGTGGCGTCGCGTTGATGTCTCCATGGTCGAAGCGCGCGGACAGCCGGCGTAGGTGTCCCCTGACTTCGACGAAATCGAAGCCCATACCCTCGTCGTCGAGCTTTTCCACGACCAGCTCGGCCTCCACCTGCCAGCTGTGCCCGTGGACTGTTTCCGGCTCGCCTTTGTAGGAGCGTAGGGCATGGGCGGCTTCGAATCCGTCGCGTATTCGCAGAGTCCAGCTCGGCATGGCCGCAGGCTAGCACGTCGTGCCGCGGCGCGGCATCGTCAGTCGTCAGTCGGTTTCTGTTCCGCGATCTGGAACCCGTCCAGAGCATCGTGCCGAGGGCTGAACGGCTGGTCCAGCTCTTCGAGAATGCGGCGCAGGGGCTCCTGCAGATCCGTGACTGCATGACTCCGAGGGTCGAGAATGATGCGATCGAGCTCGTCGTCACGCCCGATCAGCGTCTCGAGATCCTGAAGATGGGCGGGAAGGATGGTGTCGGGACGCCGCTTGGCGTCGAAGAGGAGACGGTGAACACGCTTGATGGTTCTGCGATCGTGCTCACGAAGCTCCTCGCGATGGTTGATCTGCGCCAGCAACTCGGCGAAGGAAACGAGGTCACTCCAGAGACGCCGGCCAACCTCCTCGTGACTCCCGTCGGCACCATCGCGCCCCGAGTCTTCGTCCAGCCAGCGAAGAATGCGTTTCTGCAGCTTGCGGATGGGCACGCGATCATAGATCCGCAGAAAGGGATAGATCTTGAGATCGCGCAAGATGGCGATACGGTGAGCCGCCGATTGAAGGCGCTTGTGCAGATCCTCGCCCTTCGGCTCAGGATCACCCCGCAGCACCCAGCGACGGAACTGCCCATAAACGCGGCGGATCTCCAGCGAGTCTCCGAGATCGTTCCAACGACGTTCGCGGGGCGGAAGGTCCTCGTACTCACGCACCGCCGTTTCCAACGTCAGCAGAGCCTTGCCGGCACGACGCAGTCCGGTGTCGGCGTTCGAAGCCACCACCCAGATGAACCCGCTATCCATCGCGCTCACCAGCGCTTCATGGTTTTCTCGTAGCTGCGTCCGGGCGATGAACGCCATGTTCGCCAGCTCCTGTGACGCCAGCTCGCTGGAGATCGCGGCGCCGATCTCCTTCAGCACCTCGTCCTCGGCACCCGCAGTTCCGATGTCGGCGAGCATCTCGGGTTCGGGCAATTCGTGATCGTAGTGATCGGTGAGGTCGCACATCAGCTCGAGGGTGCGTTCGAGCAGGTCCCGCACCTGTTTCACCAAGTCATCTTCGATGGAGAAGTAGCCCGACTCGTCGGGGACGATGAATGTGATGTTGCCGATGTCGCCGATCAGCATCCCGATCCGATCCACCAAGGCCTGTTTGTGTGCGTCCAGGGGCAGGGCGGGTGGATGCGTTTCGTCCAACGGATCGGCAAATGGATCCTGCCGCGGATCGTACTGGCTGTGATCCACCGGTGAGTCCCGTCGGGACCCTTTGTCTATCGGTATACCGGACATCGCCTTCAGTTTAGCGCCGTCGTCCTCGCGATCAAGCCAACCCGAGGCGTTTCATCTTCTTGCGCAATCCTTCTCGGCTGATTCCGAGACTCTCGGCCGTCCGCGTGCGGTTGCCGCCGGCCTGCTTGAGGTGCAGCTCGATGAGCTCTTTTTCCTGTTCCTCAAGGCTCAGAGGTTGACTTCTCTCCTTGCGCGCAGCCCGCGTGAGACGTGGGGAAAGGCGGTCGACCGTCAACGGTGTGCCCTCGGTGGAGACCGCGATGAGTCGCTTGGCCTCATTCTCGAGCTCGCGGATGTTGCCTGGCCAGGAGTAGTCCTGGAGCACCCTCTCCAGCCGTGGTGAGACCTGGGGAACGGGGCGCTCCATCTGCTCGCAGCTCTGCTTGAGGAAGTGGTAGAACAGCGGCAGGATGTCATCGGGCCGATCCCAGAGGGGTGGCAGCTCCAGGGTGACGACGTTGAGCCGATAGAGAAGGTCCTCGCGGAAGTTGCCCTTGGCGACCTCTTCTTCCAGGTTTCGGTTCGTGGCCGCGAGAAAACGTACGTCCACGGTGCTGGGACGCGTAGCGCCCACCTGCTGCACCTCTCCAAACTGCAGGGTCCGAAGCAACTTGACCTGCAACTCTTGAGGCAACTCCCCCACCTCGTCGAGGAAGACCGAACCACTGTCGGCCGAGGCGATGACGCCCACCTTGTTGGTCGTAGCGCCGGTGAACGAGCCTTTGAGATGTCCGAAAAGCTCCGACTCCAGGAGCGCCGGCGAAATGGCTCCACAGTTCACGGTGACGAAAGGCTGACCCGAACGCTGGCTGTTCAGGTGCAAGGCACGCACGATCAGCTCTTTGCCGGTACCCGAAGGTCCCTGTACCAAGACAGGTAAGTCCGATGTCGCGACCTGAGCGACGGTTTCGAGGATCTTGATGAACCCAGGATCCTGGGTGACGATGCCCGGAAACCTGTGGCGCGCCAGCAGATCGGTTTCCAGGAGACTGTTGCGCTGTTCCAAGACGATGCGGTGCATACAGTTGCGCAGCGCCCGCGAGGACAGCTCGAGAATGTGCAGGAAGAGCTCGTACTCCTCGCGCCCGAAGAGGCGTTCGAGGGTGCGGCTCTCGAGATAGAGAACCCCTACAGGCTCCTCGTCGACCACCAGTGGTGCCGCGAGGACCGAGCGGATCCCCATTCGCAGAATACTGTCGGTCTTGCCGAATCGCTGATCCGACAGCGCATCTTCCACCAAGATGGGTTGCTGGCTGTCGAGTACTTTCTGAACGATGGAGCGACTGATGTCGTCGCCCAAGCCTTCCAGCTCGTCCCGTCGCCAATTGCGCAGGACCTTGTAGTCGAGACCCTCGCCCCGACGTAGCACCAGGAAGCCTCTCTCTCCGCGCAGGATCGCGAGAGAGTGGCGCACCACCGCATCGAGCATGCGGTCGTAGTCCTCGAGAAGGAGAAGCTCCCGAGCCAGATCGTGGAGCTTCGCCAGCTGCCGCGAATCGCGGTCGGAAGTTCTCGTTTCGGTCATCTAGTGGGCGTTTCGAGCTCTCGAAAGTCTCTGCTCATGGTATCACCCGCGCCGCACCCGTCCGGATTCCACCTGCCACCGATGATCTATCTCCAGATGTTCCCATACCGCGGGTCTAGCGGAGGTCACGAGGATTTGGAGATGGCGCCCGACCAGCGTCCACAGCCGCGACCAGCGTTCCGGATCGAGTTCGGCATCGACGTCGTCGAGCAGCACCACCGGCTCGACGTTTCGGCCTTGAAGAACCTGACCGTGTGCCAGGAGCAACGCCAACCCGAGGGCCTTGCGCTCACCGGCCGAAGCCACCCGCTTGACGGCACGGCTCTCGCCTTCTCGACCTACCCAGCGAATCGATAGATCGTCGCGTTGGGGTCCGAGCAAAGGCTGCTTGAGCTCGATCTCCTTGGCTTGTGCTTGTTCGAGCGCACCGCGCACCGCCTCGACTCCGTCGATCGCTTCGCTCGGCGACGGCCGGTACTTGAGTTTCACTTCGGGCAACCCCAGATCGGCTGCCTCGAGCAGCTCGGCCAGCCCGGCAGACAGCTGCTCGACATAGGTGGCTCGCAGGGCCGACAGTTCGGCTGCAGCTCGTGCCTGGAGATCTGTCCAAACACTCAGCTGGACCGGGTCGACCCAACCCGACTTGAGCAGTTCCTTCTTACCGTCCAACGCGTGCCGGTACCGAGACATCACTTCGAGCGCCACCGGCCGCAATCCGAGGACGCCGCGATCCATGAATCGCCGCCGTTCCGTGGGCGCTCCGGTGAGCACTTCGCCCTCCGAAGCGGTCCAACAGACGACGGGTAGAGCCGCCAAGTGGTCCGCGAGCGAGGTCCGCTCGCCGTTGACCCTACGCTCACGCTGCCCGGCGTCCAGGAACACCTCCAGTTTCTGGCGTTCCGCCGTCTCGCACAGCACCCGGAAAGAAGATTCGCCGTGCCGTACACAGTCCGCGATTCGCGGAGTACGAAAACTGCGGGTCGTCGCCAGTAGATAGATCGCCTCGAGCAAGCTCGTCTTGCCGGCGCCGTTCGTTCCCAGGATCAGGTGTCGTCCTGGCCCGACCTCTACGTCGAGAGCCTCGAGATTCCTGAAGGCGGTGGCGGACAGATGGGTCAGCACCGGAGAGCTCGCATCGATCTCGTCTCGAACCGAGCCGTTGCCGATGCCGCCGAGGACATCTCGGAAGATTCAGCCGAACGCCGCGCACCGGCGATATACGCCCGATGTCGCGGGGGACCCCCGGGAGCCCTCCCGCGATCAGCGGCGGTGATCACGTGAGGATTCAATCAGAGACGGATGGGCATGATCACGCACACGTAGCGCTGATCATCGCCGTCTACCGGATAGGCCACGCACTGTGAGTTCTCGTCCTTGAACTGCAACTGCACTTGGTCGGTCTCCACCGCCGACAGCCATTGCTGCATGTAATCGGGATTGAGTCCAATAGCCAAGGTTCCGCCCGAAGCCTCGCAGGCCAGCTCCTCCCGTGCCTCCCCCAGATCGGGATTGGTGGCCGAGAACTCCAGACCTTCCTCGGCGAGCGCCACCTTGACAGCTCGTGCCCGGTCGCCGGTGAGAAGAGAGACGCGCTGCACGACACCGCTCAGCTCGGCCTTGGAGCACTGAGCTGTCTTGTCGTTGTCCTTCGCGATCACCCGCTCGTAGTCCGGGAATGTCCCCTCGAGGATGCGGCAGATCAGCTGACGCCGGCCGACACTGAACGACAGATGATGCTCGCCCTTGCGAAACTCCAGATCGTCACCATCGAACCGCTGCAACTCGTGAAGCGCTTTGCGCGGAACCAAGACGCCTTCGGAATCCTCGAGTCCCTGGATCTCCGAGTCGACCAGAGCGAGACGATGCCCGTCCGTGGCCACCAGGGTCAGTTGATCCTCGCCCATCTTCATCAACGCGCCGGAAAGCTGGAAACGCGATTCCTCGCTCGAAATGGCAAAAGCCACTTTGCCGACCATGCCACGGAACGTCGGGAAAGGTATGGTCGTCGCCTGCTCGGCGTCGATGGCGGGTAGCGACGGGAAATCCTCTGCCGGCAGGCCGCGGATCTTGAAATGCGACTGACCCACCAGGATCGTCAGCATTCCCTCCTGGTCGATACGCAGGGTTACATCCTCCCCCGCACCGGCGCGCATGATCTCCAGGAGCTTCTTGGCCTGGATGGCGATGGCGCCGTCCTCCTTGACCTCGCCGCCGCACGACGAGGTCAGCGACACTTCGAGGTCGGTGGCGGCGATCTTCAACTGATCGTCCTCAGCGCGCAGCAGGAGATGTGACAGAACGGGAATCGTGGTACGCCGCTCGACGATTCCTTGCATGGGAACGAGCTCTGCGACGAGCTCGGAACGATTCAGACGGATTTCCATGAAGAGTCAGCTCCTTCGTTGACGGCGAGAAATTATCACAGCGATTTCCGCCTTCGTCGAGACCTCTAGCGGTAGCTGCGCGCTCGCAACGACTCGGAATCGACGGGTTGTGGAGAAGGTTCCGGAAAAGCTGCCGAAAACGTCAGGACCGAGCTGTGGATGAGATGTGGATGGATCGGGCGTCCGGGCGTTTTCCACATTCGCCAGCCCGTTTTCCGCATCCGTAACGACGCATTCCGCAGGTTCATCCACCGAAGTTGTGGATGGTGAAGACCTTTGTTCGGGGACATTTACGCTCCTTCTCCGCAGATCGTTCCGGAGCCTACGACGACGGCTACTAGACCTATAGATATGAGTTGACTAGGGAGGGAAGCGGGTCGACATCAACTGTCGATTTTGTCGACAGCGGCCAGGACCTTCTCCACCATCGACGAGGTGGCATAGCGATCCTTCTCCGTTTTCCAGTCCACCCAGCAAGGATCACGCGCGGACCTGGACCTGGCCGCCAGCAGACCTCGGTCTTGCAAACGTGCGGGGTGGATACACAGCGTGAGGGACCGATGGGTGATGCCATGACGTACCTGGCAGACCTCTGGCTCGACCTGCCAGCTGCCGCCGTAGTGTTCAGCGAGGGAGTGAGCGACATCGCCCGCAGGAGTGTTGGGCCGGGTGATGTCTACTTGCGGTAGTTCCCACAAACCTGCCATCAACCGGTCTTCGTCGGGACGACGAAAAAGCAAGACGTCGCCGCCACAGTTCCGTGCCACAGCGACCGCCCTCGTCACAGCGACAGGCTTGCGCTTCTTCTTCGGTGATGGATAGCGGTCCGGATCGAAGCGGCCGAGGCAGCCGTCCTCCAGGGGACAACGGCTACAGTCAGGTGACCGGGGGGTGCACACCGTGGCACCCAACTCCATCAATGCTTGGTTCGAGTCACCAGGACGGTCGGGGAGGAGCAGTGCGGCAGCCTCGGCCTGTAGACGGCGGCGCGGTGTCGCACGCTTCACGTCCTGGTCCATGGCCAATCTTCGGGCGAGAACCCTCTCCACGTTGCCGTCTAACACCGGGATCACCTCGCCGGAGCAAATCGAAGCGATAGCGGCCGCCGTGTAGGGTCCGATACCGGGTAAGCCGCGCAGGTCGTCCGAGGTCTCCGGGAAGACGCCGCCCTGCGTAGCGACCTGGCGGGCCGCGGCGAGCATCTGGCGTGCGCGGCGGTAGTAGCCGAGACCCGACCAGAGCGCCAATATCTCGTCCTCTTCGGCGGCCGCCAGATCGAGCACGGTGGGAAAGCGCTCCAGGAACGCCAGGTAGTAGGGGATCACCGTGGCCACCCGGGTCTGCTGGAGCATGATCTCCGAAACCCAGACTGCGTAGTGGTCACGGGTACGGCGCCACGGGAGATCGCGTCGGCCGTCGTCGTACCAGGCAAGGAGCGCACGGGTCTCTGGGAGAGCTTCAGACATGGAGCGAACCGGCATCGAAGGGCTCAAACCAAAAGCGCCGTCCGCTCCGAGCGGACGGCGCGAAATGGAGGTTGGTATGTCGAGGTGAGACTTGATCTACTGGTGGACCCGCTTCGCTGCGGGGGGTGTAGGAGAGCGAAGATGAGAGGCGAGATCCAAGAGGAACTCGTAGGTCGAGGTGAGAGTACAGTTGGACGCAACCTCCGCGTTGCCCTGTCATCTTAGCAGCCGTCCATTGCAGCCCCCAACCTGGCGTCATCGAGCCCGGTCCTCGCCGCTTGTCGAGGGTGTTGTCCGAGAGCTGCGAATCAGAAGCGAAGGGGGCATCGGAAAGGGCCGCAGATGCCGACCTGAGCGTGCCAGATGATGCCGAAAATGATAGACTGGAGTTTCCGACTCGAGGAAATCGAGTAGCGATTGTTTTCCGCAGCCTGTGGAAAAAACTGTGGATTTTCAACGCATCTCGGCTTCCCCATGGAGTCTTGCCGAACTCGAAGGGGGAGATGAGGACGGTGGGATTCGAGAGTTTCAGATCGATGCGGAACATATCCGCGAGGACGCCGCAGAACCCGTGATCGAGCAAGTTTAGGCCCAGCCGAGGGCACACTGGGACACCCTTAAGAAGACAGCAGCAGGCAAGACCGACGAAGATGCAACCCGCTTTCTGGAACGAGCTTCGGAACCGACTGGAAACCACTCTGGACGCTGAGGAATTCTCTACCTGGATCCAGCCATTGGAGGTCGCACGAGCCGACAATCGGCAGCTGGTCTTGCAGGCGCCGAACGAACACTTCGTTCATACGCTGGAGCAGAGCTACCGGCCGAAGATGATGAAGGCGCTCAGCACCATGGATTCCGGGAGAAGTATCGACGTCTCTTTCACCGTGCGGGACGATCGAGGCGCGATGCGCTCGAATGACGTCTCGTTCCGCCGCCGGCATCGCTCTGGCAACGGCAGAAAGGGGTACGGAGCAGCACACGGCATGGATGACGACAGGGTAGGCGCTGGCAGCAGGGACATCGACTCGACGGGCACTATCCGTGTCGGCGACGGCGAATCGCCTCCGGGTGGTCGGAAGTTCGATCCGCGCTACACCTTCGACTCTTTCGTCGTCGGATCGTCGAATCAGTTCTGCCATGCGGCTGCGCGAGCGGTGGCCGAGAGTCCCTCGTCCAGCTACAACCCGCTGTTTCTCTATGGTGGGGTGGGCCTTGGAAAGACCCACCTGATGCATGCGATCGGCCACGCGATCGTCGCCGATCACCCCAATCTCCGAGTGCTGTACATCCCCACCGAACAATTCGTCAACGAGTTGATCAGCTCGATTCGTCGCGACCAGATGCACGCCTTTCGTGAGCGCTATCGCACCATCGATGTCTTGCTCATCGACGACATCCAGTTCATCGCCAACAAAGAGCGGACCCAGGAAGAGTTCTTCCACACCTTCAACACCCTGTATACCGCGCAGAAGCAGATCATCCTTTCGTCCGACTCGCCGCCGCGAAGTATTCCGACCCTGGAGGAGCGGCTGCGTAGCCGGTTCGAATGGGGCCTCATCGCCGACATCCAGCCACCGGAATTCGAGACCAAGATCGCCATCCTCCAGCGCAAGGCGGAGGAAGAGGAAATCGATCTACCGCGCGACGTCGCAGATTTCATCGCGCACAACTCGAAGACCAACATCCGCGAACTCGAGGGCATGCTGAATCGGGTGATCGCCTTCAGCCAGCTTTCCGGCAGAGCGGTGTCCCTGGAGCTGACGAAGGAGACCCTGAAAGACATCCTGCCGCAGGGAAAGACCGTTTCGCCGGCCGAGATCATCAAGTTCGTCGCCAGGCACTATGGACTCAAGGTCTCCGAGATCAAGAGCAAGAACAACTCCAAGCACATAGCCTTCCCGCGACAGGTGGCGATGTACTTGTGCAAACAGTTGACCCAGATGTCGTACCCCGACATCGGCAAACAGTTCAATGGCAAGCACCATTCGACGGTGATCTACTCGGTGGAGAAGATCGAGGAGCTACGGGGAAAAGAGACGGAGATCGACGGGACGATCCAGAGCTTGGTCGAACATTTCCGGTGAGAACCGTATATTCGTATCTATGAGATACGGTCATCTGAGATGCCAGCCATTGTCCGGTTGGATGGGCGCGATCCTGGTACTCGCTACTTCCATCTTCGCCTGCGGCTCGGCAAACCGGAGCTGGCAGGCTGTGCTGAAAGGTTCCTCCGTTGACACTCGATTAGTCGGTGTCTGGGAGAATCCCGCGACGGGTCACGTGGCCGAATTCAGTGCCGAAGGAGTCGAGGTCTATCACCGGTTGGACGACTTCTGCATCGGAGATACAGGGGTCGTGCCGGACTATTCGCTGTACCGACTCGATGCGTCACGGAATCGTCTCGAGCTCCAGTACTTCGATTATCGACGACGATCCGAGTTGCTGCAGGCCCCTCAGGTCTTCACGAGGCTAAGCGCGCTGCCGGAGGCATGTCGCGTCCCGCCCCCGGAGGTGACTCCTCCCGAGCTCTTCGGGCTCGTGGTTCGGTCCTTCGATCGGTTTTACCGCTTCTTCGACGAGCGGCACGTCGATTGGCAGGCGTCGAAACGAGCAGCTGCGCAACGAGCAGCTGAGCTTTCTAGCGACCTCGAAGTCTTCGAGCTGTTGTCCGAGATGCTGGCTCCACTCAGCGACGGTCATGTCAACATGAGTCTGGGTGATCAGTTCTTCAACGCAGGTCGATCGAAGCTCCGCACCCGACTCGGGGACGCCTGGAAAAGCTCGGGATCAGAGCAGCCCGAGGGCGCATTCGTAGCCGAGTGGCATCGAAGCGTGGTGGAATCTGTCGTTGTTGCTCTGGATCCAGAGACCCATCGGAAGGGTGCCGACGAAGCGATCGAATGGGGCATGATCGAGAGTGTCGGATACGTTCGCATCAATCGGTTCTACGGTTTCGCTGACGGGCTCTCCAGATCGGATCAATACGAAGTGCTGGCGGAGGCGCTGTCGGATATGCGGCGGGACCTGCTCGAGGCTTCGCGGCTCATCGTCGACGTGTCGATGAATGGCGGAGGAAGCGATGCGGCTGCACTCCTCGTGACGTCCTACTTCGCGGACCGTCGCCGGCTCGTTCTGACCTACGAAGCGACCGGTGCGCCATCTCAGGAGATCTACGTATCCCCGGTCGCCGCTGGCGAATCCCGGCCGGTCACGCTGTTGACGAGCGAGGTGACAGCGAGCGCCGCCGAGTCCTTCGTCTTGATGATGAGGGCGCTGCCTCACGTGACACATGCTGGCGAACAGACGCGAGGCGGACTGTCGTCCCTGCTCCCGAAACCGTTTCCGAGCGGGCTCCGCGTCACGCTCGCGTACCAGTCGGTGCTCGACGCGGAGGGAGTATCGCACGAGGGTACCGGCATACCTCCGGAGCGGGAGATGGTTCTGTTTCCGGACGCAGATCTCCGGGGAGGTCTGGTCAAGGCGATCGATCAGATCGCCCGCGGGGCGCTGCCGGCGTCGACAGGGGATTAGCTGGGCAGACCCAGGCTGTCGCCAGATCCGGCTGAGAAGATAAACCAGCCGACCAGCTTGTCGTCTATCTCACGCAGTCGTTTGGCGATCAGGCCGCAGAGCAAACGCAGCAGACGAAGAGATGAGACCTTCTGGATGTCCAGGATCCCTTCGAGTACCTCTCGGGTGATGGTCAGAACCACCGCTCCTTGATCTGAAGCTTTGGCGTCGGCGGATCGGGGTTTGTTGTCGATCAACGCCATCTCCCCGAAGTAGTCGCCTCGCTCGAGGAACGCCAGAGCTTCCTCGCCGGCGCCTACGATCTGCTTCGAGATCATCACCCGTCCGTCGAGCACTACGTAGAGTCGGTCGCCGTCCTCGCCTTCTCGGAAAATGAACTCGCCGGCGTCGAACTTCTTTTCCTTCGACAGCGAGGCGAGGAACTTGATCTCCATGGGCGACAAGGCCTGCTGGCGGAAGAGCTCCATCTTGGCCCCGATACCCACCTTGAATTCACCGCTGGCCTCGTCCATCTGCGGCGAGCTCGGCGGCTTCGGTCCGCCCTTCGAGAAGAACTGTGCCAACACGTCGTTGGTGATACGCAGCTTCTGGGACATGCTCTTCCACAAAGTCCAGTAGAGCGCCATGGCGAAGCGCTGATTGCCCTGGATGACACCGTCCAAGGCTTCGGCGCTGGTCTGGTAGACCACGGTGTCCTCGATCGTCCTCGCGTCGCCGGAGCGAGCCTCCGCATCGATGAAACTGGTTTCACCGAACATCGACCCGGATGCGAGAACGGCCAATTTGTACTTACCGTACGGAGTGGACCGCGTGATCTTCACCTGGCCAGATTCCAGCAGGAACAAGTCTCGCCCAGAGTCACCTTCGCTCAGAATGTTCTGCTCTGCATCAAAGCTCACCCGCGACGTGCACTGGCAGAACAGGTCCAGGTGATCGCCCGAAAAGTGCGACAAGATGTCGAAGTGGCGGAGTCTGTCGAAGAGGTCCACGGCCGAGTGATTGTACCCCATCGACGGTGCTCTTCGGCAGGGCGGTTACGCGGGCTGGAAGCCAGCAATCTCTTGAACTATCGATGTTTACGCATAGGACTCATGGCAGCTCCAACTGGGCTGGTCGGCCGAGCCCGGTGACATGCTGCTCGACGCGATCGAGCCACAGATCGCGGTCCAGGTCGTCGAGGTGCAGGACATCGAGATCCCGAAGCGCCACCTCCTTTTCCAGTCGCTCGTCGACGGCGCGCTGGAACGCCGGATCCACTGATCGCATACCGTCGGGACGCGGAGTATTCACGATCGGCACGTGGACCAACAGTCCGTAGGTCGAGGTCCAGTGGTCCACGAGTTGCTCCAGTTTCGGTTGAGCGCCGGAGGATAGGAGGAGATAGACGTAGTTGTCGAGCACGGAGCGGTCACAGATCACGACGTCGTAGCGACTGGCAGCGACGATCTCCTCAGCGATCTGCGTGTGGAGGATCCACGATTGCGCGTCGAGAGTCGTGCCCCGATTGATGGGCAGCGGGCAACGCCGTGCCACTTCGCCGACCACGTCCAAGGAGATGTCGCTGCGTTTGAGTCGAGCCGCCAAGCCGTAGCAGAGTGTGGTCTTGCCGACGCCATGGCTGCCGACGAAAGCGATCTTCAACGTGTTGTCCAGCACGGCGCTACGGATCACTACCCGATCGTGCTGGCGAATTAGGCAGATGGCCTAGAAGCATTCTTCGAGGAGATCGAGGGATAGGTGAAGCAAGTCGCGATCGATGGTGAGGGGTGGTACCAACTGGGCCACCCGCCCTTCAGGTCCGCCGGCCAGCAGCAGGATACCTCGCGATCGAGCCTTGGCGGACCAGCCGGCGGCTGTGTCCGAGTCTCGCAGAACGATGCCCCAGAGAAGTCCCAAACCCCGAATCGACTCCACTTCCTCGAATCGTGCTGGCCAGGAAGCCAGTCGCTTCGCTACCCCCTCGCCGAGCCGTGCCGCGCGCTGGGCCAGTGGCTCGTCGGACTTTGTGACGACCTCGAGGGTGGCATTTGCCGTTGCGCAGGCAAGAGGGTGTCCGACAAAGGTTCCGGTGTGGATCGCTTCACCGCTCGTCGACCACGCCGCCATGAGCTGCCGGCGCCCGACCACCGCACCGATGGGAAGGCCGCCCGCCAACGCTTTGCCACAGCACACGAGATCGGGCAATGAACCATCGTCGATACTCAACTGATGTTCTACGGCGAAGAGTCTCCCGGTGCGACCGAATCCGGTGAAGATTTCATCGGCGATCAGGATCGTCTCGGTTCTGCGGCAGAGCTCCGCAAGCTCTGCCAACCATCCGTCCGGGGCTGGGCGGACTCCCTCCCGTCCTACCACTGGCTCGACGACCGCGGCGGCGACTCGACCCTCCTCGAGCAGTTGGGCGACTTTGCGCAGGCTGCCGCCGAAGGGGCGCCGCTCGATGTGGGGGTGGAGATGGGGCAGGAACGGGTTTCGAAACTCGTCTCGGGAGGTGAGCGCCAGGGCGCCGAGACTGAGTCCATGGTAGGCAGGATCGAAGACCAGAAAAGATTGCCTGGGCCTGTTGAGAGATCGATGATGAAGGATCGCAGTTTTTGCAGCGATCTCGAGGGCGTCGGCACCTGAGACTGCGAGGTGGGTCTGGGCCGACGTGCGATCTCTTACCGGGACCAGATCGCGCAGCCGACGGCACAGCTCGACCCGCTGGGGATGCGCCATGACGTCACCGAGGCCGTGGATCAGTGAATGGCCTTGCCTCGCCAGTGCTTCGACGACCTTCGGATGGCGGTGGCCGATCCCGGCGACTCCGAAACCAGCGGTCAGATCGACGAATCGGTTCCCGTCGACATCGACGACGTTCGAGCCCAGGGCCTCCTGCCATAGAAGACTCGGTCGGCCGCGGTAGATGGTATTGATCCCCGGAGCCTCCAGCTCTTCCAGAGCTGTGCTGTAACGTAGCGACGCTGGACCGGGAACCTCGGTGAAGATCTCTGGAGGTTGTGAACCGGGATCGCCGAGTCCCATCGCAGCCCCCAGGTCAGAGCGCGCGTCGGCCCGCCAGGGAGCGACCGAGTGTCACCTCGTCGGTGAACTCGATATCACCGCCCACGGGCATTCCAAAGGCCAACCGGCTGACACGGATGCCCTTCGGTTTGATCAACCGTGCCAGGTACAGCGCGGTGGCCTCGCCTTCGACATCTGGGTTGGTGGCGAGGATGACCTCGTCTACCCCCGTGAGTCGATCCATGAGTCGGTCGACGCCCAACTCGCGAGGCCCGATGCCGCGCTGGGGCGATAGCGTACCGAGCAGTACATGGTAGAGGCCCTGGTGCTCTCGGGTTCGCTCGATGGCCGGAATGTTGAACGGTTCCTCGACGACGCAGATTTTGGTTCGATCCCTCTCGGGATCGGAGCAGTAGGAGCACGGCTGGCGATCGGTAATCGAGTTACAGACCTCGCAGTGGAAGAGCTTTTCTTTGACCTCGACGATGGCCTGGGCCAGAGTGCGCGCGTCGTCTTCCGTGACTCGAAGCAGATGATGCGCAAGGCGTGCAGCCGTCTTCTGACCGATTCCCGGTAGGCGGGATAGCTCGCGTACCAACTTGGAAAGGGGATCGAGGGAAGAGGGCGTGTTCACATCGGAGAGCATCGAGAGGGACGAAATCGGCCGAAGTCAGAGTGCACGCGTCCTAGAAAGAGTGCACGCGTCCTAGAAAAGGTTGGGGAGACCCGAGGCCATGGAACCCAACTTGTCGCGCAGCGTCTCGTCGACCTTCGAGTTGGCAGAGTTGACCGCAGCAAGGATCAGATCCTGCAACATGTCGAGGTCGTCAGGATCCGCAGCCTCGGGATCGATTTTCACCGCCACCAAGCGTTTGTTGCCGTCCATCCGTACCGATACGAGACCGCCGCCGACTGTGGTTTCCACCACGGTCTCGTTCAGCTCACGCTTCATCTTCTCCTGCATGTCCTGCGCTTGGCGCAGCAGCTTCTGCATGTTCATCTCGTCTCCTCGGCGTGACGGGTCAGCGCCTAGTACCTAGGGCGGCGCAGCCTCTTCCACTTCGTCGCTGATTCTTCGGATCTTACCCCTGAAGAGGCTCTGTACCAGCTGGACCGTCGGGAGATTTTCCACGATCTGCAGGGTTTCCGGGGTGGGTTCCGCCCGTCTGGGTGACGTACCGTTGTCCGGCTGCGTCGGGGCCGGGCGGTCTGGCGGGGCGAAGTCCAGCTCGGCCGTTTGAGCCTCGGGCGCGCGCCGATCGTAGAGGTCCACAGGGGGTGGATCAGATCGAGGCACGGTCTCGGCGCTCGGCGGGTTTGCATACCGAGCGCTGCGCGAGCCGTTTCTGCTATCAGGCCGCGGCGGATCGACCTCTTTCACCGGCGGGGCCGACGTGCGATCGACTACGTATTCCGCGAGATCGTCCGCCGATGATTCGATGCGCCATGGAATCCCCGGACCAAAGATCTTGCGTAGTGCCTCTTCCAACGCGTCTGCGTTGCGTCGTCTGCTCAGTGCCGACCGGACGTGTCGCTCCTCTTGGTCGAGGACGATGACGAAGCTGCCGGACCGTAGACCCAAGCGGGTCGCCCGCAGCGGGCCGGCGAACGACGGCGGTAGCAATTCCAGAACGGAACCGATGCGCGAAGGGTCGAGTGCAGCGGTAGACGTAGATCGGCTAGGCGCCGAGCCAACGGGTTCGGCAGTCCTCGACTCGTCAGCGCTCGATGCACTCGCCTCCGAGACTGCATCTGTCTCGTCTGCAACAGCTTCCTCACTTCGGCTGTGTGCTGCTGCGGGATTTCCTCGCCGCGGTGTGCTCGATCCGCCGCCTCCCAGCGCCCCGGTGGGGCTGTTTCCGGAGGGTCCTCGGGGTGGCGTTACCGTCCCGCCACTGTCGGAACCCGCCGCGAGGAGGGCTTCGATCTGTTCGACGCGTGGTAGCTCGGCCGCCCGCAACCAGGCAATCTCGAGAGCTACTCCTGCGAACTCGCTCCGCTTGACCGTAGCTTCCGAGGCCAGCAGTAAATGTAGGATCTGGAGGAGACCTCGATAGCCACCGGGTCGCGAGCTCACCAGTTCTGCCAGGGTTTTCGCTTCCTCGGCTGGAAGGTCGATGGTGCTTGGATCACCTCCCATGGCCAGGTGCAGACCGTCTCGGCAGAACGAAAGAAACTGGCCGAACACGTGGTGGGGATCCCAGCCGTTGCTCTCTACCTCCCGTGATACGGCCGACACTTCCAGGGCGTCACCCTCGAGGACGGCCTTCAGTAGGCGACCGAAAAGAGCCGCGTCGAAGCCTGCCAGGAGTTGCCCGGCCTCGTCATCGGAGATGGTGCCATGGCCGAACGTCGACATTTGGTCCAGGAGCGCCACGGCGTCTCGGACGCTACCCTCTCCCGCGCGGGCGATGAGGCGGAGCGCCGCATCAGAGGCTATGATGTCTTCGGCGTCGCAGATACGCCGAAGGTGGGCGGCTACCACTGGTGACGCCACCCTCCGGAACTGGAACTCCTGACAGCGCGACAAGATCGTCGCGGGTACGGCGTCTATTTCGGTAGTGGCGAAGATGAAGACTAGGTGGGGCGGCGGCTCCTCGACGATCTTGAGCAGAGCATCGAAGGCCTGGCGCGACAAGCGGTGTACCTCGTCGAGAACGACCACCTTGTAACGACCGCGCACGGGCGCATAGCGCAGGGTCTCCGTGAGCTCACGCACCTGCTCTACCTTGGAGTAGGTGGCTGCATCGACCTCTAAAACGTCTAGGGTACCGCCGTCGTTGATCTCACGGCACGAGTCGCAGTCGTTGCAGGGATCAGCTGCCAGTCCCCCGTCCGGGCCACTCAGGCAGTTCAGCGCCTTGGCCAGGACACGAGCGGCGGTCGTCTTGCCGACACCTCGAATGCCGGAGAACAGGTAGGCCTGGGCGATGCGCCCGTCCGACAGTGCGTTTCGCAGAGCGGTGACGACATGGTCCTGCCCCACCAGGCTGTCAAAGTCCGGCGGCCGCCATTTGCGGGCGAGAACCTGGTAGGACATCGCGGTGTCGTTATCCTCTGTGGATCGGAGTCTGGCGAAGGGTTCCGGCGAATCTGCGGCACCCGGAGCGAGTACCTTATCGCTGCTCCCTTCCGGGCCTGACGAGGTTCGGAATCGTCCGGTGCACAGGACCCGAACCCTTCGCGAGACTCCGTTCGGTCGCCCGAGGACGTCGGTTGACTACGTCCGGGCAGAAGCGTCTCGAACGATGATGCTATCAGTCGACGGGTCGAAGTAAAGCAGTGGACATCGCCGACGTTCCTCCCGAACCAGGTGACAGTAAGTACGGAATCACATAGTATTGCGCGCCCTGGCCGCGGCGGCCGGGTCTGCCAAGCAGCCTGGCCGCGGTGGCGCCGATCTCCACCTTTTCGAGTCTCCCGAGGAAGCGTTGAAGACCGCCAGTCCGCCGGAACGGTTTCCGGCTGTCGACGAGCAGTTCATGGACGTCGCCCTGGCGGAGGCGAGGAAGGCGGCGGAGATCGGCGAGGTGCCGGTCGGTGCCGTGGTGGTGCGTGATGGTGAGATCGTTGCCCGCGCCCACAACCGTCGCGAAATCGATGGTGATCCCATGGCACACGCCGAGATTCTGGCTCTGCGCCAGGCAACGGCGGCGACCCACGACGGTTGGCGTCTACTGGGGACGACTCTTTACGTGACCCTCGAACCCTGCGCGATGTGTGCCGGAGCTCTGGTCAACGCCCGAGTCGATACCCTGGTCTTCGCGACCCGTGATCCGAAAGCCGGCTTCTGTGGCTCGTTGGCCGATCTGGTACGCGATCCGCGACTGAATCACCGGCTGACGGTTCGTGAAGGGATCCGTCGCGACGAGGCGAGTGAGATGTTACGCTCCTTCTTCCGTCGGCTCCGGTCCTGAGACCTCCGTCTCCCATAGCAGCCCAGATCTTTCTCAAGTCGCCGAATCGAAGGGGTCACCGTAGTGGCTCCGCGGACACCGTTCCGACGCCGATCTACCGGAGAGATGACCGAGTGGTTGAAGGTGCACGACTGGAAATCGTGTGTAGGGGAAACTCTACCGAGGGTTCGAATCCCTCTCTCTCCGCCACCCACCCTGTCGGCGTGCAAGGGCCGACCACGCCGATGGATGTCCGACAGAGGTTCAGCTGATTCCAGATTCAGCGGAGAGGTGCCGGAGTGGTCGAACGGGGCGGTCTCGAAAACCGTTGACCGCGCAAGCGGTCCGTGGGTTCGAATCCCACCCTCTCCGCCATTCCCAAGCTCTTGGCTTCGTGCGACTTGTAGGCCTGCTCGACGGGCGGCGCGATTGACAGCCGTCCGTTGACGGGGTATCGTCGACAGTCTGTCGATCGGGGATTAGTGCGCCTTCGTCGCGGCTCCACCACGGCACCTACCTCCCGCCGTCCGGAACTCTCCGGAAGCCAACTCGCACCGTCCCACCCCAAGCCAGCATTCCGCCGATCGGTCGCGCCTCGCGGCGCGGGTCGATCTTCGCTCGAACCTAGCAATTCAGAAGGTTCCAAGTCGTGAAGCGCACGTTTCAACCCAACAACCGTCGTCGCAAGAAAAAGCACGGATTCCGTTCACGCATGAAGACTCGTTGGGGCCGCGCGGTGATCAACCGCCGGCGCCGCAAGGGCCGCAAGCGTCTCGGAGCGTGAAGCTCGTTCGCGGGTCGTCCCGCGGTGGCGACCAAAGGTTTCGTCGCCGCGAACGGATGACCCGCAGTGCCGACTTTCTGCGCTGCTATCGCCGAGGGTGGCGTCGGCGTGGCAGGTCGGCCACCCTTCATTTCCACCCCAACGATCGATCGAACGTACGCCTCGGAATCACTGCCAGCCGCAAGATAGGTGGCGCGGTGGTGAGACACCGAACAAAACGCAGAGTACGGGAGATCTTCCGCCGCTGGGTCGATCGTGCTGCTGTCGCGGGTTTCGACGTAGTGGTCCACCTACATCCCGAGTGCGTTCACGCGAGCTTCGAAGAGCTCCGGCACGAACTCGTCAGGCTCTTCGCCGAGGTGGATACACCGCACATCCGTAACACAGTGCGGGACGATCGGGCGGCCGACCGAGATTCCAGTACCCGCCATCGCGCGAGATCGCTACGGAAATCCAAGATATGAGTAGGATCATTGGCCTGCCGTCCGGCGAGTCAACGTCTCGCGGGCGTGCACCCCAGCCTCGGCCGACCATCCTGTCCTTGCCCTCGAGGCTTTTGGCTGCCGCCATGGTGTCGCTGTTGGTTTTCTACAAGCGCCGCCTGTCGCCGATGTTGCCCAGAGCATGTCGATTTACTCCGACGTGCTCGGAGTATGCCCGGCTGGCGATACTCGAATACGGACCGAGCCGAGGCAGCTGGCTGGCGATACGTCGAGTGCTGCGTTGTCATCCGTTGCATCCCGGCGGCGTCGACCTGCCTTGAACACGAGCTCCCTACGCGACCTTCCTTGGTGGGCAGCCGAAACCTTGCAAAACGCAGAGAGGATTCCGTGGACAACGCCCGTCTCCTAGCCGCCACCGTTCTGTCGGCACTCGTCCTTCTGATCTGGTTCTCTTTTGTTGCACCGCCGCAGCCGCCAGTTCAACCGCCGAACCCCGAGACGATGTTGGAGGGCGGTGAGGAACCTTCGGGAGAAGGGCCGGTTGGTTTCGATGGGGAGGGCGATGGAACTGACGACTCGTCGGATGAGTCGGATCCGTTGACGCAGTCGATCGATTTCGGCGCCACAGCGGTTGCTGCCGAGAGCCATCAAATCGTGCGGCTCGAGACCGAAAGCGCTTTCCTCGAGTGGGACAATCGTGGGGCGCAACTGCTGAGCTATCGGCTCAAGAGCCAACGGGACGCTCAAGGTGATCCGCTCGATCTCGTACGCGAGCGTGGCAACGATCTCTATCCATTCGCCCTGATGGGCGATGATGGAGGAGGGGGCGAAGCTCAGCGATTGAATACAGTGCTCTGGCAGCACGAGCTTCTCCAGGAAGACGGCGGTAGTCAGACACTGACGTTTCGTCATCTTTCCGCGGCCGGCGCTGCGGAGAAGGTCTTTCACCTCGACGCCGAGGGTTTTCTGCAGGCGACGATCCGCGTCGACCGACCCCGCCGGTGGAGCCTTCTACTGGGACCTGGTGTCGGCGACGAGGACAACAAAACGTACGGCCAGATCGTAGATCGTGCGGTCGGCTATCGCCAGGGCTCTGAGGCAAAGCTACTCCATGCCAAGGAGATGAAGGGCGAGGCGGTCTTTTTCGCGGCGCGCGAATTGGATTGGATCAGTCTCGAAGACAACTATTTCCTCATCGCTGCCATCCCACTGCAGGGTGTGGTCGAGGCGATGGTGGTCCCAGTCCTCGAGCGGAAAGAGGCTTCGCCCGGACGCTCACGGTTCTTGCCGGTGGACACATCGGCTGACGAGGACTTGACCGCCGAGCAGGCCATCGTTCTGCGCGCCGATGGCGGCGAGATACAGGTCCGGACGTATTTCGGATCGAAGCGCTACAGCCATCTGGCCTCCCTCCCTCACCACCTCGACGAAACGGTTCGTTTCGGCGAGATCATGGGCCTCCTCTCGAAGCCGCTCTACTTCGTCCTGCAGTATCTCCATGACAACGTCGTGGCCAACTACGGCTGGTGCATCGTTCTGACCACACTCCTCATTCGACTGGTCTTCTTCCCGCTGACTCACAAAGGTCAGAAGTCGATGACGAAGATGCAGGAGCTCAATCCGAAGGTCCAAGCGATTCGCGCCAAGTACAAGCCCAAGATGCGCGACAAGCAGGGCAAGCCGAACATCGAAGCACAGCGTCAGATGAACGAAGAAGTCATGGCGCTCTACAAGCAGGCAGGTGTCAATCCGGCGAGTGGTTGTCTGCCCCTCTTGCTGCAGATGCCGGTCTTCTTCGCCTTCTATCGGTTGCTGACGGTGGCCGTGGAGCTTCGCGGCGCCGAATGGATGCTGTGGGTCGACGATCTGTCGGCCACGGATCCGTTGTACATCCTGCCGATCCTCATGGGTGTCACCAGCGTGGCGATGCAGCGCATGCAGCCACCGTCGCCCGATCCGATGCAGCGCAGACTGATGCAGATCATGCCGATCGGCTTCGCCGCGTTCGCATTCTTTTTCCCGGCAGGCCTGGTGCTCTACTGGCTCACCAACAACCTGATTTCCATGCTGCAGCAACACTTCATCAACGGTCCCCGCCAACGCGCCGCTCGCGAAACAGCCAACAAGGGCGAGAAGAAGGCCGGACGAAAGGGCCGTCAAGCCACCGTCCTCGCCGACTGAATGGCCGAGTGACCCCATTCCAACCCTACGATCCGATTCCCTCCGGAGCCAAACATGTCGAGACAGTTCTTTTCCGGTAATTCAATCGAGCAGGCGGTGATGGCCGCCGCTCGTCACTACGGTGTCGACCCCGAACGAATCGCTTACACCACCCGAGACAAGAAGCACGGTTTTCTCAATATCCGGCGCCGTGTGGTGATCGAGGTCGATCCCGACAGACCGGAGGTGACAGCTGAGAAGATCACGGGTCGCAGCCCAGAAGAGGAGCAGATACAGTCCCGGCGGGTATCGGACGCAACCGAGGAGTCATCGGCACCAGAGAACAGCGATTCAGGATGGGATGTCGGGCCCACGGGTTTCGACGAGCCCACCGCCGCGGTGAACGAGGAGACCGGGGTCGAGGAAGAGGCAGATCAAGCGGTCGATGAGACCTATGGTGCCGAGGCCGAACCGCCGATCCCTGCCGACGGAGCGGACGATGAGTCCGACAGGGAGGCGTCGAACCGGGGTCGCGGTGGTCGCGGTTCTCGTGGTGGACGAGGACGCCAAGGCGGGAAGAAGAAGCGCACCGCCTCGGAGCGCGAAGGGGATCGAGGGTCGCGACAGCAGGATCAACGTGACGAGGACAACGTTCGAATGTACCGGGGTGTGCAGGTCGACTGGAAGGAAGAGGTCGAGCTGGAAGGAGTGAGCCGCGAGTTGGCGGCGTTTGAGTTCGCAGTGGAACGAACCCTCGACGTGATGGATCTGGAGATCGAATACACGATCGTCGAAGGGGACATCTTCAAGATCGAGTTCTCGGGAGAAGATGCGGATCTGCTGACGGAAGACGATGGTCGAGTGCTCAAGGCCTTCGAACACGTGCTGCCGCGCATCGTGCGGGGTCTCGTGGGTGAGAGCCACAACTGTAAGGTCGATTGCGAGGGATTCCGGGCGGAGCACGAAGATCAACTCGTCGAGTTGGCACAATCGGCAGCCGACGGAGTGCGGGATACTGGCGAAGCAAAGGTGCTTCAGCAGATGAATCCGTCGGACCGCCGGATCATTCACTTGGCGTTGGTCAATGATTCGGAGGTCGAGACGGTCAGCCAGGGAAGGGGCTACATGAAGCGGGTGAGGATTCAGCTTCTCGACGAAGACTGAGGCGCGTCACAGCGGCTGGTGGAAGGGGTGGTGCTACGTGGCGCCACCCCTTTTCTCATGGTGGGGTTTCACGTGAAACATCGAATCGCGCCGATCCGAAGATCAACAGGTTTCACGTGAAACATCGGCGATCGGATTCCCTGTAGTCTTCCGTCGATGGGAAACCCACTACCCATTCTCGACGACGGTCCTTTCATCGAACGGCTTCGACAGATCGTGCCAAGGGACACCCTCGCTTGGAATCATCTGCGGCCGGGATGGGAATACCTCCTCTGGTATCACTACGAGGAGATGCGACGATGGAATCCACGTCTGTCGCTGATCGGACCCGGGACGGCTAGCGAGGTCGTGGAGCGACACTATTCAGAGTCCTTGCAGGCCCTGCCCCTACTCGCAGACGACGTGAAGTCTCGGAGGAGAACCCTCGTCGACGTCGGATCAGGCGCCGGCTTTCCCGGGCTGATACTGGCCGCCTCACGGATCGATCTCGATGTCGTGCTGGTGGAACCGAATCAGCGCAAATGTGCGTTCTTGGAAGCGGCGTTGCGGCGTCTCCGACGTGTGGAGAAGTCGTTGCAGCGAAGCAACGACGAGCGAACGGCTCCTTTGTCGTGCCGTGTACAGAGTGCTAGAGTCGACGGCCCTATAGGCCGCGAGTCGGGCTGGCCCGACTCCGTCGACCTCATCACCTCCCGGGCCCTCGCCTGGAACCCTCGAATTCATCAGTCTCTTTCCGATCGCTGGCCCAGTGCCCGCTTCCTGCTTTGGATAGGGCACCAGCTGCCGCCGATGCCATCTGCCGCATGGGTGCAAAGGGACCTTTCCCTCGGCCGTCGCGGCCGAATCGTCGAGATCGCCGCCGAGTAACTTCCGCTCAGCAGGAACACGATGCAGACCACCGCTCCAGCGACGCCCAACGTGGCTTCTGCCGAAGATGCGTTTTCAGGGGGTTCAGCCTATTTCGTGGCCATCGCCAATCAGAAGGGCGGTGTCGCGAAGACGACGACCTCCATCAACCTAGCCGCCGCATTGGGTGCACTGGAGAAACGCGTTCTGTTGGTGGACTGTGACCCCCAGGGAAACGCCACCCGTGGCCTCGACCTGGACGCGGGAGACACCCACCTCTATCACTTGCTCATGGGCCAATGCAGTCTCGACGAGGCGCTGGTCGAGACAGACTTCCCGGGCCTTTGGGTGCTACCGGCGGATCGAGAGCTGGTAGGAGCGGAGGTGGAGTTCGTCAACGTAGAAGATTGGCAGTACACACTGCGCCGCCGGCTCCGAGGCGAAGGCTCGGAGCTCGGATTGAATGAACGTTTCGATCTGGTCTTTCTGGATTGTCCGCCTTCCCTCGGTCATTTGACGGTGAACGCTCTGGTCGCGGCGGACGAGGTGGTCGTGCCGCTTCAGGCAGAGTTCTTCGCGTTACAAGGCATCAGTGAGCTGGTGGCGACGGTACAGCGAGTGAAAACCGCACTGAACCCAAAGCTCGAGATCGGTGGAATCTTGCTGACCATGGTGGACAAGCGGACGAATCTTTCGCAGGAAGTGGCGGACGACGTGCGTAGATTCTTCGAAGGCAAGGTCTACACGGCCCAGGTACCTCGTAACGTGCGGCTTGCAGAAGCTCCGAGTCACGGTCTGCCGATCATCGAATACGACATCAAGAGCAGCGGTGCCGAGGCTTACCTGGCCGTCGCGCGTGAGTTCTTGCAGCGTCTTGGCGGTCGGGAGGTGGCGTGATGCCGGCCAAGAGATCTGCCAAGAGCGCAGGAAAGAAAGTCGGTAGGCGCGGGCTTGGCAAGGGGTTGGATGCGCTTCTGGGTAGCACCACTTCATCTTCGGCGACAGAGCAAGTCAGTCATACCGCCACGGAATCGGCGCAGAGCAATCCCACGAAGTTATCGGTTGGTCGCCTAGAGCCCAACCGTTTCCAGCCCCGAACCCAGTTCGATGAGTCTGGACTTGAGGAATTGGCGGAGTCGATTCGCGCCCAGGGCGTCGTTCAGCCCATCGTCGTCACGCCGAAAGAAGGGTCGCAAGCCGACGACGAAGCAGCTTTTGTCATCGTCGCGGGCGAGCGACGGTGGCGAGCGTCACAGCGAGCCGGACTCCAGGAAGTACCGGTCGTGGTTCGAGAGGTAGCCGATGATCGGCAACTTCTCGAACTCGCGCTGGTCGAGAACGTGCAACGTGCGGACCTCAATCCGGTCGAAGAGGCCGAGGCCTACCGTACCTTGGCCGAGAGCTTCGGCCTGTCGCAAGAAGACATCGCGGCACGAGTGGGCAAGGGCCGAACCACGGTCACGAATTTCTTGCGCCTGCTGCGCCTGCCGCAAGAAGTGCAGGACTTGATGCGCGAGGGCAGGCTCACTGCAGGCCAGGCCAGGCCGCTCTTGGCGCTGCCGGACAAGAAGGCGCAGATCGCGTTGGCTGAACGCGCGGTCAAGGAGAATCTCACGGCACGCGATCTCGAAGCTCTGGTTCAGGCACCGAAGCCCAAGCCGGAAGCACGGCGGCCAGAAGAACTGGACGTGCATACGCGAGAGGCCGTAGAGAAGCTAACCCAAGCCCTTCAGACCAAGGTCGCAATTCGACGCAAGAAGCGCGGTGGTACCGTGCAGATACACTTTCACTCCGAAGACGAGCTCATCCGGCTCTACGAGCACTTGATGGGCGGCGAGGCATGAGAAATGTCAATGTTTGGGAAGACATCCCAAGGTGATCTAAACGGCTTTCTCGACGCAGGAAGCCACATCCAGGGTGAGTTGCGCTTCGAGGACACGTTCCGCGTCGATGGCCGTGTCGAGGGCGGGGTCGTCTCCGACGGCGTCCTCATCGTCGGCGACCGCGGCGAGATCGACGGCGAGATCAGAGTACGCCGGATCTTCGTCTCGGGTGTCCTGCGCGGCCGCGTGGATGCAGAGGAGTATCTCGAGATAACCTCCAACGGTCGGGTATTCGCCGACTTGGAGGTCGCCAACCTGAAGATCGAGGAGGGTGCCGTATTCGAGGGACGCTGCTCGATGAAGACGTCCGCGAAGGACTCCAAGCGAGCCGAGAAACAAGACGACGCCACGCCGTCCAACGTGACCAGGCTCCCTCAGCGCTCGGGCGACACGAAGGTTTCGTAGGACGGTACGAAGCTCAAGGGTTGCCTGGCGAGAAACGACGGATCGAAGGCTTGCGTGAGCACCACACCGTCGAGGTCTCGGGCTACAGGTAACCCCTGTCCGTAGAGTAGCGTCGGCGCCAGGTCTACTAGGTGGACTTGACCGAGCGCGGCTCCGGCCCGGAACCCACTACCGCGGAGTACCAACAGGCCGTCCGGCCCATCGTTCCAAGAACCGTGACGGGCCGGCTTCCTGGAGACGACGCGCACCAGGTCGTTCAGCCCTTCGGGGCCCCGGACGCCGTGACTGGAGACGAGTACCAACTGGCGCTGGTCTTCCATGGAATCCCAGAGCCGGGCGAGGAACGCGTCGAGGTCTGTGTAGTACGCAGAGACCCAGCGGGCGGAGTCCTCTGACTTCGGCTTGGTGCTGCCGCGAAAATGCACCGCCTCGAAACCGCCGTAGTGCTGCTGCGACACGACTCCCAGGCCTGGTAGGTGCACAAAAAGCACATCGACTTCTTCTTGCTCCAGAAGATAGAACGTCAGATCCCGTCGCCAGATGTCCTGGCTGAGGTAGCGCAGCACCGTTGGATCGGGTCGAGGTCCGAACCGAGCCACGACCGTGGGATCGAGATCCGCGGGCCGGGTAGCGAAGAGGCGTGCTCGCTGCTCCAACTGCTGACTTGCCGGTGATGACGTGTCTGCGGTGCGCCCAACAGCAGTGTTCTTGAAGAACGCATCTGTAAGGATAAACCCCGCGTCGCTCGTCGATGGTGGCTCCGTCGCCGGCCATCCGATCGCTGCGGTGGATCTACCGAGGTGCGTCAGTACCTCCCACATCGGAAGCGCGAGCATTTCCTTCCGACCGACCAGTCGGCCGATACCCAATGTTCCCCACCGTTCGAACGCCATGCCTACCGGGACGATTCGAAGGTCGTCTTCCGCTGTGCTTTCGCGACCGAGAAAGGGGCTTTCGTAGCGCTGCTCACCGACGACTCCGTGACGGTACGGCACGAGGCCCGTGGCGACCGTAGTCCATAGCGCAGTTTCTCGCACGGGCACGAGCGCCTCGACTCGACCGTGGGCGCCCAACTCGAGACAGCTCGCCAGGAATGGCAGCCTTCCCTGCTCCGCCAGAGGCAGGACGGCTTCGAGCGTCGCTGCGTCGACAGCGACGACCGCCAGTTGAGGACGAGTTGTCGAGGTGATGGTGGTCGGGCGGGGTGAAGGTTCGGGACTGGGACGGAAAGCCTCCCGACGCTCCATGACGACGTAAATCGACAATAACGCCATCGCAGCGAACAGGATCTGACTGCGAGCTCCGTACGGCCGCCGTCGGAGCCGATGCAGGACGATCGTGTAGAAGCACACCAGCGCTGCTACGGTGAGCGAGATCGCGGCCTTGAGCAGGCGACGGTTGATTCCAGGGGGCAGAAAGAAGCCGAAGTAGTACGCGTGGACCCAAAACACTGCCGCACCTGCCGAGAGTGCGGCCGTCAGCCAGGCAGGAAGAAGACGGTAACTCCAACTCTGCTGCCCGCGGCATCCCATCAACAAGATCGGCAGGCCGGCGTAGCCCAACAGAGCTCCGTAGAAAACAGCGCCGCGAAGCACCGGGACCGTCTCGAACGGCAGGTGTGGATTGAGGAAGAAGAGGAGACCAGCTAGCTGCGTGCCGAGCAGGGCACCTGGAAAAAAGCATGCTCCGAAGGTGGCCAGTAGCCCCCAACGCCGCGGATCCTCTTCTTTTTCGTGTCGGCGGGGCGTCATCGCCACCCGCCGCCGAGGCCTCTCAGATAGAAGATCAGGTCAGGAAGATCTGGCGGTCAAGGTGGATGTCGAAGTTCATCGGATACTCGAACACCAAGAGGTCGACTACCAACGTGTATTTCACGGTCATGACGACCCGCTTGGCGGTCTTCTTGACCGTGACGTCCTCTTTCTTGACCGGCAGCCGGAGCTCGTCGGCTCGTCCCACGATCTTCTTGACGAAGAAGTCTGGCTTCTGGCGAGCCGTGGCCGGCATCATGGCCAGCTCTTCCATGTAGTCCTCGAGCTGCATGGCCGCCACCTTGGCTGGAACGATGCGCTGCGCGGCGAGGCCGACAAAGGCGACGATCAGCAGCCATACGATGCAACCAGCCTTGCCTTCTCCACGAGCCATGCTTCTGAACATCGAACAATCCTCCAAGCCTGTTGTCGACTTCGTTATCTTAACGTAGTGCGGTGCGGTACCGACACCGTGTAGGGACGACATCGCATCAGCGAACGACTTGAAAGGTACGGCCCCAGCGGGTGTTGGAGAAGAAGCCTATAGCCGTTTGGCTGATCTGCGCCAATCGCTCCTTCCACCCCGGCCATTCACCGTCGGGGGTCGGACCACCGTTGGACCAGTAGATCATCCAGGCACGGCCCTTGACGTAGTGTCTCGGAACGGCGCCCCAAAACCGGGAATCGTAGGACTCGTCGCGATTGTCTCCGAGGAAGAAGTAGTGATCCTCGGGTACTTCGTATGGTCCGAAGTTGTCGCGCCTCCGGGCATCCGCTTTGACGAAAGGTCGGTCCGGGAACACCCGGGGGTCGACGTGCTGAGTGTAGGACGAGTCGTCTACCTGCTGGCCATTGACGTAGAGCACCTTGTCGACGACTTCGATGCGGTCTCCCGGCAGCCCAATAAGGCGCTTCACCAGATCCGTCTGCGGTGTCTGAACGGAGCGAAAGATGACGATGTCACCCCTCTCGGGCTCGCGTGCTGGCAGCAGGTCCGCAAGAGGCCCGGCAGCCGGTCCATAGATGAAGCGATTGACGAACAGGTGGTCGCCGATCAGCAAAGTTTGCTTCATCGAGCCGCTGGGAATGTAGAAGGTCTTCACCAGAAACGTGTTGGAGAAGCCGAGGAAGATACCAGCGATCAGGAGTGCTTCGAAGTACTCGCGGATCACCGAACGTCGCCGCACCGGTACCTCGACCGGATTCTCAGCTGAACTCTCGCGCTTCTTGCTCTGTTCGTCGCGGTTCTTTGCGTCTGACATGTGCTCCTCTCACGCTTCTCGGGCGATCTTGACGCCCCACCGGTTCGCATTCGGTGCCGGCCGCAAGGGATTGTGCCGCGGTCAGAATCTTTTGACAACCGCTGTCTGTCGAAGCAGCTCTGATTCTCTCGTTCCGGTCGCTCCGCGCAGAATCTTTTGACGAGGTAACCCGCGAGACGACACTGGTAGATCGTATAAGTTGAGCTATTTCAACACTTACATGTTTTGGCACGAGTGGCAGCGCGTTTGAAGAGTGTCTCCGGCGTCGACGCGACGATCTCGAACAACGAGAGCAACGACTCACGGGCCCGGCGAAGGAACCGACCCTGAGCCCAGCCTCTGAATCTGATCGGCGCGCGACGATCCGAAACCTTGGGCCTCGGCCCGCAGACCTCGGGATCGTCGATCCCGAACAAGGAGACACCCAATGAAGACCTCAAGAACCTCGTACACGACTCAGTCCGCTCTTGCCCGGCGCTTCGCAGCAGCTCTGCTCCTGCTCGCCACCTTGGTCACCGGCCTGCCCGCCATGGCGGCTGAGGCTGGCTCCGAAGCGTCGGGTGGTTCGCACCCCGGAGTTGTGAATGTGAATACCGCAGACGCAGAGCAGCTGAGGCAGCTTCCTCGTGTGGGTCCCGCGCTCGCAGACCGCATCCTCGCCTACCGCGAGAGCCACGGCAAATTCGAAACCCCGGAAGACCTGCTCCTGATCCAGGGCATTGGGGAAAGAACCTTCGAAATGCTCCGCTCTTTCGTCGTCGTCGAGGGCGAGACGACGCTCGCGCGCAAGCTGAAGTCCAGCGACGTGCCGAGCGCCGAGGGCCCCTAGGGCTGGCCGAGATCCCATACAAGTCCTTGGTCGGGCGGGGAGGCGGATGCGGACCGTATCTGCATCGCCTCTCCGCCGCCCTTTTCTTCTTCCGAATTTCCACTTCCGAACCCAGAAATCCAAGGAGGCATCATGTACCGGAGTCCATCGTCCCCTAGTTCTAGGCGAGACCGCGCCTTTACCGTGCTCGATCTACTGACCACCCTGGCGGTGCTCGGCTTGTTGGTGGTGTTTTCCATCCCTTCTCTAAGAAAGATCCACGACGGCTTGGAGCTTCAGCTGGCAGCTGAAGAGGTGGCGGGAATCATGCGTCAGGCCCGTCAATACGCGGTGGTTCACAACGTTCATGTAGGCATCAAGTTTCACCACGACCGAGATACCGGATTCGTCTATATGCAGGTTTATCGAGATGGCGACGGCGACGGCGTGCGCAATAGTGACATCGAAACGGGAGAGGATCTTCCTCTCGCTGCCGCGCAGCCGCTCACCCACGTCGGTCAGCGCGTTCGCTTTGGTTTTCCGGACGGTCCCATGCCGCGCACGATCAGCGGTCGGGGCCACATCGCCCGTCGCGGTGATCCGATTCGCTTCAGCCGCTCTGACATCGCTTCGTTCGGCCCCATGAACACCGCGACACCAGGTACGGTCTATCTCACCGACGGTACGCTCCGGATGGCTGCGGTGCGCATCTCGAGCCGCAATGGACGGCTGAGAATCTACAACTGGAATCGCGGATCCGGAGTCTGGCGATGAGCCGAGATCGCGGGTGCTCGTCGAAGGCTCCGGCGCGTACACGCACTGGTCTATCGACGGCGAGCCGCCACGCGCATCGGCGCCGGACTATGCGGAACTTGCCATACTGGCATCCGACTTCGCTGCGATCCGGCGTGCTGCGCGGTCCGTTGCCATTGACCGGGCTGCTGCCATCGGTTACCTTTGCGCCCGTCATGTCAGCCATCGTCATGGTCACTTCGGTCGGGGACGAGGAGCAGGCGAACGGAATCGCTCGTGAGTTGGTACTGCGACGCCACGCCGCATGCGTCAACATCTTGTCCGGAGTCAAGTCGGTGTATCGCTGGCAGGGCAAGATCTGTCGCGACAGCGAATACGTGCTGATGATCAAAACTCTGGAGTCGGAATACGAGTCGGTAGCCTCCACCGTTCGAGAGTTGCACGACTACGACTTGCCAGAAATCCTCGCGTTCGGGATCCGCAAGGGTGATGAAGATTTCCTGGACTGGATCGCCCAGAGTCTCGACAAGGAAGCAGAGTTCGGCGACGAGGAAGATCTTCCCGATCCCGAACAGCTGTAGGGATTCCATGTCCAGCGGATCGCTGACCTGCTCAGTCTGAGCCGGCCGGGAACGCGTTAGAAAAGGTCCGCGCAAGTGCTACGTGGGGCCTCTCTCGTGTAGGGCCCCGGGTTACCGACGCCCACAAAGGCCTGCGTTCCCTTTGCTAGACTGCCGCCTCGACTTGGCCGCCCATCACCCGAGGAAATCGAATGCACCCAGACAGCCAGGACGTGTTCCGCCGAATCGAACGCGAGCAGGGGACGTACCTGGAAGAGCTCGAGGACTACCTCCGGATCCCGTCGGTCTCCACCGACCCAAGCTTCGACAGTGACGTTCGACGGTGCGCCGAGTTCCTTCGCGAACGTATGCGGCAAGCTGGTCTCGACGCCAAGCTGATCGAATCCGACGGGAAACCGCTGGTCTATGGTGAATGGACTGGCGCCGAAGGCAAGCCCACGGTTCTCTTCTACGGCCACTACGACGTACAGCCCGCCGATCCGTTGGAGTTATGGCGCAACCCGCCGTTCGAGCCGACCTTGGAGAACGACGGCAAGCAGCTGGTGGCCCGCGGTGCCACCGACGACAAGGGGCAGAGCTACGCTCATCTGAAGGCGGTCGGAGCCATGTTGGCGGAGCGCGGCGAGTTGCCCGTGAACGTCAAGCTCATCGTCGAAGGGGAGGAAGAGTCAGGAGGCGAGGCGATCGAGTCGTTTGTCCGCAGGGACGCCGGAGAGACGCTGGGTTGCGACGCTGTCTTCGTCTCGGATTCGGCGATGTACGAGAAAGGCCGTCCGTCCATGCTCTACGGTCTGAAGGGCATGGCTTATATGGAGTTTCGCGTGCAGGGCCCGAATCGCGACCTGCACTCAGGCTCCTTCGGAGGTTCGGTGCAGAATCCTGGCAATGCTCTTGGCGCCATTCTCGCTAGCCTGCACGACGCCGAAACCGGGCGAATCCTGATTCCCGGCTTTTACGACAGAGTGAGGCCGCTGGAGGATTGGGAGCGTAGCGAGTTCGCGGCGCTGGGATTCGACGAGGCGGCCGACCAAGATTCCATAGGAATACCAGCGCACTTCGGCGAGGAAGGCTACACCACCCTGGAACGTCGTTGGGCTCGGCCGACCCTCGACGTCAACGGCATGTGGGGTGGGTACCAGGGCGAGGGCGCCAAGACCATCGTCCCGTCGTTCGCGGGTGCGAAGGTCTCCATGCGTCTGGTACCTGACCAGGACCCGGCGGAGGTTGCCGAGCTCTTCGCCGACCATGTTCGTCGCGCGGCGCCGGCCGGGGTTCAGGTAGAAGTGATCTGCCATCACACCTCCCCCGTGGTGCTCTTGGAAACGGAGGGACCGATCGTCGATGCTGCGCTTGCCGCCATGGCCGACATCTGGCAGCAGCCCGTTCGTGTGCGGGAGGGCGGGTCGATTCCGATCGTCGCGACGTTGGCAGAGGTTCTGGGCGCGCCGGTGTTACTGATCGGATTCGGCTTGTCCGACGATCGGCTGCACTCTCCGAACGAAAAGATCGACGTCGAGAACTTTTACGGTGGTATCCGCGCAGTCGTACGTTTTCTCGACCGTCTGGGAAACCTCGGCGGCTAACTGCCGGCCGCTCGTTGCAATAGATCCGCAAGGAGCCGCCGGGCGGCCGGCTCGAGATTCTCGCCGCCCCTCGTGGAGGGAGATGCCATGTCAAAGCCAGAGTCGAAAGACCAGGTTGAGGACGTCGAACGGGAGCTCAAGTTCGCGAACGTCGACCATAGCCAGCTGCGCTCCAGATTGGGGGAGCTAGAAGCGGAACAACAGGGGCCCCCGGCGCTAGAGGACAACTACATCTTCGATCGGGACGGCGAGCTGGCAGCGGACAAGAAGCTGCTGCGTCTGCGTGTCGATCGCAGTGGTTGCCGGATCACCTTCAAGGGCCCCGCGCACTACGAAGGTACGGTGAAGGTCCGAGGTGAACTTGAGACCACGCTCGGCGATGTCGAAACGGGTCGCGCGATTCTGGAAGCCCTCGGATACGAACAGGTGGCTCGCTACCAGAAGTATCGGGAGGAATGGCTTCTGGGTTCGCAGGTGATCAGCCTCGACCACACTCCCATCGGCGACTTCGCCGAATTCGAAGGAAAGGGTTGTGACCGAGTCGCCCGCCGTTGTGGACTGGACGTGGACTCCGCGGAGCGCAGGAACTACCTGCGGCTCTACGAAGACCACGTAGCCGAGAACCCCGACGCCGACCGAGAGATGGTCTTCGCCGGAGAGAAAGGACGGACTTGAACCGAGCCAAGGACGAGGCCGGGCCGAGAATCGGTACGCGCGCGCTGGTCCTGACAGCCGGGCTTGGTACCCGCCTGCGTCCTCTCACGTGGAGTCAGCCCAAGCCGCTCCTGCCCCTGTGTGGACGACCGCTGGTGCGCCGCACGCTGGAGAGCTTGTCGCTCGCGGGCTGCCAAGGTGCGGTTCTCAACCTACATCACTTGCCCGACGCCATTCCCGAAGCGTTGGGAGATGACGTGGCGGGCATGCCGATCCGATACAGCCGCGAGGATCCGGTACAGGGCACCTTGGGTGCACTGTTTCCTTGCCGTGATTTCCTGGGCAAGGCCGAAGTAGTGACCGTGGTGAACGGCGATTCGCTATGTCAGTGGCCCGTTTCGTCGCTTCTACGGAGACATCGCCAGACGGGGGCCGACGTCACACTGCTGTTGACGCCGAACCGGCCCGAGTCGACTCTCGGCGGTGGCATCGCGGTGGACGAAACCGGCCGCGTGGTGCAGCTCAGGGATCACCCTTCTCTCCCGGCGATTGGCAGAGTCCGGCGTCACGTTTTCGCGGGGCTTCACTTGTTTCGGCCCGAGATACTAGATCGCGTGCCCGAAGGGCCGGGAGACGTCATCGACGGTCTCTACCAACCACTCCTGTCAGAAGGGTGCGAGATCCGCGCCGTGGTCACGCGCAGACGCTGGCATGACGTGGGCACACCACGAAGATACCTGGAAGCTGCACTCGACCATGCGGCGAGTCCCTGGCGGGGCTTGCGCAGCGGGCGGTTCGTGTCCTCCGACGCCCGCATCGCGGACTCGGCGACGCTTCGTCGTGTAGTTGTGGAAGCCGGAGCGGCGGTAGAAAACGGTGCGCGAGTCGAACGTTCTCTGATCATGTCTGGCGCCCAGGTAGGTCCCGGCGCCGTGTTGCGAGACGCCATTTTGGGGCCGGGCGTGAGCCTCGGCGCTGGGTCCAATGTCGAAGGACGCCTGTTGACGCACATGCACCCCAGGCACGTTCTGAACGAAGGTGAGTCGCAGCTCGGCGGGTTGCTCTATACGCCGCTCGCCTGATGCCGGGCCGGGCCGGGCCATAGCAACCATCCGATGATTGCGAGCGCCGAGAAGAAGACGGCGAGCGCCCAGCGACCGGGCCCGCTGTCCACGAAGATCTCGACATCATGGCGCCCCGCCGGTACGGGTACAGCCATCTGCCATCCGTTGGCGATTTCCAACTCGACAGGAGCGCCATCGATCGTCGCTCGCCAGATCGGTAGCCAAGCGCGCTGGATGACCAGGTAGGAGTCTGTGTCCGAATCCGTCGAAGCGGCGACCCGCTCGGGCTCATTCCGGTAGACATTGACCTTCCCTATCGCTCCCGCCGGCGCCGCAGCGGGCTCTTCGCCTGGTAGCAGCACCTCCTGGCGCGGCTGGAACGACGGATCCAGGAGCGCGCTACGGGCATCTGTCATCGAAGGCGCCCTACGAACGCCGTGGACCAGACTCACCTCGTCGGCAGCGTGTAGCAGTCGGTAGACGTGCAACGGTGGGCCCCGCGGTGAGGGAACTCGGGCCGTCAGTTGTACTCGAGCCGCCGCGTCGGTTGCCAGGGTGCGGCCTAGCAACAGGTACTCCACTCCGGCCACTTCCAGGAGACGCAGCCGCCCGACGTCCGACAGCCCCGGGAGCGCCTTGGCGAAGGCCACGGCGTAGAAGGAGTCGAGGCCTTCGGGAGATCGCGTGAACGGATACCTCAAGCCCGAAGGAATCCCAGCACCGTGAAACAGCTCGGCGAACAGCGATCGGCTCAGAAGGGTGAGCGAAGGGTCGCGCCGCCCGACGGAAGGCCCGAACTGGCCGGCAAAGTCTCCGTGGACCACGTCCGACGTACCGACCTCGCCCAGCATCGACGCCAGGGATGATTCAGCGCGGTAGGCGAAGGTCTCGTCCGCCGCCAGCAAATCTCTCAGCAAGAAAAGCTGAGACGCAGTCTGGAGCACCAAGAGCAATGCCAGGGCCCCTCGACGGCGTCTGGCAACTACCGCTACCACGATCGCCATGCCGAGAACCAAGAACGAGGAGGCCCAGATACCGGCCCAGCGCGCGACTTCGGCATCGAGTAGCGAGCCCGCCAGTCTGCCGCCCGAGGTCGCGGTGGCGAAGCGAGCCAAGGCCGAGCTGGCGTCGATCAAAGGCCGGGCCGCCGCGGTGCTGACGGCCAAGACCAGGAGCGTTGCCACGAAGACGGTTCTTCGCGCACCGCTCCACAACCTTTGGAACCCGAGACCCGCGAGGAGTGAAAGTCCGAGAGCCACCGCGAGCCACGCCTTCATCGGATAGCGCAAGATACCGAGATCGAACCACTCTGCCGATCTCGCAAGAACCGGATTGTGGCTGCCGAGGGCGAGAAAGATGCCGCCCAAAATCGCACACCAGGCCCAGAGATCCCGTCCGCGGTGGCGCAAGCCGGCGGTGACGACCAGAGCCACGGCGATCCATCCGGGGAAGAGTGAGGAGAAAAGCGGCGGATTTCCGCCGAACACACCACCGCCCCAGAACGAGAGATCCAACCGACCGAAGAATCCAGGAAACCACCAGTCGAGAAACGTCACCGGGTGCCAGCTCTGGGCGAGCACCGACTCCGCCTGGTAGCGCCAGAGTCCGCGATATGAAGTGGGAAGAACGCGCAACATCTCGAGCAGCACCGGCGCTGCGAGCATCGATGCGAGGGACGTTGCGAGGCCGATTCGGCGCAGCGCTTCGATCGCTTCACGACGAACAGCGGGAGTTCCTTGTTTCTGTCGGCCTGCCAGTACGGTGACGACCGCCGCGGCAGCCAGCAGGTAGACCAGCGACGCCGACGCTGGGTCGCCGCCGAGGAAGGTCAGGCCGGCAAGGGCCGCCGCAGCGGGTACCCGTGCACCCCACCTCGATCGCTGCGGTCGGGCCAGGGAAACGAATGCCGCTACTGTCGCCGGGGCCAAGGTAGCCAATGCCGCCATGTTGTAGAGATTCAGCAGGGACATCACGTAGGCGCCCGTGGCCCAGACGACACCGCAGGCCCAGGCACCCGGTCGATCCAGTAACCAGGACCGCGCGAGCCAGAAGCCGGCGAGAGGTGCTAGTAGCCAGTGCAGCCAGAAGTGGGCGCACAACGACCACAAAGGATCGGCGAAACGGTAGAAGAGGTTGGAGGGGTAGAAAGGAACTGCGTTGGGGTTGCCCAGAAGGGGCTGGCCGCCACCCCGGTACGGGTCGATCAGCGGCGCAGGCCAGCCCTCTTCGGCCAGTTGGGCTTGTGCAGCCTTCAGCGGGTAGTGAGTGCTCAGGACATCTCGGTAGAACAGGGTCCGGGCACCCACGATCCAGGGTAATACCACGAGCAAGAGAAGCAGCCAGCTCGGCAAGCCCAAGCGGAGAAAAGCGCTCGATCGCACTGCCGTTGGGTGGTCGTCGCGGCCGGCCATGCGCTGGTTATACTACGGCGGCTCATGATCGGCCCTCTGCTCAAGTCACTGCGCCCTGTGCAGTGGGTGAAGAATGTATTCGTCCTGGCTCCCGTCGTCTTCGCCGAGCACCTGGCCGACCCCGAGCTCCTCTTCGCGGCCCTCGTCTCCTTTGCCACGTTCTGTCTCGCCGCCAGCTGCATCTACCTGATCAACGATCTGGGCGACCGCGAAGAGGACCGCCTACATCCGCTCAAGAAACATCGGCCCATCGCAGCGGGTGAGCTTCCGGTGTTCACCGCCGGTGCGGCAGCGATCGTGCTCGCCGTCTTGACGATCGGCGCCTCTCTCTATCTGGGCCTCGGATTCCTGATGATCCTCGTGGTCTACCTGGCGGTCAACATCGCCTATTCCCGCGGCCTCAAGCACGTGGTCATCCTTGACGTCATGGTCGTCTCCTCTGGATACGTCCTACGCGTGATGGCGGGTGCCGAGGCCATTCAGGTGCGAGTATCGCCTTGGCTGCTCCTGTGCACGGTCTTTCTGGCGTTGCTCCTGATCCTCTCTAAGAGACGCCACGAGCTTCTGTTGCTGGCGGACGATGCCGGCGACCATCGTGCGGTCCTTCAGCACTACAGCGCGACGTTTCTCGACCAGATGATCAACGTCGTCACCGCATCGTCGGTCGTGTGCTTCGCGCTGTACGCCATGGACGACGATACGGTGTCCCGCTTCGGCGACCGCCTGATCTATACCCTTCCCCTGGTGATCTTCGGCATCTTCCGCTATCTCTACTTGATCTACCAGAAGCACGAACGGCGCAATCCCACCGAAGCGCTGATGCGTGACGTTCCCTTCGTCGTCAATATCTTTCTGTGGGGCTTTGCGGTCCTTTGGATCGTCTATGGCGGTGTGCCGGGCGGCACATAGCGATAGATGGACAGCACCGGCGCACCATCGAGCGTCCAGATCACCTCAGGGGTGAGACGGCGCAGACACTCGACCATCAACTCGTTCGCCCAGTCGCGTCGCTCGACGAACATGACGTAGACCGGCGCCCTTGTTGCCAGATCGCGGGTGGCTGCCAATCGCTCCGGTGCGATGCGAGGCGACAACGGGGTGGTGATGGGCAGTAGCACGAGGTCTTCTCGCAGGCGGAGGGGCGCCACCAGGCGTACCGCATGTTCGACCACGGGAACGGCGACATAGGCTCCAGGCTCGGCATGCTCGTTGAGCCAGCGCATACCCAGCCGATAGGACGCACCCCAGTAGTCGGAGGCTTGGGGTAGGTTCTTCTCACGGGCCCCATCGAGGCCACCAGCCCATGTATTCCAATAGGCGACCTGGAACGGATGGGTCCGGACAACCTGGACCAGGCCGGGTAGGAGTAGGAGCATCGACAGAACGGTGGCTAATCGGAGCCGAACCCGGTTCTCCGTCGGCGAAGAGCCGACCGCGATCCGGGCGAGGCGCCGCGCGAGCGCTGCCGTCGCGATGCCAGCGATGGCCGCGAGCGCAGGGAAGAGCTCGAGGAAGTGGCGCACGCCGTCGAAATTCACCGCCTGCGGAAGCAGGTACCGGCCCAGAGACGCAATACACCACGCGAGTAGGAAAACGTCTTCGGCACGTCGACTGTGCCGCCGAGCCACCCGGACCAGGAGCCACGTCGCGCCAATCACCGCCGTCAGCAAGAAGACCGGGGGCGTCGTCCACCAGAGCGCTTCCAGCACAGGCGCCATGCTTTCGGGCGAAGTGAAGCTACGGCGGCCTGCGATATAGCCGAGATGTCGCGCGAACCGCGATATCGGATCGGCCCACAGATAGGGCCAAAGCGCCACCATCACCGCTACCGCGGCCATCGCCGCGACCCCGGCGGCAGCTGCCACCCGGATCGCTTTCGATCGGAGAAAGGCTCGAGGCGATTCGCGACGCCAGGTGTCCGGAATTCCGCACGAGATCAGAACCAGCGCCGGGAGGATGGGAAAGAAAAGGGCATTGCCCTTGGTTCCGAGGGCGAGTCCGACCAAGGCCCCGGCCGCCACTAGTCCCCGGAATGAACCGCGTTGCCACGCCGAGAAGTAGGCGCAGGCGGCCAGGCTCCAGAAGACCATCAATGGAAAATCCTTGATGTTGGCCATCATGTGGAAGACGATGCGTGGCGAGCCGAAGAGAAAACCCAAGCTGAGCGCGGCGGCAAGGCGCCCATAGCGTCGACGCAGGAACTCGTGAAGAACCACCGCCAGAAGCGCGGCTAGGAGCAGGTTCAGTGCATGGAAACCGTCGAACGGGTCGACGAGGTCGAGGGCAGACAGCACCTTCGACGTCGCTGCGGCCAGGGTGTTGGCGACCGGGTAGTACTCCCAGGCGCGCCCGCGAAATGGAGAAGCTGTCAGATCGGGCTCGTGATCTGGCGGATAGGGCTCGGCGTGGAAGTCGAGATATGTCGGATCGAAGCTGGTGAAGAACGACAGATAGCGCTGCCCGAAGAAAAGGTCTCCGAGTGCCTCGTCCCAAGTCACGTTGTACTGATCGAGAGCCGGGAAGCCCACGACCAAGAGACCCGCGGCCACCACCCAACCCGGCCAGCTGTTGAACTGGCGCACCTGCCGGAGCCGTGCCCTCACCGCGACACCTCCGAATGTTCGCCCTGCTCCGGATGCTTCAGACGCCACAGGCGATCCGATCCTTGAGCAAAGACCGGTTCCGCCAAGTCTGTCCGCCGGAGCAGACCGAGGATCGGCGGTGCGTGGCGAATCCTCGGGGCACCTGTCCATGCGATGTGGGTCACTCCACGAGCGTTCAGGCGTGCAGCCACCTCCTCCGAGGAATCCGCCGAAGCGAGCCATTCATCGATCTGGGGCGCCTCGAAAAAGCTGTTGGCCCAGCACTTGGTGGGTCGGCAATGAAAGAGGTGATTGGAGTTGAGCAGGACGACGATCGAGTCCGCAGGCAGCGACTTCACCGCTTGGAAGACCGGGGGGCTCGGCGGCTCGGTCGGCCGCTGGAAACGATGGTCGAAATAGAGATCCAGATGCGTCTTGCCGGCCTGGATCAGGTGTGGTTGGGTTCCGGCGAAACCAGCGAGCCAGGCGAGTCCGGTGGCTGCGAACAGAATTCCGGCCGACGAGCGAGCTCGCAGACGGCGACGTATAGATGGAATCGACAGCAAGCCGACGACTCCGTCGGCCACAGCCAACGCCAGGATCGGTAGTGCGGGTATGAGAAAACGCATCTGCTGTGAACCCATCGCCCAGGCGATAAAGAGCAGAAACACAGCTAGAAGCGCACGCCGCGCTCGGGCCGAGAACGCAGCGCGCCAGAGTGCCAACGGCAGGAAGGCGAGCCAGAGCGGCGTCAACCGCCCGTCGAAATTCTCGTAGCCCGTGTCGCCGGCCGTGAACACGCGCCAGGGCAGCTGCAGGAAGTCGAATGGCGTACGCCCCATCCCGATGGATCGCTGCCAGTCGACGAGCTGGGCAGTGAGCTGGGAGCTCCAGTCAGGCCCGCCGAACTCTTCCCAGAGCAGCGGATAGACCGGGTTTCCGGTCGCCAACCATGTACGGAGTAGCCACGGAATCCAGAGGATGACCATCGGCAGCCCGAGCGCTACGACGGAGCGCCGCGCCTTGCGCGGATTCTCGCGAAACCGCCGAGCCAGCCGCGGTACCACCAAGAGGAGCAGACAGGCCGAGATCGAGACGCCGGTGATCTTGCTCGAGGCCAAGAGACCACAGGCCAAGCCAGCGGCCAGCAGGCTGCGATCGTCGTTGTCGTCCAACCACCGCTCGAGAAAGAGAAAGGCGGCCAGAGCGAAGAAGGCCATGGCCAGGTCGACATAGGCGGAACGGAGCTCGAAAAGCACCACGTCGTTGAGAAGAAAAAGAGCGCTGGCCACCAAACCTGCAACGACTCCGCTCGCCCGTGATGGGTCGAGCGGAGTCTCTCGCTGCGGAGCGGCGGTTCTCCACAGCGTGGCGACCACCAGAATCCCGAATCCGAAGTGGAGAGTTTTGGCCGCCACGTAGCCCCCGACGGCCATCGCGACCCCGAACAGCAGGTCTACTGCCTGCGGCCAGAGCGCGTAGACGAGGAACGGAACCTCTTGGAATCCGCCCTCGCGCAGGTACAAATCCGGCAGTGTGAGGTGGTAGACGGCGGCATCCCAGGAAATCGTCGGATTGACCGTGACGGCGAAGACGAAGACCAGGGGTAAGGCGGAGAGCGCCACGAGGAACGTAGTGGCCACCGAGATTGGGAGCGGTCGAGCCCAGCGGCGACGAACGATCTCGACCGCACCGAACACGGCGCCGCTGATCACCATGGCCTGAAGGATCGGCTCGCGAAACGCTCCGAGGCTCGCCAGGAAAAACAGCATCAGTGTCCAGACGGCGAATCCCCAGATCCATCGCTCGAGAGGCCGCGCCGAGGTCGACTGTGCCCCGCCCACCCGTCCTGCTGCATAAACCGCCAGGCCGATCGAGACCACCGCGGCAGCAGGTGCCAGCAGAGTCACCTCAGGCAGCAGGCCCGGTGGGCCGGTCAGAGAGAGGAAAGCGACACCACGGCGTTTGGACGATCAGCAGGACGTTCCCGGCCATGGTGCGATTGTCGGGGTTGTGAAAAGAGCGCACAACGTTGAAACCGGGGGCGCGCACGACCTGAGGATAGGAGCCGTCGAACACCACCAGATAGTCGACCCGCTCTCTTCGCAGGTAGTCGTGGAGACGACGCTGCCAATCGCCCACCGCCCAGGACGACCCGCCGCTGCTACCGAAAAGGATCGGCCGGATCTCAGGGCTGGTGAGTCCGGCCAAGTCGAGAGTCTCGTTGGGTAGAAGAAAGGCTAGCGCTCCGACGTCCTGTACGGCCAGATATGCGTCTGGGTCCAAGCGTGGTGCAAGCCATTGTGCGGCCGCCACGTCGGAGGCTTCCACGTCTGAAACGTGCTGAGAGTAGGCCGTCGGCATGGCGATGAAACCAGGAAGCTGTGCGGCGAACAACAGGAGTAGAAGTGGTGTCCAGAGCCGGAGGCCACGCAGTCGTCGCATCATCGGTGAAAGGGCCACCAGCGCGAGGATCGTGACGACGGGTAGGAGTGGGAACCAATAGCGTCCGAAGTTGCCCATGGGTGGTGGAGCCTCGGGTCGGGTCATCAGAGAGTAAGCCAGAGCCTGGGCCAATAACCAAGCAGCCGGCAGGACTCCCCGATCGGAAGGTCCCTTGAGCCGGACGGCCAGGAGCAGGATGCCGCCGGCGGCCAAGAGAACTGCCATCGGTTGGGAGCGTGCGAAGAAATTGAGCAGCAGATATAGGTAGTGCGTATCGGGCCATGGATCGATCGGGCTCCCGGCTTTCGTCCAGAACGTCGTCGGCAGGAAAGAGCCTCCAGCGACGCGGTAGAAGATCAGTGTCGGACTCACGATCACCAATGCCGGAAGCATCGATCTCACGGTCGTGCGAAGCTTCGTCCAATCCGGGCGTCCAGAACGACCGGCGCGGAGGCATCGCTCACCGAAGGCGAGCCCCAACAGCAGCAAGCCCTCGGGTCGCGCCAGCGCCGCGACAGCGAGAACCGGGGCGCTGCGAACAAGCGAGTGCTGGTTGGTCCGCTGCTCGCGTACGTGCCAGACCATGCCCCAGAGAGCCAGGCACGTGAAGGTTGTGATCTCCATTCCCGCGGCCGCCGACCAGAGGAGCCATGGTGTCGTCGCGATCAATAGCGCCGCGGTACCCGCCAGATCCTTCCCGTGGCCCGGCAGGAGCTCCCGAGTCAGGCGATGTGCTCCGAGCACCGTGCCGGCGAAAGCCAGTACAGCTAAGAACTCCGACCACAGCAGAATCAGCCTGCCCGGGAGTAGACCGCCTATCGACACCAGAGCCGACCACAATGGCGCCGTCGATCCGGTGACCCACCGATCGGCCGAATATGCCAGGCCGTCGCCGGAGGCCAGCCGCGACGCGAACTGCAGGTGGATCCAGGCGTCGTCCAACGGAAACGCCGGACGTCCGATGAGATAGGCATCGATCGCCGCGAAACCGACTCCGGAGACGACAACGAGAGTCAAGGCGAGATGGATCGCGCGCAATCGCAGCATGATAGAGCACCGAACACAAGCCGCCGCGATGCTAGCATCGGCGGCTGTCATGAGTATCCAACGCCCGCTCGTCCAGCGCCACAAGAAGCTAGCCAGGACCCTTCTCTATCTCGCCCCGGTCGCCATCTGGTTTGTCGCGGAACCGGCAATTCGGGAACTGGGTGATCTCGGAATCCGCAACGACTGGGCGAAGATCGACTACGATGAATACGAGTCATTTCGGTTGCTCCGAGACTATCTCCGCATCGATTCGAGCTACCCCGATGGGAACGAAATCCCGGCCGTCGAGTTCCTTGCGGAACAGCTGGAGAAGGAGGGTATCGAAGCTCACATCCAGCGCCTCGGAGTTCGCAACGCCAACCTCTGGGCGACGCTCGAAGGCGCGAACCCGCGACCCCTGGTGCTCCACCAGCATGTGGACGTCGATCCGGTCTTGTCGCCGGAGCTTTGGCAGGCCCCTCCGTTCGCCGCCGAGTATCGGGCACCTCACGTGGTAGGGCGCGGTGCCTTCGACATGAAGAGTGTCGGTATCGCGCAGCTGATGGCGGTGCTCGAGCTGCGGAGATCCGGGGTAAGACTGAACCGCTCAGTGAAGATCCTTGCGACCGGTGACGAAGAGCGCGACAGCTTTCTCGGCACCCAGCGGGTCTTGGCTGAGCATCCGGAATGGGCCCGGACCTTCTGGGCCGTGCTCACCGAAGGAGGTGCCGTTGAAGCGCTCAGTGCGGAGGAAGTGAAGTACTGGGGGACGGAGTTCCAGCAAAAGCGTTTCGTCGTCGTCTGGGTGTGCTCGTCGGATCGCCAGCGCCTGGAAGACCTGCGAAAAAGCGTGCACTTTCGAGGTACCGAGAGACGCTTGACCGAAACCGTTCGCATCTTCTTTCCTCGCTACGGCCCGAGCCGAGCGCGGTCCGTCACGCGCGAGCTTCTAGCGAGTCCGGACACGATATTGGAGAGCATCCGCACCTTCCCTCGAGAACTCGAGGCGGCCGAGTTTCCACCGTTGCTCGAGGCCCATCTACGAGACCAGTCCTATGCATTCCCGGTAGAGGAGGATCCCGAAGGAGGCTATCGGTTTCAGCTCGTCGTCCATCTTCTGCCCGACTCCGACTTCGACATCGTTTTCGAGAAGCTGGTGGGCGACTCCATGGACGGTTTCCAGTACGTGGTGGAGAACTACAACGAGAAGGTGCCCCCAAGCCCGATCGACCATCCGGTGTTTCAGGCGATCGACGAGGGGGTGTCCCGGCTTCATCCCGGAGTCGACCACGGTCCTCTCTTCCTGGCTTGGTCGGCGACCGACGCTAGGTACTTTCGTGAAGTGGGGATCCCATCCTACGGATTCTCGCCGTTTCTCTTGGTGTCGCAAGACAGCCAGTCGTCGAAGGGGCCGAACGAGAGAATTCCAGCGCCAGCCTTCATCGCCGGCGTCCAGCTCTATGAAGATGTCGTTCGGCGGCTTGTCGCTGAAGACTAGAGCGCCTAGTCACTTTTTGTCACCGTGTGCCTGACAGGAATTGACGATGCTGGGATGTTTTGATCGAGACTTGGCACGAATTAGCCGATTGGGGGAGAAAACATGGTGATACGCCATGGCACGAACTCTGCAAGGCTTTGTCGGTACGCTCGTGGAATAACCCGTGAGACCGTAAGGAGGAAGTTCATGTCATCGTTCCTGAGAAACCGCAAGCAGCGGGGTTTCACCCTCATCGAGCTGCTGATCGTAGTTGCCATCATCGGCATCATCGCTGCGATCCTGATCCCGAACCTGCTCGACGCCCTGCAGAAAGCGAAACAGAAGAGGACCGTTTCTGACGCCCGCAACACCGGAACAGCCTGGATGTCCTGGCTGACGGATCAGGTTGGTGCCGCATCCGCTGGCGCTGGCAAGATCTACGCAGGTGCTGGTCATACGTTGGAGGACTACGAGGTCATTTTCGAGTACCTGCACCCGAACACGACGTTCTTCTACATGCAGGAAGTCCCGCAGTTCGACGGCTGGGGATACCCCTTCGAATTCGGCATCAACTACAATCTCGTGCAGTCGAACGTGCTGATGATCTGCTCGCCGGCCCGGCAGGGATCTACGATACAAGCCTGCAACTCGGATTGGGACGTGACGCCGTTCTTGGCGACCGACTACGATCAGGACATCGTCTGGGCCGACGGTTACTTCGTCCGCTGGCCGGGCTAAGCCTGAGAGTAGGATCCGCACAAGGATCCAGCTCGACGAAAGGGGCGCCACGGCGCCCCTTTTCACGTTGAGGACCCTTCGAGGCCGAACCACGTGGAACCCGCCTTCGTAGAGTCTTTCGTTTACGGCACCGTCGCCATCTTCGGTCTGATCTGGGGCAGCTACCTGAACGTGGTCGTGTATCGGCTGCCCCAGGGTCTTTCGACAGCGGTCCCCGCCTCCCATTGCCCGAGATGTCGTTCGCGGATCTGGCCGGTCGACAACATCCCGGTGCTGAGCTGGTTGTTGCTGGCCGCCCGATGTCGCTCCTGCGGAGGGGCTATTTCCGTGCGGTATCCACTGGTCGAGGTTTCGGGAGCCACCGTCTTCGTCCTCGGACTTCGTCGCTTCGATGATCCGTTCGAGATGGCCACAGGTTGGCTAGTGGCCTGTGTGCTACTGGCTTTGGCGCTGATCGACTACGACCGCCGTCTGGTACCGCTCGTGCTGACGCTGCCGCTCGGAGTCCTGGCTTGGGTGCTTCAGCCTTTCCTGGGCTGGGCCAGTCCGCTGGACGCCGTGGCAACGTCGTGTCTGGGGTCCGTCGTATTCCTGGCGCTGTCGCGCGCGTGGGGATGGTGGAGTCAGTCTCCGGGCGACGGTGGGCTCGGACTCGGTGACGCGTACGTCATGTTCCTGATCGGTGGGTTCTTCGGCCTTCAGTCAACGCTCCGCATCGTCTTGCTGGCGCTTCTCGGTGCAGTGGCCGTCCTCTTCCTCTCCCGGTCGGCCTCATGGATCCTGCGACGGTCGGGTCGTTTCGAGGAGCCGTTGGCTCGTCTGCCGCTGGTGACGTTTCTGTCGGGCGCCGCGCTTTGGGTCTTGCTCTTCGTCTGACAGCCTCCGGGCTGATCCGCGACATCATCTCGTCGACGTCGACTCCAGCGACTGCTCGTTAGTTCGGCCGTGGGCGGCCGCGACCGCCCGGACCAGCAACAGATCCTCGTCAGGATCGACGGTACGCAGGTCGAGGACCAGCTGCTTGTCCTTGAGATATCCGACCACGGGCGGCAAGACCGTGTTGTCGACGATACCGCCGACCCGCAGCCCGGCGAGGAGGTCGTCCCGACCCTCGATCGCCAGGGCGAGGCCCGGAATCGGCTCGTCGGGTGCTGATCCGCCTCCCACGAACGCGTCAGACGGCGCAATCGATGCATCGACCTGTTCGCGCCGGAGGGCTTCCACGCATCGCTCAAGTCGTTCACTATGGCTTGTCTCGTCGGGCCACAGTCTGGCCATCGACAGCTCGGCGCCGGCGGCAAGGCGTCGAAGCGTCCATTCGAGTGCGGCGAAGGCGAAGCGGCTCGGTCGCAGTGCGCGGTAGAGAGGGTTCCTCCGACATCGCTCCACGAGATCGGCACGGCCGAGCAAGAGGCCGGCTTGGGGCCCGCCGAGGAGCTTGTCGCCGGAACCGCAGACCAAATCGCAACCGGCGGCCAGGAGCGACCGCAGGTCTTCGTGTTCCCGAAGAGGCGGCAGAGAGCTGGATCGCAGAAGACCGCTACCTTCGTCTACGAGGACAGGAATTCCCTGCGATCTGCCGAGCTCGGCCAGCTCTGTCGAGCTGACTGACTCGGTGAAGCCGCGAATCCGATAGTTGCTGGTGTGCACTTTGAGCAGCAGTGCCGTTTCGTCCGAGAGAGCGCGCCGATAGTCTCCGATGCGGGTCCGGTTGGTGGTGCCCACTTCTACCAGGCGAGCCCCGGCCGCCTCGAGAATGTCGGGGATCCGGAAGGCGCCGCCGATCTCTACCAGCTCGCCACGCGAGACGACGACCTCGCGGTTTCTGGCAAGTTCCGCCAGCACCAGCACGAGCGCACCCGCGTTGTTGTTCACCACCAGCGCCTTCTCCGCGCCGCACCAGCTCTCCAGGCGCTCTGCAACGAAACGGTTGCGGTCACTCCGCCGACCGGTGCCGAGATCCATCTCGAGATCGCACGAGCCGGTAAGAAGAGGCACCAGCTCTTGCGCGACATCTCGCGGCAAGGGTGCCCGGCCCAGATTCGTATGGATGAAGATGCCGGTGGCGTTGATCACCCGCTGCAGGCCGGTGCCTTCGGCGCGCACCACTTCGGTCGCTATGGCCTCCGGAAGAGCCTGCAAGCGAACGGCGAGATCGGGCGCGTCCAAGGCCCCGTTGGCCAGCTCGCGGCGAAGGGAGTCCAGGAGCCGGGTCGCTTGGACCCGAACGGAATCCCTTCCGTATAATCCCACGACGCCCCGCAGACGCGGTTCGTTCAAAAGCTGGTTCATGGCCGGTAGCCGGCGAAAGGCAGCGTGCTCCATGGACCGAATCTACCCTGATCGGACCGGAGTCGCCCCGTCCGAATCCCGCCAGAAGAGTTCCATTGGCACCGTCGAACAACCAAGAGCTACGTCGACAACTCGATCTCGAGCTGGGTCGCCTGACTCGTGCCATCGAGCAATTTCGCATCGATACCCAGCGGTATTTTGGTGGCGATCTGAACATTCCGCCCGAGGAGCTCAAGGAGAGCATCGCTGGAGATCTCCGCCGGTTGCGCGGACTGGCATCGAAGGGCGGCACCGCCGGACGGTACCGACTGTCCTCCCTGGAAGCCAGGTTCAACAGTCAGGCCGATCTCTTCAATCGGCGTCTGCGTGAGATGGAGACCGGCGGCAAGAGACGAACTGCCGCCGCCGACCAGGAGGCCGACCCTATGGGCGAAGGCGTGCTGATGGGGCAAGGTGCCCGCGACAATGCAGTCGAGACGCTCTACAAGGGGCTCTATCTTCAAAGCGGAAGCCGCAACCCGTCGATGGATCTCGAGAAATTTCGGTCGTATTTGAACCAGCAGACCGAGACCATTCGCAAGAAGACCGGAGCCGAAAGCGTGAAGTTCCGTATCGCGATGGAAGACGGAAAAATGAAACTCAAAGCCAAGCCCGTCAAGGGCTGAGGGAAAGGAGCACAGAGTGCCCCTCCGAATGCGATCCCGTTTACTCCTACCCCTCGGTAGACGCCCTATGGCCTACTTCGTCGTTCTTCTGGTCGCCGGCTTCGTGGCTGTGGCCATTACCGCTACCCCGCGTCTCGAGGTAGCGCTCGAGGAGCAGCTCGAGCTAGCCGCCGAACGTCCGTATGACGCTGCGGTGCAGAACGATCTGGGCAACTTGCTGCTGCTGGCCGGGCGGCTGGATGCCGCAGGCGAGTCATATCTGCGCGCGTTGGAAATCGATGGGACGTACGCGCGCGCACGTTTCAACCTCGCCCTGCTAGAGCAGCAGATCGGCCACCACCAAGAAGCGTTGGATCATCTCCAGCTCCTACTCGACCAGGATCCAACCCATGCCTGGGCCCACTACCAGAGTGGAGTGTCACACCAGGAGCTAGATCACCGCAAGGATGCTTTGGAACACTACGCCCACGCCTTCGGTCTCGATCCGACGCTTTCGTTCGCGGAGAACAATCCCCACATCATCGACAACACGATGGTCACCGAAGCTCTGCTGTTGTCGACTCGTTATGGGGCGACAGCGTCACGGAGCGTCGCGCGCCAATACGACGACGCAGAGCGCATCGCTCACTTGATGCTGGAACCGGACCTCACCACGGAGGATGAGGAAGGCGAAGGCACCGACGGAGCCGAGAGACTGTCGGGAGGCGAGCCTGGAGAACAACCTGTACAACACACCATCCGGAGCTCGAACGGAGTCGTGTTTGACGAAAGTGACGAAGACTCGGCTCAGCAGAACGAGGATCGTGTGATCACCGAGGACGATCTTGATACGGGTTCGCGGGTGGGCGGTGCCGTCGGCGTACCCACGGCAAGGTCGAGGCCCGATGTTCGGAGAAATCGGCCCACTCCCAGAGGTAGAGGTGTGGATCTTCGGAGCCCCACCCGTCGCGACGCCCAACCCGAGAGAGCGGACGATGAGCGGTATCGCCCCTCGCGTCGCAGCTCCGCCAGCCTGGAGCTGAAACTGCTGCCCGAAGACGATACAGCGAAGGAAGGGGTCGGCTGAGCGGGCCGAATTCTGTGGCCGGCGCACAGGGGCAGGTTTGCATCGGGCAAGTCGGCTCCTACGGCGCTCCGCGAAGCTCCAGGCCCTTGACCAAAGCCGAGGGAGCACCGATCAGCCCCTGGCCGCGCGGGAGAAAGGTCAGGTCGCGTGCGACCGCCACCACCCCGGTCAGGAGCGACGAAACCGAACCCACCAGCCAGGCGGCTCGTACCGAATGGGTGGCGCGGCCACCCTCGATGGAGAAACCGGTCACCGGGGCCGCGAACCGACCCGACGTCGGGTCGAATCGCACGGCTCCCCAAGTTGTCAGTAGGTAATAGCCCCGCGCGAGGTCTTGGAGCAGAGTCCCGACACCTACAGTCTGATCCGAACGTAGGTAAAGGTGGGTTGGGCCGGGGCCGGGAAGATCACGCCAGCTCGCTCGCCGGCTACATCCCGACGCCTTGGCCTCGGCACGACGGATGCCGTGACCTTCCACCAGTTCCGGCAGCTGCCGCCATGACAAGAGGGGTTGGCGATAGACACCCTGATCTATCAGCATGATCTCGCGAGTAGGTTGCCCTTCGCCGTCGACCGGGGCCTCCGTAACGGCACCAGCCAGGCGACCATCGTCCACGAGAGAAATGGCCCGTGAGGCAACGTGGCCGGTCCGGTCGATGAAAGGTGCCACCTTCCGAGGAGCCTCTGGGCCTAGCCAGAGCGGCGCGAGGGCTTCGAGAAGTGCGACCACGACGTCCGGGGCCAGCAAGAACTCACCACGGTCCCGAGGTGGAGCCACGCCTCGTTGCGCCACCATCAGCCTGTCCGCCAGCCGCCGAGCCAGCTCGCGGGGGCCGAAGCGGCGTGCATCGCGCGCCATCAGCTCCAAGCCCGCACCCGCCGAACGGCCAGGCTCTCCGCGGCGTGCGTCCAGTCGTGCCTCGATCCACAGCATCGCTGCGCGTTGGCGGACGACGCAGTGAATGTCGCGGCTCGACGCCAGTTGCTGTTCGCTGGAGCCATCGTCGAGATGCCCCTGCACGAGTCGAGCTCCCGGCAGCTCGGTGTCTAGTTCGCGGTCGAGGGACTCGAACAGAGCCTGGGCTTCGGTCTCTCCCACCAAGGGAGCGTCCAGCTCCGCGGGCTCCTTCCAGGGCGGCACCGGGCGCGACGACGGTAACCGAAACCCGAGCCCATCACCCTCGGGCCATGGTGCCTCTGGATCGGGGCTTCCCGCCGCGGCGTAGAAAAAGGAGCGACGAAGGTTCGCGGAACGTACTGCCCAACCCTCTTCGCGTCGTAGCGACGACACGAAACCACCCGGACGAAAGCGGTGGCTGCGCGACCGACCCGTCTTGTGCACGACCTCCACCTCGTCCCAGCCCTGTTCCGACAGGACGTCGACGATTTCCAGGAGTGTCTCGTCGACGGGCCTCAAGGAGTCCACCTCATGGTCCGACCTCCAGGCCTTCGAGACGGATTCCGGGGGCAGTTGCCCACACCGGTAGGAGAATGCCGTCCTTTGCGCACCAACCCGCGCCTGCTACGTGTACTTCCTTGCCAACCCCGCGCACCGCGTGTAGCAGGTCGCTGACGTGAGCGCGAAGAGTCGCCCGACCCACCGAGGGTCCCGGCGTCTGGTTGAGGATACGCTGGCCCCACGGGAAAACCAGGGTGAAGAATCCGCTGGCCGGATCGAGCCGGCCGCGTTCGGCTTCCGAGAAAAAGAGACCGCCTTCGGCATCGGCGAAGAGATCGGTCGACTCGCCCGCCACCAGGTGCAGATGGCTCGACCTGGGCCCGGGTACGTCGTGGCGCGTGCCTCGCCGGCCAGCGCCGGCGACCAACAGCTCCGATCGGTGGGCCCACTGAGCGTCGGCCAAGGGTTGCTCCACCTTCCCGGCTCTCAGCAGACATCGCCTGACCACAGGAAACCCCTCGTCGTCTGCGGTGCGTTTGACTCCGGTGGGCGCATCCGAGGGGTCGTCAAACAGGTCGAGCAGATTCGAGCCGAGCTGGACCCCGATGGCGCCCTCGGGGTGTCCATCCAGTGCCAGCAGGTCGGCTTCCAGTGCGTGGGCAACGGCTTCGTGAAGCAGGACCGCGGTCGCCGCGGGGCCGAGAACTACGACACCCTCACTCTCGTCCGGCGGCGCTGCGTCGCGAGCACTACGGGCTCGCGACAGGCGCGCCGCGAGCTGCTTCGCGGCGTCCTGGGCATCGTCTCCGATGAGGCTCGTCACTAGGAGGCCGCGGCGGCCCTCCTGGCTCTCCGCCTCGAGGCTATAGAAGCTCTCCGTCTCCACCCCCGCCGAGACCTCGCTGCCGACGACACGCAGGCTGCGGTGAAAGCGGCGTATGGAGAGACGAGCGGAGATCTCCGTGTCGCGGAGTCGGAGCGCTTCGAAGAAGCGTGACGGGAACTCCTGTACCTCCGCCGCCTCGAGAGGTTGGGACCACCGGGGCCATTCGATATCGGGCAGTGGATACGGCGCGCGCGGCATGGCGCGGGCGGTGCGGCGCAATGCGTCATGAAATGAATCTCTGTCGACTCGATCGCGGGCGGCCAACCAGCTGTTGCCGCCGCGCAAGAGACGTACAGCCAAACCCTCCTCGCGGCGCATTCGCAGTCCGGGAGAACAGGTCTCGGGTGGCAGCTCGACCACTTCCGCGCGTTCGAAAAATGCGTCGGCCAGGTCTCCAGGCCGATCGGCGATCTGGGACAGAGCACGCGCGATGCCGCGGACATCGAGCTGGTTGAGTGGTTCGGTCGGGTCGACGGTCATGATCGGCCACCGACCCTATCGCGAGCGGACTCCTCTGATCCGGTACACTGCCCGCGCCCTTCCGGAATCGCGATCCAATGACCTCCAGCCGCGAGCGCCCATGACGCAGGACGACAGCAAGCACGACAGCCCTTCCCAGGACCCACAGGAGGAGCTCCGGCGCAGACTCACCGCAGCGCGGACGGGTGGCGGTACGGCGCGGATCGAGAAGCAGCACGCGGCGGGCAAGCTGACGGCCCGCGAACGGATCGACCTGTTTCTGGATGGTGGCTCTTTCGTGGAGCTCGACGCCCTGGTGGCACACCGGTGCACCGATTTCGGGATGCAGGGAAACCGCATCCCGGGTGATGGCGTGGTGTGTGGATACGGCACCGTGGACGGCCGTTTGGTTTACGTCTTCGCACAGGACTTCACGGTGTTCGGTGGTTCGTTGTCAGAGACCAATGCTCGCAAGATCTGCAAGGTCATGGATCTGGCCATGGAGAACGGTGCACCGGTGGTTGGCCTGAACGACTCGGGTGGCGCACGGATCCAGGAAGGCGTGGCGTCCCTCGGTGGCTATGCCGACATCTTCTTGCGCAACACGTTGGCGTCGGGCGTCGTGCCGCAGATCAGCGCCATCATGGGACCTTGTGCCGGAGGAGCCGTCTACTCTCCGGCCATCACGGATTTCGTCTTCATGGTGGAGAACACCTCGTACATGTTCATCACCGGACCCGATGTGATCAGGACGGTGACCCACGAGAAGGTGACGAAGGAGGAGCTGGGTGGCGCCCGTACTCATATGACCAAGAGCGGCGTCACGCACTTCACGGCACCCAATGACGCCGCCTGCCTCATGCAGGTGAAGAAGCTGCTGTCGTTTCTGCCGTCGAACAATCTGGAGGATCCGCCGCTCGGCACCTCGGACGACGATCCGGCACGCGAGGAAGAGCTCCTCGACGATCTGGTTCCCAAGGATCCTGAAACTCCCTACGACATGCATCGGCTGATCGAGGCCGTGGTGGACGACGGAGATTTTCTGGAGGTTCAGCCCGACTTCGCCCGGAACATCGTCGTGGGATTTGCGCGCTTGGCGGGTCAGAGCGTCGGCCTGGTGGCAAACCAGCCGGCGTATTTGGCCGGAGTACTCGATATCGACGCATCTTTGAAGGGCGCCCGCTTCGTCCGCTTCTGTGACGCCTTCAACATACCGCTCGTCACGTTCGAAGATGTCCCCGGATTCCTACCGGGAGTTCAGCAAGAATTCGGTGGCATCATCAAGCACGGCGCCAAGTTGCTCTACGCCTACGCAGAGGCCACGGTGCCGAAGATCACGGTGATCACCCGCAAGAGCTACGGTGGCGCCTACTGTGTGATGGCGTCGAAGCACCTGCGCACCGACGCCAACTTCGCCTACCCCACTGCCGAGATCGCCGTGATGGGCCCAGAGGGTGCGGTCAACATCCTCTACCGTCGGGAGCTGGCGGAGGCCGGTGACGAGGAAGCGCAGGCCAGGATGCGAGCCGAGAAGGTTGCCGAGTATCGCGAGAAGTTCTCCAACCCCTACATCGCTGCAGAGCGCGGATTCGTCGACGCCATCATCCAGCCGCGACAAACCCGCTTGCACCTCGTGCGTGCGTTGCGCCAGCTGGGCTCGAAGCGTCAGAAGCTACCGCCGAAGAAGCACGGGAATCTGCCGCTTTGACTCTCGATCGAGTCGAGCGCGGACCACTTGAACGAGCTCTCGGCGCGATGCCTCGGTACGCGTTCCAACCTTGGCCGCCGCGATGGGTCCGTAGGCCGTGCGCAGCGCCCTTGCCACCCGCCACGAGTACGAGATCCGAGCCTCGGACTCGGCGATACGTCGAATAGCTGCAGACTAGGAACCGAAAATGAAAATCGCCACGGGAGCCGACCACGCCGGCTACGAGTTGAAGGACCACCTCGCTGCGGAGCTCCGCGGCTCTGGCCACGAGGTGGATGATGTAGGTACCAGCTCCGGCGACAGTGTTGACTATCCGGACTTCGCCGCTGCCGTCGGGCGAAAGGTCGCCTCGGGAGAGGTGGACCTCGGTGTGCTCGTCTGCGGTAGCGGTCTGGGCGTTGCCATCGCCGCCAACAAGATTCGTGGGGTTCGTGCCGCCACGTGCAACGATCCCTACTCCGCTGCCATGTCACGCGCTCACAACGATGCCAACGTGCTGACCATCGGTGCTCGCATCGTCGGCGAAGGCTTGGCAGAGGAGATCCTGCGCGCCTTTCTCAGCACGGAGTTCGAAGGAGGTCGACACGGCCGCCGCGTCGGCAAGATCACCGCTCTCGAAGACTGAAGTCTGATCCATTGAACCTGTAGGACGAACCCAATGAACCGATATGAAGCTCTCGCAACCGCCGACCCGGAGATCCACAGGCTCGCCCAGCGCGAGCTGCGCAGGCAGGCCGACGGGCTGGAGCTCATCGCCTCCGAAAACTTCGTCTCCGTCGCCGTCCTGGAGGCCGTGGGGACGGTGTTCACCAACAAATACGCCGAGGGCTATCCCGGGCGCCGCTACTACGGTGGCTGCGAAGTCGTCGACGACGTGGAGCGCTTGGCGCGCACGCGAGCTCAGGAGCTCTTTGGTGCCGAGCACGTCAACGTACAACCCCATTCCGGGACGAGCGCCAACATGTCGGTTTACTTCGCCACGCTCAAGCCTGGCGACAAGCTCATGGGCATGGACCTCTCCAGCGGCGGACACCTCACCCACGGCCACCCGCTGTCGTACTCGGGCCGCGACTTCCCGGTGGTGAGCTACGGCGTCGACCGTGAAACAGAACGAATCGACTATGCCGAGGTGGAGCGTCTGGCCGTGGCCGAGAAGCCGAAGATGATCGTCTGCGGTGCCTCGGCCTATAGCCGCCAGATCGACTTCGCTCGCTTTCGCGAGATCGCCGATGCTTGCGGAGCGCTGCTCCTGGCCGACATCGCACATATCGCCGGCCTCGTCGCCACCGGGCTCCACCCATCGCCCGTACCGCACGCCGACTTCGTGACCACCACCACTCACAAAACGCTCCGCGGACCCCGCTCTGGATTGGTCATGTGTCGCAAGGAGCACCGCAAGGCCCTCAACCGCTCCGTCTTTCCCGGGCTGCAGGGCGGTCCGCTGATGCATGTCATCGCCGCCAAGGCCGTGGCGTTGAAGGAGGCGGCGACGGAGGAGTTCAAGGCGTACCAACAGCAGATCGTGAAGAACGCCGCTCGTCTCGCTACCACCCTGCAGGACCGCGGCTTCCGTATCGTCTCGGGCGGCACCGATAACCACCTGGTTCTGGTGGACGTGAGTTCCAAGGGACTGACGGGCAAAGTCGCCGAAGGAGCCCTCGAGGAAGCGGCGATCACGGTCAACAAGAACACCATTCCCTACGATCCGAATCCGCCGCTCGTGGCCTCTGGAGTCAGGCTCGGCACTCCCGCGCTCACCAGTCGGGGAATGGACGAGCCGGCCATGGACGAGGTCGCCAATCTCATTGCCGATGCGCTGGAGAAGCCGGAAGACGGGGCGCACCTCGCAGGGGTCAAGGGTCGAGTCAAACAGCTGGCGGACCGCTTTCCGCTCTATCCGAACTTGAGTTGACGGCTCGGAAGGGCTAGAGTCGCCCTCCCGGTCCCGTCGAGCGAGGATCGATATCTTGAGGTGACCCCGATCTCAGCGCTCAGTGTTCGGGATCATTCCTCAGAACAGCAGGGTCCACCTCTCTCGGAACCGTAGCCGCGGGGCGACCGTACCGCCGGCGGATCTCACGACGGACGTCGCCCAGCAGATAGATGGAGCCGGTCATCACGAGGACCCCGCCCGCCGGCAGGGCCTCCAGCGCTACATCGACGGCTTCCACGGGATCGACGACAACGCGGGCCTGCCGGCCGGGAGCATCAGGAACCAGGTGTAGCCAGTCGTGTGGGTCGCCTGAGCGGTGACTGGGAGGGCGCGTCAGTGTGACGTGCCGTGCCCCTCGGGCCAGCGGCGGCAGCATACCCCCGACATTCTTGTCCCCGACAGCACCGAAGAACAGATCGTAAGGACCGGGCGAGACTTCGTTCAGATGATGGAGGAGGGTCTCGACGCCGGCCGGGTTGTGACCCGCGTCGAGGAGCAGCTTGCGATCCTGATCGATATCGACCCATTCGAGGCGCGCGGGCCAGGAGGCCGAAGCCGCCCCCGCCTCGACGGCCTTTCGCTCGAAGGCGCCGAACCGCTCGGGCTCGATCTCTGCGAGCGTCTCGGCCGTGAGCACGGCGAGTGCCAGGTTGCGGAGTTGGTGCAGGCCGGGTAGCCGGAGCGTCGCACGGTAGGAATCAGACGGTGTGTCGATGATTCCTCGTTGGCCAGGGCGGTCGTCCCTGGGCGGCAGTGTCCGGATCGACACCAACTCCTGGGCGGGAACGTAGTGCGCTTCGATCTCGTTGCAGCGGTGCCTGAGCGCGACGTCGACCTCTTCGGGCTCGGCCCAGGCGATCAACCTACGGTGTGGCCTGGCGATGCCAGCCTTCTCACCGGCGATGGCGGTGAGGGTGTTGCCGAGCTGCCCCTGATGGTCGAGGCCGATGGACGTCACCACCGACACCAACGGCTCGGACACGTTCGTCGCATCGAGCCGGCCACCGAGACCCACTTCCAATACCGCCAGATCGCAACCGGTATGCCGGTAGTGGAGAAACGCCGCCAAAGTCAGCGCCTCGAAGAAGGTGGGCGGGTGTTTGTGGGCGGTCTCCGCCGCGCCGAGGATCTGCGTCAGGTGTCTGTAGAGGTCGTCGTCGGCGATGGCCTCGCCGTCGACCGAGATGCGTTCCGCCAGCGACTCAAGGTGCGGTGAGGTGAAGAGCCCTGTCCGATAACCAGAGGCCCTGGCGATCGACGAGAGCAGCGACGCCGTCGAGCCCTTGCCGTTGGTGCCCGCGATCAGCACCGTGGGAACCGCCAGATGCGGTTCGCCCAGATCGACGAGCAAGTCGCGAATACGCTCCAGACCCAGCTTGAGGCCGAAGTGATCGAGACCCGAAAGAACTCGATCCGACTTCGGTGTCAGGGAGTCGGGACGAGTCCAGTCGGTGAAAGCGGGCTTGCTCAATCCGGCAGGTTCGAGAGCGGAAGGGCGATCAGGCGCTGCGCGCGAGACGACCCGAGAAGTGGCGAAGAGCGCGGGCCAGGGTTTCCTTCATCTCCGTTCTGGGAACGACCATGTCGAGAAAACCCTTCTCCAACAGGAACTCGGCGCGTTGAAAGCCCTCGGGCAGACTCTGTCGGATGGTCTGCTCGATGACCCGGGGCCCAGCAAAGCCGATCAAGGCTCCCGGTTCGGCGATGTTCAGGTCGCCGAGCATGGCGAAGGACGCGGTGACGCCACCGGTGGTGGGGTCGGTCAGGAGGGAGATGTAGGGAATACCCTCTTCGCGCAAGCGGGCAAGTGCCGCGGAGATCTTCGCCATCTGCATCAGCGACAGAATGCCCTCCTGCATGCGAGCGCCTCCCGACGCGGCGACCACGATGAGCGGAGCGCGTCTGCGCAGGGCTTCTTCCGCCGCCAGGGTCACCTTCTCGCCGACGACCGATCCCATGGAGCCGCCCATGAAGGCGTAGTTCATCACTGCGAGGATCACCGGCATGCCTTCGATGGACCCCGCGATCACGAGCAACGCGTCTTCGTCGCCGGTCCGATTCTGGTACAGCTTCAGGCGCTCTTTGTAGGGCTTCGTGTCCTTGAACGAAAGAGGGTCGGATGGCTGCACCTGGGAGTAGAGCTCCTCCCAACCGGTGTCGAGCAGGAGATCGATCCGCTGTTGGGCGGAGATGCGGAAGTGAAAGCCGCACTTGGGACAGATACGGTCGCCGCGCTCCAGCTCTTTGGAATACACGACTTCCTTACAACCCTCGCATTTCCTCCACAATCCCTCGGGGACCGTGCTGCGGGGCCGGTCATCGCGAACCGGCTTGGGCTTCTTCGCCTTCTTGAACCAGGGCAGGGGGCGGGCCCTCCGGCGTCAGTTTTCGAAGCCTTCTTCCTCTTCCTCGGCTTCGGCGAGCTCATTCGCCACACCCAGGCGCTGGCAAGCTGCATCGTACATGGCACGAGCTGCCTTCTTGGCGTTCTGCAACTCGGCGAGACGATCCTTTACCTTGGCGAGCTCCTCTTCGATCAGGCCGTCGAGTTCGTCGATCTCGGCACGGGTGACCTGAAGAGAGTTCTCGTAAAACTGTCGCTGCTGGTCGGTCAAAGACATGGTTCCATCCTGATCGCTGAAAAAAACCGACGGTCGGCGGGCTGCCGCTGCGGGCCGGCCGCCGGGTCGGCGGCGCGAGATTCTGGAGGGACGTTCCAGGACTGCTGAGGATACTCGGCTTGGGCCTGCCTGACAAGCGGCTGTCCGACCACGGCATTCCGGTACGGGCAGTGATCGTGGGGGTTTGGATGCCTTGGCGTGTCGATCGTCCGGCTGGACTCAGCCGCCGTCGCCGCTTTCGACTTCCTTCAGGCGGCGTTCGATCTCGCGCTTCTGCGCTTCGAACTGCTCCTCCATTTCCTGCTTCTTGCGCTCCATTTCCTCCTGGAGCATCTGCTGCATCATCGCTTCGGGATCCTCTTCCTCGCCCTCCGCGCCAGCTGCCTCGGTTCCGTCGTCCGTTTCGGGCTGAGTTGCGTCGTCCGGAGCCGTGACCGGTGGAGTTTCGGCATCCGGCGAAGCCGACTGGCCACTCCCGAACTGCGTCCACGCCACGACGGCGATGATGGCTAGCATCGTGACGACCAGGAGGACCCAGATCCACTTGCCTCCACCCGTGGAAGCGGCCGCGGCTGCAGGCGGGGGTACGCGAGACGACAGCTCTGGACGTCTCGACGAAACAGGCTCCTGCACCCTGCTCGACACAGGAATCTCGGCGGATGCGGGCTCGGATGCGGCCGGTTCCTTCGCAGGGACCGCAGCGAAAGACGCCGTACCCCAGGAGGTGCCGGTCCAAGCGGTCGCATCACCGTCGTCGCTCGCGTCGGCTTGTCCCGCCCGGCTCGGCTTCTCGCTCGTGCGTGCCCTGCGAGCGGGGGCCGGCTCCACCTCGGCCGGTGCCGGCGCTGCCAGCAAGCCGTGCATGTACTTGGCTAGCTCACTCTGGCCGGGCGTCGGTTTCAGGGTCTCGAGCACCGATTGGATGTCTCGCTCCATCTCGCCGGCGGTCTGATAGCGATCCTGCGCCGAGGCCGTGAGCGTCTTGGTCAGGATTGCCTCTACCGACTCCGGAATGCTCGGGTCGATGGCCCGTGCCGACTTGAGTCTGCAATCGCGGACTGCGTCGAGTACGCCGATCTCCGAATCGCCGGTGAAGAGCTTCTCGCCGGTGAGCGCTTCGAACATGACGGTTCCCAGCGAGAAGATGTCGGAGCGGCCGTCGACTTCCTTGCCCCAGGCTTGCTCCGGCGACATGTACTGCAGCTTGCCCTTGAGCGCACCCATCTGGGTGGTCGAAGCCTTGGCCACGGCCTTGACGATGCCGAAGTCGCAGAGCTTGATCTCCCCCTCGGTGCTCACCAAGACGTTCTGAGGCGAGACGTCACGATGGACCAGGCCCAGGTCGCGATCCTCGAAATCGCGTTTCCGATGGGCATAGTCGAGAGCGCGAGCCACGGCGGCGATGATGAACAACGCTTGGCCGAGAGGTAGTGGCCGCCCCTTCTGCTTGGCTTCGCGCAACAAGCTGCGGAGATCGCGACCATCGACGAACTCCATGGCGATGAAGAAGTCGTCGTCGACCTTGCCGAGATCGTAGATCTGAGCGATGTTCGCATGGTTCAACTGCGCAGCCAGCTTCGCCTCGTCGATGAACATGTTGACGAAGTCGGTGGAGCCGGTGAGATGCGACAGGATGCGCTTGATGGCTACAGTTTTCTGAAAGCCCTCGACGCCCCTGCGTCGTGCGCGCCAGACCTCAGCCATCCCGCCCACCGCCACGCGGTCGAGCAAGCGATAGTCCCCGAACGGAACGCCTTGGTCGTCTGTGGACGTGCCGTCCGAATCGTCTCCTCGGATCTGAAGTACGCCTTGGAGCGCATTGCGAAAAGCTCCGGTGTCCTCGGCGCCCAGCTCGTTGGAAAGCTCACCGAGGGATCCGGACTTCTTGGCGGGCGCTTCCTGCTGAGTCGCGGGGGGCGGGATCTCGAAAGGCGGTACCGAGGGCGGTTCCGGCGGCACGAAGTCGGTCTCGAACTCCAGCTCGGGATCTTCCCCGAGGGCCACGCTCTCGTTCAGGATCGGCGGCTGGAAGCTACCCTCCGGTGCGCTTGCGTCACCTGTGGGCATGTCGAGAGTCGGGGCGCCCAGAGCGGAATCGGCCGCAACTGGATCGGGCGCTTCTCCGATAGCTTCTGGCGGTTTGACTTCCGAGCTCTCGGACTCTTCCTCGAAGCTCGGAACTTCCCATGCGGTGTCAGAGGCAGGACCCGGAAGATCGGGTGCGATCGAGGGTTCACCTGGTGTTGTTGTTCCCTCGGCGGACTTTTGTCCGGTGTCCGTCTGGGCCGCGTTGGCTTCCAACGTGCCCCATCCAGTCTCGGCGGTCCAGCCCGAATCGGAGCCCCATCCCGTCGCTTCACCGTCGTCTTCCGAGATAGCCGGGGTCGATTCGGGAGGCGATGGTGTCGGAGACACGGGAGCTGCTGGCTCTGAAGGCGGCTCGGAGACCGGGGCCACCGCTTCGAAGCTCGTGGTGCCCCAGCCCGATGTTTCTTCGGAGCCATAGGCGGACCAGATGTTGGCGTCCTTCGGCTTTGACGACTCTGCTTCGCCGAACGAGATCTCGAATTCGTCGCTGCCATCTCCTGCGGTCGGCTCGGGCGCTGCCGGAGGAGGTGCGGTCGGTCGAGGTGCCACCGACCCGGAGCCAGGTTCTGTGGGTGACTCCTCCGGTTCCGACGAGACCGGCTCGGAAGCCGGTTCTCCGGCCACCTGCGGCACGTTGGATACCGCCGAGGCCTCGTCCTCTGTGAAGTCAGGCGCCGACTCGCTGGTCGGCGGCTTGAGCGAAGCGACCTCGGGCGGTTCCGGTGGGCTCGAGGTTTCCGAGGACCGGTCCACAGCCGAGGGTGCCTTGGGTGCGGGCGGCTGATCTTCCGGTTTCCTTCGCAACCTGGAGGGCAACACGCCGGAGAGAGTCTCCTCGAGCTTGCGGTCCAAGTCGTTGTCGATCGGCTGCTGTCGAGCTGCCTCACGGGATCTGGCCTGAGCCCGGCCGCGCGTCTTCTTCGACTCGGCCGCGACCTCGGCAAGCACGTCGCCGAAGATATCCGTCGATGTCAGCGATGCGCTCTTGGCGTCGACAGCTTCTGGAGCGCTCGGCGAAACAGCGGCCTCGCCAGGAGCTTCCGGGGTCTCGGCCGCCGGCGCGGGTGCACTTGCTGGCGGCGCGGGTGCAGGGGCGGCCTGCGGTGCCACAGGTGGCGGCTGTGCTAGGGCCCCCGGTGCAGTGGTCTGCGGCGGTGCAGTGGTCTGCGGCGGTGTTGTGGCCTGCGGAGCTGACGAAGGTGTCGCGGATTGCGGTGCTTCGGGTGGCGCTATGGCCGGAGGCGCCGCCCCCTTGGGCTTCTGGCGTCTCCGGGAAAGGGAGCCGATGTCCAGTCCGGAAAGCGTCTTGTTCAACAAGTCATCGATGTCGTTGCTGCCGGCCGCGGGCTTCACCGAGCGCGTCTTGGGCGGCGTCGGCCGGGGCGACACCGGTGGTTTGGGTGTCTCTTGGATCGCTGGCTCGGGCGCTGGGGCCCGGGTGGGTTGACCCTGAGCCTGTGGCTCGGGCGCCGACGAAGGCCTGGGTGTTTCCAAAGCCGGTGTCGCCGCCGGGACGACGGACGAATCGGGAGCGGAACTCGGAGCTGCGGGCACCAAGCGGCCACTGACCACCCGGTCGAGATCCTCGTCGGAGAACGGTTTCGACAGAATGTCGTCTGCGGAATAGGCGCTGGCTTCGGTGTGGCTCGCCAAGGTCACCGGCAAGAGGACGACCGAACCAGGCCCTCCCTTGTCCTTCGAGTAGCGACCGAGCAGATCTGTGGCGCCTGGCATCATGCCGTTGGCGAGCACGAGATCGAAGCTGCGAGCGGACGCAACGGCGACCTCCGCTGCGTCGCGGTTGGACGCGCTGATCACTTCGTGTCCCGCTGCCTGAAGCGCGGAGACGATCCGGTTCGAGTATCCCGGGTCTTGTTCGACGACTAGGATGGCCGACATGAATTCTTCGTGTTTCGGGCCGCCCCGACCCGAGACATTCGAGAGATGGTCGGGGATGCCGAGGCTTCTTGTAAAATGGGGTCTCCTGGTCCTTCGGGTGAAGTCCGGCGACCAACCGATCTGGGCCCCGACGCTACCACCGCCAGCGGCCGACTCGGCGCCGAAGACCAGGGTGGGACCGAGCAGAAGACCGGTCGACCCGGTCGGTCTTCCCAAGGACTGGCGATCGTTGTGCTCGGGGCCCGGACGCTCATCAGATTCACCGATTCTACAGCACCCGATGCATCGTCGGGCAGCGAGGAGATTTCGCAGATGGCAGGCCACAGTAAATGGGCGAACATCAAGCGGCGCAAAGAGGCCCAGGATGCCAAGCGCGGCAAGATATTCACCCGCCTTCTTCGTGAAGTCACGATCGCCGCGCGCATCGGCGGCGGCGACCCGGATGGCAATCCGCGTCTGCGCAGTGCCGTGCAAGACTGCAAGGACAACAATGTCCCCAACGACAACATCGCGCGTGCGGTCAAGAAGGGCACCGGCGACCTGGAGGGCAGCGAGTATCTAGAGCTGTCGTACGAGGGCTACGCGCCCGGCGGCGTCGCGGTGCTCGTGGACACCATGACCGACAACAAAAACCGCACGGTGTCCGAGGTGCGCCACATCTTCAGCAAGCATGGCGGAAATCTGGGGGAGAATGGCTCGGTCTCCTACCTTTTCGACCAACGCGGATATTTCGTCTTCGACCCCGGGTCGATGAGCGAAGAGGAGTTCATGGAGCTCGCCCTCGAGCTCGAGGTAGAGGACATCGCGACCGACCGCGGCGCCTTGGAGATGTTCACCGATCCTTCGCGCTATATAGAGGTCAAGGAAGCACTCGCCGAACGAGACCACAAACCCGCCGAGGCGCAACTGGCGAAGATACCCTCGACGTGGGTGCCCGTGGGCCCCGACACGGCACCGAAAGTGATGCGGCTGCTGGAAGCCATCGAAGAGCTCGACGACGTGCAGTACGTCTGGTCGAACTTCGAGGAGCCTGCGGAGATCGCGGAGGCACAGGCTGGCTGAACCCCTGGTCATCCTGGGTCTCGACCCTGGTAGCCGCCACACCGGATGGGGTGTGGTGGAACGACTGGGCTCGCGCATGACGGTACGCGGCCATGGGCGCATCTCGCTCTCCTCGGCAATGCCGTTGGCCGAGAGGCTGGCCGCGTTGAGTGAGGAGGTTGCGTCTCTCATCGACGCTCATCAACCTCATGTAGCAGCCCTCGAGGCGCTCTTTCACGGTGTCAATCCGAAGTCTCTGATCGTTCTCGCACAGGCGCGCGGCGCGATCCTCGCCGCGCTCTGTCGGGGTGGCTTGGCGATCCACGAGTACAGTCCAGCGGAGATCAAGTCGGCGATCACCGGGAACGGTCGAGCCGACAAACAACAGGTGGCGAAGATGGTCGGACTGCTGCTCGGACTGCGCGGGCGCCGGCCGTCTACCGATGCCACCGATGCACTTGCCGTCGCTATCTGCTTCGGGCAGCGGGCCCGGCTCGATGCTCTCGGACGTCAGCGCCACCGAGCGCGGGGCAGGCGGGGTTCCGCAGGTGGTGAGATGCCCTCTGCGAGGGATCGCAGAGGTGCGAAAAAGCCTTGATTTTCCAGGGCTTAGGCGGCGGATGCCCCGTCCTGGCTCGCGTTGACCGTGTAAAAAGCGCTGTGCTAAGATCGGCCGCCAATCGACTCCAGCGGGTGAGGTTCTGACCCTAGAGCGTGCCGGTCATGCTGCGTTTCCGAACTGTGACCCGATCCGAGTCCGTGTTCATTCGCAGTCTCCGCCCACAACCTGGTACCCTCCGAGCCCCACGCGTCCTTGCGTATCGGTCCACTTCCTGGGCGGCGTACCGGGTCGAGGCGGGTGCGGCTGGCTCCAAGCCGGCCGAGCACGAAGTTAGAATCGAAGTCATCGAAGAAATCGGGAACCGAACTCGCCGCGTGCGAGTCCAATCTGGCGAAGGAGAAAGAAGATGGCCGATATCGGCGGCAACCTGATGCAATTGATGTACGACGGCGGCTGGGTCATGTGGGTCCTGCTGGTCATGTCGATCCTGTCGCTGGCTGTGATCGTCGAGCGCCTCGTCGTACTCAACAAGGCCAAGATCAATGTCAACGAGTTCTTGGCCAAGCTACGCAAGGCCTTGATCGTCAACAAGTCGCTACGCGACGCGATCAAGATTTGCGAGCAGTATCGGGGTCCCTTGGCCTCGATCATGAAGGCGGGCCTCCTGAAGTACGGCCAGCCCAAGGAAGACATCGAGAAGACCATCGAAACCGCCGCGTTGCATGAGATGGCGCGCCTCGAAAAGCGTCTCGTCTTTCTCGCTTCGGTGGCGAACGTCGCCCCTCTCTTGGGTTTCTTCGGCACCGTGTCCGGAATGATCAAGTCTTTCGACGCCCTCGCCGAGCAGGGTCTCTCCAACCCGGGTGCCGTCGCCGCCGGTATCTCTGAGGCCCTCATCACGACGGCCGGTGGTCTGGCGGTCGCCATCCCGACCCAGCTGGCCTACAACTTCTTCATGAATAGCATCAACAAGTCGGTACGCGACATCGAGACGTCCACCAACATGCTGTTGGAGACCTTCGGTGAAATGGAGCGTAGCGGTATCACCGCCGAGCAGGCCGGCGCAGCCAGCGCTGCCGGAGCCGACAAGAAGAAGTGACCGTCGCGGGTCCTATGTGGCCCGCTCCGGTCCGATCCCGACGCACATAGCACGAGCCTCAACGGAGCTGACATGCGCCTGAAAGCACGCCACGATCAAAAGGGGGTCATCCCGACGGCCTCTATGGCGGACATCGCCTTTCTCCTCATCGTCTTTTTCATGGTGACGATCACCTTCGAGAAGGACAAGACGCAGGTGGCGTTGCCCAAGACCGAGCTGCGTTTCGAGGTTCCGAAGGTCGCCGCCTATATCTCCGTGACCGAACAGGGCCAGATCCGCGTAACCGACGGCGAGGCGATGAGCACGCCTGTGCCGTCGGTGGATGAGGTCGGAGCCTTCGCCGCCGACCTGGTGCGCAAGTACCCCACGCGGCCGGTGGTCCTGAAGGCCGACGGAGATGTTCAGTACCAGCAGGTGGACCGCATCTTGGACGAGCTGAAGCAGGCCAATGTCGAGTTGATCTACCTCTTGTCAGAGCAGAAGACGGTGGATGGCGACGGACAGAGCGGCTGAAGCGGGGAGACGAAACAGATGAGACTGAAACAGAACAGACCGGACGAGGAAATCCCGACCTCGTCGATGGCTGATATCGCCTTCCTGTTGATCGTCTATTTCATGGTGACGACGACGTTTGCGGCCACCCGTGGTCTCGACTTCTCGCTACCGAAAGAGGACGATCAGCCGCCGATCGTGGAGAAAGAGGATTCGGTATTGATCGAGATTCGGGCCACCGGTCAGATCATCGTCGACCAAGATCCGATGGAGGTCGACAAGATCGTTGAATACCTGGCTCCCAAACTGGAGCGCAATCCGAAGAAGCCGGTGATCATCAAGCCGGATTCGGACGCCCGCTACAGCGGCATGGTCGCAGTCTTCGACACCCTTCGTCAGGCCAAGCTGCACGACGGCAAGTTGGTGATGCGAGCCGATCGCACCGACCTCACCGATGAAGAGTGGGATGAAGGTAAGGACATCAATATCTCCATTCCCACGCAGCGCGAAATCCAATCCTTCTGGTTTTAGGGGCTAGTCATGGTTCAACAGAGCAGACCGAGCAAGACCACCATCAGGCCCGCCGACGAGGCGATGGCCACCGGTGCCTATGCGATCTTCGCCAGCGAGGATGAAGAGGACAAGAAGATCATGCGTTGGACGCTGGGCGTCGCGGTGGTTTTCCACATCATCCTGCTGATCATCAACTTCCCGACTTTCCAGACCAATCTGGAGGCCGAGGAAAAGGACAAGAAGGTCTACGTCGTTCAGCAGGTCCGCTTCCAGCCGCCGCCGCCGAAGCAGAAGCAAGAGATCCCGAAACCGAAAGCCAAGAAGGTGCCGATCCCGGATCCGACACCCGACGAGCCAGAGCCCATCCGACTCGATGAGCCCGAGCCCGAGGTCGATCTGCCGGAAGTCGACGACATCGTTTTCGGGATCCCGGATGCACCTCCGGTGCAGGAGCCTGAAGGGCCGATCCACGTCGGTGGTGACGTATCCAAGCCGGTCAAGGTTTTCGATCCGCAGCCGCAGTACACCGAGATCGCCCGCAAAGCTCGTATCCAGGGAGTCGTGATCGTGCAGGCGATCATCGACAAGGAAGGAAACGTAACGAACGTCAAGGTTCTGAAGGGTCTACCCATGGGCCTGTCGGAAGAGGCGGTCAAGGCGATCAAGCGGTGGCGTTTCGAGCCCGCAACCCTCAACGGCAAACCGGTCGACGTCTACTACAATCTGACGGTCAACTTCCGTCTGCAGTGATCGGGCGCATCAGCGCTCCGGACACTGTTTTCGAGCCGCAGGAGAGAATCTCTCTCCCGCGGCTCGTCTGCGGTCAGATCCACTGAGATCCGACTTGCGGCGATCGGGCCCTCCGCAGAATCCCAAGAACCCCGACTGAGTTAGAATTCTCCTATGGCCTTCAAAGGGTCGCTCAAAGAAGTCCCGCTCCCCGACATCATCCAGCTGGTATCGGTTTCCGGCAAGACGGGTGCGTTCGTCCTCGAGTCGCCGACTCAGAGTGGAGAGATCTACCTTCGCGACGGCGAGATGGTGCACGCACATGTCGGCAAGCTTCGTGGCGAAGACGCGGTCTACGAGCTCGCCATCTGGCAAGAAGGTGACTTCGCCTTCCAGGCCGGACAGTCGACCGCGGAACACACCATCAAGAAATCGAATACCAATCTCTTGATGGAAGCCGCGCGGCGTATCGATGAATGGCAGGTACTGTCTAAGCGGATCCCGTCGACTCACCTGATTCCTGTGTTCACCAACCAGAGCTCGTCGACGTCGATTTCCTTCACTCCCCAGGAGTGGTCGGTGATCTGCAAGATCGACGAACGCCGCTCCATCGACGAGATCGCAACCGCACTCGGGCTTTCGGCCTTCGAGGTATGCAAGCTGCTCTACGGCCTCGTCACCGCCGGGTTGGTGGAGCTGAGAGAAGCTTTGGGTCAGCTCCAGGCAGAGCGGCTCAAGAAGATGTCGCCACCCGAGCTGGCTCTGGCAGCCCGGGGTATCCACGAGCAGGCGCGAGCCTTGCTTTCCGGGCACGAACGACTGGGAGAGGTCGAGGCAACCACGCGCCGAACTCAGTCGGAGATGGAATCCGGCCGAGGCTTCGACGCCGTACTCGATATGATCCGCTCTATCGAGCAGGTCATCTCTTCGGCTCTGGGCCCCAATCAATCCCGTGTGTTCTTGGAGCGCGTAAACCAGCAATTGAGCGGCTAGGCCCGCTGCTCGCGTCCGTCTCCCCTTCGTGTCGCCGATCTATGTCCGAACACCACGAGACAGCGACACTCGGCGGACTCTCCGACGGAAAACAGGAGCCGAATCATGCGTAAGACCCTCGCACTTCTCATCGTCGTGGCGCTCGTCGCCGTCCTGCCGGCCGAGGCAGGATGGGACGAGGGTGTCGCAGCGTTCACCAAGAAGGACTACAAGGCCGCCGCGGCCGAGTTTCAGACCTTGGTGGAGCAGCAACCCGAAAGCTACCGAATCCAATACATGTTGGGCGCGACATTGCAGCGCTTGGGCCGAAAGGAAGAAGCGCTCAATCACCTCACCAAGGCCTACGACCTCAATCCCAACGATCTGAGCGTCAAGCTAGAGCTGGGCAAAGCGTATTTCTCGTCTCGACGCTACCAGGAGGTAGCCCGGCTGCTCGACACCGTCGAGGTGGGCTCGCTTCCGGCCTCCCACCGCTCCGCCCTCTACCAGATGCGCGGCGAGGCCAAGCTCAAGGTAGGCAACGACTCGGCGGCTTACCGCGATTTTCGGGAGCTGGCGAAGCTGAATCCGAGCGACTCCGACATCCAGTACAAGTATGGCGCCGTCGCCCTCAAGGCAGATCAGATGGAAGCAGCCCTCGGTGCCCTCGACAGCGCCGTGCGAGCTGACCCGAGCGATGTGGACAAGAAGGTGACCTACGCCAACGCCCTGTTGCGAAAGGCGCGTTCGACGCAGAACAAGGATCAGAAAAAGATCACATACCTGAAGGCCTCGGAGCTGGCGGCTGCTGCTACACAGGCGGACGGTTCATTCGACAACCTCATGCTCCACATGTCGGCCCAGCTCGGTGCCGGCCAGTACACGGAAGCCGTCACGACCGGAGAAAGGGCTGCCGCCAAGAATCCGCGGGACTGGATTGTTCCTTTCTACATCGGTCAGGCCTACACTTCGAGCGGCCGTTTCCAACAGGCGCTCCAGCCGCTGAACAAGGCGTTGGAACTTGCAGGGGCCCAAGATCAGAAGCGCGTCTGGACGCAGATCGGTTTCGCTCACGAGAAGCTGAAGAATTACTCCGACTCGATCTCGGCTTATCAGAACGCAGGCGATCAGGCCGCAGTGGCCCGCGTGCAGAAGAACGAGCAGATCGCCCAGGAAAACCAGGCGATCGAAGCGGAGAATGAGCGAATCGAGCAGCTCCAGGAAGAGGCACGACGTCTCGAGGAACAGATGAAGGAATTAGAGGAGGGAGGCGACGGCGGTATCTGAGCACGTCGTCCCCGACGCAATTTGACGGGAGGCTGTCCGCAGCCTCCCGTTCTGTATTCGTCCCCCGGCGCTCTCTTGACTCGACGACTAGTCCGTCTCGTCGATCTCGAAGAGCGGGTCACCGCCCTCGACCGCTTCGCCTTCGGAGACGTAGAGCCTGGCCACCCGCCCATCGGTCTCAGCCTGGATCTCGTTCTTCATCTTCATCGCTTCGAGCACGACGATGCCCTGGCCCCTGGAGACGGAATCTCCCTCGGCAACCAGTACTTCGACGACCCGTCCAGGCATGTAGGCGCTCACGGTCGTCGCGCCACTTCCCTCGCCAGCGGCTTCCTCCGCCAAGCGCGTCAGCGGGTCGGTGATCTCCACACGGTCGACACCGCGATGGCTCGACACCTCGTAGGTCGCTGCGGCGCCCCGACTCCGGCGGTCGATTCGTCGTGTGGCCACCTCGAACTGACGGCCCTCACTCTCACCGAGGAGGCGGAGACTGGTGAGGCGTCCGGCTTCGACGAGATCGATCTGGTAGGTGCGTCCGCCGTCGCTTCGACCGACCCGTACCTGATAGGTGCCGTCGTCCCGAGCCTCGAGGTGAATGTCTTCCTCGCGCTCTCCGTGGCGAACGATCAGCTCCACGGAGCCCCTCCCGTCGCTTCGCGACGTGCGGCGAGACGCCACTGCCGACGGCTCCCGGTATGGGCGGCATCCTCGGCTGAGCCTCCGGCGATCGACGTCACCTGCTGTTGTCGCGCGAAGTGGGCAAGGGCAGCTGCTACCAACGGCAGATCTGCATCGGCCGTAGCTGGCTCGACGGCCCAGCTTCCGTCTTCCATCTTCCGTTCCAACATCTTGATGTCCATGCGCCCGGCGCGGAAGTCTTCATCAGAGAGGATGCGCTGGAACAGCGGCACAGACGAAGCGATGCCCTCCAGGCGCAGCTCCGCGAGGGCGCGCTGTAGCCGCCGGATTGCTTGATCGCGGTCGCTACCCCACGCGATCAACTTGGCGATCATCGGATCGTAGTAAATGGGGATCTCGGCCCCTTCGTAGACGCCAGCGTCGTTTCGAATTCCAGGGCCCTCGGGCCAGCGTAGGACGTCGATTCGACCGGGCGATGGAGCGAATCCTCGCGCGGGATCCTCTGCGTAGAGCCGTACTTCGATGGCGTGTCCCCGCGGGGACACGTCGTCGAACTCGGGCCCGAGGGCACCTCCCCGGGCGACATGAAGCTGGGCCTGCACCAAGTCGATTCCCGTCACCATCTCGGTCACGGGATGCTCCACCTGGAGGCGAGTGTTCATCTCGAGGAAAAAGAAATCGTGGTTCTTGTCGAGCAGGAACTCTACGGTCCCGGCGTTGGTGTAGCCCACGGCCGCTGCGGCGCGTATCGCCGCTTCGCCCATACGACGCCGCAGGCTGCCGTCGAGGACCGGTGAAGGTGCTTCCTCTACGACTTTCTGATTCCTTCGCTGAAGGGAGCATTCGCGTTCGCATAGGTGAACGACCTTGCCATGGGCGTCGCCCAGCACTTGCACTTCTACGTGGCGGGGCTCGTCGACGAACTTCTCCAGATAGACGGCGTCGTCGCCAAAGGCGGCCTCGGCTTCCGAGCGAGCGTCGCGAAATGCTGTTTCGAGCTGGTCGGGCGACGACACCATCCGCATGCCTTTGCCTCCCCCGCCGGCCGAGGCCTTCAGCATCACGGGGTAACCCACTTCGGCCGCGAAGGCGAGCGCCGCCTCGGCATCGGGCAGGGGATCGCGGCCGCCGGGCACCACCGGCACCCCAGCATCGATCATCAGCCGCCTGCTCTCGATCTTCGATCCCATGGCAGCGATGGCCGACGAGGGTGGACCGATGAAGACCACGTCCTGCTCCTCGCACCGGCGTGCGAATTCGGCGTTTTCCGACAAGAATCCATATCCCGGATGAATGGCGTCGGCGCCAATGCGAACCGCGAGATCGACGATCGCCTCTCCCCGCAAATAGCTCTCGGCCGAAGGCGCGGGACCGATGTGATGAGCCTCGTCGGCCAGGAGTATGGGTAGTCCCGCTCGGTCTGCGTCGGAGTAGACGACCGCAGAGCGAATGCCCGCTTCGCGGAGAGCCCGTACCACCCGTACCGCGATCTCTCCGCGATTCGCGACCAACACCTTCCGGAAGCTCCGTTCGATCGATGGTGAGAATGTGGTCATTGGACTCGGTGGCCGACGACTCGCGGACTAGCGAGGCGCTCAAGACGTGCGGAAGATGGTAGCACCGGGTAAGATTGAGGTGCGCCGACAGATCCCTATAGCCGAATCTCGTATTTCTCGCGTTGACATTGGTCAAGCCGCGGAAAATGCGTTAAGGTCACAGCTGTGCGGCGCTTGTGAAAAATTTCACAAGCTCGTGCTGCCGCACCTCGGCATGCAGTACACTGCGTTCCGACATTCGGCAATCGCTCTAAGACGCTTCGGGCGGCCCCCTCGTCGGTCCGAGCGCACTCGTCCCTACCCCAGGCGTCTGTGAGAGCTGGTCCGCCTGAGGTACGGCACTTTCAGGCTCTGGCAACCCGAATCCGATCCTTCCCACGCAAGAGGCGGTTCAAAGGCTTCAAGCAGGAATCCGATGGCACAGCTTTTCGGTCCCAGTTCCAACATTTACTCCAAGTTGTCGATCCTCATCGCGGCGCTCGCCGCTGCCGGTGGTGTGACGCTGGTGATGGCCTTCGAGCGTTCGCCGTACAGGACGAACGAGGACGTCGTCTACACCCAGCCCATCAAGTTCAGCCACGACCACCACACGGCAGGATTGGGCATCGACTGTCGGTACTGCCACTACACGGTAGAGCGAGCCGCGTCGGCCACGATCCCTCCCACCGAGGTGTGCATGAATTGCCACAGTCAGGTGTGGGCCGACTCGCCCATGCTCGAGCCGGTGCGTTCCAGTTATCGCGACAACGAGCCCATCGAGTGGAACCGGGTCCACGATCTGCCCGACTACGTCTATTTCGACCACTCGATCCACGTATCGAAGGGCGTCTCCTGCTTCAGCTGTCATGGAGCGGTCAACGAGATGCCTCTGCTGGAGCGCGGTGCGTCGCTACAAATGAAGTGGTGTCTCGACTGTCACATGGCGCCGGAGAAGAACTTGCGGCCGCCGTCGGAAGTGACGAATTTCGAATGGACGCCGCCGGCCGACGCCGGTGACGAGTACTACCTCGAACTGGCCGCCGAAGCGCACGTCGCCGGACAGGAGCGCCTGTGGAGCTGCTCCACGTGCCATCGGTAACCGGCCTCGCTGACTCCGCCTTCGCGATCCTGCCCTGCTGCACAAGAGACGAGTAGAACGCCGATGAACGACATCGACACGAACCGCCCGAGCACGCCCGAGGACGCAGTCGCCCAGGAACCGAAGAACGGCTCCCGCGGGCCTACGTTCTGGCGCAGCCTCGAAGAGCTCTCCGAGACACCGCAGTTCACCGAGATGCTGGAGCGGGAGTTCCCGCGTCACGCCGCCGAGTGGAGCGGTCTCGATCGTCGGCGCTTCTTGCAGCTGAGCGGTGCTTCGCTGGGGATGGCTGGCCTGGCCGCCTGCACCAAGCAGCCACCGGAAAAGGTGGTCCCCTACGTCCGGCAGCCGGAGGACATCGTCCCCGGTAAGCCGCTGTTCTTCGCCACAGCCGTGGACCACGGTGGCTATGCGGCGCCCGTGCTGGCCGAGAGCCATATGGGTCGGCCCACCAAGCTGGAGGGCAATCCTGAGCATCCAGCCAGCCGCGGTGGTACCGACGCCGGTACCCAGGCAGCAGTCCTCGACCTCTATGACCCAGATCGCTCCCAGGCGATCCTCCACATCGAGAGGATTCGCACCTGGAATGCGTTCTACGAGCAGGCTCGCCAGCTACGCATCGCTCTCCTGCCTCTCGAGGGTGACGGCCTACGGATTCTCACGGGTGCAGTGACGTCGCCGACGATCGCCCGGCTGGTCGAGGAGTTGCTGGCAGAAATGCCGAAAGCCCGCTGGCATCGTCACGAGCCCGCCGGCGCTTACGAACAGGCGCGAAAAGCCACGGAGGCTCTCGCGGGGGCGACCCGCGACGTGCGCTACGACTTCACCCAAGCCGACGTGGTTGTGGCCGTCGACTCCGACTTTCTTCACAGCGGCCCGGCAGCGGTGACCTACGCCAAGGACTTCGCATCGCGGCGAAAGACCCAGACGGCCGCCGAGGCTGCCTCGATGAGCCGGCTGTATTCCATCGAGTCGGTGCCGACGGCTACATCGACGGTCGCCGATCACCGATTGGCTCTGGCACCGTCCGGCATCGCAGGTTTCCTCGGAGCGCTGGCCTCCCGGCTCGGTGTAGCAGGAGCATCGGGAGATGTCGGCACCCAGGAGCGGAATACGGCATGGCTGGAAGAGCTGGCGGGCGATCTCGAGGCGCATCGCGGACGAGTTGCCGTGGTGGCCGGAGATCAAGCCGACCCGCATCTGCATGCCTTGGCGCTCAAGATCAACGAATCCCTGGGCAGCATCGGGACGGTAGTTCACGTATCGGAGCCGGTCGAAGCCCTGCCCGCAGACGGAGCCGGCCTGGCGGAGCTGGTGGCCGACATCGGCGCTGGCAGTGTCTCCACCCTGGTCGTCCTGGACAGCAATCCGGTCTACACCTCCACCGGCGATCTCGATCTCGCCGCTGCGTTGGATCAGGTGCCGTTGCGTATTCATGTCGGCAGTCACCTCGACGAGACGGGTGAGCGCTGCCACTGGCATCTGCCGCTCTCCCACGCCCTCGAGTCGTGGGGTGACCTGCGCGCGGCCGACGGTACGGCCACGATCGTCCAGCCCATCGTAGAACGGCTCTACGATTCGGTTACGGTGCCGCAGGTTCTGGCTGCGTTGCTCGGTCGCGACGAGGAGCCTCTCGCCATCGTCCAAGCGACATGGATGGGCGAAGGAGGGGCGGTAGCCGACGAGAAAGCGTGGCGCCGAACACTGCACGACGGCTGGGTCGACGAAGGCTCGGGTGCCGCCGCACAAAGTGCCACGGGTGCGGATCTCGGAGGGGCGCTGCCGGATGCACCGCCCGCGGGTGATTTCGAGCTGATCTTCCGTCCCGATCCGCATTTGCACGATGGTCGGTACGCTAACAATGGTTGGCTTCAGGAGACTCCAAAACCTGTCACCAAGCTGACCTGGGACAATGCACTCTTCGTCTCCCCGCGGACGGCCAAGGACCGTGGGTGGGGCGAGCTCCTGAACGAAGGAGAGCAACGTCCGAGATCTCCGATGGTGAGGGTCACCGTCGGAGACAGCTCGGTCGACGTTCCCGTCTGGGTAGTTCCAGGCATCGCTGACAGCACCGGTCTTCTGCATCTCGGCTACGGGCGTACCCGCGGTGGACACGTAGCCGACGGCTCCGGCTTCGATGTCGGTCCTTTGCGTACGCAGGATTCGCCCTGGGCGGCGATCGACCCGGGCTTCGCTCGCACCGGCGCACGCTACGACCTCGCCTGCACGCAAGACCATCATTCGATGGAGGGCCGCGCTCCGGTCCAGATGACCAACGTCGCCGAATATCAGGAGCATCCCGACGACCCGCTGAACATCCATCATCACGTAGATGTGAACGCGTCGATGATGTCGGGTGAGGGTCTGCTGACGGGCGAGTACCAGTGGGGCATGTCCATCGACCTCACGTCCTGCACCAGCTGCAACGCCTGCCTCGTGGCCTGCAATGCCGAAAACAACATCCCCGTCATCGGCAAGGATCAGGTAATTCGCGGAAGGGAAATGCACTGGATCCGGCTCGACCGGTATTTCGCCAACCACGACGAGGGTTACGACCCCAACGATGTCGACCTCGTGGCGGGCCAGCCCGTGACCTGCATGCAGTGCGAGCAGGCGCCCTGCGAGGTGGTGTGCCCCGTGGCGGCCACCGTGCACAGCGACGAAGGCCTGAACGACATGGTCTATAACCGCTGCGTGGGCACCCGGTACTGCTCGAACAACTGCCCATACAAGGTTCGGCGCTTCAATTTCCTGCTCTACCAGGACTTCGACACGCCGCAGCTCAAGCTAGGCCGCAATCCCGACGTCAGCGTGCGCAGCCGCGGCGTCATGGAGAAGTGCACCTACTGTGTGCAGCGCATCAATCAGGCACGTATCGAAGCCCGCCGCAAGGGCGAGAAGATCCCACGCGACGGCGTGACCGTTGCCTGTCAGGAGGTCTGCCCTTCGAACTGCATCGTCTTCGGGGACATTTCCGACGCCGACTCCGAAGTCAGCCGCGTAAAGGCCTCCCCCCTGACCTACAAGGTTCTGGAAGAGCTGGGCACTCGTCCGCGCACCACATACCTGGGCCGAGTGCTCAATCCGAACCCCAAGCTGTGGGCTCGACTCCATCCAGACCGCGAGCTGGTGCCGGCACGTCAGCACCATGGTGGCCATGGATCCGGTCACGGTGGCGGTCATGGATCCGGTCACAGTGGCCACGGTGCCGCGGGTCATGGTCACGGCGCTGGTCACAGTGGCCACAGCGACCAGGAATCCGATGCCGACGCCGGACATTGATTCAGGGCCATTTCTCGTCACAAGGCCATTTCCCGTCACCGCAGAATTCCGTAAACAGAACTCACCGTAGATCGAGACGCCGCCCAGCGGCTTACTAGGAGAAGAGGAACGAGATGTCGACACCGGAGACGAGCTCCGCGGCTACGGTAGGGACCAATCCCGACCTGACGCCGCCCAGCGATCGGCAGATCCTGTCTCCCGACCACGACGCGGAAACCCTTACAAACAAGGTTTCCTCCATCGTTTTCGGGCGGACCCCGCTGTGGATGTACGGCGTGTTCGCCCTCAGCTTCTCGCTGGTCGGTCTGCTGCTGATTTCCGTCGTGTACCTGGTGGTCAAAGGCACGGGTATCTGGGGTCTCAACATCCCGGTCGCTTGGGGCTTCGCCATCATCAACTTGGTCTGGTGGATCGGCATCGGTCATGCCGGAACGCTGATCTCGGCCATCCTGCTGCTACTCAACCAAGACTGGCGGAATTCGATCAACCGCTTCGCCGAGGCCATGACCCTTTTCGCGGTTGCCTGTGCGGTGATGTTTCCGCTTCTCCACACCGGCCGCCCCTGGATCGCCGCCTATTGGTTGCTTCCCTATCCCAACACGATGTGGCTGTGGCCAAACTTCCGCAGCCCGCTGATGTGGGATGTTTTCGCCATCAGCACTTATGGCACCGTGTCGCTGCTGTTCTGGTATGTCGGTCTCGTGCCCGATCTCGGCACGCTGCGCGACCGTGCCAAGAACATCCATCTCAAGCGCCTGTTTCACTCGCTGGCCATGGGATGGCGGGGCTCGGCCAAGCACTGGCACAACTACGAGATGGCCTACTTGCTGCTCGCCGGTCTGTCGACGCCGCTGGTGCTGTCCGTGCACTCGGTGATCAGTTTCGACTTCTCCGTTGCACAGCTTCCTGGCTGGCACGCCACCATCTTCCCGCCGTACTTCGTTGCTGGTGCCGTATTCGCCGGATTCGCGATGGTGATGTTGGTGATGATCCCGGTGCGCTTCGCCTTTGGTCTACATGACATGTTGACCTCACGTCATCTGCAAAACATGGCCAAGGTCACCTTGGTCACCGGTTTCATCGTTTGCTACGGCTACCTTGCGGAGTTCATCTTCGCCTACTACAGCGGCAATCCCTACGAGCGGTATGCCATCGCCGAGAACCGACCATTCGGCCCCTACAACTGGGCGTGGATGATGCTCATCTTCTGCAACTTCCTGGCCATCCAGCCCCTATGGTTCAAGAAGGTGCGGCAGAGCCCCGTCGCACTCTGGGTGATCAGTTTCATCATCTCGATCGGCATGTGGCTGGAGCGCTTCGTCATCGTCGTGATGTCGCTCCACCGCGATTTCCTGCCGTCGAGTTGGGACCGCTACGCCGGAACGATCTGGGACTGGGGTCTCTACCTGGGCACCATCGGCTTCTTCTTCAGCCTGATGTTTCTCTTCATCCGGTTCGTGCCGATGATCCCGATGTCGGAACTGAAGATCCTGCTGCCGGAAGCCCGTGTCAAGGGCGACGGGCACCACTAGGAGTCGATGATGGCTACCGCGATCTCACGTCCTGCGACCTACGGCCTGATGGCCGAGTTCATCACGCCCCAGGCGCTCTACGATGCCGTCAAGGCCGCCAAGGCCGAGGGCTACGAGAAGCTCGACGCTCACATGCCTTACCCGGTGGAGGACATCTGTCACGAGGTGTCGAACCACAAACGCTCCAAGGTGTCGATGATCGTCTTCATCGGTGGCCTGACCGGCGCCGTATTCGGATTTCTCTTCCAATCTTGGGCCATGGGTGCTCTACCCTGGCTCCAGGACCTGACGAGCCAGATCTTCAACTACCAGGGCTATCCCTACAACATCGGCGGCCGGCCCTATCTGTCGTGGCCGGCCTTCATCCCGGTGACGTTCGAGCTCACGGTCCTTTTCGGCGCGTTCTCAGCCGTCATCGGAATGTTCGCGCTCAACGGGCTGCCCAGCCCCTATCACCCGGTGTTCAACGTGGAGCGCTTCTCCCGCCACAGCGTCGACCGCTTCTTCCTGGTTCTCGAATCCGAGGATCCGAAGTTCGACCAAGCCGAAACGCGCTCGTTCCTGGAGGGCCTCGGCCCCGAGGAAGTCATGGACGTCGACTGGTGACCATGAACTCTCCCGAGATCAAGATGTCTCCCAAGGCCCTGGACAAGACGATGCACAGAATCGCACCTTGCCTCCTGTTGTTAGCCGTCGCGCTGCTCGCGATCGGCTGTCGCCAGGACATGCAGGACCAGCCCAAGCTCGAGGCGTTCGAGACCAGCGACTTCTTCCGCAACGGGGTCTCGAATCAGGTTCCACCCGCCGGAACCGTGGCCCGTGGTCTGCTCAAGGACGATGCCCATTTCTGGTTCGGCCGCACAGAGTCCGGCCAGCTGGTCTCCGAGCTGCCGGAGCAAGTGAGCTGGAGCATGGAACTTCTGTTGCGCGGCCAGGAGCGCTACGACATCTATTGCGCCCCGTGCCACGACACGACGGGCGCCGGTCGCGGAATGATCGTGCGCCGAGGGTTCAAGCAGCCCCAGCCGCTGTGGGAAGACCGGTTGGTGGACATGCCCATCGGCTATTTCTACGACGTGGCCACAAACGGCTTTGGCATCATGCCGGCCTACCGCATACAAGTTCCCGAAGAGGATCGCTGGGCCATTGCCTCCTACATTCGTGTCCTCCAGGCCAGTCAGGGTCGGGTTCTCGAGGATCTACCCGCGGGCCTTCAACAGGAGTTCGAGCGGGGCATGAAGGCACAGGAAGAAGCGAAGGCCGCCGCGGCCGCCCACCACGACGACCATGGCGCGGGCCACTGAGCCGAGCCGGAATCAATGCGATGAGTGAGCAAGTGATAATGACCATCGACGATGCCCGCTTCGACGGCGGTGACGGCCTCCGCTCGGTGCGCCAGAAGGCGCTGATCGCCGGCGTGATCGGCGCACTTGCGACGGCGGGCGGCTACTTCGCTGTCGGCCGCGATGTCTTCTACCGGGCCTACCTGATCGGCTGGCTTTTCTGGCTCGGTATCGCCGTCGGCCTCCTCTCCCTCGGCATGATCGCCCAGGTTGCGGGCGGCCGTTGGGGTATCCAGATGCGTCGGGTCCAGGAGGCGTCCGGGCGCACTCTCTGGTTCTTTCTCATCCTGGCGCTGCCGATCTGCTTTGGTGGCCTGGAGTCACTTTTTTCTTGGGCTCGCGACGGCGTCGCCGCGTCCGATGCGCTGGTCGCGGAGAAGACCGGGTACCTCAAAGCCTGGTTTGACTTCGAGGGCACCAATCCGGAGTGGATGGCAACGTTCGTCCCCGGCTTCATCCCTCGGATCTTGATCATCTTCGTGCTGTGGCTGCTGTGGGCATATCGACTTTCTGCACTGTCGAACGCCTTCGACGCCGCTGGGACGCACGAGGAGCGCGAACGAGCGCGCGACAAGCAGATCAAATGGTGCGCGGGTGGGCTTCTGGTCTTCGCCGTGGTAGCTACCTTCGCGTCGATCGACTGGGTGATGTCCACCGACCCGCATTGGTTCTCGAGTCTTTACGGGCCGCAGTTCATCATCTGGCAACTGCTGTCGGGTGTCGCCTTCTCGATCCCGCTGATGATCTTCTTCGGCAACCGCGAGCCGCTGAAGCACTTGCTCGACCCGAAGCAGTTCCACGCCTACGGCAAATGGATGCTCGCATTCACCATGGTGTGGGGCTACTTCAACGCGTCGCAGATCATTATCATCTGGTCGGGCAACCTGCCGGAGGAAGTGGGCTGGTACATCCATCGAAGCACCGGTGGATGGTATTGGTTCACCGCCGCGTTGGTTCTCTTCACGTTCTTCGTCCCCTTCGTGATCCTGCTCTTCCAGCCCCTCAAGTTCAAGCCGAAGATCCTGCTGCGAATTGCCCTGTTAGTGCTCGCTACCCGCTGGCTGGACTACTACTGGAACATCGTGCCGAATCTCCACCCCGACGGATTCACGATGCACGTCTTCGACGTCATCGCACCGATCGGCATAGGCGGCCTTTGGATCTGGCTGCTCTTCGGCCAGGTACAAGGCAAGGTTCTCGTCCCGGTGCACGACCCCGTGATTCAGGAGGCGCTCAGCGATGGCTGACCAAGACCTGTGGCGAAAGAACCTGCCGGAGGACTGGCAGGGCAAGATGGCCGATGAATGGGACGGCGAGATTCCGCTCAAGCCGATATTCTGGTCGACCTTCGCCGTCGCTCTCTCCGTATTCATCGCCTTCGTTCTGAATATTTGGCTGATGGAAGCCTGGGACGGCTACCGAGCATCGAAGGTGCGCGTGTCGCCGTTGGCCGAAGCCCAAGAACGTTTCGAGCACGTCGACCCGAAGCTGCAGGCCAGTCCTGAAGCCGAGCTGATCGAGATGCAGGAACAGCAGGAAGAACAACTGGCTTCCTACGGTTGGATCGACCCCATCGATCGCCGCGTCCATATTCCGGTCGAGCGCGCCATGGAAATTGTGCTGGACGAGAAGACCTCGGCCGTCGCCGAGACCATCGAGCCGGTCGAAGACGCGCCGGTCGATGTCGGTGCCGCGGCTGACCAGGAGTCCGAGCCAGCAGCGGCAGACCACGGCGATGCGGGAGACCATTGATCCCATGACCCGCCGTATCCGCCCTTCACGCCGCCTGCTCGCCGCAGCTCTGCTGTCGGTGCTGGTCGCCGTGTCTTCCACGACCCCATCCTTTGCAGACCAGAGTCTCGTCGAGCCCGAGAAGATGCCGGGGCCGCTCAAAGAGGTCAGCTTCGAGCAAAAGCTCGGAGATATTCTGCCGCTCGATGCCTCCTTCCGTGACCATACGGGCAAGGAAGTGCGTCTCGGCGACTATTGGGGCGAGAAACCGGTGTTGCTTGCCTTCGTCTACTACGAATGCCCGATGCTCTGCTCGCTGATCCTCAACGGTATGGCCTCGAGCTTGTCGGTGCTGGAGTTCCGTCCCAGCGAAGAGTTCGACGTAGTCGCCATCTCCATCGATCACGAGGAGACACCGGCGATGGCTGCGAAAGCCCGCGCCGATACCCTGCGGCGCTATGGCAGGGATGGCACGGACTCCGGCTGGCACTTCCTGCTGGGCGACGAAGCCACCGTGCGTCGGGTGGCCGACGCCGCAGGGTACGGATTCGAGTACATCCCGTCCACCGATGAGTTCGCCCACTCCAGCGGAATCGTCGTTACAACGCCGGAAGGGCAGATCGCCCAGTACTACTACGGCATCGAATATCCGCCCAAGGACCTGCGCTTGGCGCTGATCGAGGCGTCGAAGAACAAGATCGGCAGTTTGGTCGACCAGGTCCTCCTCTACTGCTACAAGTACGATCCAAAGATCGGCCAGTACACAGCGCTGACGATGAGGCTCTTGCGCATCACCGGTGGCCTATTCGCCCTCGGACTCATCGCCTTTCTGTGGTTCTCCTTCCGTCACGATCGCGCCGCCCAGTCGCCCGCCGCGTCCGAGTCACCGAAGGCGGGCAGCCTAGGAGCCGTCTGAAGCCATGATCTCGTTCGAAATACCCAAGCTGTTCGACTTCGACGTGCCTCTCTTTCCGGAGAGCGCCTCGACCTTCGCGCCGCAGGTAGATGCGCTCTACTTCTTCACCCTGGCGCTCACCGCGTTCTTCACGCTGTTGATCTTCGTCGGTGTCCTCTTCCTGTTCATCAAGTACCGGCGTAAGTCCGAAGACGAGATGGGCGAGCCTATCCACGGCTCCCTGGTGTTGGAGATCGCTTGGTCGATCATCCCGTTCATCATCGTGATGTTCCTCTTCGCCTGGGGCGCCCACGTCTTCCTCGTCGGCATGCGCACGCCCGAAGACGCCCGCGAGTATCTGGCTACCGGCAAGCAGTGGATGTGGAAGTTCCAGCATCCCGAAGGCCATCGTGAGATCAACACGCTGCACGTACCGGTTGGCGAGAAGATCAAGTTGACGATGACCTCGGAAGACGTGATCCACAGTTTCTTCGTGCCGGCCTTCCGCGTAAAGCAAGACGTCTTGCCTGGTCGTTACACGCAGGTATGGTTCGAGGCGACGAAGCCCGGCTCGTATCACCTCTTTTGTACAGAGTACTGTGGGGCCGAGCACTCTCAGATGATCGGCACGGTCTACGTGATGGAGCCCGATGAGTACGAAGATTGGCTAGCCGGAGGCATTGTCGGCTCCTCGCCAGTCGCGGCGGGTGCCGATCTCTTCCGTCAGTACGCCTGCAATACCTGCCACGAGAACGAGGACAACTTGCGTGGACCCTCGCTCGTCGGCATCGCGGGTCAGGAAGTACGGCTCGAGGGTGGCGGCACGACCGTCCGAGACGAGAACTACTTGCGAGAATCCATCTTGCGCCCCTCCTCCAAGATGGTGGAGGGCTACCTGAACCTGATGCCCACCTACCAGGGTCAGATCACCGAAGAAGGTGTCGCTCATCTGATCGCGTACATCAAGCATCTGGGCCAGGAAGACGAATCGAGCGAAACGGTCGCCAGCGCCGAGACGGCGACGGGCCACTGATCTGAGGCCTACCCCTTGAAAGACTACTGCGACCTCGCGGAGCAGACATGAGCACGACGAATCAAATCCAGAACCCGGACGGAAGCCCGGAGCCGGAATTCCCCAAGGAGCATTACCTCAATGCGTCCCACGGGCTCAAGTCTTGGCTCCTGACCACAGATCACAAACGGATCTGCATCCTCTACCTGGTTTCGATCTCCTTTTTCTTCGCCCTCGGCGGAATCTATGCCGGCCTCATCCGCCTTGAGCTCGTGACGCCAGCCGGAGATCTGTTTCAGCCGGATACCTACAATCGCGTGTTCACCATGCACGCGATTCTGATGATCTTCTTCTTTCTCATCCCATCGATTCCAGCGACCCTCGGCAACTTCCTGATCCCCTTGATGATCGGAGCCAAGGACGTCGCCTTCCCCAAGCTCAATCTCGCCAGCTGGTACATGTACGTGATCGGCGCCAGTCTCACGCTCTTCGCGCTGGTCACGGGTGGCGTGGACACTGGCTGGACCTTCTATACGCCGTTCTCGACCACCTACTCGAATACCTTTGTCACCACGGTGGCGATCGGCATCTTCATCAACGGCTTTTCGTCGATCTTCACCGGCGTCAACTTCCTGGTGACCATCCACCGTATGCGTGCGCCGGGCATGACCTGGTTCCGCTTGCCACTCTTCATCTGGTCCCACTACGCCACCAGTCTCATCATGGTGCTCGGCACGCCGGTCATTGCGATCACCTTGCTGTTGGTCGGGTTCGAGCGGATGTTCGGCTTCGGGTTCTTCGATCCGGCACTAGGTGGCGATCCGGTGCTATTCCAGCACCTGTTCTGGTTCTACTCACACCCGGCTGTGTACATCATGATCCTGCCTTCTATGGGCGTGATCTCGGAGATCATCGCGGCGTTCACCCGCAAGGCGATCTTCGGATACAAATTCGTCGCCTTCTCGTCCATGGGCATCGCCATCATCGGCTTCCTGGTTTGGGGTCACCACCTCTTCCTGTCGAGCCAGTCGGTGTGGGCGGGCCTGATCTTCTCCTTTCTGACGATGTTGGTGGCGGTGCCGTCCGCCGTGAAGGTGTTCAACTGGTCGGCGACTCTCTACAAGGGGTCGATCGACTACACCACGCCGATGTTCTACGCCCTCGGCTTCCTCGGTCTCTTCACGATCGGTGGTCTGACGGGTCTGATGCTGGGCACCCTGGGCCTCGACATCCACATGCACGACACCTATTTCGTGGTGGCTCACTTCCACTACATCATGGTGGGTGGCGCGATCATGGGGTATCTCGGCGGCGTTCACTTCTACTGGCCCAAGATCACCGGACGTCTGGCCCGTGGTTTCTGGCCGCACATGTCAGCGCTCCTGATCTTCGTCGGTTTCAACCTGACCTTCTTCCCTCAGTTCATCCTCGGCTACCTGGGCATGCCACGCCGCTACCATGCCTACCCGGATGAGTTCCAGGTGTTGCACGTGCTGTCCACGGCAGGCGCGACGGTCTTGGCCCTTGGCTACATGCTTCCGGGCTTCTACCTGCTGTGGTCACTCAAGTACGGAAAGGTGGCCGGCAACAATCCCTGGAAGGCTGCTGGCCTCGAGTGGACCACCACCTCGCCGCCGAGCCTGCACAACTTCGAGTCGATGCCGGTCGTCGACTTCGAGCCCTACGAGTTCTATCCGCCGCAGTACGACTCCGCCGAGGCCGCAGAGCCAGTCACCGGAGCCGAACCGGCGCCCAGCACGACCTAGGCTCACTGAGCCCAAGGAGACGGAATCTTGTCCTCCGAAGCAGCAGCCCATCCCAAGGGACTGGCCCATCACTTCGAGACCTTCGAGCAGCAGAAGGAGTCGTCGTTCCTCGGCATGTGGCTCTTCATCTGCCAGGAAGTGATGTTCTTCGGCGGCGCTTTCGCCGCCTACGTCAACTACCGGGTCATGTATCCGGATGCCATGATCGCCGGCAGCCAACAGCTGAACGTGACGATCGGCGCGGCCAACACCCTGGTCCTTCTGTGCTCGTCCTTCACCATGGTCTATGCCGTCTGGGCGGCGCAGAGTGGAACCACGAAGTGGGGTTGGTCGAACGGACGCCATATCGTGCTCGGTCTGGTCGGCACGCTGTTCTTCGGCTCGATCTTCCTCATCGTGAAGTACTTCGAGTACGGCGAGAAGTTCGCCCATCACCTGGTACCTGGCCACGGTTTCGTGCCGCCGGTTACCAGCATCGACAACCCGGCCGCCACCGAGATCTTCTTCAGTCTGTATTTCGGCATGACCGGTTTGCACGCTCTCCACATGGTGGTGGGCATGGCGATTATGCTCGTGATGATTCCGCTGGCGCTCAAGGGCAAATGGGATCGCAACAATCACAACTTCGTCGAAGGTTTCGGGCTCTACTGGCACTTCGTCGACATCGTGTGGATCTTCCTCTTCCCGTTCCTCTACCTCATCGGTGAGAGCGTCCAGAAGTTCACCTGACCGCTATCCGACCCCGCTCATCCAAGGAAAGACCGATGTCCGAGCAAGCACATACTGCTGACCACCATGGGGACCACGAGCACGAGCATCGGCTCATGCCCCACGTTCTGAACCTGCTCGCGCTCTTCGTGCTGACCGCCCTGACGTACGGTGTGGCGCTCATCCACCTCGGCGAGCCCTGGGCCGACCTGGTTGCCCTCGCCATCGCCATGCTGAAAGCGTCCTTGGTGATCCTCATTTTCATGCACGTCAAGGAATCCAGCGGCCTGGTGAAGGTGGCAGCCTTCAGCGGCTTCTTCTGGGTCTTTCTCTTCTTTTTCTATCTCTGGGCCGACGTCGTCAGCCGCGATACGTGGACGACATTCTCTCCGTTCTGACCTCGAACGGATCGAGATCAGTCAAAGGCCGGGCTCTGTCCCGGCCTTTCTCGTTGGGGCGGGAGAGGAGAGAAGGCCGGTCGCTTGAAACTCTGATCGGCGGTCGTGTCGGAGGTGGTCCGAGATACGACTCACTCCCAACCTCGGGCGCGGCAACGTGACCCACCTCTGGCTGATCCCATTGGTGGTGGCCACGGGCCTCGGCGTAGTGCTTTCCGGAGTGTTGCTCTCCCCTCCCCTCGGCCGTCGCATTCCGAATCGTTGGCTCGGAGTTCTCTGTGCCCTCGCATCGGTCTTCCTGATCGAGCAAGGCCTCACGCCGTTCGGCTGGCTGCGTCTGGTTCCCCACCTCGCTGCCGCCTCATATGGTGTGCCGTTCTTGGTGGGGCCCGTCGTGCTCCTCTACTGCCGAGCCTTGGGAGGACAAGGTACCTTGCGTTGGGTACATCTGGGCTACGCACTCCCGTTCCTCGGGTTCCTGGCAGCACAGATTCCGTTCTACAGACTTTCTGCAGCTGAGAAAACATCGATCATCATCAACTCCCTGGAAACGGGAGATTACTTCCTTTCGTCACGACATCTCGTGGTGACAGGTGCACAGCTCGTGGTCTCGATCGTCTTTTTCTGGGCCATCCATCGTACCCACGGAGCTGGAGACGAGGACGGAAACTGGACCTACGAGCGAATCCGAACGGCATGGATTCGCCGGGTCACCCAGCTCTACGGCGGATTCGTACTTTGTCTCGGGGCCTATTGGGTCAGCCTCATGACCGGCCGCTACTTCGCACTGCTCTGCTTCGTTCTCGGACTGTCGATGATGACTCACCTACTCATCATCGCGTTGTGGGCATTGCAGAGACCAGAGATAGTTCACGGAGCGCTTCGCACGCCCAGAGAGCCCCAATACGCCACCTCGGGGCTCACGGACGAAGCGCTCCGACAATATGTCGAGAGGCTGAAGAAAGTCATGGAGACAGAGCGGCTCTATCTCGACCCCCATCTTCGAGCCGGCCAGGTGGCGGACGCAGCGAGGATGGCGCGCCATCACCTATCCCAAGCGTTGAATCAACAACTAGGGATCAACTTCGCAAGATTCGTCAACGGCTACCGTATCGACTTGGCGAAGACGCTGCTACGGAGCAAGCCGCGCCTCGGAGTGCTCGAAATCGCCCATCGCGTAGGCTTCAACAGCAAGAATGCCTTTCAAGCAGCGTTCAAGCGCCATTGCGGGACCAGTCCCAGCGAGTTCCGCCGGCCGCAGAAGGGTGAAACTTAAGAAAACGGGTCGCGGGGAGCGCGATCCACGGGGTCAACTGCGGTCTCATCAACCAAGGAGACAGTCCATGTATCGCAGTTTCGTCATTCTCGTCAGCCTTCTCGTCGCAATGATCCTGGGTCTCTCGGTCGACGTCGCTGGTGATACCGGATTTCGGCCCGAGCAGGTCCGCGAGGTCATCAAATCCAACAATGAGCGCTTCTCGGAGGGCTTTCGTAGCGGCGACGCGCGGATCATCGCCAGCAACTACGCGAAGGACGCGATCTTGATGCAGCCCGGCAAGGACTTTCGCGTGGGACGGGACTCCATCCTCGAATTCTGGCGGGGGTCCATGAGCGTGATCACCGACATGAAGCTGACCGTGCACAGCTTGAACGGTACTCGAGACGTGATCTATGAAACTGGGATCGTCGATACCTGGGTCCGCAGCGACGCTGGCGGGCTCGTCGTCGTGCGAGACAAGTACGTCAATGTTTGGAGACTTCAGAACGACGGCCAGTACAAGATCGCAGTCGATATCTGGAATCGTCGACCCAACCCCGAGGAATGACCTGAGCACCGGGTTCGTTCTCTTCCGCGATCCTGCCGACCGGGCGAATCGTGACCGCGCGCCGGGCATCGTCCCGGCGTTTGTCGTGGTGAGAGGGGAACCCCTTGCATCGAGAAGAGCAAGAACGGTCAAGTGGGCTCCGGAGGTTCGGTGCTAGCTTGAGCACATGACCGGAGCGGCACACTCTCCCTCGACCCGTCGAGACTATGAAGAGCGCGTTCTGCGGGTTCTCGTCCACGTCCAGAACCATCTCGACGAGGATCTCGCGTTGGATCGACTGGCGTCGATCGCCTGCTTCTCGCCGTTTCATTTTCATCGGGTGTTCCGCGGCCTGGTCGGCGAGTCGGTTCGACAGTACGTGCGCCGATTGCGCTTGGAACGGGCCGCCCATCGGCTCAAGCACGGGAGCCGAGCCGTGGTCGAGATCGCTTTGGAGGCCGGCTACGAGGCGCATGAGTCGTTCACCCGCTCGTTTCATGGCGCGTTTGGGTGCTCTCCTCGCGAGTTTCGTACCGGGAACCGATCGAGCCGCTTGGCGTCCGGCGTGGGCGCGCACTACGAAAACGTCGAATCCATCGAGCTGTTCCGAGATACCGAAACGGAGGTAGAAGAGATGAACGTCGAAATCCGCGATGTCGAGCACTTGCGCGTTGCGTTCCTTCGTCATGTGGGGCCCTACGACGGCGTGGGTGAAACATGGGAACGACTGACCGACTGGGCAGGTCGTGAGTGCTTGTTCGGTCCGGGCACTCACTATTTCGGACGATGTTGGGACGATCCCGAGGTGACGCCACCGGAACGCCTGCGCTACGACGCGTGCGTCACGGTGAGCTCCGAGATCCGCCCCGGGGGCGACATCGGCGTCGACACGGTGGCAGCAGGGTCGCTATGCGGTGGCGCTTCACGAGGGCCCCTACGCCCGGATGAACGAGACCTACGCCGAGTTGCTCGGGCTGTGGTTTCCAAACCGGGGGCTGGTGCCGGGAGACCCGCCGTCGCTCGAGTTCTACTTGAACGACCCGGAATCCACCGACCCCGAAGACTTGCTTACCGAGGTCCACATGCCGATCACCAAGGAGCCCTGACTGTGTCGAGCAAAGCGAAACCGAAACTCAACCTGCTGCAGCAGTTCAAGCAGGAATACAGCACACCCAAGTCGCCTCGTCTGTTGGAGATCGGACCTGCCAAGTACTGCGTGGTCAGAGGTCACGGGGCGCCGGGCAGCGAGCTGTTTCAAGAGCGGTTGGGGGCACTCTACGCCATCGTCTACACTTTGAAGTTCGCATCGAAAGACGCCGGTAGAGACTTCGTGGTTTCGAAGCTCGAGGGACTGTACGGCGTCGACGGCCAGGAGCTGGACCAGCTGCAGGAGCTGCCTCCCGAACGATGGAACTGGCGTTTGATGATCCGGGTGCCGGAGTTCGCCACACAGGACGATCTGTCCCAGGCCGTTCGCACCCTGCGCGAGAAGGGCAAAGAAGGTGACTTCGAAGGCGTATCGCTCGAGACCTACGACGAGGGCAGCTGCATCCAGATGCTCCATGTCGGAGCGTACGAGGACGAGGAACGGACATTGGCCGAGATGAGAGCGTTCGCTGAATCGGAGGGCTGGGCGCCGCATCTCTGGCACCACGAGATCTACCTCAGCGATCCGCGCCGGGTACCCGCTGAACGACTCAGGACCATCCTCCGACAGCCCGTCGTATCAGCTGTCGTCTGAAGCGAGGCTGATCGCGTGGCTCACTCCTCCCGTAGCACCACCATTGGGTCCACGCGGCTGGCGCGGAGCGCCGGCAGGCTACAGGCCGCAGCGGCGATGCCAGCAAGAAGAAGAGCCGCTGGAACGAGAAGAAGAGGATCGGCTGGGTCCACTCCGTAGAGCACCTCGTCGAGGCCGATCCAGCGTCCGACGGTCCAGGCCGCGAACCCGCCCACCGTGAGTCCCAGGCCGGCAGTCAACAGGCCTTCGCGCAAAACACTCCGCACCAGCCGGCCTCGATCTGCCCCGAGCGCAATTCGAATGCCGAGCTCCCGCACCCGCGCATTGACCCGATAGGCCATCACGCCGTAGATGCCGATCGACGCCAGCGCAAGAGAGAGCAGGGCGAAAAGAGTCATCAACACCGAGCCGAATCGGCTACGAGCCGTTTGACGGTCGAAGCTGTCCGAAAGGGTGCCGACCCGAAAAACAGGCATCTCGGCATGCACCTGCTCGAGCCGGCTCTGGAGTACAGGCAGAATCGTCGATGGCGAAGCGCCCTCCTCCATGCGAACGATGCCGGCGAGCGACCTCCGCGGCCACTGCGATAGCGGGAGGTAGAGGTCTGGGTCTTCAGCAACCCGCTCTGGGTCGGGTACCAGGGTCCGATGACGAACGTCGCCCACCAAACCGATGACCTCGATCCATGGATCCTCGGCCGGATCGGCCGCCGCAGCGTCGAGCTCCTGCTGGCTCGCTGGGGGCCCAAGCTTGAACCGCAAGCCGATCGGATCGTCGACCTCCGGCCACAACGTCGCCGCCAGACGACCTGATAGGACGGCCACGGGTGTCGAATCGTGGGCGACGCCATCGAAGCTGCGACCGCGGACGATCGGTAGCTGGAGTGCCTCGAAATATTCGGAAGACACCACGTGCCGATACGTTCGGGCGCCGCCACTGTAGGGCTCGTTCGGCCGCGGATCCGCACCCTCCGCACTCACCACGGTGGCGCTGAAGCCGCCTCGCAAGGGCGTGTCGCTCGAAAGAGCAACCGTAGCGACGCCGGGCAGCTCAGCCGCCGTTTCACGGACCTGCCGACGCAGAGCCTCGCGGGCCGGATCTTGGGTCGCCGGCGCCTCTCTCTCGCCCACGTCCGGAATGATCACGCGGAAGACCGCCGCCTGGGGATCGAATCCTGGGTCGATACGCGTCATCGAACGCCAGCTCGCCAGGGTTGCCAGGGACCCCACGGAAACCATCAAGGCCAACGCCACCTCCGCTGCCAGCAACCAACGTCGGGCGCCGCCCGATCTGCCCTCTCCCGCCGTCGAACCCTGGCGCAGCAGCTCGGGCGAGCCGTCCATCTCGCTGCGAAAAGCTGTCGACAGTCCGAGGACGCCTCCGACGACCAGTGCCAACGCCAGTGCCAGACCCGCCACCGCTCCGTTGATCTCCACAGCTGCAAAGGCGGGCAGCTCTACTGGACTGAGTCGCACCAGGACCACCGTGCCCCAGCTCGCGAGCAGCAAGCCGAGCCCACCACCGAGCAACCCCAGAACCGCTGCCTCCGCCACCCGCCAGCCCAGTATGTGTCGGCCAGCGGCCCCGAGAGCCAAGCGGATCGCGACCTGACGACGCTGGCGCACGCGGTGGACGAGCAACAGGTTGGCCACGTTGGCGCAAGCGATCATCAGTAGCAGAGCCACCGCTGCCAGGAGGAGTGTCACCGGCCGTGTCAGATCACCCACCATGGTCTCTCGGAGCGACGCTGCCACGGCGCTGTAGCCGGTGTTCTCCTCGGAATATTCCATTTCGAGCTGGAGGAATACCGAGCTGAGCTGGTCGTTGGCCACCGCGAGTGATACGTCGGGCGCGAGCCGCCCGACAGCGCTCAAAAACCGACTGCCACGATCCCAGCGCTCGGGATCTTGATCCTCGAGCCTGAACCACACGGAGCTGTTCTCGGATAGGCCGGCAAAGCCGGGAGGCATCACTCCGACGACCTGATGTGCTTCTCCGTCGAAGGTCAGCGATCGGTCGAGGACGCCCGGGTCGCTGCCGAAGCTCCGGAGCCACAAGGAATGCGCGATCATGACCTCACGGTCGCCACCCTGCGAGAATCCTGGACCGAGGACCGGGTGGACGCGTAGCGTGTCGAAGTAGTCACCCATGACCCACTCTCCCGCGAGCAGCTCCGCGCGCTCCCTGCCGGACCAGATGGCCGAGGAATCGGAGAAGGCCGCTACGGCTTCGAATGCCGACACACTCGCCTTCAGGTCCTGAAAATCGGGATAGGAGAGGCTTCTCTGTTCCACGGCGTCGCCACGTCGAACGGTCGAGACGATAGACACCAGCGCGTCGGCCTCGGGATAGGGAAGGGGCCTCAGCATCACGGCGTCCACCAAGCTGAGGAGGGCAGCGTTGGCCCCCAAACCCAGTCCGAGAGTGAGGATCACGGAGACGGCGAAGCCGGGTCGGTGGAACAGGGAGCGAAGGACGAAAGGTAGGTCTCGCAGCATGATGTTTCAAGGTCCCTGCAATGGCGATACCAGCGTTTGTGGCCCAGTTTCCGGTCAAGAGGACCTGAAGATCATCGGAGCTGCGTCCGCCCGCGAACGGAGTCGTCCCGAATCTGAAAACACCGCCCGATGCCGAAATCGATAGCAGGGCACTCTTTGGGCTGATCCTCGCGCGCAACAAGCGCACCTGGTCGGTAGGATCGCGATCCTGATGGCGACGGAACCCAAAAAGAGCTCAGGTCCAGCCGAGGGGCTTGAGCCGCAACATGACCGTGTGCCCAAGCGGGTTTGGCTCTGGTGGAGCTCGGGCAAGGACAGCGCATGGACGCTACACCGTCTGCGCTCGAATCCCGAAGTAGCCGTCGAACGTCTCGTCACCACCATCACCCCTCACTTCGGCCGCGTCGCCATTCACGGTACTCGCATCGAGGTCCTGCAGGCGCAGGCCGAAGCCGTCGGACTACCGCTCGAGACCGTAGAGCTTCCCTACCCATGCACCAACGATGACTACCTCGACGCAGTAGCTCCATTGCTGCAGAGGGCCGCGAGCCGATCCGTCGATCAAATGGCGTTCGGCGATCTCTTCCTCGAAGACATCCGTGAGTACCGCGAGACACTCTTCGCCGGAACCGGGATCGAGCCCATCTTTCCGCTCTGGCAGGAAGACACGAACGCCGTCGCTGCGGACATGTTGCGATCAGGGCTCGAAGCCTACGTCACCACACTCGACCCCCAACGGGTCGATCCATCGTTGGCCGGCGTCCGGTACGACGACGACTTTCTACGCGGGTTGCCGGACGACGTCGATCCCTGCGGTGAGAACGGTGAGTTCCATACCTGCGTCGCCGCCGGGCCGATGATGGCTCACCGTCTCGACCTGGAGCGGGGCGAGATCGTCGAACGGGGTGGCTTCGTCTACGCGGACCTCTTCGCTAGCCACCTCGGCTCGAAGGAAGGCACGTGAAGGTCCGGACCGTCGAGCTCCCCGGAACCAAGCCCCCGTCGCCGAGCATCACGGACATTCGAGCGTGAATCCTCAGCCCGGCGATCGCGCGGCGGACCCGCAGAGCCCGCTGCTGATCACGCGGGACGTGCGGCCTGGATGCCGAGGGACGACCAGTGCCGGCACGAGGTGGCCTCCGGCGACTCCCTTCGGTACCCTACTGGCTGGCCAACCGTGAAGCGAGCCGGTGCGCAAGCCCGACGAACGGACTCGCCGTCGGCGAGATCTCGACAAACAACTTCTCACTTCATCCGCTGCCCCCCATGTGATGGTTCGGAGCTTCCTCTTTACCCAACACGTGCGCGACCTGAAGCGTGGCGGCGTCACTTCGGACGAGCTGCGGGAACCCTGGCAGAAACTGCGCGACGCGCTGACCCACGAGATGCAGCGACGTCTGCTCTTCACCGCTTCGCCCAGCTGCCTGGGTCTCTACGGACTACCCGTCTGGACGAAGGAGGCGATCGATGAGCTAGCTGCGGACTGTTACACCGCGGTCTTTCTACGCCGCCTGCCTGGTCTGGCTGCGCAGCTCAAGAAGAAGGACAACGTAGAGGGGTTGATCTTCAACAATATTCGCCATTTCCTTCACGACCTGCAACGGAGACACGATCCGATCGGATTCAGGGTGTTCACCTCACTTCGTGCGGCAGTCGTCATAGCTGTCGAGCGGGGCGAGCTGAGCGTCGCGGAGGGTGACTCGACGGTGCGCAACACAAGCCTGCTTAAGATTCGTCGGAGCCCCCGCCCCCGTAGTATCGGACGGCACCTCGACCTCGAGTCCGTGGCCGGCAACTGGGCCAATGAGCTATTGCCTCGGCTCGTCACCGCCCGCGGTTCGAACGTCGACTCCGTGGTCGAGCAGCTCGCGGCGTTGTTGCCGCAGCTGGCCGAGCAGGGTCACCAAGAGGTCGCTTTCGGCGAGCTCGCTCGCCACCTCAAACGGCACGTGCGACAACGTTGGGCCCGCTGGTGGGCGCACCACGAGCAGCAGTCCGAGGCTGATCGTGGCCCGGCGGACCTGGTGCGAGCCGCACGCCCTCCCGCCAGCTTCGAGGAGCGGCAAGCATTCGAGCGTTTCGTTGCCGATGTCGGGGTCGCTCTCGGGAGATTGTCGACCGATCGGCGCACTCGAGGCTACCTCGATCAGCTATGGCACTTCTTGCGTTGCCACGCGGCCGGAGACGACGCCATGCCATCCCAGCGGCGGCTCGCCGAGCTTCTCGACATTCCTAGAGCGCGATTCCCTGAGCTCTATTCCATGCTCCGACAGGCTATCGAGATGCAAGGGGGCCCTTGCGAGCGAGGTCAGACGCCTACGCAGCTGAGAACCATGGTCCGCGAAAAGGTGAGTGTGTCGTGAAACGAGCGGACGATCCTCCCGTTGCCATCTTGCACCGACTCTCGGAGCAGGCAGCGGTAGCGCACGATCGGCTCCACGCCACTGTACCGGCTGGCGATGAGCCGGCTGGCGTAGGCGACCTGTGGGTTCTCGACACGCCGAGTTCGGTGGACGCCGGCAAGCTCGGCGCGGCCGTGGAATGGCTGCAGGTCGATGTCGAGACGAATGGCGGAGACGTCACAGCGGTCTGCCTGGTACCCGTCGATGGCAGCCCCCTCCTCGGTAGTCCGGATCTGGCGATGGGTGACGGCCGAGTATTGCGCTGCGCCTTGGCTACCTGGTTACGACCGTCCGTGCTCCTCGGAGCGCACCGTTCGGCACGCCTCGACGCGGGCGATCTCGAGGCTGCGCGGAACTGGTGCGAAAGCCTCGATAACGGTACTTCCGAGGTCTCTCCCGATGCGCTCGAAACGGATCGGGATCCGGAATACCGCGAGTGGATCGCCGAGATCGATCAAACGCGTGCGGCGATCCGGCAAGCTCATGGTAGATCCGAACTGCCCGGCGCAGTGGTCGCCGACGCCCCTGAGGCGGCACGTCGAGCTGTGCCCTACTGGGCGGCGCTCGCTGCCGCCGCGGTGGTGGCCAGTCTTACCGCCGTCATCGCCGGACAGGCACTCCACATCGCCAAGCTACGCCAGGCCGCCAGCCAGCCGGTGATCGCTCCTGCCGTGGTGTGGTTGGCCACCGGAGAGGAACGCGCCACAGGTACGCAGACCGTAGCCAGCTCGGCTGCACATGTACTGTTACTTCTCGACCCAGGCGACCTACCCGCGGCGGGCCAACGCTATCGGCTGGAAGTCCTGCCCGTCGGCGCCGACATTCCATTGTGGAGCGGTGAGCTCCAGAACGGCGACCAACCGGAGCTCTTCGTCCTGCTCCGCGGAAGCCTCCTGTCCCCCGGCGAATACCGGCTGCTGCTCACAGCGCTCGAGGTTCCGGAGGCGACGACGTCTGAGTATTCTCTGCGCGTGTCGGCCGATTGATCTCTTGTCTCAAGGAGCGCCCAGCAGGCTGAACGCCGCCCAATAGTAGGGCGCCGCCAAGCGAGGGCTCTTCACCCCGGCTGCCTCTGAGTGGCCAGCGATCAACTCGAGTTGCGCGGCACGCAGAGCTCCGTCCTTGGCCAGGCCGGCTCGCACGTGACGATAGAAACCGATCATCAGATCGGCAGTAGCCTGATCGTCCACATTCCACAGAGAGGCCAACACGCTCTGGGCGCCGGCGTAGTGGAACGCATGTACCAAGCCGACGAGCCCTTCGCCACCTCGTTCCTGACCGAGACCTGTGGCACAGGCCGAGAGCACCACCAGCTCACAGTCCAGCCGTAGGGCGTCGAAGATCTCCCACGCTTGCAACAAGCCATCATGGTCCGTTGGCAGTGCCTCGGCTCTCATGGACAACGCGAGCCCCGAGTTCAGCGGAAATCGATCGTCGAGATAGCCGTGCACGGCGAAATGCACGATATCGACTCCAGGCTGCAACGCCCGCACGGCGGGTTCCGTCGCCCTCGGCCCTGTGAACTCGCCACCTCGGTTGGCTGGAAGAGCTCCACGATGCCGTCGATCTCTCGCCGGCTATGTGGCAAGGGTGCGAAGTCGAGAACGGAACGACGTAGTAGTGAGCGCACCCGCGGCTCGGGAGTGAGGGCCGGGCCCTCGTGTAGCCGAGTCGGGTAGAGCGGATCGCCGAAGGCCGCGAGACGGCTCGGTGACGCCTCCGAAGGCTCCGGCTTGGCGCGCAAGCGACCGTACAGTGTGGTGGACAACACGCTGTGTACCGGCCGCTTGGCGACCAGATACTCGCCGTCGGGCTCGATCAAGGCGGCGAAGGGAAGGCGGTGGAGGGCGCCGTCCGCCACGATCAAGATGCGTTCGGAATCGCCGATCGCATCGGCGGCCGGTGCAATCAGCAGCTCGAACAGCTGCTGCGCCGCGCGAGTCAATGCACCGAAGAACGGCGACTCGGGATCGCGCCGCTGCAGGATCAAGCGACGAAAGGCGTCGCCATCGTCAGTGTGTGGACCTCGACGGTTTCCGACTCTCGCCGTGCGACAAAGAGATGACCGGCTTCGCTTCCTACGTTGTCAGCCTCCCGTGAGGTAAGTCGTGTGACCCGTGATCCAGCACACCTAGACGCTCCCAGCGGAGGAGACGTATCGATGGCCATGTCAACGTTTCTGAGAATGGATTCCCGAATCTACTTCCTGGTGTTCGCAGCACTGCTGAGCCCCATGGGTCGAGCTTCTGACGCTTCTGCTGAGGAACCGAGGGAAGACACTCGAGAAAAGGTCCTGGCCGAGAAGCGAACAGTGACCGAGTATCGAATCGCTGGTCACGTCGAAGGGGAAGAGCGGGTATTGCAGGTCCATACACCGAAGGGCTACGAACAATCGGTCGACCTTCGTTTTCCGGTGCTCTACGTTCTCGATAGCGAGCGCAACCTTCCACACACTCTCAACACAGTGGAGTTTTTGACCTCTCGTCGCAAGATGCCGGCTACCCTCGTGGTGGGTCTTCCCAATCCCTCAGACGACGCGCGGCGGCGGGACTACAAACCGAGGGGTCCCAAGGACGACGGAGTCGAAACGGGTGGCGCCGATGCTTTCTTGCGCGACCTGGAGCAACGGCTAATTCCTTTTGTCGAGCAGCGCTATCGGACCCTGTCGTTCCGCATGCTCGCCGGCCATTCCCGGAGCGGGCTGTTCGCGCTTCACAGTTTGATCGAGCGTCCAGAGCTTTTTCACGCGCGGTTCGCTTTCAGCCCAGCTTTGTGGCACGACGGCGAAGCCGTGCTTCCCCGAGCCGAGGAGTTTCTTCGTCGAAGCTCGGCGAGGAGAAGCTTCTGGTTCATGAATTTAGGCGGCAAAGAGAACCCCAACATCACCCATGCTTATCTGCGAATGCACGATGTGCTCAACCACTCGGCCCAGGATTGGCTTCGTTGGTATGCGCCGCCCATCGCAGCCGACGAGTCCCATGGCACCACTCCGGCGATCGGTATGTATCGAGCGTTGCGCCGCCTCTTCACCGGCTACTCGCTATCGGTCGAGGAGTTCCAGAACGGTGGTATCCAAGCGGTTTTCGATCACACCAATCGAACGGCCGAAGAACTGGGCTTCCGATTCCCACCGCGTTCGGATCTGGTCAACAGTGCCGGATACTTCCATCTCGAGCGACAGGAAGTAGAGCAGGCATTGACCGCTTTCGAGCTCAATCTCAGGCTCAGTCCCAATGATCCAAATGTCTACGACAGCCTTGCCGACGGCTTGGAAGCGGCCGGGCGTCTGGATGACGCGCGAGACGCCGCCACCAAAGCTTGCCGGATGGCCAGGGAGATTTCAGATCCTCGACAGGAGTCCTTCTGTGAGCATCATGCTCGGTTGATCGGGGCGGGTCAGAGCTCATAGGTCCGAGTTGTGTGGTGTAGATAGAGCGTCGGTGAGACCGATCCGTGCAGCCGAAATGAAAGAAGCCGGTGTCAAAACTGAGTCGACCGGTTTCGTCGAGACACGGCCGAGCGGCCGAGCGGTTGATCCATTTCGAGTCGGCGGTGCGCCTAGGACGGCACAAGGGCCCACCGCGAAGCTGCGGAGCCGCGTTTCTCAAGCTCGATGATCGCCGCTCGATAGAGCCGGGATCGTTTCGCGCGACGCTCTGTGTCGGTGCTTGGCCCGCTCTTGTAGTCGGTGTCCCGGTCCACGTTGGACCGTGGCCGGACACCGCTCGGCGGAGCCTTGGCTTCGCCGTCCGATCTCCACCATCCAATGACACTGGAGCAGACATGAAAGACCTATTTCAGCGAAGTTTCGTTTGGGCTGTCGCCGCGTTCGCTCTCTGCAGCTCGGTAGGGTTCGCCCTCGAGGGTTCGGCAGAGTTCACCGAAGCGACGATACGGGATGTCGATTCACCCGATGCGGTTCCGGGCCGATACATCGTGATTCTGGACGACCAGAAGGTATTCAAGACCCAGCGCCGAAACAGCTCAGTCCAGCAGACCGTGCTCGACATGTCCGAGGATCTGGCGAGCCGCCATGGCGGAGAGCTTGTAGCCATCTACTCGGAGTTGATTCGAGGGTTCGTCATCGAGCAGGCAAGCCGCAGCTCTGCCGAAGCACTTGCGGCCGACGAAGTCGTTGCCTACGTGCAGGCAGATCTGATCACCCGAGGATACGCAACACAGATCAATCCGACGTGGGGTCTCGACCGCATCGACCAATCGAGTCTGCCCCTCGACGGGAAGTACTCGTATGAAGAAGACGGTAGTGGTGTCCACGTGTACGTGTTCGACACTGGAATCCAATGGCACCTCGAATTCGTCGACCGCCTCCATGAGGGGCCGAGGTTCGTCAGCGGAGGCTCGAACGGTGGCAGCAGTTGTGGCGCTCCGCGAGATCTCATCGATCCACCCACGAGGTGCTTCGGAGACTGCCATGGCCACGGTACCCATGTCGCGGGAACCATCGGCAGCGCCGCCTGGGGAGTCGCCAAAGGTGTGGAGCTGACGCCGGTCACTGTGCTCGACTGTTCCAACGAGGGACTGAGTTCCGATTTCATCAAGGGCATGGATTGGCTGGCTGCCAACTTCGAGGCGCCTGCGGTGGCGAACATGAGCATGGGATCGCTTTTCCATCAACCTGTGATCGATGCTCTGGAAGGTCTGATGGCTCGCGGCATCACCATCGTCGCTTCGGCCGGCAACGATCACATTTCCCTACAGTGGGGACACGAGCTTCCCGCTTCCCATCCCGGGGCGATCACGGTCGCGGCCACCGACGACGAGGACCGGCGATGGATCGGTTCAAACTACGGTCCGCTCGTCGACGTCTTCGCCCCCGGCGTCGATATCCTCTCGGCCGGTCATCGGACTTCGACTGCTTTGAAGAGCGGAACCTCGATGGCAGCACCCCACGTCAGCGGCGTCGCAGCTCTCCTCCTCGACCGGTATCCGAACTATTCACCCGCTGAGATCGAAGCGGCGATCATCGCCTCGGCGACTCCTGGCCTGGTCATCGATCCTGGCGCCGAGACACCGAATCGCCTGCTGAATGTCGAAGGCATATTCGATTCCACCCTTCCGACATCCCCGGACGAATACGACGATATCGATCTCCGTGGCTACACCGACAATGTACCCGGCGACGCGGTTCCGATCTTTGCGGTCGAGCCGGCGCAGGATCACAATTTCCACGAGGCTGGCGACACCGACTGGACCATCTTCGCCATCGAGCATGGATACGATGCCACCGTCACGGCGTCACCTTCGGGTTCCACCGCGACCCAGCTCACCATCTACCACGTGACGGGCAACTTCGAGGAGATCGCTCCCAATCGGTGGGACATCACGATGTCGGATCTGACATTGGAAGACAGCGATCACACGGCGGGAAGCAACAGCGTGTCGGTTCAGAACACCACGGGCGACCTCGCAGTCTATGCTTGCCGAGCTACAGCGCTCGGCCAGCACGGTGCGTCGAGCGGATATCAGATCAGCGTCAGCGCGACCGCGATCGCCTACGATCCGGATCCGTACGACAATCTGAACGGAGTCCGTGGCTACACAGACGACCTGCCGGGAGATGCGGAGCCGATCTCCGCCGTCGCGGAGCCCCAACTGCACAACTTCCACGATGCCGGCGACGTGGACTGGACGATCTTCGCCATCCCGACCGCCGAGATTGCCACGGTCAGTACGGAGATCCTGGGCCAAGCGACGGCCCGTCTAATCATGTATCAGGTGACTGGCCCGTACGAGGAGATCTCAGACAGGCGCTGGGACATCACGGAGGCCGTCCTGACGCAGGTCGATCTCGATCTCAGCAGTGGCAACAACAGCGTGTCGGTGACGAACCAGTCTGGTGAGATCCAGGTCTACCTGGTCAAGGCGGTGTCCGACGGCTACTTCGGAGACGATTCGGAGTATCGGATCCGAGTATCCACGGATTCCTGACCCGATTCGGGTCTGCGGGGTCCGGAGCGTTCCGGATCCCGCATCGCATTTGCTCTAAGGACTCCCCTGAGGCAGATCGAGGGAAGCCTGGCGGTAAGATCCGCGACCGAGGTCCCGATCGTCCTCAACGCCGTTCAGCGGGTTCCGAACAATGGCTCGGGCCATCGGCATTCTTCGATCGGCCAATCACCCCGCCTCGGTCACCTCATGCAATCCATCGACCTGATTCGCGACAACCTGGCGAAGAGCTCGAGCCGCGTCCTCTTGCGGATCGAGGAGATGGCGGACTCCTGCCTGGTCTCCCCGACTCCCGGGGGCGGGCCCCACACGCTCTGGATTCTCGGACACCTGGCCTATATCGAAGGGCTCGTGGTCCGTTGGTTCATGCTCGGGCAGCTGAATCCACTGGCGGAGTGGAACGAGCTATTCGATGGCGCGGAGGTGAGTGATGACGCGAGCCGCTACCCTCCCTTCGACCGGGTCCTCACCAGGTGTCGGGAGATGCGTCAGGAGACCCTGGCGGTTCTGGACTCTCTCACCGAGACGGACCTGGACCGAACGTGCGCCGAAGCACCAGAGGGTCACGAGGACCTCTTCGGTACCTACCGGCACTGCCTCCAGTTCGTCGCCGATCATTGGTACATGCACCGGGGCCAGCTCGCCGACGCGCGGCGTGCCGCGGGGCTGGAACGCATGTGGTTTTGACGGCAGATTGGCCCACTCAACCCGACGACGAGATCTCGAGGTGGCGCCAGTCATCGGGCCGGTTGACGTTCCAGAAGATCTTCCCAGGATCTCCGAAGCGAAGCAGCTCCTCGTCACCCACATGCCGGACCCGCAGGTCCGAAAGCTCGGCCAGCCCATGTAGATCATAGATACCGGACTCCGCACGACGCCTGAGGATCTCCAGCGCGGCCGGACCGAAGACCGAACAGAGTGGCTCCGGTCCCCTGTCGCGGCGCGGCAGGATCCAGTCGGCGTCGCTCGGCGCCAGGTCTGCGAGATGCCGCAACAGCGCGACCGGGATCAAGGGCAGATCGACAGCAAGTACCAGGAGACTTTGTCCGGGTCTGGCGCTCGCCGCCCCGAGGATGCCTGCCGCCGGACCTCTTGCGGGTCCATCGGGCACCGACGGCACCGTCTCAGAGGGAGGTGCCAGACACCTCCCGGCGTCGGCTAGCAAGACGTCTGGCGTGACTCCGCGCAGGCGGTCGAAGGTATGGCGCCAGAGGGGCTTGCCGTTCCCCGCCCCAGGAGGCCAGATCAGCGTCGATTTGTCGCGCCCCATGCGAGTGGACGCACCGCCCGCCAGCGCGACGCCGACGATCTCGTGCTTCGGGTCCATGAGCGAACGATACCGCCCCGACCTCGTCCTTGCGGTAGCCTCCACCCATGCCCATCTTCTCCCAGCCCGAACCTCGAGACGACTGGCCCCACGTGGTCCTGGTCGGCGGCGGATTCGCGGGACTGCTGTGTGCTCGCGGACTCGCCCGCACCAGGGTTCGAGTGACGATGCTCGACCGTCGTAATCACCATCTGTTTCAGCCGCTGCTGTACCAGGTCGCCACCGGTGGCTTGTCGCCAGCCAATATCGCCGCACCGCTGCGGGCACTCCTGGCCTCTCAGAAGAACACACGGGTATTGCTGCGCGAGGTCACCGGCTTCGACCTGGAGAACCGCCGGGTGCATTGTGACGGACACGAGGACCTCGAATACGACTACCTCATGGTCGCCACCGGTGCCGGCCAGAGCTACTTCGGCCGCGACGACTGGGCCAGATTCGCTCCCGGGCTCAAGACCCTCGACGATGCCACGCGTATCCGGCGCAAAGTGCTGCTGTCCTACGAGCGCGCCGAACAGTCGGACGATCCGGCGGAGATCGAAGCGCTGACGACGTTTGTCGTCGTAGGTGCCGGCCCTACCGGTGTCGAGCTTGCGGGAGCGCTCGCAGAAATGGCCGCAGGCACCCTCAAGGGCGAGTTCCGGAGTGTTGCCACCGAGCGCAGCAGGGTCCTCCTCGTGGAGGGTAGAGATCGCGTGCTTCCACCGTTTTCGGAGGATCTGTCGCGCACCGCCCTGCGAGATCTCGAGAAACTCGGTGTGGAAGTTCGGACCGGTACGATGGTGAAGGAGATCGGTGACGGCGTACTGGAGCTGGCGCCAACGGGTAACGGAGACACCGATCCCGAAAGGCTGCGGGCCGGCACGGTGCTGTGGGCAGCGGGAGTGGAGGCCTCGCCGCTCGGCGGGATTCTGGCCGAGCAGAGCGACGCCGGGCTCACCCGGCCCGGCAAGATCGAAGTGGGAGCCGATTGCTCCCTCGCTGGCCGCCCCGAAGTGTTCGTCTGTGGCGATCTCGCCAGCTTCCATCAGGACGGCGAGGAGCTTCCGGGTCTGGCGCCAGTGGCCATGCAGCAGGGGCGCTACGTGGCCCGTCTGATCGGCCGGCGGATCCTCGGCAAGGCGACGGAGAAGCCCTTTCGCTACGTCGACAAGGGGTCCATGGCGGTGATTGGTCGTCGTCTGGCGGTGTGCGACATCCGCGGGCTGGAGTTCCGAGGTGCCATCGCGTGGATCCTCTGGCTCTTCGTCCATCTGATGTACTTGGCGGAGTTTCAGAACCGCGTGCTCGTCTTGATCCAGTGGGGCTGGAATTACGTCACGAGGGGCCGCAGCGCGCGCTTGATCACGGACGAGCCTGGATCCCAACGGAGCGAGCCGACCGGCGGAGGTTGACTCGTGCAGCGATCCTTCCAGGACGAGCTACGGGTCGTTGCCAACGCATGGGACGGTGACGAAGAAGCTCTCCAAAGCCTCGCGCAGAGCGACGTGGACGGGTCGATCGCCAATCGGCACCGGGCCGGCTCCGCGCTGTGCCGGGCGGCCGAAGCTGCCGGCATCGAACCGTCGGAATCATGGCGTCGTCGTCGTCGGGCGACGGCAGGCAAACAGATGCTCCTGGAGGAGTCGCTCCGCCAGGTGGCGACGGTGATGGCCGGGGCGTCGGTGCCCTGGGCGCCGATCAAGGGCCTGGATCTCCTGACGCGAAATCCGCCGGTCTATCCGAAGCCGGAAGACCGGCCTTCGTCCGATCTCGACATCCTTGTTCCCGAAGATCGATTGGAGGATGCGCGGCGCGCGTTGCTGGACTTCGGATCTCGCGATCTGACTTCGGGGCCGCTGGGCGAGCGCTACCTCCGAGAGGAAGGTTATGCCTGGCAGGCGGTTCTGCCGTCGAGCGTGCTGGTGGAGGTTCATTTTCGTCTATGGGGCCAGGTCGACCCGGACTGGCCGGCCGCCTTGCTGACAGCCGCTGTGGCCGACGACGAGATGCGGGGTGCTTTGCGCCTGCTGCCTTCGGACGCATTTCTGCTCGCTGCCACCCACGCATTCACTGTCGCAACACCACGCGGCGCCGGCATATGGCGCGACCTGACGGCACTCGCCAGGGCCCATCCCGACCTGACGAGCTCCGTGGTCGAAAATGCAGAGCGGTTCGGTCTCCAGCTGCCTGTAGCCCGAGCTGCGAGCTTGGCGGCCGAGCTCTGGGGCACGTCTGTTTGCGCCGAGATCGGGCGGCATCTAGAGGGCAGTCTTCGGGCGCCCGAGAAGAGACTGCTGCGGAAATCGGTCGCCGAGCTGCCGCTTTCGGACCTGACGTTGGCGCGACACCTCGCGGGTCGGCGTTGCCGACACGGCATCGTCCGTGCCGCTTGGCGACGACTGTGGCCCCATCCCGGTGTCATCGAGGGATCGACACCGGAGGGCTGGTGGCTCTTGCGCCGGCTGCAGTTCCATCTGCCGCGCAGGCGACCCCGTGAGTGAATATTGAATCGGTGCCGGGAGATGCGAATCAGGGCGCCTCGGCCGGGCGCCGCGCCTCCTGGGCGCAACCCTCGAGGTAGACGTCCGTCCAGCCTGAAGGAACGCAGCGCTTCGCCAGCAGCGCTTCGATCCGGCGAACGCGATCGCGGTGGGCTTCGGGACGGCGAATCGGGTCGAAGGAGTTCGGGCCCACCAGCATGGCGACCAGGCCGAGGTACTGGTCGAGTGTGAGATCCACGACCTCTACTCCGTAGTAGCGGCGGGCCGCTTGCGGGAATCCATTCAGGGATACACTGTCTAGCTGGCCGAAATAGGCAGTGTTCAGGAAGAGCGCTAGCTGCAGATCCTTGGCCAGAGCCCGATCCAGGGACCGGGCGAGAATCGTCTGTCGCGGCTTGCCGACGAGGCCGCGCATCGGCCCGGGATAGTGCAACTTCACGAGGCCCTGGGTGATGGTCGTCCAGCCGGCGCCGGGGGAGCGAAGGTCGACCCCGGGGTGTTGGAAGAATCGAGGGTCCTCCACCGCGATCAGGGCATCGAGCCAGTCCGGCGGAAGATCGTCAGGTGTTAGGCCGGTATGTGCGATCTCGTGAGCCAGGTCGACGACGGTCGGAGTGTGTTGCTCTGCGCCGATCCAGACGATCAGTGCCGCTGCCAACAAGACGGCCAACAGCGCTCCGAAGGCGAAGGCCCCTGCCCGTATCAGTCTGCGAAAGGACCGCGGTTTGTGCGTGTGCTCGTTCATCCGCTGAGGACTCCCTCTTCTTGCTGTCGTTTCGGCTCTCGCCTCGGTAACTTTTCATGAGCCAGCGTTTCGACCGGCAATCCGCTCGAGGACGTCTCTCTCTTTCAACGGCCCGAGGAAACCCTCGACCTCATCTTGAAGGCGGGCCGGGTCGTGGTCGACCGCACCGGCGACTGAGCTCGTATTCGGAAAGCCCCCATAGCTTGACATCGGTTCCATTTCGATGAATAGTTTACCAAATGGTAAACAGTGAAGTGGCACTCGACGCAGTTTTCGGCGCGCTTTCCGACGCGACGCGGCGGGCCATGCTCGCGCGCCTGGCGAGCGGGCCGGCAACGGTCGGCGAGCTCGGTGCGCCCTTTGGCATCACCAAGGGCGCTGTCTCCAAACACGTCAAAGTGTTGGAACGCTCTGGGCTATTGATCCGCGACGTCCAGGGCCGAGTGCACCGCTGTGAGCTGGAGCCGGAACCCTTGAGCCAGGCGGCCCACTGGGTGGACGAGGTGCGCGCCCACTGGGAGGCGCGCTTCGATGCCCTGGCCGACTATCTCGAAGAACTCCAGGCCGGTGCTGTGCCATCGGCCGCGAAGGGAGAGAGCCGTGACTGAGCACGATTCCGAACGTCGATCCGTTACCCTGCAGCGCGTCTTCGAGGCGCCCATCGACCTCGTCTTCGAGGCCTGGACCCAGGCCCGGCATGTCGAGCAGTGGATGAAATGCGACGTCAAGGCGACCCTCGAGTTGGAGAATTGGGTGCCGGCAGTGGGCTCCGAGTTCCGCACCCACATGGTGCTGCCCGGGGTCTTCGACACATGGGGATCGGGCCGGTTTCTCGAGGTCGCGCCGCCGCGGCTCCTGGTCTATCGCCTGGACGCCGATCCAGAGCTCCAGGTTCCCGAGATGGAGGTGCGGGTGGAGTTCCGGGATCTGGACGGCCGCACGGAACTGACGTTGACCCACTCCGGGATTCCCAACGAGCAACTGTGCGGCATCATCGATGGCGGCTGGACCGCCAGCCTGGGCCAACTGCAGGACCTCGTCTCACAGCTGACTCAACGTGAGGTACCGGCCGAATGAGCAGGCTCGAGGTGACCGTGTCGGGTTCCGTTCAGGCGGCGGCCGACCGTGTGTACGACGCGATCGAGGACATCCAGAACATTCCTCGGCGCGACCAGGCCGTGCAGAAGATCGAGTTTCTCTCGCAACAGAAGCGCGGGGCTGGGACACGTTTCCGCGAAACGCGCAGCATGGGCAAACGAACGGTCGTCACCGAGCTCGAAGTCACGGAAGCCGTGGCGGGCGAGTCCGTCCGATTCGTCTCCGACGCGGGCGGCACGATCTGGGACACCGTGTACACCTGCCGGCCGGAAGGATCCGACGGTTCGTCGACCTGGCTCGAGATCGCGATGGAGGCGCGACCGTACAAGCTGCTGCCCAAGCTGATGAGCCGCTTCGTTCTGCCGATGGTCCGCAAAGGCATGAAGCAGCATCTGGAGGAGCTGAAAACCTACTGTGAGTCGCGGGCCGAAGAGGCATAAGATCGGTACGAGGACGCCATGGACACCCACGCACCCCAGCTCGATGACTTCCTGAAGTATTGGCAGAAGATCCGCGCAAGGACGCAGCGCCTGCTGTGCTGTATCCCGCCGGATCGGATCGACTGGACCTATCGCGAGGGACGATGGACGTTGGGCGATCTGATCCGGCATCTGGCGGCATTGGAGCGCTGGATGTTCGCGGAGAACGTCTCGGGCCGACCGAGCCTTTACGACGGCTGCGGTCGCGATCTGGCCGACGGCTACGACGACGTGCTGGCCTACTGGGAGAGGCTGGGGCAGGAGACCGAGCAGATGCTCACCGGACTCGGCGACGAACGGCTCGCGGAGCGCTGCACGACGCCGGGCGGCGCCGAGATCACGGTCTGGAAATGGCTCCGGGCGATGGTGGAACACCACGTTCACCATCGCGGTCAGATCTATCTCTACCTCGCGTTACTCGACGTGCCCACACCGCCGCTCTACGGCCTGACGGCGGAGCAGGTCGAAGAGCGCGGAGGCGCCTGATCAGCCGGCTGACTCGCCTGAATACCGAAGATCCTGATGGTCGGCCACGTTACGGTCGATCCGGTGGGTTCGTTTCATCGGATCGAGACCTGGGCCCGCCGAGCCGGATCCGCTGGTGAATTGAGTGTGCCTCGTCAACGTAGGTATGGCCTGGTCCCGAACTCCCGGCCCGCGGAGGTCGAGAGACCGATGTAACGTGACCTACTGATCTCGATGGTTCGCAGAATCAGATGCTCAGGTTCTTCCAAAATCCGTCCCTACGGTTCTTCGCTGTCCTGGTCCTGGCGCCGGTTCTTGCGATCATTGGCGAGGCCTTTGGAGGTTTCAGGAGCCCGGCGGGATTGACGGGGCTGCTACTCACGCTCACGGCGATCTCGTTCGCTGGATTCCTGAGCTACCGACACGAGCGGGCCCGGCTACCGAAGGCCAATCTGATCCTGCAGATCACCGGTAAGAACTCGATCCTGGTTCGGTACCTCGTCGGAGTCGCGGTGCTGTGCTCGATCCTGGTGAGCGCAGCGATCGTCGTCGCCGTGGCCTTGGTCGTTCGGCTGATCTCGTGATCGCACGGATCGCTCAACGCCCCCCGTAGTTCGTGCGGCTACGGTCGAACTTCGTCGGTGACCGCGAGCACTGTTGTCGGTTGGTTTGCGACGCGAATCGTCAGCGCGGTCTCGACAGCCCTGATCTCTGGAGGACGTCCGAGGCCCGGAGAGCTGGCAGGTCGGGTCATCCCAAGTCGACAACTTCTGCCATCAGGCTCTCGCTGTCGAGGATCATCACCGTTGCTCTACCCGTCAACCAACCGCCCGTTTCCCCCGGATTGACGATCCGTGACGCCAGGGTCCGATCGTCGATCTGGTGAGTGTGTCCATAGACCACCAGGTCGAAGGCGTCTCCCTGGGCCATGGGCTCCGCGACTTCCGGATAGTGCGTCACGCCGATCCGTAGGTCTCCGGCTTCTACCGTCGCCACGTTCGGCTCCACCCGCGCGCCGAGCTGGTCGAACCTGCGCTGGAGCCCCAACCGTTCACCGTCGTTGTTGCCAAAGACCGCCACGACCTCGCAGTCGAGTCGAGCCAGGGGCGCTACGGCGAATGGTGCGACAAAGTCACCTGCGTGGAGTACCAGCTCCACGCGTTCGCGCACGAAGACATCGACCGCCTTCTCGACGTTGGGAACGTGATCGTGGCTATCGGCCATGAGTCCGATCTTCATCGCTCGATGTTACCGGCAGGCTGGCGTCCCTCGGTCGCGCCGACTGCAGACAGCTTCCGCAGCAACGGCAGCACCTGCTGCGAGTAGTACGGCTCCTCGGTTCCCCAAAACATGTAGTCCAAACGAAGGCGTTCCGTAGCGAACTGCAAGAGCTCCTCTGCGGTCGTCCGCTCGCCCGAGGCTGGGTCGATCGCGAAATTGCCGTCCTGCACCGCTACCCCTGCGATGGTGCCAGGGCCCCGTTCCGCGATCAACGGATGGCTGTGCGTTTGCTGCCCTTTGCGGTGCGGTAGAAGATCGGGGCCACCGACACCCACTCCGATCCGCTCCGCGTGTTCGTAGACGGCACGGAGATATCCTCGATCGTTCCAGGGCAGCCATTCGCCGGGCATGAAGTTGGCGTACTGGATGACGTGAGACCGAGGAAACGCCGAGCGGGTGGCCGACATCTGGCGCTGGATCGCTTTTACATACCCAGCGGGCGTGAAGCCCCTGGGATAGAGCTGTCCGGACTCGCCGAATTCGACCGAAGTTTCCGGCAAGTTGATGCCCGCGATGCGGCCGTCGAGCACTTCTCCGAGCTTTTGGAGCAACAAGACGAAGCGAGCTTCTACGCTGGCATCCCAGCGCCTGGCCACCCAGCCTCCGGGCCGGGCTGTGGTCTCGTCGTCGCCATCGAGCTCGAACTGGCGGTCCGCGCCGCCGCCGAACTCCGGATCGTTCCGCAGATAGTCGGGAACAAGGACGTTCTTTTCGAAGAATGACACGTCCTGAAGCTGTACGAAGAGCTTCTTGCCGTTCCGTTCGAGAAATGCCAAGTCGTGCCGCAAATGACGGAGCTCATACTGGCCCTTCTCAGGTTCCAATTCCTTCCACGTGTACTTTAGCTGGGCTCCGGCGATCGCTTCGGTCTCGAGAAAGCTGGTTTCGCGAATGCGGTCGCGCTCTAGACCGAAGAACACGAAGTGCTCGGGATCCGAGCTGGGCGCCGAAACACGGACCGGGTCCGCTACGGTCGCCATGGCAGGAGCGAGCAATAGGAATCCGGCGACCAGTGCCATTCGGCCTTGCATGGGCCTATGCTACGGCGGTAGACGCAGTTGTGGCGACAGCTACGGCGTCACGAGGATCTTGCCGCGCGCTTGTCCCGAGGCGAGGTAGCGAAGAGCCTCAGGCACCTCTTCGAGCGAAAAAGTTCGGTCGACCACAGGCGTCAGTTTCCCCTCGGCTAGCAGATCGCGCAGGAGATCCATCGTCTCCCGACGGCTGGGGACCGTCGTTCGCCCCGAGCCCAGCTGTGGGTCGAATCGGCTGCGGACCATCAAGAGCAGGAACGAGGTGATGAGCCCGAAGATCCGTCGTCCCTCGGTGCCGAAGCTCTCGTGTCCGATGAGGACATACCTGCCGCCGGGTTTCAGCGCCTGCCGGCACGTGGAATACGAGTGGTTGCCCGGGACGTCGAAGACCAGGTCATAGCGCGCGTCGCCGCGGGTGAAGTCCTCGCGGGTGTAGTCGATCACGCGGTCGGCACCCAGATTGCGCAACAGATCCAGTTTCTCGGTGTGGTCGACAGCGGTGACATGCGCTCCCAACGATTTCGAGATCTGGAGCGCGATCGTGCCCACACCACCGCCGGCTCCGTTCACCAGCACGTCGCGCTGTGTGCCGAACCACTCCCGCTCGGGCAGGTTGAGCCAGACGATGAATCCTGAGGTAGGAACCGACGCGGCCTGTTCGAAGCTGACGCCTCGGGGCAACTCGGCGAGGGACTCTTCGGGAGCCGAGACGTACTCGGCGAAGGCGCCGCCGTTGTTCCACTGGGTCCCCAGGATCGTCTCGCCGAAGACCTCGTCTCCGACCGCGAACCGTCCAGCCTTCGATCCGACCTCGACGACGACACCGGCCACGTCAGAGCCCGGGACCGGATTCCTGGGGCGGCGAATGCCGGCACCCATCCACCGGAGCATCCACGGTCGTCCGGCCACCACGTGCCACACGTCGGGATGCACGGAGGCCGCACGGACCTGTACCAGGACTTCCTCGTCCGAGATCCGAGGTTTGGCGAGCTCCCCGACCTGAAGGACGGCCTCGGGTGTTCCGTATCGAGTCTGGACGACGGCTCTCATGCTGTTCTCCGCGGTCTCCGGGTGATGGATCGCGTTCGCCTTACGATCCACCGCCGGCTTCCATGCGGTCGAGCTCAAGGGCCGGGAAAGCCCTCCGTCTCTGTCACCCGAATCGCTTGACCCAGATGCCTCTGGCAGTGGACGACGAGGATGGTGTAGGTGTCGTCGACACTGTAGGTGAGGAAATTCAGGAAGGGCGACGTAACGATGAGGTTCTCGGCATCCAGGTCGTCCGGAAGCGCTCGGAGATGTTCCGACAGTTCCTCTTGGTGTTCCAGGAAACGCGTGATGATGCGGTCGCCCAGATCACTGTTGGAGGGTGCGGCTTTCGGCGTCGTCTTCATCTTCTTCTGATTGTCCGGATGCAGAGACTTGATCAGGAACCGGCCGAAAAACCCGCTGAAGGGCGACAGCCGCTCCCACAACGTCATCCTTACTTCGCCGTTGGCGAGCCTCCGAAACAAAGGGAAGTAGCGCTGATGGGCCTCGATCAGGTGGTCGATGCATTGGGCCACACTCCAGCGGTCGGGTGCGGGTTTCCAGTTCAGCTGCTCTGCCGACAACTCGCCGAGGCGCTGCTTTGCCTCGGCGCTGACCCGCTCCAGATCTTCCGTTACGTTTCGAATCCGGTCGTTCATCGTTGCTCCCGTGCCGTGGGTCGGATGGATGCGCGGCTCTTGACGGCGGGCGCGGCCTGGATCAGGCCGCAGCCTGGATCTCCAACTCCTCTCCTCCGTCGCCCTCGCCGTTGGGGTGTTTTCTACGGTAACGCATGTTGAGTAGCTCGATGAGCAAGGAAAATGCCATGGCGAAGTAGATGTAGCCCTTCTCGACATGCCGTCCTGTGCCTTCGGCGGTCAGCATCACACCGATCAAGACGAGGAACGCCAGTGCCAGAATCTTGATGCTGGGATGGCGCTCGACGAAGTCGCCGACCGGGTTGGCGAAGATGATCATGACGATCATGGCAGCCACTACAGCAATCACCATGATGGAGAGTTGGTCGACCATGCCGATGGCGGTGATCACGGAGTCGAGAGAGAAGACGAGGTCCAGAAGCATGATCTGGATCAGCACCGAAAGCATCGACTTCGCCTTGCTCGCGGCCTGTTTCGACTCCGTGAAGGTTGTCGCCTTCTACGTTGTCGTAGATCTCGATGGTCGCCTTGCCGATGAGGAACAATCCGCCGAGGATCAGGATCAGATCGCGCCCGGTCACCTCGTGACCCAGGGCAGTGAACAACGGTGTGGTCAGGGACATGACCCAGGACAGGGAGGCCAGGAGGATGAGGCGCATTACGAGCGCCAACGCCAGACCTACGCGTCGGGCGAAGGGACGCTTCTCCTTCGGCAAGCCGCTCGAGACGATGGTGATGAAGACGATGTTGTCGATGCCCAACACGATCTCGAGAGCGGCCAGAACGGCGACCGAGATCCAGGCGTCAGGAGTGGAGAAAAGATCGATCAGCTGCTGCATTTCTGCCTCTGGTTCGGTTCGACGACGACTGAACGTCGGGGGCCGGGAAAGCGTAGCAGCAGGTCGAAAGGTGTGCGCCAGCGGGGAAACCGTGCGGATCGCAACGACAGCGCCAGGCCGTCGTAGGTAAGCTAGGGCAAATGGCCGCTTTCCGTTCCCGGCTGCGTTTCCAATGATCGAGTTCTACCAGGTCACCAAGCGTTACCCCGGCGGACAGCTGGGGCTCGACGACGTGTCGCTGCAGATTCCGAAGGGGGAGCTGGTCTTTCTCACCGGACCCTCCGGGGCCGGGAAGACGACGTTCTTGAAGCTGATCTACCGTGAGGAGATGGCCAGCGAAGGCTACATCTTGGTGAACGGCCGGAATGTCTCCAACTTACCGGAGCGCAAAGTGCCTTACCTGCGCCGCACGATCGGTGTGGTGTTCCAGAGCTTCCGGTTGATTCCGCGCAAGACAGTGTTCGAGAACGTGTCGTACCTACCCCGGGTTCTCGGACTCGATGCGAAGCAGCAACGCAAAGTGGCCTACGACACCCTTCGTCGGGTGGGTCTGGCCCACCGCATGAACGCATTTCCCATGCAGCTGTCGGGCGGGGAGCAACAGCGTGTAGCCATCGCTCGCGCGCTGATCAACCGTCCCGATATCCTGCTCGCCGACGAGCCGACGGGCAACCTCGATCCCGAGCTCTCAGAGGAGATCCTGAGGCTCTTCTTGGAGATCAACCTCGAAGGGACGACAGTGATCTTTGCCACGCACGATCGCGGGCTGATCCGGCGCGTCGGTCGTCGCGTCTTGACCCTGGAAGACGCCAAGCTCCGGCGAGACGAGCATCTACCCGGCGAAATGGTGCCACCGGCCCCACGCAGGAGATCGGAGCCCGAAGCGCCGCCGGACGCTTCGCCGGAGATGGAAAGCGCCGGCCTCAGCGAGCCGGTGGATGCGGACCCGATCGGCGCCGGGGCCTGACACCCGCGATCTCCCATGACGTTTCTCCAGGCCCTCCTCTATTTCACGCGCGAAGCGTCGGTCAACCTGATCCGCGGCTGGAAAGTCAGCCTGCTGGCGATCCTCACGATCACGTTGAGCCTTTTCCTCACCGGCTCCTTTTTCTTGGTCAGCAGCAACCTGTCACAGCTCACCAAGACCTGGCGCGGCGAGAGCAAGGTCGTGGTCTACTTCGCACCCGGAACGGATTCCGCGGCACGGGACCGAGTCCGCGGAGAGATCGCCGCGGCCGCGTGGAGCGGCGAGGTGTCCGAGGTCTCTCCCGAGCAGGCTGCGACCCGTTTCCGCTCGGCCTTCCCGAGTCTGGAGGATCTGCTCGAAGGGTGGGGTGACGAGCCGCTGCCGGCTTCGTTGGAAATCCAGGTCGACTGGTCGACGGTGGATGGGGAGGCGATGCGCGCCGACCTGGAGACGTTGCGCACCGATCCCGTGGTCGACATGGTGGACGATGACCGCGACTGGCTCGCTCAGCTCGAGACCGCGGTGCTGCTGCTACGGGGCCTGGCGCTGGTGCTCGGCGGCGTGCTGCTCCTGACCGCGGTCTTCACCATCGCCAGCATCATCCGGCTGACCGCCTACCTCTACCACGACGAGATCGCCGTTCAGCGGCTCGTAGGCGCCACCGAATTCTTCATCCGCGGGCCGTTCTACATCGAGGGCCTGCTCCAAGGTCTTCTCGGCGGAACCTTGGCAGCGGCGTCCTTGGCCCTCGGCCACTGGCTTGCGCTGCGACGGGGCGATGGCCTCTTGGTTTCGGTTTTGCTGGAGCGGTTTCTGGTACCGAGCCAGCTCCTCCTGTTGGTGACACTGGGTGGACTCGCGGGACTCTTCGGAGCGGTGGCGTCCCTACGAAAGGAAAGCCTGGGACGCACCGCCGAGGTGCCGGACGGTGGCTGGGAAGAGGAAGTCTGAAAGTACGGCTAGCGACCGCTCGAAGGGGCCGGCGGGGAAATCTCGAGGAACCGCTGGAGCTGGCGCGACGACCTGTGCTCGGGACCCAGGACGCGGTCGACGACTTTCGCGAGCGCAGTCGCCCTACGGCGGGTGTCGTCGTCGGGAGCACGTCGCAACAAGACTCCCATGCGGTTGACCGCGATCTGGAGCGTGGTCGGATTGTCGGCACCGAGACGGCTGTGGGCGATCTCGAGCGCCCGATCGAAGGCCTCCGCGGACGCCTCGAGGTCGCCGGACAGTCTGCGGACGTCGGCCAGGTTGTTCCACGCCGTCGCCAGAAGGGGATGATCCGAGCCCAGCGTCTCCGCGATCACCTCGACGACGATCCCGAACTCCTCGTGCGCTTCCTCGAGCCGGCCTTGAGCCTGAAGGCTCCGGGCTAGGTTGTTGCGCAGGATCGCGACCCGGGAATGACGCTCACCGTAGCTCCGTATCGCAGTGTCCAGGAGCTGGCGATGGAGCTCCTCGGCCTGTGCCGGTTCGCCGAGACGGGAAAGGACCGTCGCCAGACCGGTGCGGGAGCTCGCAAGATCGAGGTGATCGTCCGGCAGTGCGACCTCTTGAATCGCGATCGCGCTCCGATACAAGTCGGCCGCCCGCGAGAGATCGCCTCGGTCCACGGCGAGATTGGCCTGGTTCAACAGAGTGTTGCCCACCAGCCGGTGACCGTCACCGAGCAGCGAGCGGCGCATCTCGACGACCTCGGCGAACAGCGCCTCGGCCTCGTCGTAGCGCCCTTGGCTTTGGGTGACGGACGCGATCTGACTGAGCGTGACCGCGATGTCCGGATGGCCGTCGGGAAAGAGCTCGTGCTGCATCGCCAGCGCCTCTCGATAACGCCGCAGTGCGTCGTCGTGGTCCCCTTGGCGTCGCAGGATCGTTCCGAGGTCCCGCAGGAAGACCGCGACGTCGGGGTCCGGCCGCCCACCGCGCACCGACACGAGATCCTCCAGTCCGAGTCGCAGAAGCTCGATGGCAGAGTCCGTTTGATCGCGCTCGCGCAGCAGCGCCGCAAGCCGATGCCGCACGTGGGCGCGTGCCACCGGTTCGTTCCCCTCTTCGAGACGCTTCAGCGCGTCCCGAAATGCCGTGTCGGCCTCTTCCAGCCGGCCGGCTTGCTGATGTGATGCCGCAAGCTCCGAGAGTGCCAGCGCCGTCTCGGGATGGGTGAATCCCAGCGACGACTCGAGAAGCGTCACCGCCTCTTCGAGAAGGGTGTGGGCTCGCTCCAGCTCCCCGAGCGCCAGCAGGACGCCGCCCAGTGCGGACGCCGTATCGGCCAGGTCCTCGGCCTCGGCGGTTCCGGACGCGCGGCGTATTTCGAGGGACTCGGAGAGGAGATCCGCAGCAGCGCGGTAGTCGCCCAAGCCGGCGTAGGCCTCGCCGATCGGTTGCAGGAACGCAGCACGGGTGGCCGGGGCCAGATCGGTGCGGGCGGCACGTTGCCGGGCGCGATCGAGCAGCTCTCCCGCCGTGATGTCGCGTCCTCGGGAGGTACCGGGATCGGCGGCAGCGAAGACCTCCACCAGGTAGTCAGACACCGTCTCGGCGTTGTCGCGCTCGCGGAGGATCTCCGAGCGCTGCAACCAGAGTCCCAGGGTCGCGGCCACGAGCACCAAGAAGGCAGTCGCCGTCGCGCTCGCCGCCAGCCGATGACGGCGCAGAAAACTGACGGTGACGTAGGTGAGGGAGTCGCCTCGGGCTTCGACGGGAAACCCTCTCCGATGTCGCTCTATGTCGCGCGCAAGCGCTTCGGCGGATGAGTATCGGCGCGCCGGGTCCTTGTGCAGGGCTTTCTGCACGATCTGGTCGAGGTCGCCGCGGAGCCGTGCGCTCCATCGCCGGGGAGCGAGATCGTCCGGAAGCGTCGCGGCGGTAACCGACGGCGGCGGCGGGTCGCGCTCGACGATCGCCAACGCCAGGCGGGCCGGGTCTCGTCTCTCCTCCTCGAACGGATGGCACTCCGCGAGGAGCTCGTAGAGAAGTACACCGAGACCGAACACGTCGGCCGTGGTGCCGATGGCCTCGCCGCGGATCTGCTCGGGACTGGCGTAGGGCGGCGTGAGCAGACGTTCCGACGGGCCGGTCTGGCCGCCGGCCAATTCGGCGGAAAGGAGCTTGGCGATACCGAAGTCGAGGAGCTTGGGGTGGCCTTCGGCAGTGACCAAGATGTTGCCGGGCTTGAGGTCGCGATGCACGACGAGCTGCTGATGCGCCGCATGCACCGCCGAGCACATCTCGACGAAGAGCTCGAGCCGAGCGTCGAGCCCTGGTTCTACCTCCGTGATGAATCGGTCGAGGGGTTGACCATCGACCAGCTCCACAACCAGGAAGGGCCGTCCGTCCGCGGTGGTGCCGCCGTCGAGAAGCCGGGTGATCGACGGGTGCTCGAGACGAGCCAGGATCTGGCGCTCCCGATGGAACCGCTCCTGAAAGTCCGGGAGGGCCAGCTCGTCGCTCAGGACCTTGAGCGCTACTTGTTTCTCGAACGTGCCGTCGTCGCGCTCCGCGAGATAGACCGTGCCCATTCCGCCGCGGCCGAGTGAACGAACGATACGGTAGCTGCCGATCCGTTCGGGCAGCGGCTCGGGCGGCGCGGGCAGGATCTGAAAGGCAGGACGGTCGATGAAGGTCGGCGCGTCCCGGTGCGCGTGCAGCAAATCGAGCACGTTGGCTGCCAGCTCTTCGTCGCCGGCGCACAGGTGCTCCAGGAGATCGGTCGGATCGGCGGGATCCTCATCGAGAATGGTGTGAAACACCTCGCCGGCCCGCTTCCAGCGTTCGGGGCTCACCTCGGTTCCTCGGGCGGTCGCAGTCGGTCGTAGAGCCAGGCTCGACTGAGAGTCCACTCCTTGCTCACCAGCGATGCACTGATCTCCAGCACTTCGGCCGTCTCGTCGATGGTCAGACCGGCGAAGTAGCGAAGCTCCACGATGCGGCTCTGCCGCGGCGACAGTGCGGCGAGTGCCGTCAAGGCTTCGTCGAGCGCCAAGAGATCGAGGTCCGTGCCGGCTCCGTGGGGCTCCTGTACTTGCTCGAGAGCGACGAGCTTGAAGCCTCCTCCGCGCTTGTCGCGTCTCCTTCTCCGGGCGTGGTCCACGAGGATTCTGCGCATCAGTTGCGCCGAGAATCCGAAGAACTGGGAGCGATTGATCCAGCTCACCTCTTCATGACCCGCCAGTCGGAGAAAGACCTCGTTCACCAATGCGGTCGGCTCCAGCGTGTGATCCGGTCGTTCACCTGCCATGGCGCGGCGAGCTCGGCGACGCAGTGCACCCTCGACGACCGGTATCAATCGTTCGAGGGCTCCGGGCTCACCGGCGCTCCAGGCGTGGAGCAGCTCGGTGACGTCTACGGATTCGCTGGGTATGGCTTCGTCGGTCATGACGGGCTCCGCAAGGAGTCGAATTGTTGCGATCGTCCGGGTATCTGCCGCGAATCGTCGACAAATGTTGCTCGAGCTATCGTACGCTTTCAGGACAATAGACATTCCGCGGTGGGTCGGCGCTGGCGGATCAACTCTCTGACTTGAAGGAGACAAGTCGATGCAGTGGACCCTTTCAGCGCTGTGGATCCGACACACCCTGCTCATGTGTTTCGCCGTACCACTCCTGGCAGCAGGAGCAGCTGGTGCCCAGGCGAACGAAGCCGAGCGGCGGGTTCTGATGCCTTGGGAACAAGAAACCGAAGTGTTGAGGGCGGCGCCGCCGACAGCCGTGGCCCGTGGCCCGGTGCACGGTGTCCTGACCTACGACGAGGAGGGCGACCTTCTATACCGGCCCTGGTCCTCCAGTTTCTGGGACGTGGGCTCCGATGCGTTCCTCCTCGAATATTCGAACAGCAACGGCGAGACCCAGCGTCAGCGTTTCGTTGTACATGCCGGCGTGCAAGAGACCCGTTGGGCGCAGTTCGGATTCGAGCCGTCCGAGCTGGAGCCGCCGGAGATCGATCCGGCAGAACAGCTGGGCGTCGACAGCGCCGCCGCCCTTCTCGGGGAACAGGGTGCGCGCATCGAGCTCGACGGCTCGGGCTCGGATGCGTATTACCGGATTCCGATCCCGGTTTCACCGCCTGGGCGTGGTGGTCCTCCTCCGGCAGACCCGGGCTGTGCGGACATGCACATGGACCTGTCGAGCGGAGATCCCGACGGAGGTGACGGGCTCTATCGGGAGGCACTCGAGGCATGCCTTTCCACGCAGGATGGTCTCTACGCCTGCAGGTTCACCTTGCTGCGCATCGCAGGAGACCAGAGCGACATCGCCCGTGTCCAGGTAGCCATGAGCGAGGACGCGACCTGGATCCGAGGTGTTTTCTTCGACGACCTTGGGCAACAGCACAGCACAGCCTGGATTCCTCTGGAGGATCAGCCGTATACGCTGCGGACGGACTGGTGGACGGACGATGTGGGTGGAATCCGCTTGTGGCTCGACGGGCGGGTCGTGGCGTCGACCGTCGGCCACAGCTCTGGGCAGGAGTCTCGCGCAGTGGAAATCGGTGCGATCGATGCGCCGGTGGAGGCCCGGTTGGCCTTCTCCCTGGACTCGATTCATCTCTACCATGGCGCGGTTGGCCAGGGCGCGACGGCCTCCCTGAGCGATCCTTTCGAGACCGACCTGTCGAAGTGGACAGCGATGGGCCTGGGTGGGGGTTCGCTACGGATCGACTCGTCGGCCGCTCTAGCGGGCGGCGCCGGACTCGAGATCGGCCTCGGGGCAGGTTGGGGCTCCTGGCTCCGGGACGACACTCCGGAGGCCGTACGCAACGCCGGCCTGCGGTTTCTGGTGGACGCATCGGACCTGGATCTCGGACCGGCGCCGAGCGATCCGACAAGCGGGCCGGTATTCGGGCTCGTCCATGGGCTGAAACTCGACGACGGCGGTCCTGGCTCGGCGTTCAGCCTGCGTTTGTGGCGAAGCTCGACAGGTTTCCGAATACAAGCGAGCGCAGCGAACGACGACGGCAGCTTCGGCAGGACGCCCTACGCGCCATCCAGTGACGTCCACGTGGTCGATCTGCGTTGGAAGGCCGCCACCGAGCCGGGGCGCCGCGACGGGTGGCTTCGCTTCTGGCTCGACGGCGATCTCGTGGGCGAGGCGACACGCCTCGACAATGCACAGGCGGTCATGGAGTCGGTCCGGCTCGGAGCGCTCAATCTCCCGGACGAGGCTGCCGGCCTGCTTCGCTTCGACGAGTACGAGGTGTTGCGCGTCGGGCCCCTACCCGAGTAGCTCTGGGCGAGTTGCAGGCCGTGCACTTGGGTGCGGCCTGCGACGTTTTGCGAGTCGCGTGGGGATTTGGTGCGCGAACGGCGCTTCGTTCTTGGGTGAGCGTCGGCGGTCCGGTCGGGCCGCCGACCCGGTGCGACCCCAAGCCGGCGCTCACCGATCCATACCCTACGAGTCGCGCGGACTATCCGCGCCGATCTGGAGCATCAGCGATCCACGGCGGAACGGTTCCGCCGTGGATCTTATTCTTCGTGGTAGTAACCGCGATCCGAGCACTGCAACCGACCCCATGAGATCAAGTATCCTGCGACAGGTAATCTCTTGGACCAGTTTTCGTATCCAGAGCTCTCGAGCTCCATCGACCCCAGGTTTGGTACTCGTCGTACCTGGTGCGAATCACTTCGTCCCCATGTCGGGCAGTTACCCGATCTTCGCTGACCGTCTCCTTGGAGTCCCCATGCAACGAATTCTGAACGCGGTTCGCTCCGGGCGTGCACCTGCTCTCGTAGCAGCGTCCTGGGCGGCAGCCATCGTCTTGGTGCTCTCGACGGGGCCTGGTTTTGCCATCGAGGGGCCGGCCTTCGACGGCAAGGCCCACCACGGACCCGGTGCTCATGCACTGACGAATGTCCGTATCGTGCAGGCGCCCGGGCGCGTTGTCGACAACGGAACTTTGGTGATGCGTGACGGCGTGATCGTCGCCGTTGGCGCCGACGTCGAAGCTCCGTCCGACGCCAAGGTCTGGGACCTCGAGGGCGCAACCCTGTACCCGGGCTTGATCGAATCCTTCGCCACCTTCGAGGTCCCCGAACCCGAGGCGGGTGATGAGCCAGCTGCGGGCCTACACCCGAATCCTCTGGTGCGTCCGGAGCGCCAAGCAGCCGCCCACGCCAACAATGATGGTCTGGCCAAGAAACTCCGCTCCGCAGGTTTCACGGCTGCAGTCCTGGTGCCCAAACAGGGCATGTTCCGCGGCCAGAGCGTTGCCGTAGCGACGGGTGACGGCGGAGTGGGCCCCAACCTACTCCGCGATCGTGTGGCGCAGAACGTGCGTTTTCGCACGCTAGGCTTCGGCGCCGGATATCCAACCTCGATCATGGGCGCCATGGCACTGCTCCGGCAAGTGACGTCGGACGCGCGATGGCATGCCGCCGCCCACGCTGCTCATGAAGCCGATCCATCGCAGAGCCGGCCCGTGTTCAACGCGTCGCTGGCTGCCTTGGGCCCGGCGACGCGCCGTGAGCAACGGGTGGTTTTCGAGGCCCGCGATGTCGATCGAGTACTACAGATCGCTGACCTGGCGTCGGAGCTGGAGTTCGATGCCTTGGTGGTCGGCAACGGAGACGAGTACCAGCGCCTCGACGAGGTCGCGGCGACGGGACTGACCTTCCTGCTACCGGTGAAGTTCCCCGGCGCGCCGAACGTCCCCGAAGACGACGACTTAAGCGTCGGCCTCGGAACACTGCGTCATTGGAAGCAGGCTCCCGAGAATCCGCTACGGCTGCAGGAGGCGGGTGTTTCTTTCGTCTTCACCAGCCATGAGCTGAACGACCCGAAGAAGATCCACGAGCATCTCGCGACGGCAATCGAACGGGGTTTCGATGCAGACGCCGCCCTCGCTGCACTGACCACCGGGCCGGCGGAGCTGTTCGGCCTCGATGAGACCCTCGGCACTCTAGACGCGGGCAAGGCTGCCCACGTGGTGGTCACCGAGGGCGATCTGTTCGCCGAAAAGACCAAGATCCGAGACGTCTGGGTGGACGGCAAACGCTTCGCACTCAAAGATGTGCAGCCGCCGTCGGTAGAGCCGCTGGGTACGTGGGAAGTGGTGATCAAGGCCGGTGGTGGATTCGAGATGCCCGCCACGGTCGTCCTTACCGGCTCGATCGACGATCTGGGTGGCAGCGTCGACTCCGCTCAGGGCACGCTCCCGATTGCCAGCGCGGAGGTTTCCGGCGACACGGTCTACGTCGAGGTCGATATGGCGCCGTCCGGAACGCCCGGCATGTTGACTTTCGAAATGAAGATCGACGGCGAGAACACCCAAGGTAGCGGCACATCGCCTATGGGTGAGTTCACGTTCACTGGTAGTCGCATATCGAAGCCCGAAGCAGATCCGGAGGTGATCCAATGAGCCATATCTCGAACCCGAGAAGAACGCGAGAAGCGATGACGAGAGCCTCTCTTGTCTTGCTTTCTGGAGTCTTGTTGGCCCTGCCGATGCAGGCTTTCGACCCGGACGCTTGGAACGCCGAGCAGCCCGAGCAACCCGGAGTGATCGTCGTCCGCGGCGCAACCATCTGGACTGCCGCAGACGACGTTTCTCCCGAAGATGCGGTTCTGGAGAATGCCGACCTGCTGATCCGCGCCGGTGTGATCGAGGCGATCGGCCAGAATCTGCAGGTGCCGTCCGACGCGGTGGAGATCGACGGCACCGGCAAGCACGTGACCCCAGGTCTGATCGACGCCCACAGCCATACGGCAGCGTCCGGCGGCTTGAACGAAGGCTCGAACAACGTCACCTCCGAGGTGCGCGTGGCGGACGTTCTCAATCCCGAGGACGTCAACCTATATCGTCAGCTCGCGGGTGGCCTCACCATTGCCAACGTGTTGCACGGCTCCGCCAACGCCATCGGCGGCCAGAATGCCGTGATCAAGCTGCGGTGGGGTCTGGAGGCCGACGGCCTGCTGATGCAAGAGGCGCCTCAGGGCATCAAATTCGCCCTTGGCGAGAATCCGAAGCGTTCCAATTTTCGGGCGCCGGAGCCTCGCTATCCGACCACCCGCCAAGGAGTGGAGAAGTCCATTCGCGAGGCATTCGAGGCGGCGATCGACTACCGCGACGCGCACCAGGCCCACAACAGGGCCCTGAAGATGGGCAAGAAGAACCTCGTCCCACCTCAGCGAGACTTCCAGCTCGAAGCTTTGGTGGAAATCATGGACGGAACACGGCTCGTGCATGCTCACTCCTATCGCGCCGACGAGATTCTCATGTTGATGGAGGTGGCTGAGGACTACGGTTTCACGGTGGCGACCTTTCAGCATGTGCTGGAAGGCTACAAAGTGGCTGACGAGTTGGCAGCGTCCGGCTCCGGCGCGTCGTCCTTCAGCGATTGGTGGGCCTATAAGTACGAGGTAATCGATGCCATTCCTCACAACGGCGCGATCATGTGGGACCGCGACGTCCTCGTCTCGTTCAACTCCGACTCCGGCGAGTTGGCCCGGCGGCTCAATCTGGAGGCGGCAAAGGCCGTGCGTTGGGGCGGCGTGCCGGAGGTTGAAGCGTTGAAGTTCGTCACCCTCAATCCGGCGAAACAGCTTCAGATCGACAAGTGGGTCGGATCACTGGAACCCGGCAAGCACGGCGACTTCGTGATCTGGAGTGGTCATCCGCTCTCTACCTATAGCCGGGTCGAGCAGACCTGGGTCGATGGCCGGAAGTACTTCGATCGGCAGACCGATCTAGAGGCTCGTGAAACCATAGCTGCCGAACGGCAAGCATTGTTGCAGGAAGTCCGTGATTCCGGAGACGAACGGGCAGAGGACGCAGAGGATACGGAGCCTGATCCCGAAGATGTCGACCGAATCGTCGACTCGTACCATGGTCACCCTCATCAGGAGTCCGGACGATGAACCTCGACAAGACAAAGTTGATGCACTTGAGATCGCACCTCGTCTCGAAGACGTCTCATCGGTCGAGTCACAAACCCGTGTTCTCCACGCTAGCCATGCTCATGATCTTGCTTTCACCGTGGACTCTAGTGGCCCAGGACGGGCCCATCGTGGCACTGGTGGGGGCTACGGTGCACACGGTGAGCGGCGACGACATCGGGAACGGTACGGTACTCGTCCAAGACGGTCGCATCATCGCAGTCGGGGCCGGTATCGAAACACCCGACGGTGCCGAGGTCGTCGATCTCTCCGGGAAGCACTTGTACCCAGGCTTCGTGCTCTCGGCTTCTGCACTCGGCCTGACCGAGATCGGGGCCGTGCGTGCTACCAACGACCTCGGTGAAATCGGCGACAACAATGCCGACGTGCGGGCCGAGGTGGCGTTCAACGCAGACTCGTTGCTGCTTCCCGAAACCATGGCGGGCGGTGTTCTCACGGCCCATGTATCCATGAATGGCGGAACGATCACTGGCACCACGGCGGTGATGCGCTTGCATGGCTGGAACTGGCAAGACATGACGATTTCGACCCCCGCAGGAATGCGGTTGGACTTCCCGTCCGTCTCGACGGCGGGCGACGATGAAGAGGATGCCGAGTCCAGCTCCGAGGCGATCGAGCAGCTCGACGAACTGATCGAGAATGCCGAGCACTACGCAAAAGCCAAGGCGGCAGGCACTGTCGACCACGACCCAAAGATGGAGGGTCTGCTGCCCTTGCTCGAGGGTGAGGTGCCGCTCTACCTGTTTGCTTACAACAAAGCTCAGATCGAAAAGGCCCTGGATTGGACTGCGGAGAAGGGCCTGGACAACCTGGTGTTGTTCACCGGTCAGGACGCACGCTATGTAGCGGAGCGCCTGGCAACGGAGAACATTCCGGTCGTGCTGACAGGCATCCTGTCGCTGCCGTGGCGGGCCTGGGAGGGTTACGACACGCCCTTCACCACACCCAGCGTGCTACACGAAGCTGGAGTTCGATTCGCCATCAGCGACTCGGCATCCAGCTTCGGTGCCATGAACTCACGCAACCTGCCTTTCCACGCCGCTCAGGCTGCTGCCTTCGGCCTGCCGAAAGAAATAGCCCTGCGCAGCGTCACGCTGTCGCCCGCCGAGATTCTCGGCGTCGCCGACCACATCGGCTCGATCGACGTGGGCAAAGAGGCCACGTTCTTCGTGTCCAACGGAGATCCCCTGGAGATCCGCACGAGCATCGAGAGGGTATGGGTGCAAGGGCAGGAAGTCGATCTGAAGAATCGCCATCAGTACCGGCTGTACGACAAGTACAACAACCGGCCACGGCCTGCAGCGACGTCCGAGTAGCCTCGAACGCTTGTTTGTCTCGAGCGCCCGGTGAGTTCACCCGCCGGGCGCTCTGTCACGTCACACGGTCTTCGGTGTGCTCCCGAGGCAAGGCTTCCTCGGGTGGGCGTCGTCGCCAGCGTTTGTGCATCCACACCCACTGTTCGGGACGACGACGTACCTGCTCTTCGATGGCGGCGGTCATCACGGCCGTCGCCTCGGTGATGTCGTCGGGTAGGGACAGCGGTGGATGGAAGCGGACACAGTGGCTGCCGTCGTTCAGCCGCTCTGAAAAAACGGGCACAACCGCTGCACCGAGGCGCAACGCCAGATCGGCCCCGGCGGTGGGTGTGTGCGCCGGCCTTCCGAAGAAAGGGACCCAGACGCCATCCGTCTCGATGTCCTGATCGAGGAGCATCACGAGAGCTCCGCCGCTACGCAACACGCGCAGCATGCCCGAAATCGCGCGCCGCTCACCGCGGGGTAGCGTCACACTGCCGAAGTGGGCACGTAAGTCCTCCGCCACCTGTGCTGCGCCTTCGACCTGGCGAACCATCGCTGTGAGGCCCAGGCCATGACTGAGGTTGGCGGTGCTTAACATCTCCCAGTTGCCGCAATGCGCGGTGAGTAGAAATACCGCCCGCTTCGCCCGGCGCAACTCCTCGATGATCTCGAAGCCTTCGACGCGTACGTGGTGCAGTGAGGTTTCAGGGCTACGGCCCCACAGATGGAGCAGCTCCGCGGCGGCCGTACCCAGGTGAAGGAAGGTCCGTCGCGCCAGCAGACGTCGTTCGGTCTCCGGCATCTCGGGAAACGCGATCGCGAGGTGCGCCAACGCTCGGCTGCGATCCCGGCCGGACACTATCCACGCCAAACGTCCGAGCATGCGGCCGACGCGTTGGGCTCCGCCCCAGGTCAAGGCGCCGAAGCCGAAGCGCATGGAGCGCAAGGCCGGCTCGAGCCAGATCGTGCGCAGCCGCCGGCGCCAGCGTTTCCATCGGGATGCCGCTTCGGCCTGCTCCACAGCGGCTCGCTCCACGTCGGCCTGCTCCGCGTCGGCCTGCTCCGCGTCGGCCTGCTCCGCGTCGGCCTGCTCCACGTCGGCCTGCTCCACGTCGGCCTGCTCCACGATCAACCGTCGAGGGAATAGTGCGCCATGACACGCTGCCATTCCCCACGCGCCCGCAGGATCTGCTCGATCATCTCCCGGGCTGCGCCGTCGCCTCCGTCCCGTGTCAGCACGCGGTTTACCACCGCTCGAACTTCCGCCACCGCGTCGGCGGGCGCGAAGGAGAGTCCGCATCGGCGAAGTACGGGAAGATCCGGTAGATCGTCGCCGACGAATGCCACGCGCGACGCCGAAGTGCCCTGGCGTGCCAGGAAAGCATCGAGATCGGCGTCTTTGTCGCCCGAGCCGAGAATCACTTCGTCGATGTCCAGCTCCTCGGCCCGGAACTCCAGCGGCCGACTTCTGCGCCCGGAGAGAAATCCCAACTTCAGTCCGGCCCTCTGTGCCAGTCGGAATCCGAGCCCGTCTCGCACATTGAAGGGCTTCACCGTTTCTCCTCGACGGGTATAGATCAGCCGCCCGTCCGTCAGGACGCCGTCCACGTCGAACAGCAGCCACTCCAGAGCCTCCGCCCGCTGGCGGAAGCCGTCGTCGTCGAAGGTCTGGGTCTCGGTGGCGTCCATGGCGGACCAGTCTAGTGCAGGGTTGACCGTCCTTTTGCTTCGTCGGATCTTCGCGTCGGCGCGCCGGTCAGGACCACGAACTCCTCGAGACAAGCAGGAAGGTCTGATCCAGCGCCGCCTTGGCCCGAGCTCGGTTCAGACCGCGTCCCGCCGGAGAGCTCTCGCGATCGCTGCCTCCAGCCTTTCGCGGGTAGACCCTTGTTTCGATTCACGACAGGGGTGGTCGATCGATGCTGGCGTGGCGGGGCGCGAGGACATCTCGCGTATTTCCAACACGACGGGTCTCCCACCAACCACGAGAGCGGGGTATCGGATGTACAAGGCGGGAAAGGTCGTTGCGATCGGCTTTGGTTTCGCGCTGATTGGCGCCAGCAGTGTCCATGGCGAGCCGGTGCCGGTCGGCGAGCCGTTCCAGGTGAACATCTACACCACCAGTTGGCAGGACGCGCCCAGCGTCGCTGCTACCGATTCAGGGAACTTCTTGATCTTCTGGGAGAGTCGCGGTCAGGACGGAGAGTTCGAAGGCATCTACGGCCGCCGCTACGACAGCTCCGGAATGCCGCAGACAGGCGAGATGCCGGTCAACTCATTCACCGCCAGCTCCCAGGGAGGGCCGAAGGCGTTGGTGGGTCCCCAGGGTCCCGTCGTCGTGTGGCGTGACGGCGCCTTCGACGGCGACTCTGGCTCGATCATGGTGAAGCTCGTCGGCGACGACGAGTTCTTGGTCAACACTCACACCACCGGTAACCACATGTTTCCGGATCTGGCCATGGATGCTCAGGGTGACTTCGTCGTGGTGTGGGACAACGACGACGACCAAGACGGAGATGGTCGCGGCGTCTTCGCCCAGCGATTCGACTCGGCCGGCGGATTGGCGGGGTCGGAGTTCCAGGTGAACACCACCACGACCGGGTTCCAGGAGCTGCCTGCGGTCGATGGCATCGGCGACGGCCGCTTCGTGGTCGTGTGGAACGCCGACGCGGGTAGCGACGATCGAGTGATGGCGCAGCGTTTCGCCTCCGACGGATCGAAGCAGGGCGCGGAGATCACCGTCAACGCACCGAGCTACGACCGCAACGATCCGGACGTGGCCATGGCTACGGACGGTAGCTTTGTGGTGGTTTGGAAGTCCTACGTCGATCCCACGTACGAGATCTACAGTCGTCGTTTCGATTCGAACGGCGATCCGACCACGACGGGTCTACCCGTGGCGTCGACACCGGGCGTGGGTGGCTACCAGCCGTCGATCCGTCGGGACCCCGACGGCGACTTTCTCGTGTTGTGGAACGACGGTGCCGGCGCCCTCCGAATGCGCCGACTGAGCGCCGACGGTGTAGCGGCCGGTGCAGGAACCACCGTCGCGCCAGGGGGCTTCGACGCTGAGATCGCCTTCACCGATAGCGCGGACTACGCCGGCCTCGTGACGTGGGTCGAAGTTGACACCGACGGAGACAGCTTGGGGATTTTCGCTCGACGGGTGGTGGAGTCTCAGATCTTTGTCGATGGCTTCGAATTGGGGAATACGAGCGCTTGGTCGGTGGTGACTCCTTGAGTCCAGGTCTTCGCGTGGTCGCTCTCCCGACCCACGTTCGACAGGCGTAGATCGCTCCACCAGCGCCCGCGCGTGGCGGTCGACGTGGTCGATCGCGGTGTCATCGCCTCACGTCCAGCTCGTGTTTCGCGTGACAGCGCGGACCATCGACTCCTCAGATCTTCGAGTTTGGCTGATCAGGTTTGCCTCGATCCGGCGCGTAAAGGTGCATCTCAGCCGGCGTCGCAAGGTAGCTCCTCACCCGAGCGCCTTCGTGCCGGCACCTACTGTGCCGATCGCGGCAAACCAACTCGAAAGGAGATCTCATGAGAAGACGTCTGATCATCGCACTCGTCCTGGTGTGGGCCGGCAGCTCCGCGAGCCACGCCACCTTGATTCCAACCGAGCAGCTCGAGCAGTTCTTCATCGACCATGGTGTCGAGTACTTTACGGTCGCAGACTTCCAGGGCAACGGAGGCTCGGGCGACTACCTCTTCCTACCGACGAGGGATCCAAAGGACCACGAGACGATCGGTATCTTCTTCGAGCTCAACACAGGGAACAGTCTGAACGACCCAGCCATGCATTGGGCGATCGGACTACGAGGTCCAAGGCCGGGAGCGCCCCTGCCCGACCACTACGGCGGCCGCGGATTGGCCCTGGGACACCTGGGTGCCTTTGACAACTGCACCGATGTCGGTGCGTTCATCGAGGACTTCACGAATGCCGAGCTAGGTGCCAACCATCAGTTGACTCTTTGCCAGAATCTGCCACTTCTGACCAACTACAATACGTACCGAATCGATATCCACGTCAGCAAGCTGAACGTCTATATTCAGATCTGGAAGAAGCAATACTTGCCGTATGTCGGATGGCACTATCAAAAGATTGGTGACTACGGCTGCAACCAAGGGTTCTGTCCCGAGAATCTGATCGACAAGAACTTCGGTGGCGTCTTCCTCGGATCCGCGTCTCTGGGTGCTGGCTACACCTGGACAGCTTCGGATATCCACGTAGCCTTTTTCTGATCTCGTAGAGTCGAATCTCGTCCCCTTCCTTTCCCGTAGATCAGTGGCTGGCTCCGGCCCGCTCACGCTGCTCCATCGGCAGGTGAGCGGGCTGTCGCTTTGTGCTTGGGGAGGTCGGGCGGAGAGCACCAGTTTTGATTCGGCTGTCGCTGGACTACGTCCGTTAGACGACTCGCCGAGGAACCCTCGCAGATAGATCCGTGGTGGCCGTCTTCTGCGCCTAGAAGCCCGGCCGGCAACCGGCGTTTTCGAGCCGCCTAATGAGGGCGCACCG
>JALCBJ010000028.1:0-72746 GCA_028066595.1 Thermoanaerobaculia bacterium
CCCCAGCGGATGCGCGGCAAGCGCAACATCGCTCGCGTCCTCACCGACTACCTAGAACATCACCTCGACGACGGGCCGACCTGAACTCGGACCCGCGTCTGTCCGCCCTGAAGAGAACCTCCCAGATGCGCCGTGACCTTCCCAGCTTTTTGAGCCTCGACAAGACCGATCTCGTATCGTGGCAGGATGCCCGCACCGTCATCCTGCCGCTACCCTTCGAACGCACCGTCGTCTGGGGAAAAGGCACCTCGCGCGGGCCTGAAGCATTGCTGGAGGCATCGGCATTCATCGAGCTCTACGATGAGGAGCTCGACTGCGAGCCTTGCCGGCATGGCATCCACACAGCGCCGGCTTTCCTCCCGCAGTCGGAGGATCTGGGGGAGTGCATGGATCAGATGGAGGCGGAGGCTCGCCGCCATCTCGATGCCGGCAAGTTCCTGATCAGCCTGGGTGGCGAGCACAGCATGACCCTGGCCCCGGTGCGCGCGACACAGAAAGCGGTACGCGAGCTCCACGGTACGGACCTCGGCATTGTGCAATTCGACGCTCATACCGATCTGCGCGACAGCTATCACGGGACGCCCTATAGCCACGCCTCGGTCATGCGCCGAGTCCTGGAGCTGGGGGTGCCGTCGCTGCCGGTGGGGATCCGCTCCAGCGCACCGGAAGAGATGCCGGTGATCCGCGAACACGACATCCCCGTCATCTGGAGTCACGACGTGCACCGGGATACACGCACCGGCTCCACTCAGCGTTTCCTGGACGCGCTCGAGCGGCTGCCCGACAAGATCTACCTGACATTCGACATCGACTTCTTCGATCCGTCGGTCGTGCCGTCCACGGGAACCCCGGAGCCGGGAGGAGGCTTCTGGCACCCGACGATCGAGTGGTTGCGCCTGCTCTTCGAATCCAAAGATGTCGTCGCCATGGACGTGGTGGAGTTGGCGCCGGTGGATGGGCATCCCGCGAGCGACTTCGTCGCCGCCAAGCTGGTGCACAAATGCATCGGCTACAAGTTCGATCTGGCCTGAGCCCGGAAGGGCGGCAGGCCGTGAGCGCAGGTACCGTCCTCCAGCTGCCTGCACGAGCGTCACGCATACAGCTACGAGCGGTCGGCAGACGGCTCGTAGCTAGCAGCCCGAAGTGGCAGTCGCGTGCGGCCGTACGACGGGCACCACGGGCTGCTAAACTGCCTTCCTACTGTTTCTTCTGGGGATCTTCCGGCCTGCACCATGGATAGCATCGGTAAATACGAAGTACTCGAGAAGATCGGCTCGGGGGGATTCGCGATTGTCTACAAGGGCTTCGACCCTTTCTTGAAACGGGCAGTGGCGATCAAGGTCTGTTATTCGCGCGACGAGGAAACGCGCCAACGGTTCTTCCGCGAGGCGGAGATCGCCGGGAACCTGGTGCACAAGAACATCACCACGATCTTCGACTTCGGCCTTCACGATCAGATGCCGTACCTGATCGAGGAGTATCTGCCCGGAGAAGATCTGGCGCACATGATCCGGAGACAGGAACCGCAGCACCTGGAACAGAAGCTCGACTTTCTGATGCAGATCGCCAGCGGCCTGGAATATGCACATCAGCAAGGCGTCATCCATCGAGACATCAAGCCGTCCAACGTGCGCGTGGTGGACGGCACGGTTCTGAAGATCATGGACTTCGGCACGGCCAAGCTGGCAAACGTCGAGAGTCATCTCACGCAGACAGGCATGACCCTGGGGACGGTGGCGTACCTTTCGCCGGAGCGTTTGCTCGGCAAGCCGTCCGGCACGAACTCCGACATCTTCTCCTTCGGAGTCCTGGCTTTCGAGTTGCTGAGCTTTCGCCGCCCATTCTCCGGACGCAATATCCCTCACCTCATCGACCAAGTCCTCAATGCCGCCCCCGTGGCGCTAGGGGACGTGTGGGAGGACTGCCCGCCTCGCCTCGATGCGCTGGTCCAGCGCAGCCTGGCCAAAGATCCCGCCGAGCGCTATGCCGACTGCAGCGAAGTGCTGCGCGACCTCGACGAAGTGGTCATCGAGCTCACCGGTTCCTCGGCGCCGTCACGGGAGAGCCTCAGCGGTACGCAAAAAGTCGGAGTTCCTCCCGTCAATCTCCAGCTCACAGGCTTGCTCGACCGCGCCCGCCAGTTGCACGCCAGGGGAAAGTTTCAACGCGCACTGCTGATCCTCGAAGAAGTCCTCGAGATGGATCCCGGCAATCAGGACGCCAAACAGCTCCAGATCACCTGTACTGAGGCCGAGCAAGGCAACGAGACGCCGAAGATGCGTACCGAGGCGCGAACCGGGCTGGCCTGGGAAGGCCCCGACGAACGACGTACCCGCAAAGTCGGCGAAGCCGTGGCGTCCATCGAGGACTACATCGAGAACCGCCAAGTCGTACAGGCTGCCGATGCGCTCCGCTTCGCCCTACAGCTCTTCGGCTCGGTCGAGGACGCGCCGGCGCTTCGCCGAAAGATCGTCTCCGCTTCCCGCAAGCAACTATCCCGGGTCAAGGGTGAAGCACTGAAGGCAGCCCGCCGCCTGATCGACCAGATGATCATGTTACGTCGGGAGGGCCAGCTCGATCTGGAGCTCGCCGAGCTCCTCGTATTTCACATCACCCAGCTCGACCCAGACGACGTGGTATCCCGAGATCTGCTGGAGCTGGTGCGGCAGGAGACAGCCAAGGCGGCGTCCGAGGTTCAGCTGCCACCCGGCGAGAAAGATCAAAGGCGCGACGACGCAGTCCGCTCCATAGAACGGTTCCTGGCCGACGGTAACGCATCCATGGCCCGTGATGCGCTGAGCTTCGCCATTCAGATGCTCGGCGAGTTCGACGAGGCTGCGACGTTGCGCGCCCGGATCGACGACGCTCTCCGCACCCAGGCCAGCTAGGAACTCGAACCGGAAGAGCATGCGCAGCCTGGGCAAATATCAGCTGATCGAGCAGATAGGTATCGGCGGATTCGGCGAGGTGTGGAAGGGCTTCGATCCTTATATCAAGCGGCACGTGGCCGTGAAGACCTGCTCCTCGGACAGCGAGGACATGCGCACCCGCTTCTTTCAGGAGGCCGAAATTGCCGGCAACCTGCATCACAAGAACATCACCACGGTCTACGACTTTGGTGTCCAAGAGAGCCTTCCCTACCTGATCCAGGAGTACCTCACCGGGGAAGATCTCGACCGCAAGGTAAAGCGCCGGGACTTTCTGCCCTATCCCGAGAAGCTCTACTACCTGCTCCAGATCGCCCGCGGGCTCGCCTATGCTCACTCGCGAGGTGTCATTCACCGCGACGTCAAGCCGGCCAACATCCGCATTCTGGAAGATGGCACGGCGAAGATTATGGACTTCGGAATCGCGAAGCTCCAACAGCAGGAAACCGTCCTCACTCAGACGGGTATGACCTTGGGTACAGCGGCCTACCTGGCACCGGAGCAGATCATGGGCGAGTCGGTCTCCACCGCGACCGACGTGTTCTCGTTCGGTGTGTTGGCATATGAGCTACTCACCTACCACCGGCCGTTCCCGGGCGAGCAGATTTCGGCGGTGCTCTATGCGCTGCTCCATACCGCTCCCAAGCCTATGCACGAGCACTGGCCCGCGGCTCCCGAGGACATCGTCGAGCTCATCGATCGATGCCTGACGAAAGACAGCGCCGGGAGGTTCGCCAGCGGCGGCGAGCTACAGCGAGCGCTCGAGCTGATCCAGAAGCAAGGTGCCATCGAGCGCTCGGGCGGAATCGTCGCGCCGGGACCGGCGGCCGACACCCAGCGTCCTTTGGTCACGCAGCCGCCACCCAGTACCGACCCCACTCCTACCCCGACGCCCACACGCCTCGACGAGATGGAGATCACGGTCGTGGGTTCCGGCGCGGTTCCCACTCCGACTCTCCAACCCGCTATAGCCTCGGACGCCTCAGAGCTGCATCGAGAGCCAACACCCGGCGACGGCGGCACACCGATCGAGGTCGCTGCGACCAAGCTCTTGCCACGACAACCTCCTCCGAAGCCCAACTCCCGCGTGCCCTGGATCATCGTCGCTGTTCTCGCCGTCTTCGCCGGGGTCGGGGGCTGGTGGCTGGGAAGCCGGGCCGACGACACTCAAGGCGACTCGGCGGCGGCCAGAAGCAGGCAGACCACGCCCGACCCTGTCCCCGCCGACCAGGTATCCGCTACGCAGGATCAAGACCAGACGTCGGACCCGGAGTCGACTTCAGGTGCTCTGCCGAGCGACCTGGATGGTCCGGAAACCGCCGTACAGGAACCGATTCGCGCTCGGCTCGTCGTAGGCGCACCGTCCTGGACCGACGACATGACTCTCCGAGTGGACAGCGGCATCGTGCGGGCGTTGGTGAGCCGCCAAGAGATTCCCCTGGACGCCGGACGCCACGTCCTGGAGTTCGCGATCGATGCGAACGGCTTCACCGCCCAGAGCCGACAGGTCGTGCAGCTGGCCGAGGGCGAACGATTGGTGGTGACTCCCGAGATCCGTGAGCCTGCGACACTCTCGGTTCGAGCGATGCCGAGTACACCGCAGGGCTTTGTGTCAGTAGACGGTGGTGTGCCCGTTCAGACTCCGGTGAGCGGCTTGTTTCTATCGCCCGGTTCCCGGACGATAGAGATCACGGCTCGTTCGGCGGCGGCCGACGGAACCACCGCGACGCTCCGCCAGACCCTCGACTTCACGTCGGGAGAACGGATGGCGATCACTTTCGACCTGGTCGCGGGAGAGCTGAATATCGCCGGCAGGTAACGCGAGGAACGGGTCTTCGTCGCGGGTTACAATCCCGACATGGAGCTGATTTCGGGTCACGTTCGTCGCTTCCTTCGGGTGTACGGCACCGTGGTCCTCGGACCGCTTCTTCTGGCACCTTCCAGCGTTTTCTCCCAGAGCGTCACACTCGCCGAGTTGACGGAGCTGGAAGACGCCGCGACGCAGAGCTATATCGAGGACGATCTCGAGACCGCGGCAGCGCTCTATCGGCAGCTGGCCAGGCTGCATTCCGACGTCGGCGAGAAGACGCGAATCTTGATGACGGTCGCGTCGATCGAACACGATCAGGGCAGCATCGCCCGCGCGGTGGCCACACTCGCCGAAGTGCTGACCCTCGACCCCGACTATCAACTTCGTCCGGAGCTCTACGGAGAGACGTTCGTTCCCCTCTTCTACGAGGCGAAGGAAGAGGCCGAAGCTCGGCGCAAGTCCATGGCGACACAGCAGGTGTCCGAGGGCCTGACGCGCCTCAACGCCGGCGACGAGTCAGGCGCCAGACGGCTCCTGGAAGAAGCGATCCAGCTGCGCGGCGACCACCCCGAGGCGATCTACAACCTGGCATTGCTGAACCTGCGCCAGGGGCGCGACGACGAGGCGATGGCGGGATTTCAGAAAGTCATCGCCTTGGCCGATGCCCAGGCTGGTCGTGTAGAAGACGACACGCTGTCGCGGGCCCTGACCAACGCCGGGCTGCTCTTTCTGCGGACGGGCAGCGAGACGGACGCCGCCGACGCGCTACAGCGCGCGGTGGACCTCGACGGCAGCAACGCCGCCGCCTGGTCGAACCTCGGCACTGTACTCCGCTCCCTGGGACGCCGGTCCGAAGCGGCACGAGCCTTCACCCGAGCCTACGAACGCGAGCCCGACGAGCCCAGTCATCTGTCCAATCTCGCGGTGTCGTATCTAGACGCCGGAGACGTCGAGGGTGCGGCTCGTCTGCTGAGCGAGGGCACGGGTCGTTTTCCTCGCCATGCCGAGCTGTGGCTTCACCTGGGCACCGCCTACCGCAAGCTCCAACGGAATCAGCAGGCGGTAGATGCCCTCGAAGCTGCGCTTCACAACGACCCCAGCAACCAGTCTCGTGTAGCCGAGCGGGCAGCCCTGGAGCTGGCCGTGGTGCAATATCGTCTGCGCGACCTGCGAGCGACGCTACGAGCCGCCGATCGGGCACTGGAACTTCGCTCCGACTCCGTTGACGCGCTGATCTACCGTGCGTTGGCGTTGGAAGCGTTGGGCGACCTCGAACCGGCACAAGAAGCTCTCGAAACAGCGCGTACCCTGGCTCCCACCCGCGGCATGATCTTCTTGAACCTCGGCAACGTGCTGTTCCGCCTCGGTGATTGGGACGGCGCCGAGACAGCATTCGAACGTGCCTTGGAGCTCGACCCCGACGAGCCCACGGCGCGGCAAAACCTGGACCAGCTGCGCGACGCAAGACGCCGTGGTGCGGTGCCACAACGTCAGAGTGGCCGATCGGCCTCACGGCAGACCCAGGGCCGCCAAAGCCCACCCCCTAGCCAGGGTCGCGCAGCCGTGAGCTCGATCCGACACGTCGACCTCGGCATCGAGTTCTCCGATGTCGACTACTCCTCGCTCGGCCTCCAAGGGGCAATGATCGAACGGGTCCGAGCCGGCTCGGTGGCAGGTCGCGCCGGCCTGCGGGACGGCGATCTCATGCTCCGACTCGATGGCGAAGCTGTGTCCGGCGAAGATGACTTCTCCCGACGACTCGGTCGCAAGCCGGCAGGCAGCCGAGTCGAAGTGACCTTGTTGCGTGACAACCGACCGTTGACCCTGACCTTGGTGGTGCCATGAAATATTCCGACACAGCCGATCAACGCCAAAATCGCACCCACGTCTCGCGCCCTACGTTCCTGGCGATCTGCCTCGCGACCGGACTCCCGATCTACCTGTCGACCGCGGTCTTCGGTCAAGCCCCGGGGACGCAAGGTGAGGCAGCAGAAAAACCCGGATGGGCTAACGAGGCGCAGCTATCCTTCGTCGCGACCGACGGCAACGCCGAGACCTCGAGCCTGGGAATCGGCGCCAAATTCGAGCGCAAGGCGCCCTCTAACCGATTCGAGGCCAGCTTTAACGGCGTGCGCGCGGAATCGACGATCACCACGCGGACAGCGATTCTCGCCGACGATATCGTCTCGATCGACGAGCGTTCCGACAGCCAGCTCACCGCCGAGAACTACCACGCGAAAGCTCGGTTCGACCGCGATTTCGATCAGGACTGGTTCTGGCACATCGGTGGTAGCTGGGAGAGGGACGAGTTCGCTGGTATCGATCACAGGTTCCAGGGAGTCGGCGGAATCGGCCACGAGATTCTCGACACCGAGGACCACACCTGGCGGGTCGACGCCGGCGTCACGTGGACCAACGAGCGGCCGACCGCGGGTGATACCGAGGAGTTCTTCGGCATTCGTCTTCTCTCGGATTGGTCGAAGCAGGCCACGGCATCGACCCATCTAGCGCACTCCATCACGGTGGACGGAAACTTCGAGGAGTCTGAGGACTACCGCGTCGACACCACGTTCTCGGTCAAGGTCTCCATCTCCAAGCTGCTGTCGCTCCAGACGGCGCTGCAAGTCAAATACGACAGTCAGCCGGCCTTCGAGGAGATCGGCGTCGTGGACCCGGACGGCACCCCGGTCGATGGCCTGACCGCTCAGGTGGAGCTCGAGGAAACCGACGTCAAAGCGACGGTGTCGCTCGTGATCGACTTCTGACGCCGGTTGCTCCCAAGCTCTCGAATCCTAGCTTCCAGAACTAACGACTCGACACCACGAACATCCGGCCGGATCGTGGCCCGGAGACAGGACTCCAGCCTGACGTGAGCAGGAGGTCGATCGCTCCATCGCCATCGACATCGCCGATCCCGGTCGCGTCGAAGCCGAAGGTCTCGCCCATCACCTGAGAGGTCCAGGAACGGATCAGGGCTCCGTCCTGGCCCGAGTAGAGATAGACCTTGCCGCCACCGGGCGCTGCCGAGCCATGCTGCCAGGCTCCGACGATCAGATCTGCGTGTCCGTCACCGTTCACGTCCCCGGCATCTGCAGGGCCGATGCCGAAACCGTCGCCGGCTGCCTCGCCCTCGAGCACCAGGAGTTCCCGTCCATCGGTCCCGGACACCACGTGGATCTTGCCGGTCTGCGGTCCCTTGGCGCCATGTGACCAATCCGATGCATAGAGATCAGGTGTGCCGTCGGCATCGAGATCGCCGAGTACGGAAACGAACATACCGCCAAAAGAGCTGGCACCAGCGTCCGACTCCATGACGAAGGCGGGTTCCTGGCTCAGCCCCTTCCAAACGTAGACCCGACCGCCGTCGTCGTCCCCGGCGTTGGGAGCTCCGGCGAGAACGAAGACCTGATCTCCGATCACCGCACCTGCGCCGGAGGAGCCCATGGCATCTCCGGCCGCCTCGCCGAGCCACTCGACGAGGACGGTGCCGTCCTTGCCCGAGTAGACGGCGGCTCTTCCGGCGCCCTCACCGGCCCGGCCGTTCTGAGGTGCGCCAACGAAAACATCGGCGTGGCCGTCCTGGTCGACGTCTCCTACGTCCGATACCTTGCGCCCGAATTGCTCACCTTCCTCGCCCCGGATCTCCAGCACGACGTCCCCGGTACGCCCATCGTAGATCCGTACCAGATCTGCACCCGTCGCTCCGACGACCACGTCCGGTACGCCGTTTCCGTCCACGTCGCCGGCAGCTTCGATGCCCCGTCCCAGCTGCCAGCCAGCCTCTCCCACTGCCGACCAGAGCAGGTCGCCACTCTTGCCGGAGTAGGTGTAGACCTTGCCCTCGGTCCCGGGATCGTTTTCAGGCTCAGGAGGGGCCGTACGGAAACCGGGTGCTGAGGTGGTCAGGTCGCGGATACCGTCTCCGTCCACGTCGCCGATCTCCCGGGCGATCCAACCATATTCATCACCCGCCGATTCACCCCACCATTCGTGAATCACCCGCGTGTCTTCGAGGAATGGCTCATCGATCTCCTCGGCCGTCGGGCCCAGAGCAGCGAAGCGTGGTCCAAGCTCCTCGTGGTCCCGGACAGAGGCCAGCTGGGGATCGATGGCCACCTGAGACAGGTCGTACTTCCCCCCCGCGCGGAGCTCCTCCAGCGTCACCAGGGCTTTCTCCAGCTCGCCCTGGCGCGCGGCTACTCGCGCCAGCTCGTACTGGGCGCGACGCTGCGTCGGATCCGCTTCCACGGCGCGTCGAAAGGACTCCGCGGCCTCGTCCCATTTTTCCTGCGAGCGTTCAGCATAGCCCAGCAGAAAGAGCGCCCTACCGTTTTCCGAGTCAGCTGCCACCACCTGCTCGAGAATCTCCTCGGCGCCCGCGGCATCGCCGGCACGCAGCTTCGCGAGACCGTTCTCGACCGTCGGTCCGGCTGCCGCGATCTCTGTGTCGGGTTCCGACGAAGTCGGCTCGGAATCCGCCGTCTCCGGAGAGGCACAAGCCACCAGTTGAAGAAGGAGGAACAGACAGGTGATCGACGACAACACGAGGCGAGCGACGCGGGACATGGCTATCTCCAGGTTATGAGTTGTCCTGGATACGACATCGCCGAAGCCAGGTTGGACGGCCCGAGGTCGACCGGCTCGGATTCGGTTCGCGACGCCCTCATGCGGTGGCGAAACGCGGATTGAAACCCAGCGGCTCATGGCTCGTATATGTAAAACAACTATAGTTGAAGAACATCTATCGAGGTTCCCATATGCCTAGCTCTACATCCCGGACTGACGTGTCCTTCCACCTGCCCCTACATCCGTCGGACTACCTGATTCTGCTGTCCCTGGTCCGGGAAGATCTTCATGGCTATGGCATCCTGAAGGCCATCTCGATGGACGGCGCGCGCGAGGCCTCGATCGACCCAGGCAATCTCTACCGGCGTCTCCACAAGATGCTGAACGCGGCCTGGGTGGAGCGAAACCAGACGAAGGACTCGAAGGACGACCGTCGGCGCAGCTATCGGCTGACCGAGCTGGGACGCCGTGTGGCTCATGCCGAGACCGCGCGGCTGCGCCGTTTGGTCGAGTCTCAGGCGGCGCGCTCGCTCTCCGCGGAGATGATGTCTTGAAATTCCTCGAATCTGTGTATCGCCTTGCACTTTGGCTGTACCCGCGGAGCTTCCGAGCTCAGTTCGCCGACGAGCTCGTCGAGCTCCATCGTTCGCGGCTGCGAGATACGCAGCGCAGCCGAGGAGTGGTCTGGCTCGAGGCTTTTGCGTCCGCTCTCCGACATGGTCCTGCGGAGCGCTGGTCGGCGCTTCGGGGACACGATCTCCCCGAACCCCGACCGCCCGAGACACCTCCTCGCGGCAACCGCTCCTTCCAGCTGGTGCCACTGGTGTTTTCCATTCTTCAAGACGTTCGGATCGCCTGGAGGGCGCTGCTTCGCCGGCCCCTGGTCGGCGCAGTCATGATCGTCACGCTCGCTGTAGGCCTAGGAGCCAATGCGTTTCTTTTCGGAGTGGTCGACGCGGTCTTGCTCAGGCCTCTTCCGTACGAAGAACCGGATCGGCTGGTCCTCATCGACAATCGATACGACGAGAACATCACCTCGTCCTCACCCCCGGACTTCGTGGACCGTCGAGATCTTGCAGAGTCTCTGGGCGAGGTTGCCGCTTTCCACCGGACCGAGATGGCGATGCTCCCGATTGTCGAATCCGGTGCGCAGGCGCGACAGGTTCAGGCCGCCTTCGTGACGGGCCAATTCTTCGAGCTCCTCGGCGTCTCGCCCCGCCTGGGACACATCGACTTCCCATCAGCCGAGGGTCAGCCATCGAGTCAGATCGTCATTTCGTACGGCACCTGGCGAACCGTCTACGGAGGAGATTCTGCCGTCGTCGGTCACGACGTCCTGCTCGACGGCGTCAGCCACACGATCAGTGCCGTGCTCCCGCCCGGTGTCGACCTGCCGAGACACACTGACATCTGGCTGCCTCTGACCTTCACCCCGGAACAGCTCGCCGACAGCTACCGACCCAACGAGTTCCTCACCACGCTCGGTCGGCTGGCGGACGATTTCACGGTAGAGCATGCTGCCGCGGAGATGGACGCGCTGGCCCAGCGTACCCTGGAGTTGCAGCCGAGCCGCGCTGACTTTCTACGCCAACACGGTTTTGGCGCCCACGTCGAAGCCCTGGGAGATTCGTTGGTCGGCGACGTGCGTCCGGCCCTGTTTCTCTTCTCTTTCGCCGTCGGCGCGATCCTGCTTCTGGCCTGCGCCAACGTGGCGCACCTCCTGCTGGCACAGGCAACGGCCCGAAGCCATGAGATGTCGGTCCGCCGTGCTCTAGGCGCTGGCAAGCTCCGTCTGGTCCGGCAGGTCTTGACCGAGAGTCTTCTGCTGTCGTTCCTAGGCGCCGGTCTAGGCATCGGCCTGGCGGCATTCGGATTGCGGTTCCTGGAGGTCCTGGTTCCAAGAGACGTTCCGCGAATCGAACAAGCCACCCTAGATCCTTCCCTGATCGCCTTCGCGTTGGCTCTCTCCATGGTCTCGGCTGTGGTGTTCGGAATTCCGGCGGCGGTCAGGAATACCGGTGCCCAGGGCCTCAGAGCCGGGCGTACTACCGCCGGAACCAAGAATGCGCGCACTGTGCGGCGCGCGCTCGTCGTCGTAGAAGTCGCCCTGGCACTACTGCTGGTCGCCAGCGCGAGCCTGCTACTCCGCAGCTTCCAAGCTCTGACGACTCTCGACGTCGGTTTCGAGACGGGTGGACGTACGGCCTTTCGGATCAATCTCCCGAGCGAGAGCTCAGCGGAACAGATTCTGAGTTTCCACGCGGCTCTCCAGGAGAGGTTCGAGGCCATACCAGGCATTCATGGCGCCGCGACCGCCGATCATCTGCCGCTCTCGGGTCGTCGGTGGACCGCCACCTTCCGGCCGGAGGGCAGCCCGACGGATGTCGTGCCCAGCGCCGACATCAAGATCGTCGGTACCAGGTTCTTCGAGGTGCTGGGAGTTCCTCTACTCGCCGGCCGACACTTCGATACCAACGACGTCCGCGACGGCACGAGGGTCGTCATCGTCGACGAGTGGACTGCCCGGCGCCACTTCGTGGGCACCGACGGGCAGCTGGCCGAAGCCCTGGGTCGCCGGATCAACGTCGGCGATCTCGAAGATCCCAGATTCCGCGAGATCGTCGGCATCGTCGGACATGTACGCACCCGGGCCTTCGACGAGGAGGGATTGCCTCAGCTCTACTTCTCCGCGACCCAGGTACCGCTTCAGACATTCGATGTCGTCCTGAGCTCGGCCGGCGATCCGTCCCGACTGGCGCCGCAGCTCAGATCGATGCTCCAGGAGTTGAACCCGAACCTGCCGCTCCACGCGGTGGTCGGTCTGGACGAGTTGGTGGGTCGATCGGTGGCTCTCGAACGCTTTCAAACGCGCGTTCTCGGGGCACTGGCGAGCCTGGCCCTCTTTCTCGCCAGCGTCGGGCTGTACGGTGTACTAGCCTTCGCCGTCAGTCGCCGTGGCCGGGAATTCGGACTGCGGATCGCGCTCGGAGCGTCGGCTCGGCAGATCGCATCGTCCGTGATTCGTGAGGCGCTGGTGCTGACTCTGCTCGGTCTGTCACTCGGCGCAGGGCTGGCGCTGGTCGCCGTCCGATGGCTGCACCAGCTGACCTGGAAAGTCACGACGGCGGACCCCGCGTCCTGGTTGGTCGCCGCGATGGTCCTCTTGGCAGTCGCCGTACTCGCCGCATCGGCTCCGGCACTACGCGCCACACGTATCAGTCCCAGTCGCGCACTGCAGGCGGACTAGGGTCCGAGCGGTGCAGCGATCAGATCTCGAACATCCGACCTCGGCGGCCATTCGTGGTCCCTGGTACGTCAGCTCGGCTGAGTCACGGACACGCCCAGCCGCACCGCGCCCAGACCGACGAGCACGTTGAGCATCACATTCGCTACGGCGAGACCCGGAGAGCCTTCGCGCAACAGATCGAAGGTCTCGTAGCCGAACGTCGAGAACGTGGTCAGGGCCCCGAGCAGGCCTGCTCCGAGCGGTACCCTGGCCTGGTCTGGCAGCTCGCCCTGGTCGACCCGGGTCATCAACACGCCGATGAAGAAGCAACCGATGACGTTGACCACGAACGTACCGATGGGAAAGGGTCCAGCGACCAGACGGTGAGTCCAGAGCGAGATCTGGTATCGCAGGATCGCCCCGACGAAACCGCCCAGCCCAACCCAGAACAGCTCGATCATGCCACTGAGCGGGTCTAGTCCGTGGCGAACCCGTGCTCTTCCATCCACGGATCGCTGACGAACTTCGTCAGGTAGTTGCGGATGGAATCGGGCAGGATGACGCATACCTTGTTCGCCTCGGGATGACGTCGTATCGCCTCGAGGGTACCCACAAGAGCGGAGCCCGAGCTGCCTCCGACGAGCAGCCCTTCCTCGCGGATCAGGCGGCGCGCCATTAGGAAGCTCTCCTCGTCGTTGACGTAGATCCAGTCATCGACCAGATCACGATCGAGGACACCCGGGATGAAGTCATAGCCGATGCCTTCCACCTGGTATGTCTTGACCTCGTCGCGACCTCCTAGCACCGACCCCTCGGGATCGACACCCACCACCAAGATGTCGGGCTTTCTTTCCTTCAGGTATCTCGCGACCCCCGTGATCGTACCGCCGGTTCCTGCGGTGATCACCACCATGTCGAGCTCGCTGCCGAATTCTTCCCAGATCTCCTTCCCGGTGCCGTGGTAGTGAGCATCGGGATTGTCCGGATTGTCGTACTGATTCGGGATCTTGGCGCGGTCTAGCTCGCCCTCGAGCCGCTGCGCGACACCGAAGAGGCTGTCCGGATCGTCGTGACCCGCTTCGGTGGGTGTACGGATGATCTCCGCCCCCAAGGCCTCCATGACGACCTGCTTCTCCTGGCTCATCTTCTCCGGCATCGTGATGATCAAGCGATACCCTTTGACCGCGCTGGTCATCGCCAAGCCCGTGCCGGTGTTTCCCGAGGTCGGCTCGATCAGTATGGTACCCGGACCGATGGTGCCGTCCTGCTCTAGTCCGTCCACCATGCGGACAGCGATGCGATCCTTTACCGAGCCTCCGGGATTCAGGAACTCACACTTGGCGTAGATCTCTTGAGGCAGGTCTGCGCCGATGCGTTGGATACGGACGACGGGCGTGTTGCCGACGTACTGCAGAATGTTGTCGTAGATCATGAGGGCCTCGCTACGAACCGCCGGAGCGGCTCCACGCAGGATGGGATGTCAAACCGAGGTGAGGTGTCAACCGAGGTGAGGCGGAAGGAGGTGGCCGAACGGCAGCCCCTCTCAGGCGCCACGTCGCCGCGAGACCGTCGCCATCGTGCGCTTGGCATTCGAGCGCACCACCGGGCTGGCCGACGGATTGGTCGCGATCTTGTCGAGCGCTTGCCGGCCCTGGCGGGTGCGGGCCAAGCCGGGGATATAGCGCGCGGCGAACTCCTGGGTACATTTGGGGTGATTGAGGGCCGAGATCAGCGCCTGCTGGCGAGTGAACAACTCGTGGCGCCGCAGGATGGCATGCAGCACCGTCGTATTGATCTCGCGCAGGCGCAAGACTCGCTCGACGTGCATGAGACCGATATGACGCAGCGTCTCGCACGCGATGCGCTGGTCGGGATGAGTGACGAACCAGTAGATGTAGCGTGCCTCTCCAGCCAGGCGGCGCTGGATCGGCAGAGGTAGGCTCTTGATTCCCGCAGGCGGCTTCGACGGCCCTTTGTCGCCCGCCTCTTGGCGCGCCGCCTCCAAAGTACGGCGTAGCCGCTCGAAATACTCCACTTTGAGGCCGCGTGCCTGGGCGTTGTTGAGAAACTTGCGCAGGATGTCGTCGAAGCGCTCGAAGTAGCCTGTCTCCACCAGGAAGCCGAACCCCAGGAGCATCATGATCAATTTCGTGATCTGCTCGAGCTCTTCCTTGGTGCGGAAATTCTCCACCACCTGCTCGATGCGCGAGCGGGTGCAGTCAAAGAAGATCTTCTTGGCGTCCTCACCTTCTTTTTTGTCCATGCGCTCACCGAGAGCGTAGATGGTTTGCACCGAGGCGTTGGGATGCGAAACCACCATCCACATCGAGTGGGCGTTGAGCTGCATGGCTGCGAAGGTCCGGACCTCCTCCGACTCGTGGCCGATGACCGCACATCGCCACACGACCTGAAGATCCGGCTTGGTAACACGCAGACCTTCCCGTTCGAACCGCTTCGCTACGATGGCCTCCTCCGGCTTGGCAGGTGAGGCCAACAGACTCTGAACGATCCGGAACCTAGGATCCTTGACCCGGGTATGGGTCAGTGACTCGAAAATCGACAGGTCGGAAGCCCGCTTGTGGCCCCGGATCGAGTACAGGTCGTCGAGCAACGCCAGGTCGGCGGTCTCCCACATCTTGTCCAGTAGGGCCGTGTGGCGTTCTTCGCCGTCGTGGGTCCGTACGTAATCCATGAACGCCGGCTTGTGATGCAGCAACAGCTCGGTGAGCGCCGTCTCGTTGTCGAGATCGTCGGCACCGATCAGCTTGTCGATCGACCGCAGCAGCTCCTCGTCGGCCTCTGACTTCTTCAGTGCGGGCTCGGCTCCCGACGCGGCAAGGCTGCGGCATCGCTGCTCGAGCTTCTCGAGGATGACCACCGGTCGCGATCTACGCCGAGCGGCTGCCTGTACCATCGCCTCGATGCGGCGGGCCACCGAGCGGTTCAGCGACGAGTCCGATACCTTCTCGCGCAGCTCGGTCCAGATCAAGCTCTCCTCGTCCCGCAGCTGCACCGACGCTTCGGCCAGCTGGCCCAGGAATTCCGACGGCCAGTCGTAGTTGATCGAGGCGAAGGAGGCGCAGAACTTGTTGAGCTGAGAATAGGCCTCGTCGACCGCCGTCGCGAGAGCGTCGATGACCTCGGCGTCGAATCCTTCTCGTTCCAGAAAGCTGCGTACCAGAGACGACTGTTCTCGTACCTGACTGACGAAATCACCGACGTCGACCTGGCGCTTCTCCCGGCGGCTGGACGGTAGCTGGCAGGAATAGACCGGCTCTCGTTCCCACCGGCCCTTGAACTTGAAGTGGGGCTTTAGCCGGTCGTCGATTCGTTCCAGCATACGGCGGGTGAGTGTCAGCTCCCCGGCGTGGGTGTAGTCCTTCTGCAGACCGACGACGAACTGAATGTCGGCCGACGAGATGTCGTCGATCGGTAGCTGGAACACGATCACCGCATCGTGTGCCGAGGCTCGCAGGTCGATCGGCGTACCCAACGGGTTCTGCTCCGGATCGAGATTGAAGACCGGAAGGTTGTGCAGGATCTTCAGGCTGCTCATGATGGCGTGGTCGTAGTTCCGCTTCGCCCAGAACATCACCAAGCCGCCTGGAAGGCCCCATGTGAAGATCTCGCCACCATAGGTGGACGCGGTCTGCTTCACCTGATCGAGAAGGGCCTTCGACAGTATCGCCAGCTTGCCCTCGTCTTCCTGCTCGAGTCGTTCCCAGTCCTGGATCGCCAGGCTGAGAAACGTGACCTCGTAGGCCTTGCCCGGCTTCATCTTCTGTTCGAATTGGGTCTCGCCGCGCAGATCCGCTTTCGGAGCTACTTGATGGGCCACTTCGCCGAGCTTCGCCGCCTCGGCTCCTTGTAGAGCCAACTCGCTCAGCTCGTCGCGCAATCGGTTCTCGAGGTCCTCGGCTGCGGAATACTCCTGGTATACGAAGGGGTTTTTCTCCGGATCGGAGAATCGCTGGTAGAAGAGACCGACCCGGTCGAACTGTCGGCTGTCGATCTGCGCCAGGCTGGTGGGTACCTGCATACTGCGAAAGAAGAAACACCGCGGACGCCGCTGGGTCTTCCAATAGTTGTAGCCCAGCTCTAGATCTCGCTCGGTGCAGACCGTCCCACCGTCGGTGCGATCTTCCGACGTATCGAAGGCGAGCCAGGTCAGGCCGACGAATACATCCTGTTCGGTGATGTCGAGCTGCTGAAACGCGACGCTCTCGGGCATCTTGACCAGCGGCTCGGCAACCCTGTTCCAGTCGACGACCTCGATCTGCCGGTCCTCGTCGACGATCACTCGGTCGTTGATCTCGGCGACCACTTGCAGGACCGTCTGTCGTGCGTCGGCGAGATCACTCGGTGCAGCGAGAAAAAGGCGCATATAGGGTAAAAGAGTCTGGAATCGGGTGAAAACCGGACGCACGACACGCGGGCGCGGGCGAAAATGGTAGCACGCCGTCCTCCGAAGCCAGCAGTTTCGGGTACGGTCGGCCACCGGCGATATAGTCTCGTTTCCGATGCCGATTCCGTTCTTGCAACGTGCCCGAAGGCCTTGGTCTCGCCGCGACACTCCTCGACTTCGAGGTCTCGCGATCCTGGCGAGCCTTTGCCTCTTGCCAGCACCCGCGCCGGGCTCCGAGCCCTGGCTCGAAGACGTCGCCAAGGACGTAGGCCTCGATTTTGTCCAATGGTCGGGAGCCGCAGGACGACTCGACTTCCTGGAAATGATGGGCGGTGGCTGCGCGCTGTTCGACGCCGACGGTGACGGAGATCTCGACGTCTACCTCGCACAGGGTGCCCTGCTGCGGCCGAGCGACGACGGTAAGACTCTGGTACCTCTTCCCAAGGGCGAGAAGGGCGGGCTGCCCATGGATCGCTTCTACCGGAACGAATCGACGGACGGCACGCTACGTTTCGTCGACGCGACCGGGGCTTCCGGGCTGGTCGCAACAGGATACGGCCAGGGTGTGGCGACCGGCGATGTCGACGGCGACGGTCTCCTCGACGTCTTCGTGGCGAACTACGGTCCGGACCAGCTCTGGCGCTCCCGCGGCGATGGCACCTTCGAAGACCTGACCACCTCATCGGCAATAGCGGGCGATGACCGAGGCTGGAGCGCTGGCGGTACGTTCTTCGATGCCGAAGGCGATGGAGACCTCGACTTGTTCGTGATCTCTTACGTGGAGTGGACGTCTCGGGACGACCGTCGTTGCTACGACGCGTCCAGCCGGTTGAATTTCTGCGGACCCGAAGGGTATCAAGGCGCGGTCAACCGCTTCTACCGGAACCGTGGCAACGGCACGTTCGAAGATGCCACAACGGCTGCCGGCATGCTACTCGACGGGCTGCCTTCTCTGGGTGTCGTCGCCTTCGATGCCAACGAAGACCATCGTCTCGATCTGTACGTGGCCAACGACGGACAAGTCAATCGGCTGTGGCTTCAGCAGCCCAGCGGCACCTTCCGCGACGAGGCGCTTCTGGCCGGTCTCGCGGTGAACGGTCGCGGGATGGCAGAGGCAGGAATGGGCTTGGCCGCGGGAGATGCAGACGACGACGGAGATCTGGATCTCTTCGTCTCCCACCTGGAAACCGAGACCAACACCCTCTACGCCGACCTCGGAGGAGGTCTGTTCGAAGACAGGACCTTGGCGTACGGTCTCTCTGCCGACAGCCTGGCGTTCACGTCGTTCGGCACGGTCTTCGCCGACCTGGACCTCGATGGCCGTCTCGATCTGCCGGTGGTGAGCGGCGCCGTGCGGCTACCTGTCGAGCGCACACCGGATCTGGTGCCCGGACCCCGGTCTCTGGGGCAGGCCAATCAGCTCTTCGTCCATCTGGCTGACGGTCCGCGGGGCCCGCGCTTCGAAGACCGATCCGAGCTCGGCGGGAAGGATTTCCTGCGGTTGGAAACGAGCCGAGGTCTGGCGTTGGGCGACATCGACGGCGACGGAGACGAAGATCTACTGGTCACCCAGATCGATGCTCCCGTTCGTCTCTTCAGAAACCGAATCGGAGATGGCAAGCCGTGGCTCGGAGTACGGGTCCTGGAACCCGCTGGTCGGCCCGATGCCCTCCGAGATGCCCTCGGTGCCGTGGTAAGCCTCCAGCGCGAGGGCGGTGCACCCCGAGTACGCAGAGCTGCCACCGACGGCAGCTTCGCCTGTGCCTCCGATCCGCGGATCCGATTCGCCCTCGAAGGCTTCGGCGAAGTGACCGGTGTCTCCGTACGTTGGACCGATGGCCGCGAGGAGACCTTCGCGGCTCCCCAACCCGGAGGCTACACCTCCCTCGTACGGGGCCGGGGTCTGGATGAGCCGCGCCCCGCAGGATCCGTTTCCCCACAGCAATGAGAGAGTCCCCCGGGCTACCATGATCACGAACCACGATGACGGGCGGCGAGAAATTCCATGAACCGACCTACGTCTAGTTGCCTTTCGTTCGTCTGCGGGCTGGCACTTCTGTGCAGCCTGGCGGGGTTCACGACGCCATCGGCGGCCGAGTCCGAGCCCGTCGCGGAGGCTCCTGTCGCGCCTGAACCTCTACCCGATCCGGATCTCACGGGTATGGAGCCGGCGGTGCAAGAGCTGTTGACCGGCGAACGCCAGTCCCTACAACGCTTGACGGAGCGCGACGACGCGGACCGGCTGCTGCTGGCCGACGCTTGGGGCGAGATGGGCTTCGTCTACCACGCCCATGGACTGCTCGATTCGGCAGCCTCGTGCTACCGCAACGCGGAGTCTCTAGCGCCCGCGGACTTCCGCTGGCCTCACAGCCTCGGCGCTCTCGAAAGGGAGCGTAGCCGATTGGAGGAGGCGCGCGAAGCACTGGACCGCACCCTCACGCTGGTTCCGAACGATCTGCCAGCGATCCTCTACCTCGGTGACGTGCAGCTCTCCCTAGGAGACATCGAAGCCGCTGCGGAAGCATCACGGAAAGCGCTTCAGATCAGTGACTCGAGCCCTGCGGTGTTGAATCTCGCCGGCCGCGTTGCGATGCATCAAGGCAGACCCGCGGACGCAGTGAAACACTTCGATTTCGCCATGAGGCAGGTGCCCGGGGCCGACCGGCTGCAATACGAGCTCGGCATGGCCTATCGAGCTCTCGGTGACCTAGACAAGGCCCGGGAACATCTGGCGAAGGCCGGAAAGATCGGTGTCAAGCCACCCGACAGGCTGCTCGACATGATCGACTCCCAAAAAACCGGCGAACGGCTGCTGCTACTGGAGGGACGCCGCGCCTTCAACGCGGGCGACTATGCCGCCGCGGCCGAGGCGTTTCAGACAGCTGTGGATGCCGAGCCGGAAAGCCTCCGAGCTCGCGTCAACCTCGCGTCGGCACTTGCGTACAGCGGTTCGGCAGTGGAGGCCGCCGACGAGCTCATCTACGTCCTCGAGCGCGATCCAGAGCACCACTCCGCTCTTTACAACCTGGGAGCGATCCATCGATCTGCGGGGAACCACGACAAGGCCATCGCACTGCTGTCGTCGGCGCTGAAGCAAGACGAAGAGGATGACGGCGTCCGCTACGAGCTCGGATTGGCATACCGCGGAGCGGGAGATCTGGATGCCGCGGCGAAACATCTCGAGCGAGTCGCCGACGGCCGGGCTCTCGACGCACCCGCACAGCACACCTACGGCGACACCCTGGCGCGGCTCGGAAGGTACCAGGAAGCATTCGAAGTGCTCCGCGATGCCTATCAGCTCCAGCCCGAGGACGGGCTGCTGGCCCACGGCCTGGCGCGGCTCCTGGCCGCCTGTCCCGATCCTTCGATTCGCAACGGACCCGTCGCCGTGGACCTCGCCACCCGAGTCGTCGAGGCCTCACCTTCGATCGGGCACCTCGAGACACTGGCACTGGCACTGGCGGAATCCGGACGGTGCGCCGAGGCCGCCGAGGTCCAGCGTCAGATCGTTGCAATGCCTGGGATGAAGCCCGCCGGCATCGCGAAGTACTCCGTCGTCGCCCAGCGCTACGCCGAGGGACCGCCCTGCCGTCCTGAGGTGGATCCGTCCTTGGCGGCTGCTGCCGAACCAGACACCGAAGACGAAACCCAAGAATCTGCCGAGGGGAATGGAGACCGATGATCGACCGGGAAACCGCTTGGGGCATTCTCACGGAGCACGTTCAGGACCGAGGCCTTCGACGCCACATGTTGGCCACCGAGGCCGCGATGCGGTTCTACGCTGATCGACTCGACGGGGACCCGGAGCGCTGGGGACTCGCAGGCCTTCTCCACGATTTCGATTGGGAGATTCACCCGACCTCTGAGCAGCACCCGATGGACGGCGCCCCGATCCTGCGTGAACGAGGCGTGCCGAAAGACGTGGTGCAAGCGATTCTCGCCCACAATCCCGAGGGGTCCGGTGTCGACGCGGAGCAGCCCATGGACTGGGCACTGCGGGCATGCGACGAGATCACGGGATTGATCATCGCCGCGACGCTCGTACGGCCGGCCAAGGACGTCCGCCAGCTCAAGGTCAAGTCTGTGAAGCGCAACTGGAAAGACAAGCTCTTCTGCGCCGCCGTGTCGCGCGACGAGGTCCGTGAAATGACAGAAGACTTCTCACGGGAGTGCTGGGATGGCGGGCTCGAGCTCTGGCAGCACGTCGGCAACGTGCTGGAGGCCATGAAAGGTGCCGCAGAGAGCCTCGACCTCGACGGCCGCTTGGTCCAGAGCTGACAGCGGGTTCGAGAGGGGCAGCCGGTGGAGCTGATCGTGATCGCTGCCGTCGGCTGTGGGAATCGGGTGATCGGTCGAGACGGTGGTCTACCTTGGAACATTCCGGACGAATACCAACAGTTCCTCGAGCACATCCGCGGTCACACGGTGATCATGGGTCGCATCTCTTGGGAAATCTTCGGCGAGGATCTCACTTCGGCTCGCCACATCGTCCTGACGCGAAATCCTCGCAAGGTGAGAAACGCCATCACGGTACCGAGCTTCGAACAGGCGTTGGAACGAGCCGAGGCCATAGGTAGCCGCCGTACCTTCGTCGCCGGAGGCGCCAGCGTGTACGAAGAGGCCCTGTCAGAGGCCGACGCGCTCTACCTCAGCTACGTCAAGGGCGAATACTCGGGCGACACGTTTTTCCCCGACTTCGACCCGGCCGATTGGTCGGTCGAATGGACTCGGGAACACCCCGCCTTCGAGTTCGTCGCCTACGGTCGACGCGCCGTCGCCTAGCAGCTAAACCTGTTACGGCGAAGAGGCGAGCTCGAGAGACATGATCTTGGGTGGCTCCAGCTGTGCCACGTCCGGCTCTCCTCCGTCCGGAAACAGCGCCCATTGACTCGCGGCGACGTAGACGAACCTCGACAAGGTTCCGTCCCGGACCACGGTGCCGAGCGTGGGTTCGCGCCACTCCGGCAAGGCTCGTGCGGCGACCGACCAGCTCGTCACCCGACGACGATCGGCGTCGAGCTGCAGGCGGAGGATACGGTGGGGCGGATAGCGACCGTTCTGGATCGCCACCAGCTCGCCATCACCGAAGGCAACCAGCCCGTCGAGGGCCTGCAGCCAGAGATCCGCCGACGGCTCGACGAACCAGCTCTCCCCTGTGGCGAGATCGAGCGCCACGAGGCCGAGGCTGTAGTCAGCGACGACGAGGATCGAATCACCGTCGAGCAGAGCGATGCCCTGGGGACTGTTGAGCAGCATCGACTCGCCGACCCGCTCCAGGCCTCCACTACCCGGCACGAGTCGATAAATACCACCGGGCGGTCTGAGGTCCGTGGTGTATACCGTACCGTCCTGGGCGACCACGAGATCATTGAGCTGGCGGCCGGCTGGCGGAGCATCCGCCGAAGGTTCGCTGGCGGCAGAGGCGGCCGGCGGTAGCTCATAGCGACCGACGATCTCCGCCTTCTCGAGATCCAATTCCAGCAGGGCCGTCTGCATCCCCGCTTCGGCGTCGAACCCTCGCATCTGAGGCATCGCTGCGGTTGCCGCCCAGAGCCTGCGCCGCTCCCCATCGACCGCCAGGCCGAATACGCCCCAGAGATCCTCACGGTCGGCGAGCCAGTCCGAGATCGTGCCATCCGGCCCGATCTGCACGATCTTGCGCCCATGGACCGCTGACACATACCAGGTGTCCCTCTGCGCATCGTAGGCGATACCCTCTGTGAGCAGGTCGTTCTCGGTCAGGGTGAAGAGCACGTCCGACGCGCCTTCGGGTGTGCGGTATTGATCGAGCTTGGCGAGCAGATCAGACCATCTGGGGTCGGCGTGTAGCGGTTGCAAGGGAGCGAAGACGTCGACCGGAGGGCGGACGCCGAGCCCGCTCACCTGCTCCAAGTGCCCGAAGGCGCCATCGAGATCACCCTGGCGCAGACGCACCGATGCCAGGAGCAGCCATCCGTCGATCATCGTCGGTGCCAGAGAGGTCGCCTGTCGCAAGGCCGCCTCGGCCTGCGCGGCGTCCTCGATCTGCATGGACTGCACCGCGAGGGTGCGGGCCATCGCCGGGTCGTAGCCCTGACGGCTTTCGGACTGCTCCGGCTGCGCCGTCGGTGACGATGTTTGGGGCGCGGGATCGCTACAAGCCGCGACGACCAGCATCGCGACGAGGATCAGGGAAAGGTGATACGACTGGAGGAATCTGGGCACCGACGATTGATTCTTCAGCATAGTGATCGATTGGAGTTTGATCCAGAGGAGGTAATAGGGGTGGGACACGGGGACGGAGTTTACCGCCTGCTGGGCTCTGCCGCACGGCGCAGCCACCAGAGACCGCGAGTTGGTGGCCGCTCGCGAGGCTGCCGTAGTCCTCGGACGTCCTGTCGATGTTCAGGACCCGCGCGGCGTCCATTCCAACAGCCAGTAGACACCTTGCTCCTCGAGTTTCTCGAACCCGAGGCGTTGGTAGAGCCGCATCGCTGGGTTGTTGTGCTCGACGTGAATGCGCACCCTCAGGCCTTTGGACTCGCCCTCCGCCAGGACTTCCGCCATCAGCTCGCCACCCAATCCCCGGCCCCGATACTCGGGAAGGAGAGCGATGTCGATCAGTCGGATCTCATCATCGCGTCGGTCGACGTAGAGGCGACCGATGGCCTTCCCCTCCAGCTCGACTACATCGAAGCTCGCTTCGGGAAACTGGGCTGCGTAGTAGGTCGATTGCGCCCGGAACTGCTGCTCCAGGAAAACGTCTTTCTCTTGTTCGGACCAGTGGGGTAGCAGCGCCATCTCGGATTGGCGCGTCGAAGTGTAGAGCCGGCGCAGAAACGGCCGGTCGGCTTCAATTTCGGGACGTAGACGGGTTCGTCGGCTGAACATCATAGTCAGGAGCCGGATCCATGCCGGATACCCCGGCCACCGGCAGGGCAGGGTCCCCCAGCAGGTTGTAGGTGTTGATGAAGAGATGATGGCGCACCTCTCCTTTGGCGGCGAGCAACGCCTCGCCGACCGTTGCACCGGGAGCGGTGAGGTGACGCAAGATCGCCCCTCCCCAGGAAGCACGCGGACCGTTGCGCCACGAAGCCGCGATGACGGCCACGGCGCCGCGGTCTGGAAGTCGCAGGAACTTCTCGCCGATCGAATCGGCCGTAGGATGATCGAAAGGCGCCGAGTAGCAGGTCATGCTGAGAACGACGGGCAGGTGCGGGCTGGGTGTCAGGCGTTCCAGATCATCGAGGGTCAGCAGATCGTGTCGGTTTTCCAGATCCGGCGGCCCTGTGCGCCAGATGTAGCGACCACCGTGGCCATAAAAATGCACCGCCAGGGCTCCCTCGTCGAGGGTCTCGAGCAGACGCGCTGTATGTCGCTCGTTGGAAGGCTCCGACGAGTCCGTGTAGATCTCGACGGCTCGCAGTCCGCGTGCCTCCACGGATCTCGCCACTTTCTCGCTGCGCGCTCGAAACGCCGGCTCTTCGGTGGTGATGAAGATCGCGCGCCGACTCCATGGACCTGGCTTTGCTTCTTCCATATAGCGTCGCGTCTTGCGAACGATCGCCGCCACCTCTCGGGGCTCGGTCACAGGCAACCGCCCGATGGCCATCGAGGCCCTACCCCGTGGGTCGTCGGTAGCGGTGACGAATGCGTGATCGCTGGCCGCCGCTCCTTGGTTGGTGCGATAGGACAAGGTGGGCACCAGATTACGCGATCTCTGCGATTCGTACGGCGTGCTCCGATTCTTGGTGAACCGCGCGATTTCCCAGGATCGCGCGGTCCAGTCGGCGTAGTTGGCGTCGACTGCCTCCTCGTTGGCCACATCCCAGCTAGCGTCGCCTACAAGCAATGCGAAACGGGGCGCCGGCGGCGACCAGTGGTCCCGCGCATGGGCGAGAAAGCTGCGAATCGCCTGGGGATCTCGCAGGCCGTGGCTGAATTCGTCGAATACGTCCTCCACGTCGACGACGCGCACGCTCAAGCCGCGATTCCGATGAAGCGCCGCCAGCTCTTCGGTCGAGGTCAGCAGGTCACGATGGGCGATCATCACGTAGTCGGTTTGGCGAGCGTCGTCCTGCAGATCCGATGGCCGATCGACGACGATCGAAGGCGGCGCCACGAGCTCGGTCGCGGCCACTACCGAGGGCTCGGACGGCGGTGGTTTGAACGACACGACATCGCGCGCAGACAACCGCCAGCCGGAGACGCCATAGACTCGAATCGCTCGCCCTGTGTCGGCGCGCACGGTAACGGCATCGCTGCCTTCGACCAGCCGCCAGTGTGCTTGTGGGTCAGCGAGGTGACCCGTGCTCGGGGCGATGACTTCGATCCAGTTGAGCAGCATCACATCGATCAGCTGCTCGCCATCGGCCTGACTTCGCCTGGGGGAAGAGAGCTCGAGTACGTTGGGTCCGTCGACGAACAACGTCGCTGATAGATCCGGAACGGTCACCTCATGGGGCTCCGAGCCGTCCCAGCCGGCCTCGGCCACGACCTCGCCGTTGAGCACCAGATCTACTCGATGATCCGGCAGCGCTGCGTCGCCCTTGAACATCGGAGAAGACCAACCCCTCAGCTGCACCCGTAGCTCTACCGACCCGCCGGCTCGCCGATCCAAATCGGGCAAAAAGAGCTCGTGGGAAACCGGCGGATATCCGCCGATGATTCGGGTCCAATACCAGAGCTCGTCTCGTTTGCGACGATCGGCACGGTCCACCGGAAGGCGGATTCGCAGGACATCCTTCTCGACGTGTTCCGCCCTGACCAGGCGGGAGCTCACATCTCGATCCGCGACCGCCGTGGGCGCCAGCTCGAACATCCGCCCCTTATCGCGCTGCGCCACGACGTCGGGCGCTGCCTCCTCCCGTCCGGTGGCCTCATGGCTCAGCTTCAGGCGGTAGACGTTGAAACGGATTTCCTCGCGGCGGTACGAGACGTCGCCCGCCAGATGCTGCCCGAGGAACTCCAGATGATCGCCTGGGCCGAACTGCCCATCCCCACCATCTTCCAGCCACACGGCTTCGGGCTGACCCAAATGGCTCATCGCGACCCCTCGGGACGGCACGGGTTTCAGTCCGGGAGAAAGGGCGGCCAATTCGTCGAATCCCACACGATACGCCGCCGATTCGTCGACGTAAATCTTGAAGGCCACGATCGCGGTGTCTCGCCCCGCCCCCGCATGTCGCCCCTCTGGCTCGGCAGTCGCCACGGCCGTTGCGCCCGTGGCAACCAGAGCCCCCATGACGCTGCAGCGCAGAACGAGACCCAGGCGTCCCGAGCCACTTCGCACTAGTGACCGGTGGTCGTCGGCTACGACAGCAAGGCTCTCCTCGCTCACGTTTCGTCGACCCGCTCGATCCACAGGCTACCCCCACCCAAAACTCGCCCATCGGCAAGGGCTTCCGCCACCAGATCCGGGAACCGATGCGCGGCATAGGAACAACCGAAGACGACGCGGAAGGCTCGGGAGTACATCAACAGAGCGCGCACCATGTACTGCTCGTTCCAACTCCGATTTTCCTCCAATACCCATGACGCTGGGTAGTCGTGGGGCAGGAAAATGTCGTGGACATGGATCTTCACACCCGGTGCCAGGCGCGGCAGGATCTCGAAAATCAGGAAGTTCACATCGCTGCCTGTCTTCGCCACGTGCGAGGAGTCGATGAACAATACGTCGCCGCTCTCGAGGCGTTCGAAGACTTTCGTAGGCACATCCTCGACGCGCTCTTCCAGCAGCTCGCCTCCGTCGAGGCCACGTTGCAAGAACGTCGGTGGATACGGTTCGATCGTGGTGATTGCCAACGATCCGGAAAGGAATCGCTGGTTGACGTCGGCGATCAAGAGCGAGGAATATCCGCCACCCACTTCGATCAGGCGCCGAGGCTGCCAGTGCCGCAACAGAACAAAGAGGGCCCGCGAGTCGAGCCAGCCGAACGCAGAGTTGCCGCTGAAGAATCCGGTCGTTTCTCCGTCGCCTGCTGGGGCCTCGTCGGGATAGTCGTAGTCTCCGATGAACCGGGGAAAGATCTCGGTCAGGACGCGACGGTGGCTCGTCTCGCCGAAGTCGATGCCATGGACCGTAGGCGACTCGGGCCAGATCCGGTGCCGACGCCTCTCCACATCCGCCGGATTCACGACAGGAGAATAGAAGTGGCCTGCTGGGAACGCAGACTCGGTTTCAGTCGGCACTTCGTCACCCAAGAATCTCGTCTCCGATACCGAGTGAGGGTTCTGCCAGCCACCGCGCTTCGAATCCCGGACAGCCGCCACGGGTGATCGAAACGAGTTGATGCCAGCACTCTCTTGTTCGCTGATTCTACGAGGAATTGGACATGTCGTCGCCCTCAGGCCCACGGTCTCCCGGTTGTGGCGAGAATCTGGTGACGAGGCGAGCTAGAGAGACGCGGCGGCAGACTGCTTTGTGCGCACGCTATCCGGTGCGGACACCTCGTCGGCAGAGACTCCGTCGCGGCCGACGAATGGGCGTTCCGGTATCGCGTTCAGAGCTGAGCCCAATCCGATTCGCGTTTGCGATGGGTCTCGATTCGGCCGGACCACGATCACCTGGCACGCCCACGACCCCGTCGACGTTCGCGTCGGTGACATCAAGGGCAAGCTCTTCGCCCGCGGTCTTGCGCGGGGCCGCGCTGATACGGGACTGTGGGTCACCGACGGGATGCAGTTTCTCTTGATCGACGCTGTTTCCGGCGAATTGCTGGATCTGACCGTCGTACGCCTGACCGCCGAAGGCTGCGACCTCGACTGAGACCACCCGCACACCGCGTGCTAGGGTCTCACGCCATGAGACCGGTCCTGGTCGTAGGTCCTCACCGGACGGGCACATCGATCGTCACTCGAATCGTGTCGCTTCTGGGACCGCGGCTGTGCGTCGAAGGCGATCGGATGGTGTCGGACGATCCGGCCAAGATCTCGCCGGACAACCCCACAGGCCATTGGGAAAGTCGGTCACTGACCGATTTCAACGATGAGCTTCTCGCTCATCTCGGCGGCACATGGCACGCACCACCCGAACCGATGCCTCCGGCCGACCTGCTGGTGCGCCTGGAAAGCCACAGCTCCGACGCCGGCGAGCGGTTTCACCGCGTGCATCCCTCGGCTGGCTGGGTATGGAAAGACCCCAGGTTGTGCCTGCTCCTACCCTTTTGGATCCGGGCTCTGGGAGCGGATCCCATAGTCGTACTTACCGTTCGTGGGCCACGTGACGTCGCGCGTTCCCTAGCTCGTCGCAACGGTTTCGGACCCGCCCACGCGACAGCGCTCTGGCAGCGCTACACCTCCGCCGCTCTCCGTCACTGCGCCGGCCTGCGCACCGTGATCGTACGATATGACCGGTTGGTCGACGACCCAGCGGCGCAGATCTACCAACTGCGGGAAGCTCTGGATCACCACGGAGCGCCGGTCCAAGCCAACGACGCCGGTCTCGAAGAGGCCATAGCAACCGTCGATCCGGAGCTACGGCACTATCGGTGTGAGGATCTGGCTACGGAGCCTGCCACTACGGGCCACGTTGTACGACTGCTACGAAGTCTGGGTGACGACTACGAGTCGTTCCCACGTCTCGAGCCTCTCGAAATGGACAGCGCCAGCACCGAGCTGCTCGCGAGTCAGCGGCAGCTGGCTCGAACGGAAAGCACGGCTAGGTGGATGAACGCTCGACTGCGGAACCTCGAGACCGAGGAGTGTTGCCGCACCGAGGCCGTCGTTCCGGACCGGCACCTTCCCACGATTCGCTGCTGTACCCGTGCGGAGTTCTTCGACGTGCAGCGAAGCGAGCTCTTCGCCGACCGCTACAAGATGGAGCTACTGATCGCTCGACGCCACCAGACAGAGGAGCGGTTTACTCTTCCGGGATTCTGCCTACCCTGCCGCCTGCCGGTGGAATTCGAGCTCGATTGGCAGTACGCCCATCCTCCGATCGATGCGACCTGGCTGAGCGACGACGGATCACCCCTCGAGCTGAAGATTCCGAACTGGCGGGAGCGCATTCTTTGCCCCCACTGCGGAATGAACAACCGGCAGCGGGCCATCGCCGCCGAGATCCGAGAGGCCGTCCGCCGGCAGCAGGCGCGACGTGGAGTCACACCACGGATCTACCTGACCGAGCAGGTCACTCCCATGTTCAGCTATTTCGCCGACCGGTCGGCAGAAGCCGAATGTGTAGGAAGCGAATACCTCGGCCCGCGTCACCGGGGCGGCTCGATCCGAGATGGCATACGCCACGAAAACGTAGAGGCCCTCAGCTTCGGAGACGCCAGCTTCGACATGGTGGTGTCGTGCTCGGTTTTGGAACACGTCAACGAGCCGCTGGCTGCGATCGGCCAGCTAGCTAGGATCCTGCGCCCAGGTGGTGAGCTCTTTCTCGAAGTACCCTTCGACATCAGCAAAGAGCACAACACCCGTCGCGCCCATCACCTCGGCGACAACGTTCAGCACCTACTGCCTGCCGAGTACCACGGCGACCCCATGTCCGAGGCCGGCTCCTTGGTCTTCTTCGACTTCGGCTGGGAGTTCTTCGACCAGCTCCGCGAACAGACCGATCTGAGCTGGAGCCTGGTCACGTACTGGAGCTTGGAACTGGGACATCTGGGAGGAGCTCAGTTCTTCTTTCACGGGCTCCGCGACTAGCTCGACTGCATCCAGAAACGGGCCCGTGGCAGCCTTCACTCCCGTCTGCGCGCTGCCATCGCGACTCGCTCGAGCCTGGAGATGACCCTACAACTTCCTTGGTACGGCAGTTTACGAGGCACCGTCACTTCTTCGGCTTGGAAGTCTCTTTCGTGCTCAGTCCGCATGACTCTGGAAACGGTTCTCTGATAAGAGCCAACTCAGCGCTGTCGTTGGCAGCACTCAGTCCGGAATTCGCAGACAGAATTTTGGAGACCAGTGTCGATAGACGATGGGGTTCGCGATCTCGCGCGCGCGGGCAGCCGCAATCAGATGAGTCGGTTTTACCTGCCCGGCGTCGATGAGACGCTCGTCGAACTCCGCCACATAGTCGATCCACGCCAGATCTCGTGGATGTTTCGGATCGAAGTTGCGTCCAAAGCAGCGGTCGACGAAGACGTCGATCACGTTCCCGAACGCCACGAATACTTCGAACTGAAAGCTATCGACGAGGAGCGGCAAGATGTCCTGAGCTCGAACTCCCTCATTGCCAGATACCGAGCAATCCCAGTTGACGAACTGGTCCTCCCAGCGCTGCAACAGGTGATTGAACTTGTACTCGCGAGGCATGCGTCGCCAGATGTCCTCCAAGGGTGCGAGAGCTTCCGGCCAGCGCTGGTGACCGTTTCGGCCGATCATGTCGTTGACGAGGAAGACACCGTCGTCGCCTAGGGCCTCTCGGACCGCCGCGAACACGGCCTCCAGGTCGACCAGGTGATGCAGGGAATGGACAGCCAGGCAGGCCGCGTAGGCGCGATCGGGCCGCCACGACTCCACGTCGGTCACTTGGCAGAGAACGTGTGAAGCCACCTGTTGTTCGGCAGCGAGCTGCAGCCCTCGCTCCACCATCGCAGGATTGAGCTCGAGGCAGTGAAACACGAAGTTCTCGACCCCTCGACCGCGGAGTGCTTTTGCCAGACCCACCTCGAGATCACAGTTACCCGATCCGAGAGCAGCGAAGTACTGCATCTCGGAGGGATCCGAACAGCAAGCTTGTTCCAGAAAGTAGAGGTTGAACTCCTCGAGGCTCGAAAACCCGCACGCCTGGAGCTTCGGCAGCACGTAGGTACGACTCCAATAGTGGAAGATCTCAGGAAGCTCGTGGACATCGACACAGTCGCGGTAGTTGGCCAGCTCCTGCTCTAGATGCCGGTCTAGATCGAGTCGCTTTCGTGCTGGATTGGTTCCGGGCGAAGAGTTCTTCGTGATGCCCTACCTCCTTTCACTCATAGGACCTCGATGCTCTGAGCCGGTCGGTAGATCCATGAACCGCTATCGACCATCCGCGACCAAACGGGCGATGCCTCCTTCGGTCGGCCCGTCCTCCGTCACGATCTCCCAGCTGTAGCCCTCCGGGGGTGGAGACATCTCCGCAACCATACGGACATCCACCGCGTGCATCAACGCCCACACCGAGCGCCCCTCGCCGAGCGCCTTGGATACGAGCTGTCGACGTTCCGGAACTCCGAAGACGAAGACCTCTGGGTTGAAACGGAACAGGTGTTCGTCGGTGAGCGGCGCCACCCAAGTATCCGGGGGCATGAGCGCGTGAACGTAGGGTGGAGGTGCATCGGTCAGCACGAGGCGTAGGCCCGGGTCCTGTATGCGGTCCAGCTGACGGGTCACGCGGTAGGCGGCCGATGAGCCGGGGGGGGATTCCGCTCCGAACCGGAGCGTCTCAAAGGTCGTGTTACCAGGCGCAGGCCAGCCGAGAACGGCCGCCGCCACCAAGCCCGTCGTAAGGCTCGCGACCAGCCTCGGCATCGTCCTACGTCGCGACTCCTGCCGCCGAGTCCGAGCACGGCGCCAGAGCCCGAGCCAACCCGTCGAAGATGCCGGAGCGGCGAGGACCAACAGCGGGAAGAGCAGCCGGGCGTCTGGGAAGAAATACGCGGTCATCGTCGCGAAGTAGCAGCCGGCCGCTAGGGCGAACCAAACGAGGCGGCCACTGAGGCGAAGGCCGAATACGGCGCCGACCGTCAGGAGAGCCCAGGCCGGCCCCACGTAGGAGCCGTGTCCGTAGAGGTTGGCCGTGGTGAACAGGACCTCGCTCTGCACCAGCTCGCGGGCGTAGTACCCAAGATTGGGTGTCACGAATTTGAGATCGAAGGCTCGAGCCCAATTCCAATACGGCGCCCAATATTCATAGCCCGAAGTCAGGGGATGACCCAACGTTCGCCAGTTCTGCAGCCACAACGGAGCCAGGACCAGAATCCCTGCGCCGCTCAACCACGCCAGATCGACCAGCTTCTCCTTGTGATCGGCCTGGGTGAGATCTCGCCAGGAGCTGCCATGCCGGGCGATGACCGCAACGATCCCAAACAGCACGAGCAGCAGCAGGTTCGACGTGCGAAACCACAGGCTCCCAGCCAGGAGAACGACACCCCTTGCGCCCTGTACACGCGAACCTCCGCCAGCCCATGCGTATAGCCACCAGATACCGGCCACTGCCAATGTAGTACCCCAGATCTCACTCAGCGGACTGCGGCACAAGATGATGAAGGCAGGCAGGCTTGCGAGCAGCAGCGCTGCCAAGCCCGCCGCCACCGGGCCGATGCGACGCCACCAGAAGGCCACGGTCCACAACAGCAACGCCAGGCCACCAAGCTGGTTCGCTCGGTGCAATGCCCAGGCAGGTTCCACGTTCAGCTGGATGAGCGCAGCTCCGATCAGACTGAAGCCGATCGGGTATCGGGAAGGGTGCGTCGTACCGGCCACGTGGATACCGTGTTCGCCGGAGCGAGCCAAAAGGACCGCTCCATCCAAGTATTCCGCTCCGTCGGTCCAGGGAGCTGCGGCCCGGCCCACGGTCCAGTTCTCGGGAACCGACACCACCGTCGCCCAGAAAAGGAGCAGTGAGAGGACCGCGAGCAGGGTGCCGACCAGCCGACTACGACGTGTCACGTTCACTCGGGCTCTTCGCGGCATCCCACGCCCGTGCTACGGACGACCGTGCTGGCCAGAGTGCGACCCGAATCGCGGTCGACCAGTACGAAACGCATGCCGTCGCGAACCCACTTGCCGGTTACTGCTCGGCCCTCGCTACCGCCGTGAACGAACAGCTTCCCGGTCGCTGACTCCACCCGGACTTCCACTTGACCGATCTCAGATCGCCGCCATCGCAACGTGGTGACACCCAGCCCGGATCCGTCACAGATCGGCACGGGATTGGGTTCGGCCCACAGGATCTGTTGTTCCGAACCGACGGGTTCGAGGTAGCCCAAGCTTTCGAGCTGAGCTCGCAGGTCGTCGGGAAGCTGCTCCTCACCGTGCGACACCTCCTGCCTCGGGTGAAGGGTACGCAGCCGTTGGAGCTCCGCCAGCTCTTCCTCCACGGCGGCGATCGCGGTGTGCAACAAGTCGGGCGCGGTATCCAAGAGGTTGACACGTTCCCCAGGATCCTTCGTCAGATCCCACAGGCCGACCGGAGCTCCAGACGCGGGCCGCAGCACGATCTTCCATTCCGCCGTTCGGAGAGCGAGCAGAGACTGTCCACTTGCTGGATCTTCGACCAGCTCTGCGACTGCAGGAGGCCGGTTGGTGACATGCGCCTCTGTCTCTTCTGCAGACAGTGACGGGATCAGAGATCTGCCCATCACAGACGGTAGCGGTTCTGCTCCAGCGAGCTCGATCAGCGTGGGTGCCACGTCGATGATGCGGACGGGCTGACGTAGGCGCCGCCCAGCTGCGACGCGCCCCGGTCCCCAGACGATCAACGGAATGCGGATCGATTCGTCGAACAGTTGCCGCTTGTGGCCGAACAAGCCGTGCTCGAAAAGCTCCTCCCCATGATCCGAGGTCACGACCACGACCGCATCCTCCAGCGCTCCCACTCCTCGCAAGAGCTCGAGAATGCGCCCGATCTGTTGATCGGTCCACGCTACCTCTCCATCGTAGAGAGCTGAAAGATGTTGCAGATCCTCCTCAGAGAAATCCGCTGGCCCTCGGCGAATCAAGTCCACCAAACCGCGCCCCGAGACCGACCCGGAGTAGCTCGGATCTGTGAACCGAGAGTCGAAGGGTGCCGGAGGGATGTAGTCGTAGTGCACGTCCCAGAGATGCACGAAAAGAAAGAAGGGGCCCTGCGACAGGAACGGAAGTAAGGCTTCGACCTGCTCCACGGTCTGAGGTCCGGTGACCACCCGATGAGAAAGGTCCACGGCTTCCTCCCAGTCCTCAGGCTCCGGCACGTGAGCGCGGTAGTGGTCAAAGCCCTGACCGAATCCGAATCGCGGACTGAGCAGAGGTCCGCTCCAAACACCTGCGGTCCGGTACCCAGCGGAGCGCAACGCTTCCGCCAACGTGCGCCGAGCTGCCTCGAGCTGCCGTGAGCCACGATCCACTCCATGCACGGAATCCGGCAAGCCGGTGAACAGAGCCGCGTGGGCCGGCAGGGTCCAGGAGCTGCTGCTGGTCGCGACCTCGAACAGGGTACCGTCCGCGGCCAAACCGTCGAGGATCGGCGTGGTGTTCCGCTCGTAGCCGTAGCAGGAGAGACGGTCGGCGCGCAGGCTGTCGACCGAGATCAACACGAGATTGGGCTGCGTCGCGGCAGGTCTCTGCGGCCGCTCGGCACAGCTGCTGATCCCGATACCCAGGACGAGCCAACCAGCCAGTAGCCCGGGAAGGAGCTGTACGACGGTTGGCTCGCGAGTCGCCGGCATTCCGCTCAGGTGATCTCGGATCGGACGTGATGCGAGAACCAGTGGACGAAACGCCGATGAACCTGTTCCTGTTCGTCCCAAGCGATCTGAGCCGCGGTTCGGGTCGATCGAGCCGCTTCGGCCCAGGCTCGATCGGAGGTCATCAACTGGACGACCTGAGCCGCGATCTGCTCCGGTTCGTCGGCGATCCACAGGGCCTCGAAGAGATCGGCCGGCATGCTTTCCGCACCGACGTTCGTGGTGAGCGTCGGCACGCCGTAGCGCATTGCCATCGAGATCTTGTCCTTGGTTCCGGCGCCGTAGCGGAGAGGCACGAGCATCGCACGCGCGGAGCACAGCTCGTCGCCGAGATCCTCTACCCACCCCGCGATCTCGACGGCCGGATGGTCTCCGGATATCTCGTCCACCAGCTCGGACGAGGCACCGATGATCCGCAACGGCAAGTGTCGGCCGACCATTGCAGCCACTCGCGGATGGATCTCTCCCAGCCACCACATGACGGCGTCCAGGTTGGGTGGATGAACGAAGCTGCCCAGGAAGACCAGCGCACCGTCGGCCTGCGCTTCCAGGTCTGATGGTAAGGGTTCGTAGGCGCCGACATCGAAGTCGAAGACATCCAGCTGGGGCAGCTCGTGCCGAAGCATCGCGGCATCGTTCGACGAGGAAGCGATCACGGCATCGGCCGATCCGTAGACTTCGAGCTCCCAGGCCTTTTCGGTGACGATGTCCTCCATGCGCGCGGCTCCGACACCCAGACCCAGCTCACTCTGGCGGTACAGAAGGACCGCACTATCGACCACCCAAGGTGTCTCGGGCAGCATCTGGCGCACCAGAGGTCCGAACCGATGGCCCACGTCTGCCGACCAGGCCACGACGGCATCCCAGATGTCGTACTCCAGCAGCTCGTGCAGCGGCGCGAACCTCGTCTGATTCCGATCGTTCAGCAGCCAACGTGACGGCTCCTGGTAGCCACACCAGCGAATCCCCAAACGCTCCAGAAATGGAGCGTACCGGCCATGATCACCCAGGTGTTCGGACCAGGCCACGATGGCGAAACCCGCATCGGAGAGGATCTGCATCTCCTTGTAGACGCGGGCGTGGCCACCCGACTGGTCAGGCTTCAGAAAGTCCGGCAGCAGCCATAGCAGCAGAGGGCGATCGTCGGGCGAGAGAGCGTGATGCAGAGCGGTGGCCGGTCCCATCGGCTCAGAGTTCTTCAGGCGCGTCGACCAGCGCGCGGCGAAGCGGCCTCGATTCCGGAGCTGGTGGCGTTTCGCACCGCAATTCTCGTCCCTGCCGGCGCTGCCGCCCTCCAGGTGGTAGACGACAGCGCGGGGCTCGACCATCACGCGGCCGCCATCTGCCGTCAGACGCAGGCAGAGATCCGTGTCTTCGTAGTACGCCGGTACGAAGGCGTCGTCGAATCCGCCGACGGCCACGAAGCTTTCGCGACGTACCAGGAGGCTGGCAGCGGAGCCGTAGTGCGCTTCGAACGGTTGGCGGCAAAGCGATCGTGGCGGTCGTTCGCCGCGCAGCAGTTGCCAGGCCTCGCCCGCATCCGACACGTAGCTGCCCAGCTCGAGCACCCTACCGTCGAAGGTTCGAAATTGCGGTGTGACGGCGACCGTACGCTCGTCTGCCAACAGACAATCCACCATCCGCCCGAGGCTCTGCGGAGCCGGCACCGTGTCGTTGTTGAGCAGCCACAGCAGCTCGCCCTCCGCGCGCTCTGCCAGTCCGTTGTTCGCGGGTCCGAAGCCGACATTGGTCGCCGAGGTCACCAGAGTCAGGTCATCTAGCCGCGAGACCAGCCCTGGGCCGTCGGGCGAATCGTTGTCCCACACGAGCACCTCGATCCAACCCTCGTAGCGGACACGGCGTACCGCGTCGACCGCTCTCTGGGTCAGATCGGTGGCGCCCCACTGGGGAATGAGCACACTGACCGAAGGACGACTCACCATTGATGCTTCATCGCGCGCTCGAGGAGGCCCCAGCGCCAAGGTAAGGCTGCACGCAATCGATACCACCATGTCGTCCGCCGCAGCCAGCCAGCCAGACTCGTGCGCGGAGCCTCGGGAGGCTGCGGCACGAAGCGCCGTCTCGGAAGCACCACTGGCTCCACCGGTGAGGCAGGCGGCGCTTCCGCCGCTGAAGCAGGCAGCCAGCGAGGCGCCGGCAGCAAGCCACAGCGCAGCGTACAGACCGCATGAATATGATCGACATCACGGATCTCCCAGCATTCTGTGCCGGCCTTGGCAGGCATGACCAGGAGGCGGAGCCGATCGATCCACTCCGGAGAGACGAGCCAGCAGACGAGGTCCCAGATCGACTCGGCCTCGGGCACGGCACGGGCGACGGCACCGGCCAATGCTCCGCGGACTGCGAAGGCGAGTGGATACAGTCGGTTCGGATCGGGGGTCCCCAGGACGTGGTCGCTCTGACCCCAAACCACCACGTCGGTTCGACCCAGATCGTCCATTTCGAAAAGCCCGACCGCGGGACCGGCCCGCCCCGCAGCATGAAGCAACAGGAAGTCGTCCGGGTCGATCTCCTCCGCCAATAGTTCCAGGGCATCCGCCAGTCGCTGGGGTGGGTCCTGCCACGACAAGACTTGGATCTCACCGGCGCGACGGACGATGGGAGGAGGTCCGGAGAACGCCACCGCGGCATCCGACGAAGACGGTGCCTGATCGAGCAAGACCCAGCCGTTCGCCCGAGCGGCGTCCGCGACACCGGGAATCGACAGCTCCGCCATGGAGGCCACCGCGACGACATCGGCGGCATGCAGGAACTCGGCGGCCGCACCGTCGTCTCCGGTCGGAACGATGACGATCTGCCGACGCAGCGACTCGGTGCAGTCGGCGAGTACCAAAACCGCTGCATCCCGCCCCACTGCGGTCGGCGTACGCGTAATCACCACATAGGTGATGCCCTCGGCGGGCGGCCAGAGGTCGACGACCCGCGGCATCAAACCTTCCAGGTCGCGCCCGCCCAAAGACGTAGCCACCACCGCGATCCAGCGCGACTCTGCCGAAGGGGTCCCGGGCTCCGGTAAGTCTTCTCGGAGGGCATAGTGCGGAGGGAGCAACTCCCCATTTCGTAGATCAAACGCCGCTGCGGGTACGTCGGACAAGAGGAAATCCGCGGAAGCCAAGAGCCCCGTCTGGCTCCAACTCCTACGCCCCAAACGGGTGAACTGCTGGCGATCTTGCCACACGGTCCGCAGATCATGGGCTGGGCCTGCTCCGAGACCGACGCCGCGTGGAACGGCACGCAACGCGGGCTCGAACCAGGCATAGTCGACGCTCACGTCGCTGCCGTAGAGAATCGCATCAAAAGGCTCTTCCTCGTGGCTGCGCAGTGCCTGACGCGCCTGCAACGCATCGGAGGAGTCGCGTGAGCCGTCGGTACCGATGACGGACCGTTTGAGCGCCACGAATACCGGCACTCCGGTTCGCCGAACCGTTTCCGAGGCCTCTGAAGACTGATCGACGAACAGCTCGAATCGATGCTCGGACATCGACTTCAACAACCACTCGGCGTCGATCGGACCGGCTTGCATCGCAGAGCGATGATGAAGTGTCGTCAGGACGATTGCGATGCGCATCGGATCTGCACGCCGGATCGGTCGGACCGGCCCTGGGGCTGAGGGAGACTAAAAAAAACGTTCATTGGTTGGGATGGTACCGAGATCCGGCCTGACCGGTCCATTGCCGGATCGGGCAAACGACCGCCAAACTGAACGGTCCTCATCGGGACGCCGCCTGGGGGACGGCGCTCTGCCACACAGCCTGCGACTCTCCTATGCTTCTTCGGCCTTCCGTCGAGGAAATTTAGACTACAGAGCCGCGGGGTGAACGGAGAGGATCAGCCACGGATCGTCTCCGAGCTGTAATACCGACGGGGACCATGACGGACCATCCTGCTGCCTCAGAGGAATACCGTACGTGCCGGTGCGGAGTTTGGCAGCGCTCGGCTCCGAGTCCACTCGGAGGAGGCTCGACCGATGCACCGCGGCCCCTGAAAGGCGACCGAACAGACCGTGTACCGGCCCGACCTCGAGGGAGATCTGCAGGCCTGGCGCCTCGACTGGGACGTCGAACTCGCAGGCTCCGGCGACCCGACAGAACGGACCCGCGCTGAAGCTCCATGGCGTGAAGGAGTGACCCGTCGGAAAGGTGACGTGCAGCGCCGCATGACGGACGCCATCTTCGGCCAGCCGCTCGGCGTCCCCGCACAACCCGTGAACGACCACATGGACACCGTGCGTGGAAAGCTGCTGGTCGCCGGACGCGAGCCGCTGCGCAGGCAGTAAGCGCGCCGGCAGCTCCTCCGGCACGAGGCTGGCGGTCGTGTCGGAACACCAGCCCAGAACGAGCTCCCGGTCGACCGAAGTCGAACTCAGTCCGTACGTGGACTCCGCCAAGGCGGAAACGCCCAGCGCTCCAGCCGAGGACATGAGCAGAAAACGACGTCGATCGAGAGTACACGCGATCTCGCTAGCCATTCGCTCTCCTATCTGCGCCTTTCGGTCGCTATTCGTGGATTCTATAGCCACTTTATGCCAAATCGCGGCACCGGCCAATCATTCGAGCACGATCTTGGAGAGCTCGTCTGGCCTCCGATAAACTCAGCCGCCTATTTCATACCTTCGAACGGCGTCCTGATGCGATTTCTCAGACAGTGGTTTCGTACTCCATGTCCAGCAGCGGGGCGCGCCGCGAAGTTGCTGTTGCTGACATCTCCGATTCTTGTGGCGTCAGCGTGCGGGCCTCAGCGACCCTGGAACGTGATCCTGGTCACTCTCGACACCACCCGTGCCGACTTTCTCGGCTGCTATGGACGGTCCAGCGCCCGGACGCCGACTCTGGACGCCCTCGCAGCCAACGGTACGCTGTTCGAAAATGCCTACGCCAGTAACCCGGTCACCCAACCCTCCCACTCCACGATCCTGACCGGCACCTACCCGATGGTCCATGGCGTGCGCGACAACGGCATGTTCCGATTGCCCGAGGCTCGTGCAACACTGGCAGAAATCCTCTTGGAGCACGGCTATGCCACCGGTGCCGCCGTAGGCGGCTTTCCCTTGACGAGGGAGTTCGGTACCGACCAGGGGTTCGAGTTCTACGACGACGATCTGACCGCCGGCCGACTCGATCAGCGTGGCCAGCCCGGCCGTCGGCAGTTCGCGACCTGGTACGACGAACGTCCCGCCGGACACGTCAACGACGCCATCCTGCCCTGGTTGCGACGCCAGGTCGCCGAGACACCTCAGCAGCCGTTCTTCGTCTGGCTGCACTATTGGGATCCCCACGAGCCCCACATCGCTCCCCCACCCTTCGGCCAGCTCTTCGCCCATGACCCTTACCAGGGCGAGATCGCCTACGCCGATGCCAGTCTGGGCACTTTCCTCGACGCCGTACGGGATCTGGGCGAGCTCGAACGTACCTTGGTCGTCGTCACCGCGGACCACGGAGAAGGCCGTTTCGAGCACGAAGAGGTGACCCACGCGTTTCTCGCTTACGACACGACGTTGCACGTTCCGTTCATCGTGCAGCCGCCACCGTCCGAGGAGACCGGACAGAACCCCCGGGGGCAGCGCATCGCAGAACGCGTCGGCACGGTGGATCTCGTCCCCACGGTGCTCGATCTCCTGGGCTTCGGCGTCCCTACCGACGTACAAGGACGGTCGCTGGCCTCGTGGATACGGGGCGAGGAGTCACCCCGCCAGCGCGATGCTCGCCCCTACTACGCCGAGAGCATGTCGCCGCGGCTGTCCCACGGCTTCGGTGAGCTGCGGGTGTTGTTCCAAGGTCCCTACAAGTTCATCCACGGCCCTCGTTCCGAGCTGTTCCGACTCGATCAGGACTCGGACGAGTTGCATGACCTCTCGGAGGAGCGGCCTGACGAGCGGGCCGCCCTCGAAGCCAAGCTGCGCGGGTTCCTCGACGAGCATGCGTCGGACGAGGCGGCGGAGGCGGTGCACGAAGTGGACGACGAGACCCGCAGGCAGCTCGCGGCCTTGGGCTATCTCTCGACCACCGGTGAATCGTCCCAGACCGTGACCGAGGTCCTGCGCACCGACGGCATCGCGCCCCAGGACCGCGTCGGCGACATCAATCTGCTGAGCCGGCTGCGCCAGGCTCTGTCCCGCGGCGCCTTTCTCGTCGCGCAACGCACCGCTGCAACACTGGTGGAGCGATCACCCGACAACGCGTTCTACCGCGCCAAGCTGGCAGCAGCTCACCTCGGGCTGGAGCAACTGGAGGAAGCGGCCACTGTGGTGGACGAGACCGTCAGTTTCTCGGCCGCCAACGTACCCGACTTCCTGGCCGTGAGCCGAGCTTTGGCCGACGCTGGCCAGACCGCACGCGCGCTGCAGATGGCGAAGCGGCTCGTAGATGCGGAAGAGACCGTCGGGGGACAGCTCATGCTCGGCAGCATCCTGCGCCAGCAGGGAGACTCCGCAGCCTTCGAAGCGGTGATGGCACGAGCGCTCGAGCTCGAACCCGAGCATCCCGCACCCCATCTCGAGCTTGCCGAGTTTCGACTGGACAACGGCGCGATCGCCGGTGCGCGACAGCAACTGGAGCAGGTACTCGCACGATACCCGGCACACACGGGCGCGCTATTGCTCTTGGCACGTACCGAGCTCGCCGAGGGCGAACCCGAGGCCGCCCTGGCCCATCTGGGTCGCGTCGTCTCGCTCGCTCCATACGCCTGCGAGCCTCGATTGGAACAGATGGCGATCCTCAGTGACCTGGGGCGCGCTACCGAGGCGGAGCAGGCCGCCGAGTTCGTGGACACCTGGTGTGACCAAGAAACTGGACGACGCGCTTCGAACGAGTCACAGGAATCTCGAAGAGAAGGGGCCCGATGACACTCTGTTGGACCAACGCGCGAAGGCGGTGCTACCCGGTTCTCATTCCCACACTCACGGTCTCCGCGTTGCTGCTGGGCGCCTGCTCTCGAGAGCCAGGACATCAGGAACCGAGCGCCGACACCATCGCGACATTCGACGGTGGCACCATCGGCCTAGCCGCGGTGGAGGCTCGCATGGCGACCACCACCACCAAGGAATGCCGCGCGGTCCGCCGTGCCCAAGGCAGCGCCTCGATCGACCTCCTGGTGCCGTGCTACCAGAACATCGGGCGCGCGCTGGCTCTCGAGCGACTCATCGCGGCAGAAACCGAAGACTTGGGCCGGTCCCTGAAAGACCTGGGGGCTGCATATTGGGCGGTTCACAATCAGGCCTATTTGGCGCCTCTTCGGGCCGAGTTGCGACGTGCCATCGACGTCACCGACGAAGAGATCGAGCAGTGGTTCGCCAGCCACCACAGCGACTATGACCAACCTGCCCGGTTGACGTTGTGGAACATCTTCCGCCTCCACACGGCACCGGATCGTACGCAAGACACTCTCGACTTCCTCGCCGGGCTGAAAGCGGAGTACGAAGCGGGGCGGCCGTTCGACCACCTGGCGCGGGAGCACTCTCAGTCCGAGACCCGGCTACGAGGGGGCCTGGTCAGGACGGTCGCCGAAACCGATCTACCGGACCGTCTCGCGAAGGTGGCGTTTGCCCTCGAAGAAGGTGAACTCAGTGATCCGATCCTCGTCCGCGACGGCGCTGTACTGCTGCTCGCCCGCAACCGGATTCCCGGCCTGGAGGCGACCTTGGAGTCGGCCCGGACCCAGATTCGCCGCGACTTGACCGTGCAGAAACTCGACAAGCTACTCGACGAGCGGGCGTCTCATTACCAACCGTCCGCCGAAGACCTGATCCTCGACGAGGCTGCCTTGCTCGCCGAGCTGGACGCAGCGAGCGCGGAAGACGACGGCGACAGGGTCGTGCTGACCATCGGAAAACAGAGCCTGTCTGCCTCTGATCTCCGCTCTGCGGCGGGACTGACCGCGGACCAGCGAGTCGACGAGCTCGATGCGGCAGGCAAAGAACACCTGCTGTCGATGTATGGCGAGCACCGCCGCACCATGGCTCTGGTCGCCGCCCTGATGTCCTCGGCAGACGACCAAGCGCGCACCAGAGCTGAAGAGACGATACGAGATCGCGCCCTGCCGCTGCTGGTGGATCGGATCTTGCGCGAGGAAATGGAGGCCGCAGTAGACAGGGATCCTGCCGTCCTCCGGCAGTATTTCGAAGACAATCGCGCCCACTACCAAAGCACCCTGCGATTCGATCTCGAAATATGGGAGCTGCCCTTCGGGGCAGACCCGCCCGGACAACTGCGCTCCATGGAGGAGCTCCAGCGCACACTCGTCGCCGGTGATCTAGACCTATCAGAGGCTGTCGATTCGCTCGGTGGCTCGATCCGTGACCTGGGCTGGCGCTCCTTCGACGATCTCAGCTCTGAGATGCCCGGCAAGGCACGGGAGTATCTCCTCGTCGGAGCTTCCGCCTATTCGGTGCCCTACCAGCAGGACCAAGCGCTCCACGTGATCCACGTACGGAACCGACAGGAGCCCGGGCCGGTGCAATACGACGAGGTCGCCGAGATCGTTCGCGACGACTATGTCGAGCGCTTCGAGCAGCGACTGTTTACCCAGGTCGCCGACGTTCGGCTCGAGGCTGCTGGGTATTCTTTCTCCGAGGACACGCTACGCGCCTTGCTCACCAGGGGCAGCACCGGCAAAAACGAGTGAGTCAGAAGAACGCGTTCACTCGACCGCGAAATCCATCAGTTCCACCGGCAGACCATCCGAGCTGTCGATGGTGACATGCGGGGGCGCGCCGGTACCACAAGCACAAGACCACGCGCAGGATGGATTGACCGTACCCATGTTGCTCGCGAGAAGAAAGTTGGTGGTCATCGCTGCGGTCGGGGAGCAGAAAAACGCGTTCATCATCGTCGTCTGACAGAGAGCAGGTGCCGTCAGAATCTTGTAGACCGCGGTCGTGCCACCGAACATCATCGTGACCGTCGTACTCACGCTGCACTGAGACTCCACGGCGGTGGGCTGGGCCAACAAGCAGGCCAGGAGCAAGATCAGGACGAGATAGACTTTCGGTTTACCTTGCGACATGTTCACATCTACCTCCGGTTCTCGGCTGGCCGATTCCGCTACCTTTGATCCCTCGGAACGGCGGTCTTAGGAGGGACGGTAGCACCACAGTTTGCTCCCGTCAATCGACCGCGACGGCGTCAATTTCCAGAGGCTCAGCTTCGCCTGCGGCCATGACGCCGACAGAACCAAAACCGGGAGTCAGGCGACACCAGCGAGATTCCAATCCAACCTACGACGATCGGACAGAAAGATGATATGATTCGAGTGATTTCTCGACATCGACGACAAGGAGGCACAGATGTCTGAGCCGTTTCTGGCCGAAATGCGGATTGTCGGCTTCAACTTCGCACCAAGAGGCTGGGCGTTCTGCGATGGGCAGATCCTGCCGATCAACCAGAATCAGTCGCTGTACTCGCTTCTCGGGACGACCTACGGCGGCGACGGCAGAACCAGCTTTGCCCTGCCCGACCTGCGAAGCCGGACGCCGCTCCACAGGGGTGATGGATTCCAGTTGGGCCAGAAGGGCGGCGCCGAAACGGTCACCCTGACCGCCGCCCAGATCGCGGCCCACACCCATGCCGCCAAGGCTTCGTCGACGGCCGCCAACAGTGGAAACCCTTCGGGTCACGTTCTTGCAGCCGCAGATCCTGGCAACGACATCTACCGAGACCCAGAAGCCGCCAGCACAACCGCACTGCGATCCGGAACCGTCACCAACGCCGGAGGGGGGCAAGCACACAACAACATGCAGCCCTTCATCACGCTGTCGTTCTGTATTGCGCTGCGAGGCCTCTTCCCATCCCGGAACTAGTCATCGCACAGACTCAGAAGGAGACCGACCTTGTCTGAACCCTTTGTCGGCGAAATCCGAATGTTCGCTGGGAACTTCGCTCCGAGAGGCTGGGCCTTCTGCGATGGCCAGCTACTCGCCGTATCGCAGAACGACGCGCTCTTCAGCCTTCTCGGCACCATCTATGGTGGCGATGGCCGTACAACCTTCGGCCTGCCTGACGTCCGCGGCCGAATCCCACTTCACCAAGGAACCGGGCCCGGCCTCTCTCCTCGCCGGCTGGGGTCAAAAGGTGGGGCAGAGAACGAGACCCTCACGACCAACCAATTGGCGAGCCACACCCATGACTGGAATGCCAACACCGCACCCGCCACGGGCGCGGCTCCACAAGGCAAGGTCGTGGCCCAAACCGCTCCGGTTCGTCTCTACAATCCGACCAACCAAGGGACCGATCTGGCTTCCACGACCATCGCCAACACCGGCGGATCTCAGCCGCACACCAATCTGATGCCGACACTGTGTATCAACTTCATCATCGCGCTCGTCGGGATTTATCCGTCGCGGCAGTGAGGAGATCGGAATGTCAGAACCATTCATCGCGGAGATCAGAATCTTCGCTGGAAACTTCGCACCCCGCAGTTGGGCGTTCTGCGACGGCCAGCTTTTGCCGATTTCCAACAACACGGCTCTCTTCTCTCTGATCGGAACCACCTATGGAGGCGACGGGCGCACGACGACAGCGTTGCCGAATCTCCAGGGTCGAGCGCCGATGCATCCGGGACGAGGGCCAGGACTGACAGCCCGCCGGCTGGGCGAGAAAGTCGGTGTGGAGACCGTGACCCTCGTGGAGGCCCAGATCCCCTCCCATAGCCATACCGCGCGAGCAGCGACCAGCGTAGCTCCTACGGGTACCCCTTCCAACACCACCGCTCTCGCCCGTTCGGGTGGCGGTCAAGGGTACCAAACCAACACATCGGCCAACCTCGTCGACCTGGCCAGTGAAACGCTGGCCACCACAGGCGGCGGCCAGGCCCACGACAACATACAGCCCTACCTGACGCTGAATTTCATCATCGCGTTGCAAGGACTGTTTCCTTCCCGCAGCTGACTTCGACAGACCGTTCGGTCGTACCGGAACCGGATACAGGGCCCGGGGTCCGTTAGGATTCCGGCCCTGGATGCGCCTGCCCTCATCGTTCCTACTGGTCTCCGGCTGCTTCTTCCTTTCGGGTCTGGCCGGACTGATCTACGAAACCGCCTGGACTCAGCAATTCGCGGCCGTCTTCGGTACCGCTGAGCTGGCCCTCGCCGCTGTGCTGGCGGCTTATATGACTGGATTGGCGCTCGGCGCTGTGTTGGCCGGGCACCTTGTCGACCGGATACGCCGTCCGGTATGGCTCTACGCACTCCTCGAGTTGGGGATCGGCGCGTCCGCTCTGGCCGTGCCCCACGCGATTCGTCTCGCAGGAGTAGTTCAGGCAATGGTGCTGGGTCAGCACGAGTTGCCGAGCACCGACGGATCGACAGCCATTCTCGTCGTCTACGTGACGAGCTCGTTCGCCATCCTCCTGGTGCCGACGGCGATGATGGGCGCAACCCTACCCCTCCTCGCGCGCCACCTCGTACACCGCGAGCACCAGATCGCGAGTCGCGTGGGAGCGCTGTACGCCATCAACACCATCGGTGCCGCCGCTGGCACGTTGCTCGCGGCGTTCGTCCTGCTGCCCCACCTCGGCCTCGGCGCAACGGTGTGGACGGGGGCTGGAATCAACGCCGCTGTCTTCCTTCTGGCCGCGGGACTGGATCGCTCTAGCGCGAGCGGAAGGTCGCTCGGCGGCCGGGAGACGCCGTTCGGCGAGCCTGACATCGGCATCGCGAACGTACCGGAAGGACGGTGGATCCTACCGATGATCTTCCTCTCGGGCGCAGTATCGTTCACCCTCGAGATCCTGTGGACGCGGCTGCTGACGTTGCTCCTGGGAGGCAGTGTCTACGCATTTGCCACGATGCTGGCGTCCTTCCTGGCCGGAATCGCGCTCGGTGCGTCGTGGGGCGCCCGTATTGCCTCGGACGCCCGCCGCGCTGCCTGGGGCTTCGCATCCGCTCAGCTTGCTGCAGCGGTTCTGACGCTGGCCGCTTTTCTTTCCGTCGACCGCCTACCCGGCCTCGCGAGAGCAGTCGTCGAGTCCAGTGGCGCTGGAAACACCGCCATATCGTGGCTTCTCTGCGGGCTCACGTTGCTGCCGGGAGCCATTGCCTTCGGTGCCACGTTTCCCTGCGCCGTACGGATACTGACCCGGCACCCTGCCATGGCCGCTTCGGCAAGCGGCCGTGTGTTCGCCTGGAATACGGCGGGGGCGATCGTGGGCTCCTTGGCGGCGGGCTATGTCGTCCTACCACGGCTCGGCTTCGCTGACACCATGGTCACGGCGACGAGCGTCTGTCTTCTACTCGCTTTGTTCGCGTGCCTCGGCACTGGCACGCGTCGCCACCGACTCGCGTTCGTACTCGTCACCGGGCTCGGTATCGCGACGCTCGTCGCGATACCGAGCCCGAACCGGAGACTTTGTTTCGCCACAATGTGCTCGCAGCCCGAAACGATTCCTGGGCGGAGTCCGAGCAGCACAGCGTGTCGCCGGCCTTTTCGTTCTCAGGCCCCATCGTTTTCCAGGGGATCGGGCGTAGCGCCACGGTCCTGCTCTTCGAGCAGCCCCAGTATTGGCGCTTGGTGTCCAACGGGCTGCCCGAGTCGTCCATTCAGCCACCCTGGACGCGGCCGGGCCAGGGTGTGGTGGCACGCTGGCTGTCTCTGCTACCCATCGCCGCCCACCCCGACGCCCGGTCCATGCTCGTCATCGGCCTCGGAGCGGGTCTTACCGTAGAAGACGTACCGTCGTCGGTGGACGAGATCTACGTCGTGGAGTTGGAGCCCGAGGTGATCCACGCCAATCGCCACCTGTCTCCGCTTCGCCGCAAGGATCCTCTGGCCGACCCACGTCTGCGCTTGCATCAGGGTGACGCTCGAGGCTCGCTGGCACGCACACACCGTCGCTTCGATGTCATCGTGTCGCAACCCTCACATCCCTGGACGACGGGAGCTTCCCATCTGTTCACCCGAGAGTTCTTCTCCCAGGCCCGAGATCGGCTGCAGCCAGATGGGGTCTTCGTGCAATGGATGGGATTGCGATTCTTGGATCAGGACCTGCTGCGATCGCTCCTGGCGACGTTGCATCGAGTATTTCCTCACATCGAGGTGTACCAGCCCCGGCCCGGAGCACTGCTCTTTCTGGGTTCGGCCAGGCCCTTGAACCTCGACCGTGACGCACCCATCGCTCTCGATCGCGACCTCCATCCCTGGTCCCTGGTCGGCGTGACACGACCCGAGGAGGTGACCGTCGCACGGGTGCTCGCCACCGACGGCGCCCGAGGACTGGCTGCACACGCCCCGGTGTCGACCGATGGGCGCAACCAGCTGCGCATTCGCTCTCCCCGTGTCTCGAGTGGTCGCTCGCTCGCCAAGTACGGCGTCGACGCCCTGTTCGCGCCCTACGATCCGCTGCGTACCGGTCTGTTTGCGGCCGAGCGCGCGTCACGCCTTCGTCGACTACGGCGGATGGTGGCTACAGGGCAGGCCGAACGTGCTCTGCGCCTGGCGGCCGAGTTCGGTGATCGGTTGGAGCACCAGATCGTTCTCGGCCTGGCTCATTTGACGGCCGGTCGGCCGAGAGCTGCTACCGAATCCCTACGTCGAGCCTTGCAGCTGGACAACACGGCGCCGGAAGCTCGCTCCGCGTGGCTTCGACTACACCGTTCCACCATCGAGCAGGGACGCGATCTGAGAGCTACGACAGGGCTCTCTTTCAGCCCCACCGAGGCTGAGTCCTGGGTGACTACAGGATGGCTCCTGGCGGCCGCCGAGGACTGGGCCGCGGTGGAGACCCTCGATGGACAGCTTGCCGATATCGATCCGCTGCACCCTCTCTTTCCCGAGGCAACGCGGCTGCGGGCCCGCTGGCGAATCGATGACGATTCCCACCACCGAGAGGCGTCGATCCTGGCCGGAGTCACCCTCGTCGACTCTCTCTTGTCCCCCGTACCTTCGGCCGAGGATCTGCTGCTTCGAGCCAGGGCGGGACTGCGCCTGGGCGAACCTCGTATGGCCCTCGCCGCAGTCGACGAAAGCACGCCGCGTCTGAGGGGTCCAGGACAACGGACTGCCGCGCGGTCGATCCTGAAGAGCCTCGCTACGATAGTCCATGATCCGACCGTCGCCGCCAGGGCGCTCGAGCTCGGAGAACGGCTGAAGCAACGTACGGATCGCCCTGCTGCCACAGATACACTCGGGGACCGATGATCTCCGACGTTTCTACGAAACAGTACCGAAGAAATCGAAGTGCACCCCTGACGGCACTGCTGGCATTGGGTCTGTCGATCGTCACGGGAACCGTAGTGCCAGCTGTTGCGCAGTCCGCCGGTGCGGTCGAGATTCCCTTGACGTTCGCCGAGGTGCGCTTGGAGTTCTACGATGCGACCCTTCACGTCCTGCTGGACGCCTCGGCTCTACCCTTTGTTCGTGCTTTCGCCGAACAACCCGGCGAACAACGACGCCCGGCAGCGATTCTGATCTCTGGTGGCTCGAACGGTATCCCGACGATCCGTACGACCGCACCTGATCGGCCGGGAGAAGACGGAGCCAGGCATATCGAAGTCACGATAGGCGCCGAGCAGTTGGTCACCGTTTACGGCAGTGGGCTGCAGATCACGGCCCACGAGATCGAGACACCGCATGTCACAGCCCCACGCGGTGTCCACTACGACATCGAGGGGTCACAGTTGTCATCGCACGGTGGACGCGACACTCGAGTGGAGGCGCGGCGCTCGACGGTGTGGATGGAGAACTCCCGAGGACAGCTCTATCTCTCGGTAGCCGACAGTGCGGCGGAGCTCGCCGGCCACGAAGGCGAAGCGGAGATCGTCGCGGCGACGACGGAGTTCACGCTCACGGCGTCTGGCCGGAAGCTCGACGTGAATCTCGATGGCGGCAGCCTCTTTCTCGGAGGCGGTGAAGGTGAGCTGAACCTGGAGGCCCGCGAAGCCGTCGTGGTGGTCGAACGTTGGCCAGGCGTACTGAACGTAGCCGGCGCGGACAGCACACTGGAGATCCGCCAGTCGCATACAGCGGTGAGGACCCAATGGTCGCTCGGCGGTAGCCGGCAGAACATCTCGCTGGACGAAGTGACGGCTCAGGTGACGGCGAACCTGGACGGCGGGCGCCTCGACGGCCGAAACCTTGCCGGCGTGGTCCAGGTCGAGGCCCGGGACCTTGCCGTTGTCGAACTTTCCGACTTGGCGAACAAGGCGACGCTGTCCCTTTCCGGCAACAGCGAGGCGACGGTGAGCCGGGCCCAAGGCGTCGATCTGACGGTGGGAGATTCCAGCGTCCGCATCGAGGACGTCCATAGCCTGTCGGTCCAGGGTACAGGCGCCGACTTCTACGGCAGTGGCGTCGGACGGCTCGGTTCGTTCGAGCTCACGGCTTCACAGATCGAGCTAGATCTGAGCGCAACGAGCCACCCTGCTTCGATCCGTTTGACGGGTCCGACAGACGCTCGCCTCGACATGACCTCGCCATGCATGGTTCGGGTGACGGCAGCGACCGATGCGCCGTCCGACCCCGTGAACGTCACCGGCTGCGAGCTGAGCATGCCGGGCCAACCCGTCGGCCGGATGAGGGCGCACATCGTGACCTTAGAATTGCACGGCGACGTGCAAGTGAACGCGACCGGCCGGCCATGAGCCGGCTGTCTCTCAACAAACCATCGAGTACCGATCGGGAGGATCCGACGTGGCCATGCTCACCCTCGAAGATTTCGCCGACAAGGTAGGTGATCGCTTCCAGCTCGCGCAGGACGACGGAACTGTGGACATCGAGCTGATCGAAGCCATCGAGTCCGGTGATCAGGTATTCGATCGTAAGCCGTTCTCGCTGCTGTTCCGCGCCCCCAGTGGTGCAGTGCCCCAGCAGCAGATCTACCGTCTCGAGCACGACGACCTCGGGGAGCTGGACCTGTTCTTGGTTCCGATCTCCGCCGATCAGGACAGCGTCGACTGCGAAGCCGTCTTCAGCTGATCGCACCGTCCGACGGCATCGCTGTAGTACCCTTCGGCGGCATGACGACCCAAGGCCATCCGCTGGTCAGCGTGATCATGGGCAGCACCTCCGACTGGGAGACCATGCGCCACGCCGACGAGATCTTGACCGAGTTCGGCGTGCCCCACGAATGCCACGTCGTCTCGGCCCACCGCACGCCCGTCTGGATGAACGAGTTCGCCGAAACGGCCGCCGATCGCGGGATCGAAGTGATCATCGCCGGCGCCGGCGGAGCAGCGCACCTACCAGGCATGGTGGCGTCGCAAACCCTGCTCCCCGTACTGGGTGTGCCGGTGAAGAGCCGCACACTGGCGGGTGTCGACTCCTTGTTGTCCATCGTCCAGATGCCCGGTGGCGTCCCGGTCGGGACTCTGGCCATCGGTGCAGCGGGAGCCAAGAACGCCGGCCTCCTGGCGATCCGTATTCTGAGCACCACGCGACCCGAGCTGCGCGACAAGATGCGCTCGTTCGTCGCGGCACAGACACAGCGGGTCCGCGAAGAAACACCACCCTGGGCTGCCGGTTGACGACCTGATGCCGTCGATCCTTCCCGGTGCCACCCTGGGCGTTCTCGGCAGCGGCCAGCTCGGTCGTATGTTGGCTATCGCCGGACGGCGCATGGGCTATCGCATCCACACCCTGTCGCCAGACACTGGGACGCCGACCGGGCAGGTGGCAGATCGCGAATTCTGCGCGGACTACGAAGACGTCGACGCGGTCGCCGAGTTCGCACGCAGCGTGTCGGTGGTGACGTTCGAGTTCGAGAACGTCTCGTCGTTGGCTGCAGCGGCCGCCGAACGACATGCGCCCGTACGACCCGCCGGCAAGGTCCTTCACACCACCCAGAATCGCGTGCGCGAGAAGGCATTCCTGACCAACGCCGGGCTCCCGGTCGCTCCGTATCGTGTGGTCCGCTCGGCCGACGAGCTGCGGGCGGCGATCGACGACCTGGGTACGCCGGCGATTCTGAAGACCGCGGGCTGGGGATACGACGGCAAGGGACAAAGTAGGATCGAAGACGAGACGAAGGCCGACGAGGCCTGGCGCGACTTGGACACCACGGAGGCCGTGCTCGAAGCGTTCGTCGACTTCGAGCTCGAGCTATCCGTGGTGGCGGCGCGAGGCACGCTGGAGTCGGGTAGTCCGTTCGCCGCGTTCGACGTCGCGGAGAACCGGCATCACAACCACATTCTCGACGTGTCCATCGCACCTGCTCTGTCGCCGACGGTGAGCCCCACGGTGTCACGCCGAGCAGGCGAGATCGCCCGAGCCGTGCTCGAGCAACTCGACGTCGTGGGCTTGCTTTGCGTCGAGATGTTCCTGACGGGGAGCGGCGAGTTGCTGGTCAACGAGCTGGCACCGCGGCCTCACAACTCGGGCCATCTGACCTTCGACGCCTGCGTTACCAGCCAGTTCGAGCAGCAGTTGCGAGCGGTGTGTGGACTTCCGCTGGGCTCCGTCCAGCGTCTGCGCCCGACTGCGATGGCGAACCTGTTGGGTGACCTCTGGTTCCGCGACGGCCATCGGTTCGAGCCGAACTGGGCAGCCGCTTGCGCTCATCGAGACGTGAAGCTGCACCTCTACGGCAAGTCCGATCCTCGGCCGGGACGCAAAATGGGTCATCTCACGGCTTTCGGTTCAGACGCAGCGTCCGCACTCCGTAGTGCTCTCGAGGCGCGCGACGCTCTGAGCACATGACCTCCTCCGAGGCTTCCCCTACGAGAATCTGACGATCCTCGTAGGGGAGCTGGGGGCCGCGTACGGTATCGTACGAATGCGAGAATCGTCTTTCCTTTGGATTGCCGTACTCTCGTTTCGCATGATTCTCTTCGGAGGTGCCCAGTTGTTTGCACTTGCTTTGCCGACCGAAGGCGGTCGGATGCTTCGGGTCGGGATCTTGACCCCTGTCGTGGGCTTGCAGCCTTGGGATGCGGGAGATCTGGTGTCGTTCCTCGCCACGGCTCAGATCTTCGAGCCGCCGTTTCGACTGGCCGGTGAGGGCGAACCCGAGCCGATTCTTTTCGACGGTCCGCTACGTCGAAGCGATGCAGGAGACGGTGAAGAGTACCGGGCGCGGATCCGACCGGGGGTGAAGTTCTCCGACGGCACCGATCTCCGCGCCGAGCACGTGGCGAAGTCGTTGCAACATGTCGAGCTGATCCGAGCTCAGGCCCGCATCGACGCCGAGGGAGACGAGGTGATCTTTCACCTCGATCGTCCAAACCCCCGTTTCGCCGTCCATCTCACCATTGTCCACTGCGGCGTCGCGTTGCAGCGAGAGGGTGAGCTTCTCGGGACAGGTCCTTTTCGACGCTCCGCCGGGTGCTCCCTCGACCAGCTGGTGCTCGAGCCCAATCCTTTCTATCGGGGGCACCTGTCGCTGCCGGGACTCGAATTCGTCGTCCATCCAGTGGATCCGGACGGCTGGCCTACCGCCCTGGTGGAAGCCGTGGTAAACGGCGAGGTGGACTTCACGAACATGCTCTCGCGCACCGATGTCGCCGAGATCCAGGGCTGCAAGAAGAACTTCCAGCCGTCGATCTCCACGGGGATGCTTTTCCTCAACACCGAACGGCCACTTCTTCGTGACGTGGAGTTGCGACGGGCCATCTGCCACGCAATCGACCGGCGGGCGCTGACCGAGATCACGCATTCCAACGTCATTGCCTTCACCGCAGCCACACCACTGCCGCCACGCTTCGGCTTGACGGCAGAGCGGCTTCCCTTCGATCCAGAGGCCGCCCTCCGATCGTTGTCGAGTGCGGATCAGAGGCCCACCGAGCCTCTGCGCATGCTGCAGGCCTGGGCGCCACGCCCCTACCTACCTCACCCGTCCCAGGTGGCGTCTGCGCTGAGGGATCAACTGGCCGCGGTCGGAATTCCCGTACACATCGACGTACCGGCCGATGCCGAGGAGTTTTTCGGACGGCAGAAGGACGGTGACTACGACCTCCTCCTGGGGGGTTGGATCGCCGACCTACCCGATCCCGCCGAGTTCCTGACCGCCGTTTTGCACTCTCAGCGGGTGCCACGCGACGTGTGCGGTGGTATCTACGGAAACCTGGCCCGTCTGGTGGACGACGACCTCGACCAGGCTCTCGAGTCCTACCAGCTAGAGGATAGCGACGCGGCCAGGGACCGAGTCCTGGATCGCGCCGCCGAGCTGGCGCCGGTCGTTCCGATCATGTATGGCGCGACCGCGATGATCCATTGCTGGCATCTGCGCCGGCTCGAGATGTCGCCCTATGGCGTGCCGAACTTCGGCAGCGCCCGCATCGCCTGATCTCGGGAGTGGTCGCAGCGAGAACGGCCCTCAGACCAGGCTACCGGCAAACTCTCCCGCATTCTTGAGGAAGATCGTCGTCGGAAGTCCTTCTGCCAGCTCGAAGAGTCGATCGGCATACTGGGCCTCGGCACCAGGCGACGGCGTCGTCAATCCCAGAATTACGAGATGCGCCCCAGCGCTGTGCCGATGCAAGATGTCCGCGAAGAGCTCTCCTTCGGCGCGCAGGATGATCTCGGTTTCGGCACGGATACGGATCTCGGGGATGAGCGTCGCGAGGGAAGCCGCCATGCGTTCCCCTTCTTCCTCGGTCGACACCACCGAGCGCACCACGATGCGCGCCTCGTCCCACTCCGGATTCAAGCTGAGCAGGTAGGCGAACAGCAGCATCATGTCGCCGTTGTTCTCCAGTCCGCCCCACCAGAGGTCGATGCGCTTCTTCCGCCCGGGCTCGATGTTCCAGCGCAGGCGAGCGATCAGAGTCGACTTGCCGACGCGGGCTACCGAGCGCAGCACACGCAGCTGCGCGGCCAAGCCGCCCTTGTCGCGCGGCCAACCGAAGAAAATGATGTTCGACTGGAGGCCGGCGATGCCGTTGGCCTGGGTGACGTCGATGGCTCCGCCGACCAGGTCCGAGACGACGTTGACTTCACAAAATGCGCTCAGCCCGGAATCGTCGATCGACCGCTCCAACTCTTGCAACGGCGTCTCGACGTCGACGTCGACGTCCTGCAAGCTACCTTCGATCAAGCGGCAAGCGGTCACCACCCCGCGACTCTGATTGAACCAGCTGGCCAGGCGTACCAAACCGATGTGACGCTTGGGATCGCCCACGAAGACCAAGATGTGGGGACGCCAGTTGCGCGGATCGGCCTTGTGACGACGGAGGCGCAACAGCGCCGCACGGGCCACCGCCAGCCACAAACCGGCTCGGACGTCGCCCCATCGCTTCTCTATCGACCGCCGCCGCAAGAAGATCCAGATCGCCGTTTCCAACACCGCCGCCACCAGACAGGCCCAGGGACTGATCAAGAACATCACGAGAAGGGAACCCAGCGCCCCCAGGAACGACGCTTGCCACGGCACCTTGATGGTGGGTCGGTAGGACGGGTCGCCGGTGACCTCTTCGATGCCCGCTGCCAGGTTGATCATGAGGTATAGCGTCAGGAAGAGAACCGTCACCAAGGTCGCGACTTCGTTGAGTCCGCCGAGAGCCACCGCCGCCAGCGCGATGGCACCGCTCGTCCAGGTCGCCACCGTCGGCTGTCCTGTCTTCGATACCCGGCTGAGGAATCGTGGCGCCAGACCGTCCTGCGCCAGAGCTTGCAGCACGCGAGGTCCTCCGAGGGCGGAGCCGAATGCCGAGGAGAGCACCGCGCCCCAGACGCCGGGAAAGACGAGGAGCGAGCCGAGCAGTGCCATCTCCAACCAGACCCCGAGCCCGGGCTGCGACAGCTGTTCCGGGCTCACGTCCGCGATGGCCAGGAGTGTCGGCACCAACAGGTAGACCGCAGTCCCGGTCACCACCGACCAGAGGGTGCCCCGCGGAATCGAGCGTCTGGGATCTCGCAGGTCGCCACTCATGCCGATGCCAGCAGCGAATCCGGTAACCGCTGGGAAAAAAACGGCGAACACCGCCCAGAAACCGTCGGCACTTTGGAAGCTTGGATCCCAACGGGGTGCTTGACGCTCGCCACCGAGCACCCCGATCGCCAGAGCGGCCAGCGACAGCCCGACCAACACCAGGATCGGGACCTGCGCTTTCAGGGTGAGGCTGGCGCTTCGCCCTGCCACCGCGGTCACGAAAATCACCGAAACCCCGGCCACAGCCTGAACGGCCCACCCCGGGGCCGCTCCCCACTCGGCGGGCCAGAACAGCATCAGGCTCTCCGCCAAGCCGAAGCAGTAGAAGGTGATCGACAGCGTGCGGCAGAGAAAGAGAGGGATGCCGATGGCACCGCCCAGCTCCAAGCCCAGGCTGTGGGAGATCATGTAGTACTCGCCGCCCACACCGACCCGCATGTTGGTCGCCACCGCCGAAGCCGACAACGCCGTGATAAACGCGATGGCGCTCGACAGCAGCACGATCACGAGAGTCAGGCCCAGACCCGCGTTGCCCACGACCCAACCGAACCGCAAGTACATGATGAGGCCCAGAATGGTCAGCACACTGGGCGTGTAGACGCCGAGAAAGGTGCCGAATCGTTCCGGCTCTGGAGCTGCGCCCGTGGTTCCGGCAGGCGTCAACGCTCCGGCGGGCGCGCCGTCGGCCACCTCCACCGGAGTCACGATGGGTCTTGCCGTCATGGAATCTGGAGCCCGGGAAACGTCACAGAGAGAGAATCCGGCGGCCTTCGTCGTACAAGGTGATAGGACCGTCCTGGGACACGGTGATCGCCAGGGCACCGGTTTCCGTGCTGATCTTCGCGGCACTGGAATGGCGAGCGCCCTTTCCGGGCCCTACCTGCGCCTCGGTACCCGCGTCTGGGCGCAGCAGCACCATGCAGGCGCGGAAACGTCCGCTCCGGCTGTCGATGACGGTGGCGCCATCCTGCTGGGCGAAGTTGATCAGCTCGTCGTCGGAGAGGGAAGCTACCGCCGCGCTGACCAGCAGCGCGAAATGGGAGATCTCGGGCGCATCGGACTTGGCCAGGATGGCGTCCGCATCGCCGAGCAGGAAAATCGCGCCGAGGTTCTCCTCCGACATCCGAAACGCACAACGAAGCAGGCGCCGGAGCAAGGTGGCGTCGTAGCCCCTTTCGGCGGTGAGAGATTCCAGGATCGCGTCCAGCTGCCCGGTCACTTCCGGGGCCCAATCGCCATTGGAATAGCGGCCCACCAGCGCGCCCTGGGCGAAAACGCGCACCTGCCGTCCGCCCTTGGGTACGAAGAAGACCACCGCGTTGCACCGCTTCGACACGTCGGAATGCAGCCTGAACTGTGGGCCCAGCACCGCTGCGGGTGCTGCCGGCAGCTCCAGGTCCAGTCGGCAGATGCCCCGGACGTAGCCATGGCGATCCACGACGTAGGCCAAGACCAGACCATCTACCAGCTTGGCCAGGTCCACGAGTCGGTTGCGCATACGCCGGATGTGGTCGTGGCGGCGAAGCTGGATGAGGCTCGGAGACAAGACGCGATGGATGCGCATGGGGTCGCCGACGATCAGTGCCGTCGACAGTGGTTTTTCTTCCGCCTCCATCTGCGCGACACTGGCCGCTGTGTCGCAGATGTGGACCACCGAGGGCGCGTCGATACGCTGAGCGCGAGCCAAGTCGAAGAGGAAGCCGATCCCGGCATCGCCGGTCCACGCATCGAGGATCGACTCTTTCTCCAACAGCTCCCGCAGTCGCTCCGGCCCCACTTCGACCTGCGTGATCTCCCTTTCTGGACGCACAGATCCCCGCGGATACATGGCCTGAATCGCATCGGACCAACGCTGTGCCAACTGGGTGCGATCGTGCGCGCGATCATCTGCCAGCTGCCTCGCTTCGCCGGCCGTTTCTTGGCCGAGCAGCGAGTAGCTGCCGATCCGCTCCCACTCGTCCACCGAAGCATTGACCTTGCTCACCAGCGCGTCGAACAGTGCTTTGACCCTCGCGTGGGCGTGCGTGGTCAACGAGATCCCGGTCTCGTCGGGCGAAGACCAGATCCAGCGCAGGGTCGACGCCGGCCCCGTACCGGCCTCCACCGGCTCGACCATCTGGTTCACCACGTGATCGAGGCCGTCGTCCTCGCCGGCTTCGACATCGTCCGCTGAAACAGCCTGTGCACCGACGCCGGATTCCTCCCCCAGCTGCTCCGTCAAATGTGCGGCGATCGCCTCCAAGTCAGGCACGATGAACGCTGAAACGTAGGGCCGGCTCTCGCCAAACACCGCCGCTTGGTGGACGAAGGGACTGGTCATCAACTTGGCTTCGATCTCCGCGGGCCAGACCTTGCGACCGGTGGACAGGATGAGTGTGTCACCCTTGCGACCCGTGACGAAGAGGACACCGTGTTCGTCCAGCCGTCCGTAGTCACCCGTGCGAAGCCAGCCGTTCTCGTCGAAGCTGCTGCGGTCGAACTCCGGCTGCTGCCAGTAGCCCCGCATCACTGTCTCCCCGCGCACCAGCAGCTCGCCGTCACCGGCGATGCGCAGCTCGAAGCCCTCCGCCGCAGGTCCGCAAGCGTCGATCGGCGTCGGGTTCTGTCCGGCGGTCGGCAGATTGACCGCCGGGAAACCACCAGCCTCTGACTCGCTGTAGACGTTCACCGGCTCCATACCGATGGCTCGCAACGACTCGGCGAGCTGCCGGGGCAACGAAGCACCCGTGCAGTAGAAGCGTCGAAAGCGCCCTCCGAAATCTCCGCGGATCGACGAGAAGAACGTCATGTCGGCTCGGGCGTAGCGCTCGCGCAACTCGCGTGACGCGTGGTCGCCCGCTGCCTGGAGCTGACGACCCGTCGCCAGCGCCCAGTCGAACATCGCCTGACTCGACTCCGGCAGCTTCCGGATGCGTTTTTGAATGACCTCGTCGTAGGCCCGTTCCAGGGCGTTCGGTATCGTCAACGCCACCGTGGGACTGACCTGCTGAATCTCCTCGAAGATCAGCTCGCGACTCTGCGCCAGCGCGTTGGGAACGCCGTGGATCAGCCAGTACAACGAGCTATCGAGGCTGGGCATGTAGCTCCAGGGCATCGCTGTGAAGGCCAGGTCATCCTCGTCGACTTCGAGCCAAGCACCGATATGGCGCATCGAGGCGTGACGCTGACCTTGGTCGAACACCGCGCCCAGCGGCACGTCACCCCGGGACGAGGCGTAGTAGATGCAAGCCAACGAATCGCTCGGCACCGACCGCGCCTGCTCCTCCACCTCCGCCTCCGCCGTTTCGTCCAGACGCTCGGAAACCAAGCTCGCCAGGTCGAGCACGCGCTCGGTGTCGTCGTCTGCACCGGAGTCTTCCAGGTCGAGTATCAGTTCCAGCTCACCGAAACCCTCTCCCGCCAACGTCAGGCTCTCCACCAGCGCCGCAACCCGTTCGCTGCCGCCCACCGCCACCACGCGGGCGGCGCAGTCGGCAACGATCTTTCGCACGGTATCTGCCGGCATGGAGTGGCGAATCGGCACCACGGCAGCACCTGCCAAGATCGCCGCGAGGTGCGTCTGCATCCACTCCGGGGAGTTGCCGGCCCAGATCGCGATGCGCCGACCATGCAGCCCCCGATCGAGAAAGAAGCGAGTCAAACGCAAGGTCTGACGTCGCAATACGCGATACGAGACGTCGCGCCACCTCCCGGCCCGCTCGATACGAAAACACGTCTCGGCAGCAAAGCCGTCGAAGGCCTGGAGGATCAGCTCATTCAGCGTTCCGGTGTCCGAGGCCAGTCGCTGTCGATCGGCCGCCGATTCGGCCGACGGATCGGATTCCGTAGTGACCGTCATGTCGCGAGGATTCTAGCGTCCGCACCTGAGGAGCCTTCGGGAGGCGACGGCGGATCACTCGGGATCGACGTGTCGCGGCGACGTCTCGAGTCGCTTACCGACCCACCGACTCCTCGGTACTCGGCTTCGTTTCGCCGGATGTCTCCAGAGCGACGAGGTGCCCGAGGGTGCGGACGTAGAGCACGTCGTCCGAGACGGCGGGCGACGCCATCACGACCTCGCCCACCGAGTTGACCGCGACGCGCTCGAAGCTGCGTCCGTGACGGAAGACATAGACGTCTCCATCCTCACTCGCGACGTAGAGATGTCCGCCGGCGGCGACCGGAGAAGCGGTCACTGCAGCGGAGCCCCGTTCGGCGATGCGCTCTTTGTACAGTTCTTCGCCAGTGACGGCATCGCGAGCGGTGACGATGCCACGCATCTGAACCAAGTAGAGAACATCGCCATAGACGACCGGAGTCGGAATGTAGACACCGCCTCGAGGATCCCACCAGGCGATGTGCGCGGCCGCCTCGACGGGTCCCGCCTCGGTTTCCTCGGGATCGGGAATCGAGATATCACCGCGACCGCCCGGGCGCACCGCGTAGATGGGTTGGATCGGGCGGTAGCGAGCCGTAACGAAAATCAGGTTGTCCGGCCCGATCACCGGTGTGGCCACCGTGACCTCGCCCGTGGGTTTGAGATGCCACAGCTCCTCACCGGAGTCCGGGTCGTAGGCGCGAATGTCACGACTACCGTTGGTCACCAGCTCCATGCCGTCGGGGCCCTGCACGAGCGTCGGCGTGCCCCAAGACGGAAGATTGTCACGCTCCGTCTTCCAAACCTGTTCCCCGGTCTTCGCATCGTAGGCAGCAAGGAAGGCGTGGCGGTTGTCGTCCGCCTGCAGGATCACCTTGCCGTCGTGGAGAATCGGCGAACTGGAAAAGCCCCACTCGTAGCTCGGATCGTAGAACCAGCCCACGTCCAGGGTGCCCAGGTCCTTCTTCCACAGCAGCTTGCCGTCCATGTCCCAGGCGAACAGACCCTCGCTCCCGAGCATGGCGACGACGATCTTGCCGTCGGTAGCAGGCGTCGAGTTGGCTTGTGTCGCCTTGAAATGATGTGCAGACCGCGGCGCTCCTTTCGCGGCGTCGTGAGTCCATCGGACCTCGCCCGTGCGCTTGTCGAGGGAGATCATCTTCCACGCGTACTCGCCTTCGATCTCGATCACGTCGACGTCGCCGGACAGGCCCGAGCGAAACTCGCCCTCATCGCGATCGGCGACCGCGGTGGCGAGAAAGATCTGATCGCCCCAAATCACCGGCGAAGCGTGTCCACGCCCGGGCACGGCGACCTTGAACAACACGTTCTCCCCCGACTCGAGGTTCCAGTGAACGGGCGTCGCGCCGTGCGCCGTGCCGGCGGCATTGGGACCCCGGAATGCCGGCCAATTGCCCGTGGTCGAAGCCTTCGGTAGCGGGGCGCGGGAGGCAGTCTCGGTTGCAGCCGTCGTGGAGGCTGACTCGGCCGCCGCGGGAGCTTCGGCTCCTTCGGCAGCGGCCGCCGTCTCTGCATCAGCGACCTCTCCTTCGACCTTGCGGGCGAAGCGAGCCGGTTCCGGCAGACCCTGCTGGGTGTACATGAATCCAGGTGATGGTCCGCCCTCCTCGAACGTCATCTCGAGTGGGAATCCATTGGCGGCACGAAACGTCGCCTCTGCCGTCGCTTCCAAGACGAGTTTGGGCTGCTGCATGAACTGGAAGTACAGCGCACCGTCTTCCATGCCGATCACGCCCTCCATGGCGGGCTGTTCCTCGACGAAGTAGGTCCCGACGAAACGCTGTAGTTGCTCCTCGCTCAAGGAGACCTCGGACGGGGCAGGCGGCTTGGCGCCCGCTTCCTCCAATATCGCCACGACGTCCGCATTGCCCGCCTGCTGGGCCTGGCCATAGATGGCCGCCAGTGTGTCCTCGTCGAGATCTCCGGCTTCGAGAATGGCCTTGATGACGTCGGTGTGGCCCCGGAACATCGCCATGCCCGCGACCTGTCCGGCACCCGTCGCACCTTTTTCGTAGAGAAAGCGCACGGTTTCCGCACGACCGTCGTAGGCCGCCCAGCCTGCGGGAGTCGATGAGTAGAACGTATCCGTGGCATCGACATCGGCGCCGCGCTCCACCAGTAGCTTCGCCACCTCGAGGTGACCCTTGCTGGCCGCGTAGGTGAGCGCCGTCGCACCGTATTGGTTGGTGCCATCTACCGGCACTCCGGCATCGAGCCGGCGTTTCACCTCGTCCAGGTCTCCCTGCCGCGCTGCCTCGTGTAGGGCTTCGACCTGCTGCGGATCCACGGCCGCGGCTTCGGTCCCAGTGCTCGCGGCCTCCTCGCCGGAGTCCTGGCCTAGAGAGGCAGTAGCCAACAGTCCGAAGAAAGCGAACGACGAAAGTACCAAGGCGAGTCGATGGAGTCGCATGGGGGATGCTCCAGAAAGTCGTGACGACCGAGTTGAAGTCGAGGTACGCAGAATGTCCTCCGCAGTTTCGCACGGATCGCGGCTGGACTCACCCGTGCGTTGCGGCAGACTCCTGGGACAGCTGCGATACGCTCCCGCGGTGTCCGCACCCTCTCGACGTGCCCAGATCCGTTCTTCGAAGGCACCAACCTCCCCATCACGGTCCGGGAGCGCCCGGTACTCGTGGATCCTGTCGCTCGCACTCCTCCTGCCCGCCCTCGTGGGGCTGGCCGTAGAGCTGGAACGAGGCGCGATCTACAACTGGGATCTGATGGGCTATGTCGGCTGTCTCGTGGAGCTGGACACTTCGGACCCCGAAGAGATCCATCGTCGAGTACTGGAGGTCGTGCACACCGAGGTTCCAGCGCCGTTCCGTCCCAGGCTACTGGCACACGATCGGTTTCGGAACCATCCGGACTTCGCCTGGGGGCGCGAGGTCGCGACGAATCCCCAAGCCTTCGTTTCCCAGCTCGACTGGTACCGCCCGCGTGTCGGATTCACCGCGCTCGCGGCCACGGCTCATCAGGTCTTTGGTCAACCGCTGTTGGCTTCGATACGTGCCGCGATCTCCGCGAGCTACGTGGCGCTGGGGCTGATCTTGTGGGCCTGCCTCGGTCGCCAGCTGGGACCGTGGCTCGGCGCCGCCGTGGCGCTGGCCGTGGTGGCTTCGGAGCCGGTCACCAGCGTCACCGCGCTCCATACGGCTGACCTGCCCGCCACGGTCGTGTTGTTGGGTGGCCTGTGGGCACTCCTCCGGTCGCGCAGCCTCACGCCGGCATGGATCCTGTTCACGGCTGCGGTGCTGGTGCGTCCCGATCACGCCGTGACTTGCGTCGTAGTCCTCGCGATCGCAGCGTTCTCGGGAGCTGCACCCAAAACGCCGAGGATCCACTTCGCCGGGGCCATGGCAGGACTGACCGCTCTCTACGTTCTGATCGGAACCCTCGCGCACCACCCAGGCTGGATCCGCCTCTTCTCCTTCACCTTCGTCGAGCGACGGGTGGACCTGTCCGACGCTCGTTTCGATCCGGGCGAGTACCTCGCGGCCTTCCCCGGTACGTTGTGGGACCTCGGCTCCACTTCGACACCGATCTTCGCGACATTGGCCCTGCTTCTCTGTATCTTCCTACCTCGGCGGACGCAGGAACAGCAGACGCTGCATTGCTTGACCGTAGGGTTGAGCACCGCCTTCGCTCTCCGCTTTCTCCTCTTTCCCGTGGCTTGGGACCGGTTCTGGCTGCCGCTCGACCTGTGGGTCGTCGTGACGCTGGTGATCACGCTCTCCTTCCACCGGCGACGTGTCGGCTAGACGCCCACTGTTTTCCGCAGACGCTGCACCTCGTTGGGAGAGGCCGGGCGCCAAATGTCTTGACGCCGTTTTCGCTCGATCGACTCCGGCGTGTAGCGAATCGAGGTCACCAGCTTGCCGAGCCCGTTGAACACATGGGCTCGTCCTCGCTCGCCCACGACCACCATGGTGTCGCGACGCTGATCCACGAAGACCTCGTCGACACCGGCCCGTGCCAGGTCTCGCAAAGCCATGCGCGTGGGCCGGTCTCCGCTGTCGTGACGTTCTTGCGCATGGACGGTACGCCGGCGGCGAGCGCGGTGGCGCTGCTCGAGACGGCGAGCGAGGCCGCCGAGAATGCCGCGGATTCTCTCTTCGTTCTTCGTCTCGATACCTTCGCGGCGGCCCCCGTCCACCTTCTTCGGATCGCCCTTCTTCCGATCACTGTTCTTCCGACGGCTACGTCTCTGGTTTTCGCCGCGGCCGTGGCCCAAGGACCGGAGCGCCTTCTGCGCCCAGTCCGTGGCCGCCTTCCAAGGTGGCGCTCCTTCCAGACGTGCTACGACCTCGCTCAGCGGCTCACCGTCAGGGCCGGTGCCCAGGACGTTGAGATCGTAGCGGCGAGCGGTACGGCCGGGCACTCCCACCGACACCGCCTGTAGCGTCAACGCGAGGACGGCCTCGTTGCCGTCGGTCCGCGGCACGCGAAACCAGCCAGCCACGGTCTGGCCGTGGATCTCGATCGCTCCGACGGCGGCGGCTGTCTCTCCACCGTCCAGGGTTGGTTCCGACGACGCAAACGCTGGCAGTAGCTCGCGGCGAAGGTCTTCGCGATCCTGGTAGAACGTCAGAAGACCGGGTGGTTTCTGATACAGACGATGTTGTTCCTCGTGCTGTCGTTCCAACAACAGCTGAGCGAAGTCCAGGAACCGCGGCACGCCCGACGGCGACCAACCCGCAAAAACGTATCGCGCGTCGGGCGGCGCGGTGTCCTCGCCCACCGAACTCCCCTGGCGCAGGCTGATCACATGTCCAGGACGGAAGGCGGTGCGCTCGAGCAGCAGAGCCGCGATCTCCTGTCTAGCCTCGGCACGCAAGTCGTCGGCCGACGCTCGCAAGGAGGTACTGTCAACGGTGGCATCTGCCGCGATCGGCACCCGCAGGGAGAGCTCCAACTCCGCTCGCGAGGTCGCCAACAAATGGCCCTGCGGATGACGTGCGACCTCGCTCCGCACCAACCGACCGAGGTCCGCCAGAACGCTCTCCAGCGTCGGCTCGTCCTTCGGCGCCATACCAGTACTAGAAATCGAGCTCGCGCAACTCGTCGATCATGCCTCGCACCACCTCGAATCCTCCTTGCCAGAACTCGGCGCTCGTGATGTCGATGTCGATCTCCGCGAGCGCCTCCGCCGGGCTATTCGCGCCGCCATAGGAAAGGAGTCGCAGATACCCAGGCTTGAAGGCATCGCCCTGCTCCTGGTAACGACGATAGAGCGACAGCACCAGGAGCTGGCCAAAGCTGTAGGCATAGCAATAGAACGGTGTGTTGAAGAGGTGCGGTATCGACAGCCACTCGTACCGGAACTCGGGTCCGATATCCATATGAGGGCCGAACTGGTCGGCGAGGTTGGCCTCATAGAGCTCCAACAGATCGTCGGCCGAACGGTTTTGGAGCACCGCTTCGTGTGCTGCCACCTCGAAACGGACGAAGAAGGTCTGCCGCATCACGGTGGCATAGATATCGTCCACCGCCGAGGCCAGCAACTCCCGCCGCGCGATGGGATCTTGCTCGCGGGACAGCATGCGATCGGTCATCAGCATCTCGGAGAAGACCGACGCGGTCTCGGCCAGAGGTAGCGGTGGATGCTGAGTCAACACGGAATGTCGCCGGGCCAACAGACTGTGCACCGCGTGGCCCAACTCGTGTGCCAACGTCGCCACGTCACGCACCCGCCCGGTGTAGTTGACCAACACATAGGGGGTCAGAGACGGCAAGATGGTGGCGCAGAAGGCTCCCGACCGCTTGCCCTTGCGGATCGCCGAATCGATATGACGGTCCCGGAAGACGCGCTCCGCCAAGTCGGCGAACTCGTCGTCGAAGGTGCGGAAGGTCGACAACACGCTGTCCACCGCCTCGCCGTAGGGAACCTGTCGGTCGGATTCGGCCAGGGGCGCATAGAGGTCGTACCTGCGGACTCGGGGCAGTCCCAACCACTCGCCCTTCATGCGGAAATAGTCCTGGAAGAGAGGGGCATTGCGGTACACCACGTCGAGCATGGTCTGGACCGCCTCGTCGGACACGTCGTTGCTCAGGTTGCGCACCGCGATGGGGGAGGCGAATCCCCGCAGCTCGACATTCTCCGTATGCCAGTCCCGCACGCGGTTGGCGTAGATCTGGGCCAAGATCTTCGACTCGTCCTCGTAGACGCGGAACAGCTCGCGGTAGGTGGCGATACGGAGGTCCGGATCTGGTGCGAAGAATTGCGCACGCATCTCTTCCTCTGAAAGCGTCTTCTTCTCGCCATCGATCTCGAGCTCGAACTCCATCTTGTTCGTGAGCATCGAGTAGAGCGTCACCACGGCGTCGATGCCGTTCGCGTCCTTCAGGTTGATGAGCTGCTCGGAGGTCTCGTCGAGGGTGAAGGGCTTGAAGCGCCGCATCTCGAGCAGAAAATGACGATAGTCGCCTTGCTTCGTATCTCCACCGTCCGCGGGTAGCAAGCGCTCGGCATCGGCGTCTTCCAGACCCTTCCACCACAGCGTGAAGAAGAGAACACGGTTGTGGAGCTGGGTCAGGGTCTGGCGAATGCGATTGCGAAACGCCACCGCGGTGCTGCTCTGGGTATCGGAGCTGAACCAGAGACTGGCGTAGCCCGCCACGAGATCGAGGCGTTCGAGCAGGAACTCGAAGCGGCCGAGCAGCTCGTGGAAGCGAGCCGGTTCCATGTCGACCTTCAGTTCCTCACGTGCCGATTCCAGCTCCTGTACTAGCGACTCGATCTCTTCGAGCCGCTGCGCCACCGTCGGCTCCGTGGCGTCAGGAAGTAGCTCGCTGAGATCCCAATCTGAGATCTCCCAGCCCGGAGGCTCGGCCTCGTCGCTGGGCGGTCGGGCGACGGTTGCGGACACGGAAGATTCCTCGACGCTACGATACGGTTCGGGTGCCATGGGCGGAGTCGTCTCCTGGCTGTGAGTCTGCTGAGCGGGAAAGGGTGGGCGCCGGAAGAGGTAGGACGGCAGATACTCGTGCTCCGGCGCGGCAGGCGGAGGCAGGATCGCCGAATAAGATACACAGATCTTAGCGTACCGGACGGTCGGCAGCTGTCATGGCCGCCCGCCGAGCCGCCGGTCCGCTCAAGGCAGCGCGGTCGAGTCGGGCGAGACGATCTGCGCACGCTGAAACCCGCGCACCGAGTTCACCAATAGGACTCGATCGGCCCGCGCCAGATCAGCCGCGGTCAGGATGCGCTCTTCCAAGGAGCCACGGTCCAGTAGCGCTTGCCGAAACGTCCCCGCGAGCAAGCCACAACGACGTGGCGGAGTCAGACGCCGCCCCTCCAGCTCGACGACGAGGTTCGCCCGCGTCGACTCGGTCAACTCGCCGCGCGAGTTCCACAGGATGACATCTCGGACTCCAGGATGGCGTTCCAATGCCTGGGAATACACCTCGCGCCGAGTGGTCTTGTGGAACAGGAAGACGTCCTCTTCGTCGACGGGCCGGTCGTCGAGACAGACCGGGTATTCCGACGCCCTGCCGGGACATGATTGTGAGCTCGCCTCGACCTCGGGCGAGCCGTCCCTGGCCACCAGCAGGCGCACTCTCGTCCGTTCGCTCCACGCGCTCGAGCGTTGTTGCAGCTCCTTCTCGACCCGGCTCAACTCGCATCTGAATCCGAGAAAACGAGCGGATTCGTCCAACCGTCGCAGGTGGTGTTCCAGAAGGAAATAACCCGACCGCGGACGCCAGAGCATGGTCTCGAGCAAGCGGAAGTCGCTGTCGTGCGTCGGAGCTGGACGCAGGAGGAGTCGGGTCTTGGTGCCAGCTTCCTGATACTCGGCGTCGGCCGACGAGTCCCACACGACCCCGCCACCCGTTCCATAGCGCACGGTGCGACGAGATCGGTCGAACGACGCGGTCCGGATCAGGACGTTCATCTGTGCTGAACCGTCGGGGGCGAAATAACCCGCGCTGCCGGTGTAGACACCTCGCGGGTGGCGTTCCAGCTGTCGAATGATGTGGCTCGTACTGGCTTTCGGGGCGCCGGTGATCGAAGCGCAGGGGTACAGAGCGCGCAAGACGTCGAGGCCATCGTGTTGCGGCTCGATCCGCGCCGCCACCTCACTGACCAGCTGATGTACCGTGGCGTAGGTCTCGACGCCGAAGAGCCGTGTCACTCGTACGGATCCGGGAACCGCCACGCGACCCAGATCGTTGCGCAGCATGTCGGCGATCATCAGATTTTCCGCTCGATTCTTCTCCGACAGTAGCTCCGATCGGCGCTTCTCGTCCTCCGCGAGCCACCTTCCCCGGGGACTCGTGCCTTTCATCGGTCGAGCGAGAATCCGTCCGGCTCGCAGCGAGAAGAACAGCTCGGGCGAGGCCGAAGCCACCGCGAGCCCGGAGTCGGTCGTGTCGGCGGTATCGATCCAGGCGCCGTAGGGCGGTGGCCCCGAGTCACGACTCCCCGGCCCACCCCCATCCGCCCAATGCCGGAAGAGCCGGTAGGGATCGGTGTCCGACGGAAGAGCAGCTTGCAGGGGAAAGGTGAGGTTCACCTGGTAGGTGTCGCCGTCAGCGATCCGGCTCCGCACCTCGGTCACCGCCTGCGCGTGTTCTTCCCGGCTCACCAGCGGCCGCCACTCCAGCGCGGAGAGCTCGGCCTGGGGAGGTTCCGCCGCGGGAGGTAGCTCGAGTCGCTCCGGTGCGTCGAAAACACCCCACCAGGCAGCGGGCACTCCGGGCAGCGACCTGTGAGCGGCGAAAGCCGGATCGAAAGCCGGGGTCGCCTCGTAGGAGAGGAAGCCCGCAGCCCAACGGCCACCCTTTACGACCCGGCGGACCTTTCGAAGAAGCTCCCCGACCTCCGTGGGGGACTGGGCCACGAACACATCCACAGGATGGCGAAACCACAACCAACCCTGCGCCGGTACATGAAGTAGCACCGATGGCCGAACCCGTCCCATGGTGGCGCTACTCCAGCCGGCCCGCCTGGCGCAAGACCTCGCGGAATCGTCTCCAGGCGCGGCCGCGGTGGCCGATCTCGTCCTTTTCTTCGGGCGCCAGCTCGGCGTAGGTGCGGGTCTCACCCTCCGGCACGAACACCGGATCCCACCCGAAACCGTGCTCACCCCGCGCCGGTAGGGTCAGAGCCCCCTCCGTACGACCGAAGGCGACGTGCACGATCTCCTCGCCTTCGAGCCGCGCGCCCGGACCCTCGTAGTAGGCCAGCGCACACACCGCCGCAACTCCCGGGTCTCCGAGAGACAGACCGGTGCGGGCGACACCCTCCGCGCCCACCGCCTCCAACATCCACTTGACCAGCGGTCCCGGGAACCCGTTCAACGCCGATAGCTCCAATCCGGTCTCTTCCACGACGACGGGCGTGCGCCGCCCTTCGGAGCACAATTCCCTCCACGCGGTCCGTGCCTTGGCCAGGAGGACTTCTTCCAGATCCAGACTTTGGATCTCCGGCAGGTCCAGCGACTCGATCTCGGGTCGATAGCCGAGGATCCGCTCCGCCTCGACCGCCTTGTCGAGATTGCCGGTCACGAGGAGGAACGACAAGCTACCGTACCCGATAGGCCGCGATCTTGCGGCTCAGACCCTTCAGCTGGAAATCTCCCAACGATTCACAGGGAATGCTCCCTGCCAGCTGACGGTGGGTCTCCTCACCGAGGACGATGTCACCGGGCTCGGCGACCATCTCCTCCAAGCGCGCAGCGACGTTGACCGTGTTGCCCAACACCGTGTAATCGACGCGTCGGTTCGAACCGATGTCGCCCACCACCACCGGTCCGCTGTTGATGGCGACCCGGGTCTTGACCCGGGGCAGTCCGTCCGCGTCCCTCTGCGCATTCCACTGCTCCAACGCCTCGCGCACCTTGACCGCAGCGGCCACAGCACGGTACGCGTGATCTTCCTGCGGCATGGGCGCGCCGAAGAAGGCCATCACACAATCGCCGATGAACTTGTCCAACGTGCCGCCGAAGGAGAAGATCGCCTCCACTGCGTAGGTGAAGTAGCCTTCCATCAACTTGGCCACTTCTTCCGGTTGGGAATTCTCGGACGTCGCCGTGAAGCCGACGATGTCGGCGAACAGCACCGTGACCTCGGCGCGCTGCACCTTGACCCGCTCGACATCGGGCGAGCTGTCCTCGTGCATCACCTGCTCGATCACCGCCGGCGAGTGGTATCGCGACAGTCGGTTTCGCACCTCGCGCTGGAACTCGGCATCGCGGGCATTTCGGTTGCGCTCGATGGCGACGGCACAGTAGTTCGAGAGGGTCGCCAGCAGATCGACGTCCGGTTCGGTGAAGGTACCCGTATGGTGGGGCGTGTCCAACTGCATGACGCCGATGATCTTCTCGCCGGACCATAGCGGCGCACACATGGCGGCACGGATCTGGTGGATACGTACCGACTCGGTCCCGGCCAAGCGTTGATCCGACAGGGCATCGTAGGTGAGGAGCGCTACACGCTCGTTCATCACCGCCTGAAGCATGGTCTTCGAGATGGGAACGTCTTCGGTTGGGCGGAATTTGGTCTCGTCGCTCAGCCGCATCACTTCGCATTGCAGCTCGCCGGAGTCGTCCTTGAGCAGCAGGAAGCCGCGATCTACTGGAAAGACCTCGAACGCGATATCCAGGACGTGGCGCAGGATCTCGTCGTCGGAGTCGGTGGTGATCAGCAGCCGGGCCAATCGCGTGAGAAAGCCGAACACGTGGGACGCGTAGGCCTCATCGAGTGCCTGGCGCTTGCTCTGACGGACGGCCGAAGCATCTCGCGCCACACCCACCATGCCGTCCAGCCCGTACTCGGCCGAAAAATCGCGCAGAGACCGGACGATTGTCGCATTCGAGATGGCAGCCGACTCGGCAGGGCTGGGGGCCTCCACCGTCGGTCCAGCATCCATGCCGGGAGATATGGGCAGATTGGCATGCACGGCTCCGAGCCCCGGTGCGTCCGACCGTCCAGCCGTACCGGCGACCTGCAACTCGAAGACCCCCATCTTCAGGTCGTCACCGAAGCGGATCTCGGCTCGCTGCACGCTCTGACCGTTGAGCTGGACGCCGTTGGTGCTCTTCAAGTCCTCGACCCACCAGCGATCTCCATCTCGCACGACCCGTGCGTGTCGGCGCGACACCGAGTAGTCGGGGAGCACCACCTCGTTCTCGCCGGAGCGGCCGAACCGTATCTCGTCCTGGTCGAGCGAGACCACCTTCTGCTCCCCATTGACGACGAACTGCAGCTCCAGCATGGAACCGACCCTAATTCTTGCCGCCTCCAATGGCAAGCATGGACGAGAATCGGCCCGGGGCTGGCGTCCGAGCACCGCACGGGCATTCCCGACACCGGCCGGAGCCTGGGCCTGGCCGAACGACCCTGGGTCTACTTCAAGGCATCTGGGTCTACTTCAAGGCATCGCGGAGCAGCGGCATCGTCATACACCGCGGTCCCCCCCGCGCGCGCGACAGCTCGTTGTCCGGTAGCACCACCGCCGTCGGCCCTTCTCCGAGGAGCGGTACCTGGCCATCGACCACGTCTTCTCCGTCGATCACCCGGAAGCCCCTACGGTCGAGCTCGTCGCAGGTCCGCCGGTTGCGCCGATAGAGCAAGATGACACCCGGCGCCACGGCAAAGGCATTGGCGCCGTCGGTCCATTGTTCCCGCTGCTGATCGATCAGGCTCTCGGGCCCGCCGCACGGCACCAGCTCGCAATCGATTCCGACACCGCGAAGCGCCCCGGGCAAACCATCACAGACCGTATAGGAGATCTCTCGAGCGCCGAGGTCTACGCGGTAGACGTCACTGGCCTCGAAGCCGTCGGGATCGACCACTGGCACGAAGCCGAGACACAGACCGTGATCGATGAAGGTGAATACGGTGTCGAGGTGCATGTAGGAGCGCCGGGACGGAATCTCCACCACCACCAGATGACGAAAACCCGAATCGGAGCGTTGGAGATGCTTGGCCAGGCTGTCGACGCCGTAGCGGTTGGTGCGTTCGGAGACACCGACCATCAAGACGTCGGCCGCGGGTACCAGGACATCGCCTCCTTCCACCCAGGGTCGGCGGACGAACTCCCCGGCCCCCTGTTCGCCCAGCCGGATCATCTCGCTCCATCCCGACAGTGCCCCGTGATGCTCGAAGGCCAGGCTGGAGAGGTAGGGCTCTCGGGCACGTGCGTCGGTGGCCATGGACGACACCAGGACGCGGTCACCCAAGACCACTTGCGGATCGCGCTGAAAGAAGTAGTTGGGAACCGGTGCCAGACGGTAGAAATGCCGGATCCGCTCACCGGGACCGACGTCGTCCGCCGGCAGACCGGCGACCAGCGCGGTCGCCAGCTGTGCGGCGTCGAGCGCTTCCAGCTCATCCACCAAGTCGGCCTCCGGCTCCACGGACCCGATATGCCGCACCACCGACTCGCGCACCGCGGCGTCGTCCAGCACCTTTTTCAGCAGGTCCTCCGGGTCGAGCACCTCGACGCCCGCTGCCGACAACACGCCGCAGAAGATCTCGTGCTCCCATCGAGCATCCTCGCCGTAGAGGATGTCGTCGAACAACAGCCGGTCCATCAGCGCCGGCACCATCCAGTCGATCTCACGGCCCGGCCGATGAACGAGAACGCGGCGCAGACGGCCGATTTCGGAACGGACTTCGATGGTCATAGGCGCGCAGTGTATCCAACTCGAATGTCCGACTCCATCGGACGTATGGTTCTCGTCTCTCGTCGTCAGGACACGAGATAAGGTCTCCCCACCCTGAGGACGCGGCGAGGTACTGTCCCCCCAAACCTCCCCCGAGAACCACCCCATCTGGAGGAACCCATGCGCCGAGCCCCGAGTCTCCTAGAGCTCTTCACTTGGTTGCCGACCGTCGGCATGCTGCTCCTTGCTGTCCCTGTGATCGCTCAGCCCGAAGGCAGCTGCGTGGAAGGCGTGACGACCGTTTGCCTGCTATCGGACCGATTCTCGGTCGAGGTGGACTGGGACGACACATTCACCAGCGGCAAGGGCCAAGTCATTCCCCTAGCCACCGACGACACCGGCAGCTTCTTCTACCAGGACGCGCGCTACGCGGAACTCGTCGTCAGAATCCTGGACGGCTGCGCACTGAACGATAGTTTCTGGATCTTCTCGATCGGCCTGTCCGACGCCATCCAGACGATCACGGTCACCGACACGACGCTCGGCTCGGTGCAAACCTACGACAACGCGCTGGGAGACTTCCCCACCCTCACCGACGTCAACGCCCTGCCGTGCAACCCACCTCCCCCGTTCGCCGAGCCCGAGGTAGCCAAGCCACGGTCGCGCACCGAGTCGACGGCGACGTCGGTGGAAGGCGTGCAACCTGCGTTGCAACTCGCAGACGGGCGATTCCGCGTCGAGGTGGACTGGGACAATATGTCCTCGACGGGCATCGGCCAGCCGCAGCAGATCACGAGCCATTCCGGAGCCTTCTGGTTCTTCGTCCCCGATACGTTCGAAATGGCTGTCAAGCTCTTCGACGGCACCGCGGTGAACGGCTCCTTTTGGGTGTTCTTCGGCGGCGTGACTTCGGTGGGCTACACCGTGCGAGTCACCGACACCTGCACGGGCGCCCAGCAGAACTACGTCGTGCCCTTTGGCACGGGGTCGTCGAGCTCCGTCGACATGACGGCGTTCGGCAGCGCAGGCTGCGACATCTTCAGCGACGGCTTCGAATCGGGAAACACGACCGCTTGGAGCACCACGTTTCCCTGATCGCGCTTTCGAGCGGCGCGTAGGAAAGCACCCCCTGCAGGGCAACAGACACCGCGAAGCCGGTGCGACGCAC
>JALCBJ010000028.1:72846-76426 GCA_028066595.1 Thermoanaerobaculia bacterium
CGCACCGGCTCGTCAAGCGGTAGCTGGAGTCAAGCGGCCTCGGACCCGCGGACCGCTGCGTTACGGCGAGACCGCCGACCAGGCGGACAGGTTGCCCGACTCGAAGCCGTCCGAGAACACGGAGGCCGCGCTGATGAAGCGGCCGATCGAGAAGGGAAAGTCCCCAACGTCCACCGACGTGATCACAGGGAAGCCCGGAGCCTTCGTGTCGAGGATCGTCACGGCATCGTCATCCGCCCGCGCGATCACTGCCATCCCAGCTCCGACATCGATGCCGGCCGGGTTGCCTCCGACGGTGACTGTGTCGATCACACTTCCCGGAACCGACGATACGTCGACGATCGCCACGTCACCATTGTCCATCGTGAGCCACACCCGCTCGCCCTCGACCGCCAAGCCGAAAGCACCTGACGCCAAGGTGACGGCGTCGACCACGGAGGGCGGGTTCACGGTGGTATCGAGCACGGTGAGCGTACCGATGACACCTATTCCGAAGCTGGCGGCATAGAGACGCTGGCCGTCCGCGGACAGGCTCAGGCCGTGGACCTCGGGTGCGATGTCGACCTGCCCGGTGACCGCCGGCGGTCCGGAAGTCAGGTCGATCACCCAGATCGGGCTGGTGGTGTCACCGGCACCATCCTCTTGCTCGCCCACATAGAGCGTCGTGCCATCGTGATGCGCAGCGATACCTTCCGGATTCGCGCCGACCGAGACCGTGGTCACCGTCTCGGTGGCCACGTCGATGATGCTGACCGTACCGTCGGCAAGATCCGGATCACCGGAGTTGGCCACGAAAAGCGTCGACCCGTCGGAGCTGACGGTGACCCCGGCGGGCGAGACTCCTACCGGAATCTCTGTGAGCTCGGTCGGTGGAACGACCGACGTGTCGAACACCGAGACCGTCTCGTCGCCGAAGTTCGTCACGTAGAAACGATCCCGCGGCAGATCGACCAACACACCCAACGGTAGGGCGCCTGTGTCGAAGGTGGTGATCACTGCCGGCGGGGCGACATCGAGGTCGATCAACGACACCGTGCCGTCGAAGGCATTGGCCACGTAGGCGGTGGTTTGACCGCTCGCGGCCGTCGCGAAGACGCAGCCAGTGAGAAGAAGCAGCAAGGCAACAGAACAGCCGAACGCTTGCACGGTGCGACCCTGCCGCAGCCGGAATGCACCGCGGACAGGTGGGGGGAAAGTGCGAGGTCGGGACGAGAGCATGGGGAACCTCCTTGAGGGTTGGTGTTGCCGCGGCCCATCTGCAACCGAGATGCCCATCCAAGGAAAGAGCGGCGCGTCATCGAGAATCGTGGCGACAACACGGCGCCGCAGCGAGCTGGCCGCCGACCCGAACAGACCGTCGCTCAGCTACCTCTGACCCACCGGCCGATTTCCCGTCGCCTTCGTCTGTCGCAGTGTCAGTTAGTTGTGTCCGTCAAGTTCTTCAAATTCGCAGGATACGGCCTCCTTCTAGACTTGCCCTTGATTCCCTACCCAGCTCTGCCTCAGCCGCCCGGAGACCGTGTCAAGGGCAGAAGCCGCGTCGCGGCGTCCCTTGACACGGTCGAGGACGGCGAGATCATCGCCTGGAAATCAAGCGGCGGCTTCCAGTAGGCGCAGTTGCTTCTTGTGCTCCTTGTACAGGCTCATGTTCAGGTACCGGGTGGCCTCGATCCAGTTCTCGTGCACCTCGGCAGCCAGAGCTCGGACCAGGCGTAGACAGCTCTCCCCGTTCGGGAAGATCCGCACCACATGGGTGCGACGGTAGATCTCCTCGTTGAGGCGCTCCAGCATGTTGGTCGACTTCATGTGCTTATGGTGCGTGCGCGGTAGCCGATAGAAGGTCAGCGTGTCGTCGATGTTCTCCTCCACCCAGTCGCAGAGCTTCGGATACTTGCCGGCCCACTTTTGGAGCCACGCCGAGAGGTCCGCCCGTGCCTCCTCCAGATTTCGTCGGTCGTACAGCCACCGCAGTTCCTGGAGACAGTCACCGTCGGCCTTCTGCGGTAGGTGATCCAATGCGTTGCGCAAGAAGTGGACGTAGCAGCGCTGCCAGGCGGCTTCGGGGAGACTCTCGAAGATGGCGTTGCGCAGGCCTTCGTGATGATCGGACACGACGAACTCCACACCGTGGAGCCCTCGCTCGCGTAACCGCACCAGGAAGTCGCGCCAACTGGTGTGGCTCTCGCGATTCGCCAGTTCGACCGCCAAGATGCAGCGCCGCCCGTCCTCATTGATGCCGATCGCGATCTGGACGGCTCGACACCGGATCGCGCCGTCCTCTCGCACGCGCTCGTAGCGAGCATCGAGAATCAGGTAGGCGTAGGGCTCCTCCAGTCGCCGCTCGGCGAACGCCTTGAGCTGTACGTCGAGCTTCTTGTTGATGTCGCTGACGGTCGAGGCGGGGAAGCTGTGTCCACACAGCTCCTCGGTGATCGCCTTGACTTTGCGGGTCGACACGCCCTGGATGTACATCTGCATCAGGGCCGTCACGAGCGCCTTCTCGCTGCGCTGATAGCGCTCGAAGACCTCGGTCGAGAAGCGGCCTTGGCGGTCCTGCGGGACGCGCAGCTCCAGCTTGCCGACGCGCGTGATCAAGGTTCTCGTGTAGTAGCCGGCGCGGCATCCGAGCCGCTGCTCGGTACGCTCTCCCCGGCCGGCCTGTAGGCATGCGTCCATCTCCGCTTCGAGGATCGTCTGGACCGCGTCTCGCACCAGCCCCCGAAGAAGATCCTGGTCCTGCTCGATGAGCTCTTTCCACTGCTTCGTCCGTGGCGTACTCTGCTTGCGGGTCATGCGGGTCTCCTTTTTTTAGGTCGATCTGGATGTACCAGATCGGAGGCCGCATGGCCCAACTATTTGCAGAGAACCTCGGACACTACCCGGCAGTTTGAGCTGACAGGCGGTAGCGGTCCAGGTGACGACGTCTACCAGGTCACCGGCATCGCGTCCCCGAAGAGTCCAGCGCCAGCAGTCCAGAGGGCGTTCGACGCCTCCACCTCGGGCCTCCACACAGGCGACCATGAGTCCAGAAACCCGCAGGAACAGCCACGCGCCACCCCGATCACAGCATCTGGTACGACACCGAACTGCTGTATATACTCCGCCTCCTGGGACGTTAGCTCAGTTGGCAGAGCAGCGGACTTTTAATCCGCGGGTCGGGGGTTCGAGGCCCTCACGTCCCACCAGCCGTCCTCTCACTCCGTAACGCGTCGGAGCCGGTCAGGGCTCGTGTTGCGGGGTTTTGTGCGTCTGGCTCCGGCCGAACAGCCGGCCCAGATTTCTCGCAGGCCTAGGTACCGGATCACCTCCTCAGCACCGGAGTGTCAGAAGCGACCCCGAACCCGAGTCACCGACTTCGGCTTGCTCTCGTCACGGGGATGTGGCGTCCCACGCATCGGTCGTACCGTCTTCAAATCCGTCCTGGAACACGGTAAACCAGTCTTCATCCGAGTTGATCTTGATCTCAATGCGATCCACATCGCCGAAGTTGACCAAAGCATGGTGGACGTCTAGGAGGTTGCTGAGAAACTCGTCGCAGCCCAGAATAGGTTGACGCCGGGAGGACACAGGATGCGTGGAT
>JALCBJ010000145.1 GCA_028066595.1 Thermoanaerobaculia bacterium
AGTCCTGAGCGCTCCAGTCTCGATCCCGGCTGGTTATCCGCAACGCACTCCTAGTCGTCCGTCGGCACGTCGACCCGGCCTCGTACGTCGCGGTAGTCGATATCGCCCGATCCGTCGCGTCCGACCTCGAAGTCACCTCCGATGTCGGAGACGCGGATGTCGCCGGAGCTATCGCGACGTACCGTCACCGAGCCGGAGACGTGATGTACGGAGATGTTTCCGGAGCTGTCGTTGTCGACGAGGACGGAACCGTCGATGTCCCGGATACGCAGATCTCCCGAGCTGTCGTCGAGCCGGACGAATCCGTGATGGCCGGTCAGGTCGACGTCGCCGGAGCTGTCATCGACTCGCAGCTCGCCCGTCGTGTCTCGGACATTGATGTCTCCTGAGCTGTCGTCGAGCCGCGTCAGATGGACGCCACGCACGTCGAGGTCGCCGGAGCTGTCCTGAATCTCCACCGGCACGTCCGCTGGTACCTCGACGTCCAGATCGAGTGAGACGCTGTCGTTCCATCCGCGGGTCTCGGGCATCTCTACGATCACCCTCACCACGTCGCCGCGGCGTTCGGTGACCAGGCGAATGTCATCCAGGCGGCGTGACTTCTCGGCGCAGGCTACGCCTCGGGCGGCCACCTCATTGCCGGTGCCGGCGCGCACGTCGAGGTCGCCGGCGCGAGCTTCGATCTCGATGCGCGACACACCTTCGGCCGAGACCTTGCCGGAACGATCTGCGCGATGATCGCAGCCGCCCCAAGCGTAGACCGGGATGGACGTGAGCAAGAGCACCAGGAAGACGACGGGGAGGGTTCGGAATGAGCGACGATCCATGGCAGATCTCCGGGACGGTGATGTGTGGAACGGTTGTCCGCGCACAGCTGGGCGCGGCCGGCTAGGTGCGGCCAGCTAGACGCGGCCGAAGCTGAGAATGCGCACCGGCAGGAAGAGCACGGCGCGCACCAACTCGAATAATGCGTCCGCCGCGACGCCCACCAGGCGGAACGGCAAGGTCAACAGCCAGATCAGCGGGTAGAGAACCAGCGCCAGCAAAGCCAACGGCCAGCACAGCACGAAGAGCAGACACCACAGTAGGAACTTCATCATCGGTTCAACCTCTGAAGAGCCCTACGGACCGTCGCGGCGACGTGTTTCACCCGAACCCGGATTTGCGACGATCAACTCAGCGAGAAGATGACCGTGACCGTCATCTTGACCTCCACCGGCTTCCCGTTGAGTGTCGACACGCTGTAGCGCCACTTCTTGACCGCATCCAGGGCAGCTTCCGTGAGCTGGAACGGCCGGCTCTTCAGGACTCTAAGGTCCCTCACTGTACCGTCCTTGGCGATGATCGCCTCGAGGATGACCGCACCCTCGACGCGAGCCCTGCGCGCGATGTCCGGGTACACAGGATCGACGTAGTGAACGCGCTCCGGTCGCTCGATCTCTCCGCCTACGACCACCGGCCCTTCGGGCTCCATCGCTGGCGGCGCCTCGGGAATGGCGAGGTCCAGTGTGTCCGAGATCTCCGGCATCTCGACGGGATCGGGCTCGTCCAGCACGATCGGTTCCGGATCGTCCGGCGTGTCGTCGGGCATGGGGATCTCGCGAACTTCCTGTGGCTGAGTCTCAGGCGGCGGAGGCGGCGGTTTCTTCCAGCGCGGTGGCGGCGCTACCAGGAACACCGTCTTTTCTTCGGGTTCTGGAATCTCCGGGCCCGACATCGCCGGCAGCGTGACCGACAGCAGGACGAGATGGACGAGACCCGCGACGATCAATGAGATGCGCAGGCTGTTCCGATCCTCGTCGTCCTCACGCAGATAGACGTCGAAGATGTCGTTGGACGGGGCCGGTTTCTGTTTTGGGGTCCTAGAGGCGGGTCTGGACATGATGGTTCCTCCGTGCGAGTGGTTGTCTCGGTCTTTCTGACCGCGCGAGGAACCAGGCCTGGTTGCCATTGAGACTTGCCAGCGCGACGATCGGTTCCCGACCGCACACAGCGCAGAGTTGCCGGCACCGATCGCTCCGTGCCGAGCGACGCCGGCTGCAGCTCACCGCGGTGACTCGATGCACACCACCACGGGTCAGTGCTAGGTCTCTAGCCTTCCCCGAGCTCCACGCGGATCGATCTCCATTTCCCCTGCTGGAAACGCAGGATCGAGAGCAGAGCACGCAGAAAGTGGCCCAAAACGATGGCCGACCAGATTTCGATCGGCTGGAGGGTTCCGAAAGCGTCGAGTGCGGCGCACAGCCCGATCGGCAGAATGAGCTGACTGAGGATGGAGATGTACATCGGACTGCGGGTGTCGCCGGTTCCCTGGAGCGCGCCGGTATAGCTGAGCGCGGTGGTGAGGAAGAGCGTAGACAACGCGAGGAATCCGAGTAGCTGACGCCCCAATCCGAGGACGAGGGGATCTTCCATACCGAAGGCGCGGAGGAGAATCTCCGGAACGAGGACGAAAGCCAGCGCCAGCCAAATGGCCACGCAGAGACCGACCCTCGTCGCTGCCCAGGGTGCCGCCACGGCACGGTCCGGCTTTTCCGCGCCCAGACTCTGGCCGACGATGGTCGAAGCGGAACTCATCATCGCCATCGCGGTCCACGAGGCGAAGGAAAACAACTGCGTATAACCCACGGCATACGCTGCCTGCGCCTCGGCGCTGTGCTCCAACGAGCCGACGTAGCGCATCAGAATCACGCCTCCGAGGTTCATCGCCATGCCCTGGAAGCCGGTCGGCAGGCCGAAAGAGAAGACTCGGCGCAGCACATCTAGATCGGGCTTCCAGGTCACTTCCGGACGTAGGTCGATGATCCAGCCACCGCGAAACAGCCGCCAGGCCGCATACGAAGCCACCAGCGCATTGGCCAGCACCGTACCGAGGGCGGCACCGCGGGTGCCGAGTGCCGGAATCGGCCCGAGCCCGGCGATCAGCACTACATTGAACGAAATGTTCATCACGGTCAGCACCAAACCCATGCGCAACGGTGTCTTCGCGTCCCCGGCCGCTCGTAGGGCGCCGCTCAGCATGAAGAACAGCATGGTGACGAAGCTGCCCGCGAACATGATGCGCAAGTAGGGCAGAGCTTCGCCCTGTACTGCTGCTTCAGCATTGACAAAATTGAGAAGGCTCGGCGCGGCGACGAGCCCGAGGGGCGCGAAGACGAAGAGGCCCAGCACGATCGTCAGCGCGAACACCTGATAAACCACCCGCGCCACCTTGTCGGGACGGTCGGCTCCGGCGAAACGAGCCACGAGAACACCCATGCCCGAGAACACGGAGGCGATGAACACGATGACGACGATGAAAATCTGCCAGCTGACACCGATGGCGGCGTTGCCCGTGTGGCCGACGTGGTGACCCACCATGACGTGGTCTACGAGGCCCTGCAGGCCGGCGATCAAGTTCTGCAGCATCGTCGGCCAGGCGATGATCCAAACGGCCTGGAGAATGGATCCCTCGACCAGTCGGCGATCGAAACGACTCTTGGATCCCGACTTGTTCTCTGACTCCACAGCGGTCTCCGCCGACGCCTCGGCTACAGACGTGGGGTCGTCGAGGGCGGCGTCGAGGGAGTCGGACACGATGGAGAATCAGAGTTGACGGGAGGCCTGGGAAACGGGCGACGTGGCTCTCTTCTTACGCGGCCGTCGGCGGATAGGTTGTGCAGGACGGTACACTCCGCACCCGAGGAGATTGGATGTGATCGAGCTCATCTGCAAGCGAACCTGAGGAACCTGTCGCAAGGCGGTCGCCTTGCTCGACGAACGCGGGGCACACTATCGCTACCGCGAGTACACGAGAGAGCCCTTGAGTCAGGAGGAGCTACGACGCGTGCTGGCTCTCCTCGGCAAGACGCCTCGAGACGTCCTTCGTACGCGTGACGCCAAGAAGTTCGGCCTGACGGGTGACGAGAGCGACGACCAACTGATCGCTGCCATGGCCTCGACGCCGAACCTTCTCCAGCGACCGATCGGTGTGCTGGGGAATCGCGCCGTGATCGGGCGGCCGGTGGAGAATCTCTTGTCACTGCTAGAAGACGAATGAGGCCATCGACTTCCGACATCGGGGCGCCAGATCTCGAGGCCCTACCCGCCGAGCTGCCCCTTCGCTCCGCGACTCCGACCTCGTGGGCCGAGCTGGCCGCGGCGAATCTCGATCTCTTTCTGGCCGACCATGCCGTGTGTGAGCAGCAGGCCGCGCTCTTCGGCCTGTCACTCGTCGGTCACTACCCGGACGACGACGAGCTGGTCGAACGCATGAGCGCGCTGGCTGCCGAGGAGGTTTCGCATCTGCGGCGAGTTCACGCACTGCTCCGGCGGCGCGGGCACACCATCGCTAGAAGACGCGGCAACCCCTGGGTCCAAGGTCTCCGTGGACGCGTCGAGAAGGCGCAGGAAGACCTGCTCAAGATCGACCGGCTGTTCGTCGGTGCCCTGATCGAAGCCCGCAGCTGCGAACGCTTTACGACCCTCCTGGGACAGATCCACACGAGCGAGCCCGAGGTAGCCCGCCTGCTCCAAGATCTGGGCCCCGCCGAGAAGCGGCACTGGCAGATGTTCTACGAGCTGGCGGAACGCGAAACCGACGGAGAAACGCTACAGCGACGCTGGCACGGGTGGCTCGACTTCGAAGCCGAGCTTTCCGCCAAGGGCGGCGTCGAGCCCACGGTTCACGGCTGAACCAAGAAGTGCAAAGCCTGATGGCCAGCCAGCGGACACTGGATCATCTGCCGGATTGTATCTCCGAGTGGATCCGGTTCACACCCGACTCAGCCGGCGCAGCACCAAGCGCAGCTTGTCCGCAAACGGCTTCGACTCGAAGTCATCCGTATCGGACTCGACCCTGCTGATCGCGGTTTCGGCCGCCGAGCTCTTGTAGCCGAGATTCACGAGTGCTGCCAATAGCTCGTCTTGCGACGGCTTTGCTACGACCCTGGCGTCCTCGGTGCCACCCAGGTCGCGCACTTTGTCTTTCAGCTCCAGCACCATACGCTCGGCGGTCTTCTTGCCGACACCGGGGATGCTGGTGAGGGCCCGCACGTCGCCGCGCCCGAGAGCCGCCACGAAGTCGCCCGGCGCCATTCCGGAAAGGATGGTCTGGGCGAGCCGCGGTCCGATGCCGGAGACGGCGACTAGGCGAAGGAAGAGCTGGCGCTCGCGGTCCGACGCGAAGCCGAACAGCTGGAGCGCGTCTTCCCGCACATGAGTGTGGATTACCAGCTCGACCTCGGCGCTCGCGTCGAGAGCCTCGATCTCGTACCAGGTCGAGAGCGAGACGTGGACCTCGTAGCCCACTCCGCCGACGTCGATGATCACCAGCTCGGGCTGCGCCGAGCGCAACCGTCCCCGGAGGTAGCCGATCATCGAGTGAGCCTCCGCCGGTCAGCCGGCCTGGCCTGACGGCGCGATGCCGAAATCCTCGATGACCCGTGGATCGTAAGTCGGCTGCAGATCGCGGCGGCGCTGCTCCACCAGCGAGCTCAACAGGCGGTTGACACGCTGATCGACGAGCTCCTCGGTGGTGGTTTCCCTGGCTTCTTCGAAGGCCTCGGCATCGAACTTCGTGCGCGAGGTGACTTCGAACAGCACCGCACCGTCGGATACCGAGAAGGCGTCGGAGATCTCTCCTTCCTCCATCTCCATCGCGGCTCGGATCACGTCACGCGCGCTGCCCAAGCCTGAAATGGAGCCCAGTCGACCGAACTCACTGCTTTCTTGTACCTGGAGACCGTGCTCGCCGGCGAGGTCGTCGAGAGTACGCCCACCGCTACGTACGTCCTGCCCGGACGCGGACAGGCGCTCGACAGCAGCCTCCTTCTGCAGCTCCGCGGTGACCGCCTGGACCACGCGGTCACGCACTTCGTCGAGCTCCTGTGCACGGGGCTCGAGGATCTCGGCTACCTTGGCCACGACCCAACCGCGGGGTACCTTCACCGCTTCTATGAATTCTCCCGCTGCGGCAGTCTCGAATACGGCGGTGGTGAAGTCGGGCACGCGGCCGATTCGCTCCACCGAGTCGTTGCGTCCGAAGGGTTCAGGGGACACCAGCTCGACCACTTCCTCACCGTCAGCCAAGGCCTGCAGGTCGGCTCCGTCTTCGCCGGCGACACGCTCGGCGATCTCCTTCGCCTTGGCCTCCGCCAGCTCTTCCACGCGGTCGTTGACCACACGTGCTTGCGCCACAGCCTTTGCCTGCTCGAATGGCTGGACGCCTCCCTCGCTCTTCGACAAGACGTCGATGAGATGCACGCCGAAATCCGTCACCACCGGCCCAACCAGTGTTCCGGGGTCGGCACCGAACGCGGCATCTTCGAATTCCTTGACCATGGCACCGCGGCCGAAGAAGCCGAGATCTCCTCCGCGCTCGGAGTTCGACGGATCTTCCGAGTACTCCTTGGCCAGGGCGCCGAAGTCCTCGCCAGCGGCGACACGTGTCTTCAGATCCTCGGCCAACGCCATGGCCGAAGACTCGTCGCGATCGCCGCTCACCCGCAACAGGATGTGCCGCGCTCGCACCTGCTCCTCGCGGGTGAAGTCGTCGAGATGCTCGTCGTAGTAGGCCTTCAACTCCTCCTCGGGCACCTCTATCTGACCGCGCAGCTTGGTGCGATCGACCAGCAGGATTTCGGCGCGCCGTTGTTCCGGCAGCTGGTAGTCGCTTTGATGGGACTCGAAAAAGGCGCCGATCTCGTCTTCCGTAGGCTCGACGTCCTGGACCTCGGTCGCCGGCAGCTTGACGAAGCGGATCTTGGCCTTCTCGTTCTGCTCGCGCCAGGACCGCTCGACGTCGGTCTCGGACACATAAGTGGTCGAAGACATCATGATCTGCAACTTGCGGATCAGCTCCTCTTTGCGAATCTGGTCGGCGAACTCCGCCTGCGACTGCCGCCGGCCACGAAGAATCTGGTTGACGCGCTCGGTGCCTACGAACTTGCCGTCCGCATCACTGAAGATCTCGATCAAGAGTTTCTTGATCTCCTCGTCTGATACCCGCAGGCCCACGCGCTCTGCCTCCATCAACAAGATCTCTCGATTCACCGCCTGCTCGAGAGCTTGGCGCGCCAGACCGAACTGCTCGGCCATCTCACGGTTCCAGCGCTCACCGAACATCTGGCGGTAGTTGTCCTCCAAATTCCGGTAGGTCGACCGAAACTGGGCGTAGGTGACCTGGGCATCGCCCACCGTGGCCGCGACGTCGGACGTGTTGGGTCGCGAGGGATTGCGGATCTGCGACGTATCTATGAGCACGAAGACGAAGGCCGCCGCCATGAGATACAGAATCCACTGCAAGTACTTCATGGAGTCGCGGAGCTGCTTCAGGGCCATGACGAGGGTCTCCTGATCGAATCGCGGTCGCGGTCGGTGTCTGTGAGGTGTGAGTCGAGAGGCTCTGGGACGCGTACTCGGGCCAATTGCGATGCGGCCCGGTCCGTCCTGATACGGCACGCGGAAGGGTGGTAGGCGCCGAGCCGCCCACTTTATCTGCGCGACGGCGCTGCATCAAGGGCCGTGCTACTCTCCGGGGATGAGCCAGCCGCGAAAGAACAAGAAGATGGAGGTCGAGTGGTACTCGGTGTCCGTCGCGTCGGCTCGCCGGACGATCCAGTTGCTGATCTTCGTGGTCCTTGTGATCGGTGCCGCCGCCATCTATCAGCAATGGGAGAACCAGCGGAAGCGAGATCTCGCGGCCGAGCTGATCGAGGAGGCGACGGAGCTCACGGCGCGCATTGAAGAGCGCAACGACTTCGAGCAGGTACGCCGCGAATACCACACAGCTTGGGACTCGCTGGAGCTGGCGCGCAACGCCTACGAGGAGCGACGCTTTCCAGAGGCCGCGAGCCTGGGCCGCAAGTCGCTGCGAGAGCTCGAGAGCGTGCTGCAGGCCGACAAGATCGCCGTCGAGGGCCGTGGTCGCTTCGTAGCGGTGGAAGGAAACGTCGAGTACCGACGTGGCGACCGTGGCGCCTGGAAACGGGCGCGGGCACAAGATACGGTCAATCCGGGTGATTGGGTGAAGACCTCGGCCGGAGCCTCAGCGCGCATCGTGTTCCCCGGAGACAGCGCGTACTACCTGTCGGCCAACACGCTGGTGAATCTGACGGTGCGTACGGACCGCTTCGGCCGTCAGGAAAACGTCGCATCGATGCAGTTCGGTGCCGTGCAGCTATCGACCGGAGAGACCAATAGCCGCGTCAACACGCCGAAGGCCGAAGCACGCCTCGAGAGCCAGTCGAGTGGCGAGGTGTCCTTCGACCGCGATCGCAACCGAGCCGAGTTCAAGAACTACGGCGGAACGATGGAAGTCGAGGGCTCCGACGGTTCCACGCGGCTTCTCCTCGCGTCGCAGCAAGTGGTGCAAGAGGGGGACGCGCTATCCGCGGCGATGGCACTGCCGCAGCGCCCTCGCCTGCTCAGCCCGTCCGACGATCGCGACATCGACCTCAAGGAACAGAGGGTCAGGCTGACCTGGGCCGAGGTGCCGGGTGCCGACTCCTATCGCCTGCAGATCTCCGGGAGCCCACTCTTCGCCTCGCGGATCATCGAAGACCCCCAACGGGACAAGAATTACGCCACTCTCGGTTTGCAGCGCGAGGGCGTCTACTACTGGCAGGTGGCTGCGGTCGCCGGCAACGGAGCCGTGGGACCTTGGAGCAATCCGAGGGTCTTCAAGGTCGCCCATTTCCGGCGCGCCACTCCAGACAACGACACGCCGCCCGCATTATCCATCGACGACGTCCAGACTTTCGGCAGCCTGCTGATCGTCACCGGCCGATCCGAGCCCGGGGTGACCTTGACGGTGAACGGCGAGGAAGCCGAGGTGCTGCCGGACGGTTCTTTCTCGAAGACCATTCAGGTGAGCCAGGAAGGCTTCAGCTTCGTCGAAGTGCAGGTGGTAGACGCCCGCGGCAATCAAGCGAGCGAGCAACGCCGCGTCTTCTTCGACAGCTCGTACTGAAGATCGATAGCGGCGCGGCGCGAAGACACACAGCGCCGGACGCCACGCTAAGGTGAGAGCTTGTATTCGACCTGGCCGAACATGAGATGGCCTGCGGTTCCTGACGTGATCAGGTAGGCGATGACCAGGGCAGCGAGAACTGCCAGTAGGCCGAGAGTACGCGTAGGCTTCATCTGCCACCACATGGCCAGGCCTGTCAGCGCCCACAACGCCATCGTAAGCCCCAGGAGATCCTCGAAGAGGGCCCAGAACCAGGGGGCACTCAGGCTCATCGTATAGTGATGGGTCATGTGCAACATCCCCAACAGCTGATTCAGACCGATGTTCGACGGCTCCGCGGTGCGACGCCCGCCAACGAGACCTCGCCGCACGTTGTACGTGACGTTCCAGGCCTCGCCTTGCGCGTCGAGCACGCGAAGTCGCAACGTCGGCCCGATCGCTGGATGAGCCTTCAGCGGGCCCTCGGTCGCCACCCCCTGCGCCTCTAGCAAGCCGTCTACCTGATCCTCGATCCGATCGATGGAGAAGCCGTTCAGCTGAAGATCCTGCAAAGCGAACGGTGGCGGCTCGGCCTTCGGGCGAGCGTAGCGAGTGCTGAGCAGACCGACTCCCTGCTCGACGTCGAGGATCAGCAAGTTACGCGCTTCGGGGGCGTCGGCACGGAACAACACGATGCCATGGAACCCGGGAGCGTACGAAGGGTCCAGCGTATACGAGCCGTTGCCTCCTACGGCATTCAGCTCCTCCACCAGCGCATTCGCCGCACTCTCGGGATCCCATGGCAGAAATCCCGTCAATTCTTCCAGGGCCTGCGGGCCGAGACGTGCACCCTCGGTCTTCTCACCGACGTTCGGATGGTTGAACAACATACCGCTGATCCCGAACAGCAGCACCCAAGGAAACATCAGCAGACCGGTGTACATGTGGATCCGCCGCACGACCCGGAACACCTTTCCCTTCCAACGGCCGCGCCGTGGGCGAAGCGAAGGCGACGCCACACCCGACTCGCTGGTACTCCCGCCGGCCGACGGTTCGTCCTTAGAACCCATAGCCGAAGCCCAGCAGCAACTCTCGTCCTTTCGACGGGTAGCCGATCAGATCGTTCGCTCGATCGCTGAATCCGAAGGTGGCCTGGTCGAAATAGAACTCGTCGAAAAGATTGGTCACGGAAGCGTGGATGGTGAATGCGTGCTGATCGAATGGCTGCCACTGGGAGTGCAGATCAGCCACGAAGTACCCATCCTTGTCGGGTGCCCCTTCGGCGATCGTGTTGGGCTCGTCTTCTACCAGCCGAGCTCGAAAGCCCAGGTCCAGTCCGCGGGCAGGTAGAGAGACATCGACGCGAGCTGTCCAGGTTCTGCCGATGCTGGTGCCGAGACCGAGGTCGGAATCGGTCAGAGGCCGGTCGTTCAGCTCATTCTCAGAGTCCCACACACCGAGAGAGGCACTGACGTGAGTCCACGTCTTGCCGATCTCCAATTCGTAGCCCTCGGCCTCCGCGTCGCCGACGTTCTCCCAATATCCCCACGCCGTCACACCGTTGAAGACGGCATTGATGTAGTTCTCGAACGTCTGGCGGAACAAGGTACCCCGTACGAAACCTCCGGCCCGCTCGAACGCGAAGCCCAGCTCGAGGTTGTCGGCCTTTTCCGGGTCGAGATCCCCCCGATGCGTGTAGATGGCGCTGAAGAAAGCCTCGCGAATGGTGATGCCGCGGAACGCCCTGGCATAGGCGGCGCGCAGCGTCAGATCGTCCACAGGCTGCCATTCGATGGAGAGATTGGGACTGAAGCCGTCGCTGTCGTTCGACTCTCCGGCACCGACACCCGAGTCGGTCGAGTGCTCGTAGGAATCGAAACGCAGACCCGCGGACAGTACGACACGACTGGAAATGGCCCACACGTCTTGAGCGAAGACGCCGAGCACACTCGCACTTTGCTCCGAGCTTCCCCAGAACGGAGGCGGAGTTGCTTGCTGGCTCGCACGCACATCGTCGCTCCGATACTCGACACCGTATGTCAGAGCATGCTCACCGAGCAGAGAGGTGTTGCGAAGATCCAAGCCGACGCTGGAGAACTCACCTTCGCCATAGAGGGCGCCCGTCGTATTGCGGTGGTTCATGTAGTCGGAGCTGGTCCAGTAGAGGGTGCCCCGAAGGTCGATGGCGTCGCTCGTGGGATCGAAACGATGGTTGTAGGTCGCCGTCCGCCGATTCATTTCATGGTCCGAAAGAACGAACTGGCCGGTGAAGTTGGTCAGGTTCGGGCGTTCGAAGTAGGTGCCCGTATCGTGAAGGTCTTCGTAAGCCAAGTCGAAGCTGTGTTCGGAGAAAGCACCACTGAGCTTGGCGTAGCCACGTGTGTGATCAGCTGCGGTGGGCTCCACGAGATCACCGTTTCCGTCTTCGTAGTCCGACGCATCGCGCCGCAGCCCGGAAACGACCAAGCCGACATTGTCCGTGAGGCGGCCAAAAGCGGAAATCGAAGCAGCGGTCGAGTCGCCACCTTCGAGGCCGGCCGACACCTTCAGACGTCCACCGAAGTCACGACCCGTGCCGAGAAGGTCGAACGCATTCTTGGTCGTCAGGCGCAGAGCACCGGTGAGCGCTCCGGCGCCACTGGTGGCAGGGCCCGCTCCAGCTTCGAGCTCGATGCTCTTCAAGAACTCCGGCTCGATCTGCACTCTGCCTTGATGGTGGTAGAGCTCTCCCGCTTGCTGGGCGCCGTCCACGACGACGTTGAGCAACACGTCTTCGAATCCACGGACGTAAATCTTCTGCGCAACCGAAGGGCCTCCACCGACGGCGACCATCGATTCGTTCGAAAGGAGTTGGGACATGTCCGCCGCCTGGACGAGCTCGATTTCTTCGGCGTCGAGCGCGAAATTGCCCGGTTCGCTTTCGACGCTCACGGAACCAGAGAATGCATGAAGCTCGAGCTGAATCTCTAGACTA
>JALCBJ010000029.1:0-14416 GCA_028066595.1 Thermoanaerobaculia bacterium
GGCAAAGGCTCCCGGTCCGAGACCACCTCGGACACCCCTCCGCGATTGAGCACCAGCTCGACCTCGTAGTCCTTCTCGAGGTCGATGGCGAATCCCTTTTGGATCGTCGCGGTGCCGGTTCCCTCGTGGTCACTGCCCTGGATCAGGCCGACCAGCTCCCCTTCTTCGTACAGCTGTATCTCCACCTCGCCCGCCGTGTAGTCGGTCGGCTCGATGGTGTAGGAAAGCGTGATCTCCCCTTCTGTTCGGCCCTGCTCGTTCAACACGAGGGGGCTCGGGGTGATGGACTCGAAGGTGGGTAGCACTCCCCAGACGCTCTCGGCTCCGAAGCTCTCGACCCAGCCGGAGTGCGCTGGCGAATAGAGCCACGAATACTCGGTGACCGCCGGTTCGTCTCCAATCGCGTCGAGATAGAGACCTTCCCAGGTCCTCCAACCCTCGACCCGCAGGGTGACTTCGTTGAGCCCCGGAACCGGGCCGGTGGTGACGGTGCCTTCCAGAGTCGAAGGCCCAACCCCGACCAGGGAAGTTGCGAGGCCTCCATTGCTCACGAGCAGACCGGCCTGGTCGGGTTGCAGGAATCCCCACTTTCCGGTGTCCAGGTATCGTTCTCGCGAGCTGACGATGTCGTCCTGCGGATAGAACGTGAAGTCTTGCTCCCAGCTCACCAGCCGACCACCGACCGGACCTGCGAACTCCTGACCTGCCCGCGTCGCGTTGCCGCCGAAGAAAGGCGTCGGTGAAATCAAGCGCCGCACCGACAGCGGAGCGCAGGTTCCGTCCGCGAAGGTCGTATAGGCCACGTGGTAGTTGGTCGACAGGGGCTCCTCATCGACGCGAGGCGAGCTCATCTCCACACCGGTGACGCTGGTGGTGCTCGAACCCGCGATGTAGCCCGCAAAGGCACCCCGATGGCTGGTGAGCGAACGAAACGCCGGCACGCCGCATTCGCCCAGCAGCGGGACTTCGATGGAGCAGGCAGCCGGCCCGGTGGCATCCGGTCGGCCGTCGAAGACGACCGAGGGCTCGAAGGTGTCGGCCAAGTTGATGCAATTGGGGTCTTGTGGCCCTGCGGGTTTCACCTCGAAATCGACCGGTACGTTCGAAACCGGATTGCCGAAGCGGTCTTCCGCCAGGACGATCAGCGTGTCGCTCCAGGCGCCGGCATGTACGCGCTGCGGACCTTGCGGCTCGTTGGCTCGGCGAAGCGATTTCGGTTCCGCCGGAAAACCGATCGCCGTGAACGGCTCGTCGAGACCGATCAGTCCCCCGTGCGTCGCGACGCTGACGTCGACGAGGTGCAAGAGCGCCTGACTGGGGTACTCGTCGTCCTCAGCCTGGTGTACGTAGATCGGATCCAGTGACGTATCGGTACCCAGACGCAGCACGACCGAGGCGATACCTTGGAAGTCGGTTTCGAAGACGACTTCCTCGATTTCTTCACCCTCGGGCCCGGTCAACTTGCCGCCGCCGGAATGAGAGACGAAAGTCACGGCGGCGCCTTGCACAGGGCGCCCGGCGATGTCGCGGACCGTGACCGCGAGCTCGACCGGAAGCCAATCGTCGACGATGCCTTCCTGCGCGTCGCTGCTCAGGACCTTTCGCACCTGCGCCGCAGACAACGGATCGGCGTTGGGCGCCGAGGAGTAGGGCGACGCCAGGGCGTCGGCCAGAAAATCGAGGATCCAGTTGTCCGGCGCCACCGACGTGGCACCGCCCGCCAAACCTCCGCTGATCAGATAGGCCGAAGCACCCGAGGCGGGGTCTTCGGCTCTCCACACGGATCCACTCCAAGCGTTGTACCCGAGGGGCGCTTGTGGAATCTCCACGACCTGGCCAAGGCGAACGCGGTTCTCGACATCGTCGATGACGGCCGGCGGATGCGCCAGGGACGGCAGCACCGAGTCGACGTTGGTGGCATCGATTCGAACGACCGTCGAACCGCTCGCGCGAGCCAGGCCGAGGCCCTTGTCGGCGGAAATCGAACCGACTTGAAAGACGTCTTCGAAGACCACGTGCTCCAGGGCCGAGCCGTGTAGGCCCGAGAGGCGGAGGAAGTCCCGCGCGGCGGCGGAGTCGGCAGCGGGTGCCAGAGGCTCGACGATCCGCAGCGCGGCATCGAGGGTGACGCCTTGCCAGACCAAGGAGACAGGGAGGCCGAGCGCCGAGTCGACCCGGACAGAGTTGGCGGCAAAGACGACCGACGGTATCGGTCGCACCAGCTCCGTCGCGAGAAGTGCGGCCAGTTGCTCTTCTGCGTCGTCCCAACGCTCGCCATAGGTCGAGGCGACCTGGGACAAGAGACGCGCGGCTGCAGTCTCGCCGTCGGTCGGATCGTCGCCAAGGTCGGGATGTGGTTGAAAGTGCTGAGCACCGATGGCCACGGCCTGATAGGAGCCTGCGGTCCAGGTCGAGGCGACGCGCTCGCTGCCCCAGGGACCCGCCACGACCAATTCCACACGGTGGGCCGCACCCATGGCCAGCGAGCCCTCGCCCACCGCACGCAAACGCCCCCCTACCATGACCCGCGGCCGCAACGTCACGAGATAGGCCGGGACCCGATCGAGGCCGCCGAACGCGTTGACGGTCGTATGGTCGTCCACGGTCGCCGGCGAGTAGGACAGAGTCACCCGCCGGTTGGCCACGTCGCGGACAGGCAGCGTGAGGTCCAGGATCACCGGATCGTCTTCCTCCAGGCCGGAGCGCATCAGGAAACGAACCGTTTGCGTCCTTTCTGGATCCAGCCGCGCGGATTCTGTGAGGACGGAAAGAACCGGCACCGGCAGCGTGCTCGGCAACAGACCGATCTGCTCCGGTCGAACGGCGGTCGAGCCCAACTGATCCTCGTAGCTCTCGTCCGGTGCAACGTCGACGAGATGGGCTTCGACCTGGCGCCGCAACCAGGAAAGGGGCGTTTCCGGCTGAGGAGCAGCGAGTAGTTGATCCAAGGCCGCATCGACCGACAGACCCATCTCACGAAGAACGCCTTGTGGCGTCACACGCTCCACCGACTTGATCGACGGCGCGAGGGGTACCCAGGTCCGGCCCGAGAAGTCGACCACGGCGCCCCGGTAGTTGGAATAGGGCACATGGGCGGCCACCCAGGTGGCTTCGACCTCGACGGCGTCGAGGCGCCCGCCGCGGATGATCGCACGATACGCGACTCCGGCACGGGCAAGGGCGGCAGGGACCGCAGAAACGTCGTCAAGACCGAGGCTCTCCGCCATGTCGTCGACCGACCGCTCCACCGTGCCGTGCACGTAGCGAGCTGGGATCGACGATGCCCGGAGCAGCGCGATCAGCAGGCTTGCTTGGTCGACGTCGTTGCCGGCCCGCTGTCGCAGCGTCTCCTCCGCGCCTTTGAGACTGCCCGCGTAGTACTCGGTGGTCATCTCGTTGCGCACGAACTCGAATACTGACACGGCGTCGAATTCGAGGGCTTCGGCTCGAGCGACGATCTCGGCGGAGAGCGGAGCCTCGGCGGTTCCCGCCAGGTCCCGTCCTTCCGGCTGCGGATCCGTTGCATCCAGATAGCTCGGAGCGATCGACGGCCCGGAAGGTGGCGTACGTGCTGTCAGGGAGGCGGGGCCGTGAGGCAATTCCGAACGGAGGATCGGTGACGACGCTCCGGCGAACGCCTCCCGTAGCGGCCCGCGGAGACTGTCGACAACAGAGGACAGATCGGCGGCCCTCGATGGCGAACCCTTCTCCCCGGACACGAGGGCTGCCGTCAGCGGCTGCAGAAGCTCGGTAGCAGCTTCCTCGTAGCGCGCCTGAGCAGCGTCGAGCCGATCCCAGACCAACGTCGAGGCATCCACCTCCTCCAGGCGGCTGCGTACCGAAGAAAAGCGCTCTCGTAGTAGCAGGTCGGCGGCCAGTACACGCTGGAAGGCAGCGTCTACATCGCCCGCGGCCGCGTGTCCGTTCGCTTCGATCGCGCGCTGGAGTCCCTCCAGGGCTTCCATCAAGACCGCGGCTGTGTGATCCCGTAGCGGACGAGCAGACCGTGCACGTACAGCGGCAGACCTAGGGCTTTCCAGCCCGGCGTTGATCAGGAGAGCAGGCAGTTCCGTGGCAGGTGCAGGCACCGGCTCTGATGACGCCGGCTTCGGCCCCGATCCCGCGAACGCGAGGATCAGGGTCACAGTCATGACTGAGCGATTCATAGAGCACATCATCGAAGGTCGTTCCTCTTCCCTCTCCATCATTCGTCGCATGACGCCCCCGAATAGAAGTCCTCGAGCGCATCCTTCAGCGCGTTGGCCTGGCCTTTTGCAGCACCCTTCGGGTTGCTTCCCGGAGGATGCACCTCGAGAAATGCATGGGCGTCCGCCAGGACTGGAGGCAGATCCGGATGTTGGAATCCCGAAGCGATATTGAGCTCGGTGGCCGACAATGCCCGGCCCAGCTTGCTGGCGGCGTCGGGCCCACCGTATTCGAGCAGTTCCTGGACACCCGCCTGGTCGTAGAGCGTGCCACCAAGCTCCAGCTCCGAGACCGGCCAGGCACCGGGATGATTCTTCCAATAGCCCGGCGAGCGCGGGCAGAACGTCTCGCCGTCGGGTAACGGCAGACAACCCTCGAAGAGCCCGACGTTCGCCTGTCCGTTACCTTGCAACGTGCGCGCTACCAGGCTGCCATCGAGCTGACCGTTGTTGAATTGCACGTGAGCCTGAGGCGCCAGCACGCTGCCTTCGACACCGATTCCCTGCATCACGAGGCTGATGGCATCCGGGAAGTGGTAGATCACGTCGGCAGGCTCGGCCCCGCTGAGAGCAAAGCCGAAGAACTGCATCACTGCACTGGCGCCATCGACGTTGATCAGTACGCTGGAGCCGACAGGCACGTCGATGGACACCGAGCTTGCCTGGGAAAGATCCGAAGCCATCAAGCCGAAGACATTCAGCACGAGGTCGGTTCCTTCTAGCTCGATGGCCTTCGAGGGCTGGACGAAGGTGACGCCGTTGGCCGGTAGCGTCGAGAGATGGGCCGACAATGACTCGATGGCAGCCCGCTCAGCTGCGAAGTCGATCGGGCTGTCTTGGCGTAGGACGCCATCGACGATGTCGACACCAAGCAGCTGAGCCGTTCCACCCACGACCACATCGCCATGATGAACCGTACCGCCGCTGAAGATCAGATCGGTTCCGACGACCAGCACGTCTCCGCCCGTGTCCGCCAGTTGCAAACCGGCGCTGTAGTTCGATAGCTGCGCACTCGTGCCAGCTGCCAACCTCCCCTCCACGTCGGTGGCGTTCTGAATCACGGACTCGAAGACGAAAACGTTGAACTCGCCTACCGTTCCGAGCGGCTCGGGAGCGCAGTCGCCTGCTTCGACGAGGGTACAAACACCGGTTGCGTCGAGCACGACCACCGGCTCCGTGTCGATCCCAGTAGTCGCCGTCTCCAGGTTCAACTCGAAGTACTCCTCACCCTCCGCTACCGAATCGGTGAGAAGAGGCACGGTGACGGTCGCGGATGTCTCGCCGGCAGCGATCGCGAGGTCGCCCGTCGTAGCCACGTAGTCCTCCCCAGCGACGGCTGAGCCATCGGCTGTCGCGAAGGTGACCGTCACCTCGTTCTCCCACGGGCATGTCAGCGAGATGACGAATGCGGCTTCCGCATCGCCCTCGATGACCTGGACGTCGCCGATGGTCAGGGCCGGGGCGCGAAGCGCTGTCAGCGCAAGCGCGTCGAAGAAGCCATCCACCGTGTCACCAGCGAATAGGGTCGACACCAAGCGAACACGCGCCCTCCGTGTCGTGATCGGCACGACCCGTGTGTCAGAAACGAATGTCCAATCGAGCGGGCTGCTCAGATCGCCGGAATCCCAGAGATCGAGCACCTGCCCCGTGTCGTCGAGGTATTCGACCACGATGCGCGCGACGTCCGGTGGCACCTCGTCGAGGGTCCGTACCGCGCCGCTGAAGGCGAACATCTGTCGTCCGCCATCGATGCGCTCACCGTAGGGCGTGAGGTCGACCTCCTGGATCAGCTCGGCCCATCCACCGGGCCCGGCGACGCCGGCGTAGAAGCTCGCCTCGCCCTCCGCGGGCTCCGGCAGAGTCTCCCAGCGCATCCACTCGTCGCCCTCGACCTCCGTCCAAGCCGGGATCTCGTCGCCCTCGAGAGCTGCTTCGGCACCCGGATTGACGAGCAGGTTGGGCCCGACACAGAGCTCGTCGTCGAGGATGGTCAATAGACCCACACCGTAGCCGATCGTCGACCCGACAGGATCGCTCAGCTCGACGCGAAGCGCTTCGTCGTCCTCCAGGAGATCGTCACCGATCACCTGAATGTCGAGCTCGGCCGCGGTCTCACCGGCTTCGAACGCCACGGTGCCCTCCGCCGGCTCGTAGTCCACGCCGGCTTCGGCGGAGTCCTCTGCCGTGGTCCAGCGAACCTGGATTTCCCGATCCGCGGCCGTCGACAGCTCGACGGAGACGCCGGCCACAGGTAACTCACCCTCCGCGCCCTCCAGTAGCTCGGCATCGGCGACGGAGATCTCCGCGAGATCATCGTCCAGGATCGAGACCCCGGCACTCGGCGAGGCCAAGCTCACATTTTCCGGACCGGAGAGCAGAATCGAAAAGCTCTCGTCGCCCTCGTCGATCTCGTCGCCGAGGACAGAGACAGTGACATCACCGGCAATCTCACCAGCCGGAATCGTCAGCACGCCGGAGTCCTCGACGTAGTCGACACCCGATTGGGCCGTGCCCGGAGCCGTCGACCAAGCAACGCTGGCATCCAGACCGCTCACAGCATCGAGCTCGAAGGTGACACTCGCCGACGTGGTACCGGCATCTCCTTCCGTCGCTTCCGCGTCGTCCACGGCCAGAGTGGGTGCTGGGTCGTCATCGACGATCTGCGCAGCGCCGCGTCCGTCTGCGACGACCACACCATCGGCCTGAGTGACGTCGAGGAAGAACACTTCGTCGGATTCGAACAGCGAATCTCCGGACACCGCGACCTCTACCAGGGCCGAGTCGGCGCCCGCTTCGATGATCACCGGGCCAGAAAGCGGCACATAGTCGCTGCCCGCGAGCGCCGTGCCGTCGGTCGTCGTCACACCGATCTCGATGTCGGCAAGCGTCGTGCGATCCAGCGTGACGACGAACTGCACGTGCCCTGCTGCCTCGAGCACCGACACGTCGGACACTACAAGCACCGGCGGATCCGCCACAGGGGTACGGGTCGGGTCGTCGGGCTCCGCGGTGTTGGGGTCGTCCGTAGGCACAGGCGCCAACTCGGCACTCTCGAGGGCGCCCTGGTTCACCACCTCCCCGCTGGGAGGTACCGCCGCGTCGATACGCACCCGGAAGCTGACCGTCGCCTCGGAGCCTGCATCCAAGGTTCCCAGGTCGACCAGCACGGGGTCCTCACCCAGCACCGTCCCTTGGGAGGTTTGGACGCTGCCCGGCTCGATGGTCGTGCCGTCGGGAATCGGATCGCCGAATTGGATCGCTGTGGCCTCGCGACCACCTGCGTTGGTCAGGGTGACCTGGTAGAGCAGACCGTCGCCCGGGGAGACCTCGCCGTCGCCACCAACATCGTCGACCAGGAGGGCCACCTTCTCGGCCTCGAGGACGGGCTCTCCGGCCAGCGGCGTGATGGTCGGGTCGGCCGATGTCGAGGTCGTCGGATCATCGGTGGGTAGGTCGGGCAGCTCGGCACTGGTCACCAAGCCTTGGTTACTCACCTCGAAGACGCCCGACGGCAGAGGATCGATGATCGCTACGTCGAACGTGACGATCACCTCCTCGCCCGGATCGACTTCGCCGATCGCCACGGTCACAGGATCTTCGGAGGTCACGGCGCCTGCGCTGGTAGCCACCGAATCCGTGACGATAGCCGTCGCAAGCGGGATCGGATCACTGAGGCTCACCGAGGTAGCCGGGACGTTGCCGTCGTTGAAGATCCGGATCCTGTAGCCGAGGGTATCGCCGGCCGAAGCCTCGCCATCGGCATTGGAATCCACCGCCAGCTCGACTGTCTTCTCGGCGATCAAGAGCGGCTTGGGTGTGAGCGTGGTCACCGTCGCGTCGGCGGTACCCACCCGAGCCGGATCGTCGGTGAGCACGGCGGGTAGCTCGGCGCTCGTCACCGCACCCTGGTTCGCGACCTCGAATACCGAGGCGGGCAAAGCCGAATCCACGAGCGCGTCGAAGGTGACGACGGCCTCGGTACCCGGATCGAGCGTACCGAAGTCGATCGCCACCGGCGATTCGTCGAGCACGGTCCCGGCGCTCGAAACCACGGAGCCGGGCACGACTGTCAGTTCTGGCGGTAGAACGTCGTCGAGACGCACCGCCGTGGCGGGTGCTTCACCGGAGCTCGTGACGGTGATCGTGTAACGCAACGTGTCTCCCGGACTCGGCGAACCGTCACCGTCGGCGTCGGTCGACATGGCGTCCACCTTGGTCGCCGTCAGAAGTGGCAGCAACGACACTTCGAACCGCACCTCGACCGATTCCGACTGGTTGTCCGCCGCGTCGCGCGCGCGCACCGCCAGAGTGTGGCTACCGGCAGAGATCCCATCGAGAGCATGGCGATAACTGCCGGTCGCTTCGTCGGCCGGGCTCATCGCCAGCCAGAGCCCCCCGTCGAGTGATAGCTCCACAGCGTCCACCCGCGACAGCGCGTCTTGGACGATGGCCTCCACCAGCGCATCGGCACCCAAGGTTGCACCCTCCTCGGGCGTGACCAGCGTCACTTGCGGAGGAGTGCGATCGACGGTGGACACGGCCAGGGTGTCGAGGGTCACCGTGGTCGCGTCGGAGCCAGCCGGGAGTTCGGCTTCCAGGATGACGACGAAGGTGCCCAAGCCGAGCGGCGTGGTGTCGAAGCTCGCGCTTCCCTCTGCGGAGCTGGCCACCGGAAGATCCATCACCGTGGGTACCTCGGCGAGCACGGCTCCATCGGCCGGTTCACGCAAAGACACGGTCACCGGCACCTCGGAGAGCGGCACGGTTCCGCTGTTGGTCAAGGTGAACGTCAGCTCGAGTGGGAAGCCCACCGCTGGCGCTGCATCCGCGGCGATCAAGGATCCCGTGACGTCGAGACCGGCTTCGTCGAGCAGGAAGGAGGTCGATGCCGTCGCGACGACCTCCTCCTCGCGCAGGACGTCGAGCTCGACGGAGTAGGTGCCGGACGAGGCAGCGGAGGACTCCCATACCGCCGCCACCGCATATGAGTTCTCGGGCAGTAGGTCACCGAGGGACTGGAGCCACTCGGCGGTCACTACCCCCTCGAAATCGGCCACGCGCAGCCGTGTCGACAGGTTCTGGAGGGCAGTGTTGCCGGCCACGTACTCGACGACTCCCGAGATCTGCACCAGGGCGCCGGACGGATACGCGGCGCGATCCGTAGTCACGACCGCGGCCAGAGTCGATGCTTCGGCCAGCGTGAAGGGTGCGAAGGCCTCTGCGCTGCCGTCGAGGAGCCGCGCAGCGATGCGGTACTCACCGGCGAAGGTCGTGCCCGTGTTCCAGGTCACGGCAAGCGTTCGGCTGTCACCGTACTGCAGGTCGACGATCGCCTCGTCGGCGAGTTGCACGACCTCGAAACCCTGTTCGTCCTCGACCGAGACCACCAGCCGATCGGTAAGCGGACCATCGAAGTTGTACAACGAGACTTCGGCGAATACATCCTGATCGGCGAGGTACTGCTCGCGATCTGTGGTCACGGTTACCAGAGGTTGTCCATCGCGGGCCACGGCGAATCCGATCTCCACCTGGTTGTTGTCGTCCGAGGTCTCCACGATCTGCTGCAGCGGATCGACCGCCGCTGTCAGACGGTAGAGCCCGGGCTCCCCGGCGAAGAGGTGGTCAACCGTGACCGCGATCGAACTCCCGGGAGCCAATGCGGGCACGGCTCCGGTCGGAAGGGTCGCCACCGAACCGTCCGCCGCGATCAGGACCAGCGCCAGGTCGCCCGACGGCGCCGCCACCGAGCCGAGATTACGGACGACGACGCTCAGCTGCGCCGTTTCGCCGAGCCGTGGTACCGCAGGAAATACCGTCAGCTCGCTGGCGTCCAGAGCCAGATCGGGAAGCCCCCCGCCTTCGAGAGTCACGGTGATCGGGTCCGCCGCGGAGCTCGCGTTGCCGGCCTGATCGAAGCTGGTTGCGGCGAAGAGGTTGTCCCCTGCCTCCAGCAAGACTCCGGGGAGCTGAAAGCTGCCGGCCGGTCGCAGGCGGATTGCGTCCCCGCCATGAGCCAACAAAAGGTCTCCGGTCGACGCCCGATCGAGGCGGGGCTCGCCGAAGGCCTCTTCGAGCAATTCCGTCTCGCCGCCTTCCAATGGCAAGCGGAAGATGCCGTCATCCTCGACGGCATAGACCACCGCGCTGCCCTCGGGACCGAAGACCACATCGGACAGACCGAACAAGACCTCGCTCACCGCGGTGACGTCGCCGTCTGCGAGCGACCACGTCCACAGCTGCTGGCCACCCTCCGAGGTGGCGAACAGCAGACGATTACCCGACGGCGACCAGCGCGGCGGAATCCCAGACCACGCATCGTCGAAGACAAACGTCTCGACGCCGGTGGCGAGCTCGATCACCCAAACACCTACCGTCGACGACTCGCCACGCTGGTATGCCAGTTGGGTACCGTCGGGAGAGAACGCCAGGCTGCTGCTCACCAGCTCGCTATCTTCGAAGAGCAGAGTCCACGTCTCGTCCACTGCGTCCAGCAGCCAGAGACCGAAATCTCCTCGCTCGGCGATCACCGCGTAGCTCTTGCCGTCCGGTGACGGCAGCGCTCCTGCGGCCAGGAACTCGGCTGTGCCCAGGACCGTCTCGATGCCGTCGAGCGTTCGTCGCCTGAGCTCGGTCTCGTCTCCGCCGACATAGACGATGCCGCTGGCGTCGGGAAGCCAGCGCACCTGCTCGGCCTCCGGTAGGTCGACTTCGAGGGCCGAGCCAGTGTTGAAATCGACCAGCCAGTGGTCGCCGGAGGCCTCCAACCAAGCTCGTCGGCCGTACGACGACAGACGTGGCACCACCTCGAAAGGCAATCCGCTCACCTCGACCCGTTGTTCACTCGCGAGCGCCACCACCGACGGCAACGGACGACCGTCACGCGTCACCTCGACCGACGTGCCCGGCTCCGCCAGACCGGCCACGAGCACTTGCGGCAGGGTCGTCGTGACCGAGCTTCCCGAGGGCGCGGGAGCCAAGAAGACCGGCGCAGCCGGTGGCAGGGCATCGGACGGCGTACCACTGGCCTCGTTCGACGGCGGGCTGGCGTTACCTACGACGTCGAGCGCGTGCACCACATAAAAGTACGTCACGCCGTTGGTCAAACCCTCGTCGCGTAGGACAAGGTCCGGAGTGGTGGCGACGGCCGTGTAGGGACCACCAGCCGACGTGGAACGCGCGACGCGGTAGCCGGCCACAGGGTCGCCAGCCACAGCGTTCCAGACTAGATCGAGCGCACCGCCGATCTGGGGCGCGGAGACCGTCAGCGATGTCGGAGCAGGCGGTGGCGCCACCGCGACGATCGCCGAAGCCTCGTTGGATGGTTCGCTCGCGTTGCCCACCTGATCCACCACGACGAGGGTGTAGCCGTAGGTGCCATTCGCCAGGTTCGCGTCTACCAGAGCGAGGTTGCCCAGATCGCTGTGCTGGGCGATCCGGTCGCCGTCGCGGAACAGGTCGTAGTGATCGACGTCCGGCGAAGTGCTCGCCGTCCAGGTCAAGCTCACGTCGGAGCCGGAAACCACTGCCGATAACACGACGGGCTCCGGCGGCTCGACATCGCCGACATCGAGGGTAGCGACATCAGAAGGCATACTCTCGAATCCACGGTCGTCGAGCGCAATCACCTGGTACTCGTACGTGCCATCGGTCGTCGAGTCGAGGCCCGAGGTGCCAGCCACCAACGGGTGGTGCACGACCGCGAGCTCCGCCAGGCATCCCGAAACCGCGCCCTCGGCCAAACGCAGGCGCATACGATCCGTGAGATATCCGGGCTCCAGCGCCACCGTGACTTCCGGATCGTCGTTGCCCCGCATCGAGAAGAGCGGCACCCATACCGCGCCGTCCCAGGCTTCCAGGTCCCAGCTGGCCATACTCTCGCTGACCGGTTGATCGTTCTCGTCCTCACCAATCCGCCAGTCCACCTGGACGCGCGGAATCAGACGACGCTCCGGCCACGAGACCTCGAGCCATTGACCCGGCAGTGGCTGGTTGGAATGGGGACTCCAGCAACTGAACGGGTTGCCATCGATCGCGAGGACAGCCCCCATCGCGACTCCCGACTCGCTGGAGGCGAGCGCAGTTGCATCAGCCATCGCCACGGCAGGCGGCAGAGGCAAGCCGTCACGGAGGATGCGGTAGGCGATGACGTCAGGCTCGGGATTCGGATCCCACGACAGCGCGACGTCGAAACCACCTGCCGGCACGGCAGCCAGACCGGTCGGGGCCGAAGGCGGAATGCCTACGACTACGCGCACCGAAGCACTCTTGCTCCGGTTCCCGTCGCCGTCGACCACACTGACTTGGATCGTCGATTCGCCGGCCGACAGCGGCGCGGCGGTCAGGACAAAGCCGCCGTCCTCTTGCACCGTGACAGGGGTCAGCGGCACGCTACTCCCACCGAGGGTGACGGTCGCCTCGGCGGTGGCGCCGGCCCGAGCCTCGAAGCCGAGCACGTCGACCGCGGTCTCGGTCGTCGGTGTGTAGGGCTGTACGAGTCCCGGCGTGTAGATCTCAACTGCCGCTTCGCCTGAAGGATCGGACTCGTTGCCCACCCCATCGACCGCCACCACGGTGTAGGAGTAGCGACGATCCACCAGACCGACATCGGTGTAGCTGGTCACCGTGATGGGATCCACAGTCAACCGAACCGGCGTGCTGTTCTCGGCGACGCGATCCACGTGGTAACCCTCGAGATCCGAATCCGTCGCGTTGGGTTGCCAGGAAAGCGTGACGTCGCCGCCATCGACCAGCGCTGACAGGCCGCTGACCGCGGCCGGACGAGTGAGGTCGGTGAAGATCACGGTCGTGACTACAGGTGCCGGATCGCTCGAACCGCCGAAATCTGTGGCCACGGCACGCAGCTCGTAGTCGCCGAAGGGCAACGCCTGCGCGCCTGGATCCCAGTCGATCTCCCACGGCGCGTCATCGACCGCCGAAGCGATGTCGGTCCACACCGTCGCTCCCGCTGCACGTTGCTGGAACAGCACGCGCTCGATGTCGCTGTCGTCACTCACCGCCAGCACGTAGAGGTCGCCCTCGAAGGCTGCGCCGTCCTCCGGCTGGACGATCACGGCGGACGGTGCCCGCGTCTCGACCGTTGCTTCCGCCGGTGTGGACGGCCCACTGAGGTTGCCGGCTTCGTCGATGGCATAGACCTCATAGATGGACGTGCCGTCGGGTCGCCCGTCGTCGGCAAAGCTGGTCGAGGTCAGCACGTAGGGCTCCAGGGAGCCGATCACAGCGCCCACAGCGTTGGCCAGGACACCGTCACGGTAGAGCAGGTATCCCGCGAGGTCAGGGTCGGCCCCAGCTGTCCACGACAACGCCACATCGCTGCCGGTGACCGTCGCAACCAAGCCCGTGGGCGCAGACGGAGGTTGGTTGTCGACGACGACCGTTGCGGTGGCCAGCGCAACATTGCCTGCGAGGTCCTCGGCCTCCAGGCGCAGGGTATGAGTCGATTCGTCGGGCAGAGTCGACGTATTCCACTGCGCGAGGACGTCGGAAAGGACCGGGACAGGGCTGGTCCGCAGCGCTTGCACAGAGCCGCCCGCCGACTCCACATCGAGGCGATATTCGCGGAAATCATCGGCAGAGTGAGCCGTACCGAGGATGTCTACGAGCCCACCGACCCGATCGCCGTCGGATGGGAGATGAAGTGCTGCGCTAGGCGGCGTCCGGTCGATCCGCGCCGTCGTGGGGGCCGAGGGCTCGCTCTCCAGACCGGCGCGGTCGACAGCGGTCACCGTGTAAGTGTAGAGCGCATCGGTCAGTGCCGCGTCCACGTAGGTGGTCGACGAAACCGGCTCCGACGTCTGCAGCACGCCGTCACGCCAGACGTGGTAGCCGACGACATCGGGCTCGGTATTGGACTGCCACTCGAGGCGGACGTTCGTCTCTGACTCGACGGTAGTGGTGAGGCCCACCGGTGGCGAAGGCGGCTGGGTATCGATCGTGACGCCGATCCGTACCTCTGCGACATTGGCCGCAGCATCTTGGGCCAAAACACGCAAGGTATAGGACCCGTCGGGAGGAAGAGACACCCAGTCCGCCAAGCGACCATCGACCACCGAGGTCGAGCTCTCACCGAGTGGACTGAAGGCTTCGCTGGTACCTGGCGGCCCCGGTGCGACAGCTACCTCGTACCGGACCAGGTGATCGTCGGCCGCAGTACCGGAGATGGCACCCGGACTTGTCACATAGCCATCAGC
>JALCBJ010000029.1:14516-20272 GCA_028066595.1 Thermoanaerobaculia bacterium
GATCGTCGGCCGCAGTACCGGAGATGGCACCCGGACTTGTCACATAGCCATCAGCAGCCGGGCTCGAGATGGCGACGACGGGAAGAGTTTGATCGACCTGTATCGTCGCCGCGGCCGAGACGCTGTGACCCGCCTGGTCGTCAGCCGTCAGGCGCAGCGTGTAGATCCCATCCGCAGCACCGCCCAGATCCCAGGCAAAGAGCGGCTCGGGCATCGGCACTTCGGCACCGGCCGCCAATTCCGTCCACACGTCCGGCTCAGTACCTGCACCGATCTCGAGGACCCAACCGGTCAGGTTCTCCTCTTCGATCGACCCGACGACGCCTACCGGCTCACCACCGTTCCAGAACGAACCGTCCACAGGCTCCGTCAAGGTGACGACCGGCGGCGTGTCGTCGATCACGAATACAGCGAGCAACTCGGAGTGACTCTCACCCTCGTCGTTGGCCACGAGTCGCAGGGCGTAGGCGCCCTCCTCGAGGTCCGTCAAGGTACCGACGACGAGCTCGTCGCCACCTTCGGTGCCAGTGGCGAGGTCCAACCACGGCGGATTCAGCGGTTCCTCGGCCAGAGACAAGGAATAGTCCCGCAAACTGGCGTCCTGAACGCTGATCTGAATCGGGCCCTCGGAGGGTGCGAAGGAGCTGTCGGCGGGGCGAACGAACGCCAGGGTCGGCGGCGTCGCGTCGAGCGAGGCGGTGACCTGCTCGGTCTGCACCACCAAGGTGTTACTGGCCAGCCGCGCCGTGACCACGGCTCGATAGTCGCCATCCGGTGCAGGTACGCCGGCATCGGTCAGGCCATCCCACTCCACCACGTGGGCTCCGGCCGTGCGGTCGGCGTCGGTCAGCAGAGTTCGTAGCGGTAGGTCGGCCAGGTCGACCACGGTTACGTGGACCAGGGCTTGGGAGCCCAGGCCGAAGCGGATCGACAGCGCGTCGCGGCGCGAATCACCGTTGGGTGAGAACGGTCTCGGCAGCGCCTCGAGATAGGTCAGAAGCTCGTGGGGGTTGCTCAGAAATAGCGGAACCCGCTCCTCCGCCACGTTGCCCGCGGCGTCGACACCACGCAGTCGCAGCGTGTGGTCGCCCTCGAGACCGAAGGTGTTCCAGACACCGAGGATCTCCGCCATCCGGAGGTCGTCACCATCGGCGATCCGCGCCCACGTCAGTGGGTCGCTGCCGATGCCGAAGTCGACACTCCAGCTCTGCAAATGCGGATCTTGCACGGAGCCGACGACTTCGACGATCTGCGTGACGGGATCGGTGGAAGCCGGATACAACACTTCGAGTCCAGGCGGCGTGTTGTCGACCTCGACGCAGCGGCCGATGCGGGTCGGATTGCCACAGCCATCGGTGAAGTCGACGACGATCCGGTACCAGCCATCGGCCACCACCGAGCCACCGTCGTCCCGGCCGTCCCACTCCGCCTGTCCGACGTCGAAGAGCGGCAGGCCGGAAAACAAAGTCCGAACCGGCTGATCTGGCTCGTCCAGTAAGCAGGTGTCGAGCTCGTCGCTGTAGATGGCCGGCCACACGATGGCATCGACGGTTGCCGACTCGGCCACACCCAGTTGGACGACCACGCTCTCGAGGAAGTCGTCACCGTTGGGCGAGATCAGATCTACGTTCGTCGTAGCGGTTGCTCCGTCCATCTGCCCATCGAAGTCGAAGGTGACCGGCTCGGAACAGATCTGAGCGCCGCCATTGTCCGCAGCGCGCAATCGCGCCGAGAAAACGCCCGACCTGTCGGCCATCGCGCCGACCACTCCAGCAGTCCTGGTGGGTGGCGAGGTCGCTCCATCGGACGACAAGAGATAGGCATCCGTGATGTGGCCTCCGGTCGCGTCCACACCCAGGGAACCACCGACCGGCGTCCAATGGCTGGGACTCGTGCCGTCGCCGATGTCCAGAGCAAAGACGACGGCCAGATCATCTTCGACGACCCCTTCGATCTCGATCACCGAGCTATCGCCCTGCCGCACCGCACATACACGCTGGCCGTCGGCCGGATAGGTGATCTCGGCTCGCGATGGCGGCGTGCGGTCCACCACCAAGACGGGTCCCGCGATCGTTGTCCGATCTCCCTCCCGGAGATAGCCGCGGCTTGTCGTCTCCTGGCCGTTAACGTTGGTCAACCGCACCGAGAGTGGATAGATGCCTGCCGGAATGTCGGTCGTATCGAAGGAGAAGCTCTGCTCGACTCCGCTCGGCGGGTTGTTGACGCTGAACAACACTTCAGATTGACCCGTTTCGTCCGGGCCCTCGAGCGTCAACAGCTGAAGATCTGCCCCGTCCAGGGAACGAGGGGTCATCGTGACCCGTCGCTGAAGCGTGGGTGCCGGTGCATCGCAGGCACCAATCTCCAGGTCGTCCATCGCGACGCCAACACTCAGGCACGGAAAACGGAATCCTGCTTCGGCGGACGTAAGGGTGAGGGTGACGATCTCGCCGGTTTGGGGATCGAGACTCGGTTCCGTCACGGCTTGCACAAAGCCGGTGTAGCTCAGACAGGCCTGCCAGTCGAAGGCCGTGAACAAGAAACCTCCTTCGACCAAGGCTGTCGCCGGAATCGCTTGCGGCACGGCATAGCGTGGGTCATCCTCGCTCCAGAGGAAGAGCGTCGCCTTGGCCAGAGGCTCGCCGACGAATTCCTGTCCCCAGAGCTCGAGGTATTCCTGCTCCTCCGGTGGTACCCCGGCGCGCAGCTCTTCGATCAGCCCGTCGGTTCCCGGTGAGCCTTGGTGCGCCATGAGGCCATGGAAGATGATCGTGCCTTCGGTCGTCACCGAAAACAGATCAGACAGGTGCACCCCACCCTGAGCGTCGACGGCCCGCAAGCGCACGGCGGTCACACCCTCGGGCGCGACGCCGGCCATGTCCCAATCGAACGTCATCCCGTGGTCGGGAATCGGTGAACCCGGCGGGTCGAAGACGGTCACGGCCTGTGGAAACCAGCCGGCGGGGTTCACGAGATCGAGACGAATCTGACCGTCGACGACCGGCGCCGGCTGGACCTCGACGAACATTTCGAACATCTGGGGGATGACCGTTTCCCTGACACGGAAACGAGCGGGTCCTGGTTCGAGGACGAGGTTGCGGGCATTGCAGTCAAACCTGGGTATCGGCTGAAGTAGGCCGGTCTCTTCGTCGATCTCCAAGCGACCGAAGGAGCTCAACACGAGCTCCTCAGAACCCAGCTCGGTACTGAGGACGGAACGGTTTCCCGCCAGATCCTCGACGTCGAATCGGAACCGGTGATCGACGTACTCCACGTAGCTGAGCAGGCGTCCCCCTCGGAAGTCGGGATCGCCGACTTGAGGTTCCGTCGGCGGCCGCGGCGCAGGCATGGAGAAGGGAGTCCAGGTGGCGGGACTTGCGCCCTCGCCGGTCTCGACGCCGAATCCGGCATTGGGATCGAAGTGCGTCTCCCAGATCTGGTAGCTCAGCTCCGGAATCTCGCCACTCGCTTCGGAGTCGCAACGCCCGGGCTCGTCGAGCGTGATGAGCACGACGGGCGGTGTCGAGTCGAGGGTGACGAAGAACTCGTAGTTCTGCACCACCATCCGATACTCGCCGTCGCGTAGCGGCAGACCTAGATCGTCACGACCGTCCCAGGCCAGGTCGAATTCGGCACCGATCTCGGCATGGTCGCGCTGGATGGTGCGTACGCGTTCGCCGTCCTCGTTGAAGAATCGGAAGTCGAGGTGAACCGGCTGCAACACGCGATAGTGGACTATGGTGGCGTCGAGGACCCCATCTCCGTTGGGAGAGAACAGCCGCGGAGCAATCGACAGATCCGTGATCGTCGGCTGATCTGAGGAAACCACCTGCTGAATACGCTCTCGGCGATTGCCGGCCAGGTCGAAAGCCGAAAGCCGGACGAGGTAGGAGCCGGCACCCGGTGGCACCCAGGTGGTGAGCCGCTCGTCGATCACCGGCTGCTCGCTCGGCGGCAGGATTGCGCGCCAAACGTCGGGCTGCGAGGTGTCGGCGTAGTGCAGCTCCCAGCGGTCGAAGTTGAGGTCTGCAGCCGTGCCTTCCAGGAGGAAGCCGGACAGGGTCGCCGACCTCCGCGGACGCAAGTCCACGGTCAGGTTGAGCAGAGAGCGGTACGACCAGAGGTCGGTCGTACCCCGGAGGTAGCAGGCACTTTGCGGGTCGTTGCGCTGGTCCGACGACGTGAACAACAGCCGTCGGCCACTGGTGGAGAATCGCTCGCCGCGGAAGTCGTTCCATTCGCCGAAGATCGGCTCTCGCCGGTCGTCCTCGTCGAAGAAAATGGCGTAGGACGTCTCGCCGAAGTCCTCCGCGGCATAGAGCAGCGCACGATCTGCGGGATCCCAGAGCACGGTGCCGAACGCAGGCAGCAATTCGCTGTCGGGCAAGGTAGCTGCCGTACCGTAGGCTGCAAACCGCAGCTCGGTCGCTTCGCCGGCTTCCAGTCCCAACTCGGTCAGCGGAATCCGGAACTCGTAGTACTTGTGACGATGATGTACGTGTCCCGTGCGGGTGAAACCCACCCGGCCCCAGGTCGAATCTTCGGTCGTCACCCGGAAGGAACGCCAACCGCTCGCCGTGAGCACCGCCAGCTCGGCCCAGTCTTCGCCATCGTCCAGCGTGTTGTCGACCGTGAAGTCCAACGCGGCGAAGAGATCATTCCCGTCGCTGGCCGCGTAGCCTGCGACCACCGCCGACGGATGGCCGGTGTCCGGGTCCGAGAACTGTCGGAACAGAGGCTCCTCGAGGCCGTCCGCAGCGGTCTGCAGCCCATCGACCTGCATCGGCGGACCTGCTTCGACCACGAAGCCAAAACTGCCATCCTCGTTCTTCGGGTAGGACAAGGGACGTGCATCGCGGCCGGACAAGGTCTCTTCGCGGGCTACCAGCCGGAGCACGATCTCGGCATCCAGAGGCAAAGATTGCCATCGCGCCTGCAAGGTCTTCTCGTGGAGGTCGACGACCTCACCGTCAAACGCCACGACTTCGGCGAGGACGTCGTCCCCATCGAGCCGGAACGCCTCGACCGGCTGCTGGTCGGCACCGTAGACGCCCAAGGCCACGGATTCGACGTGGGCCGCCTCGTGACCTGTTTGTCGAATGCGCACCTTGTACTCACCGTCCGCGTCCGGCAGGAACTCGCTGAGGTCCAGCTCGCCCTCGCGATAACGCAATCCGAGATGGAGCTGGCCCCTCTCTGCCCAGGAAGAGCCGTTCCAGGTCGAAACGCGGTAGGTGTGGCAGTTGTCGATCGGCTCCGTGAAGCCGACAGTCTCGATCTCACCACTCACCACGTCGAGTCGCAGCAGACGCGCATACTCGAGCCCGTGGCAAGAGTCCCCGTACACCACGCGTACGGCGAGCTCCGTTTCCGACAACGCCCACGACGGATCGCCGATGCGAGTCGGCTGGTTCGATACCGGACCATTCTTCGACGACGGATCGTTGTCCGAGATGGGTCCGCCGTCGGCGCCACCGACGAAGTCGTCATAGATCGAGGGAGGCGCCTCGATCGGCAGGTCGAAGACCCTCAGGATGCTGCCGTCGGCCGCGAGGACCGAAATCCGATCGGCGTCGACGTCGGCGAATGCGAGCCGGTCACCGCTCGGGCTGAACGAGTAGCCGTTGCCGAATCGTCCGGTGTAAGGCAGAGCAAGAACGTCGCCGCTGTCGACATCGAGCACTCGCGCGGCGTCCGTGTCGCGATCGAAGTACAGGAGATAGCGGCCGTCCGCCGACATCCGATGGTCGTCGGTC
>JALCBJ010000029.1:20372-26665 GCA_028066595.1 Thermoanaerobaculia bacterium
GCGATCGAAGTACAGGAGATAGCGGCCGTCCGCCGACATCCGATGGTCGTCGGTCCTGTCGGTGGTGAGGATCGCGGAGTCACCGCTGCCGTCGACTTGCCAGAGGACCAGCCCGCTGCCGCCGGATATCCGCTCGGCGATCAGAGTCGTGCCGTTCGAATCGAACCCGACTGGCAAATCGGATCGCGTTGCCGAACCCGGATTGACCAGTTCCACCAGCGCACTCCCGTCACCCCGACCCACCCAAAGCTCGCGCGACGTAACAAAGGCGATTCGCGAGCCGTCCGGCGAGACCGTCAGGTTAAAAACCGAGCGGTTGCCGAGGAATCCCGGACCCACGACTTGCTGCAGTCCGGTGCCGTCCGTCCGCATTCTCCAGACGCCGGACGGATAGGCCGAATCAACCGACCCGATCACCGAGAAAAAGGTCCACTGCTCATCGATGGTCTCGGACACATCCGCGACGGTCGGCAGCTCGCAGGTCAGGTTGGTGAAGGTCTCGAACCCGGTACCCCCCGCACGCAGGAGTGAGACACGATCGGTATCGAGACTGACCAGCGCTTGATCGAGCACCGCGTCGGTCGCCGTGGCGACCAGCCGCAGCTCGTAGTCGGCGTCTCGTACCAGGCGACCGAAGTCATCGCGACCATCCCAGGTGAACTGCCCCGCGGACACGTTTCCGAAGTCGCTTCGTCGCACCACGTTCTGGCGCTGTGAATCGACCACTTCGATCGCCACCGGGGTCGGCGCTTCGAGACGGAAGAACAAATCTGTTTCGTCCTGCACTCCGTCACCGTTGGGCGAAAAGAAGCGGTGGGTGACGAAGAAGTCACCGTCTTGCACAGAAAGCGGAATCGACGCCTGGTTGTTGGCCTCCGAGCCTTCTTCGACAATGTCGTCGGGATCGAGAACGACCGATACCGACCGCGACTCGCTATCGGCGACACCCACATCCCAAGCGAAGACGGCCGTGGCTTCTCCCGCGCCCGGCACCTCGATGACCTGGTCGCCCCCCACGGCGACGCCATTGTCGAGCGCTCGCACCACGAGGCCGGTCACGCCTTGCTCGCCCAGGTTTGCAACTCGGACAGTCAAGGTGACGTTTTGGCCGGGTTGCGGAAAGCGCGGCGTCAGCTCCAGCGATGCCACACCAACGGCCGGATCCGGCAGACTCGAGACCTCGAGCAACTCGAACGTGGCGTTGTTGTCCTCACCGAACTCCGCCACCAGGCCGTTCGGATCGGCCACCGCGAAGATCAGGCGATCGGCTGCGCTCTCGACGCGAGATTCGACGAACACGGCGTCTACCGTTTCGCCCGGTCCGATGCTGGGCACGACCGCGGTGCCGAGGAGCGTTCCGCCGTGGCCCGGATCGCCGTCGTAGAAACCGACTTCGGCGTTGGCCACGGCCTCACCGCCCGTGTTGCGGAGCGCGGCGGTGAAGGTCAACGAGGCGCCTTCGAGACCTGGATTCGGGTCGAACGAGAGATCGCCCCGAGTCAGCACCAGATCGGCGCCGGTCACCTCCGTGGCTACGAAAGGCACCACAGCCAGGTTGTTGTCCTCATCCGCCTCCGGTACGAGGTCGTCGCCGTCGATCTCCGCACGAAACTCCAGGTCACCCAAGAGGTCGACACGCCAGACCACGTCGCGCTCGACACTGCCACCGGCGGGAATCTGCACGGTCGCGGTTCCCAGATCCCGTACCGTCGTGCCATCGGTGACCGTGTATCTCACGACGGAATCGGGCGAGTCGAGCGTGCCGCGATTCCTCAGGGCGACGCGGAACGTGAGGTCGTTTCCCGAGAACGGCGAGCCCAGCAACGTCACGTCGCTCGGCGTCACTTCGAGATCTACCGTTCCGGTGGTGCTCACCGCGACCGAAGCCGAATTGTTGGACTCATCGGCCTCGGACGAGACATCTTCCGGATCGACGACGACGGTGAACCAGGTCGTTCCAGGGTTCTCCAGAAGGTAACTGAAATTGGCCGGAGACGACGACCGCTGTGGTACCGAGATCGTCGTCTCGCCCGCCAGCACGGCGTCTTCTGCCTCGCCGAGGTACAGCCGCACCAGGACGTCCGAAGCATCGGTCTGCCCGAGATTGCGCACGACCGCGGTGATACCCAACAGCTGAGGCAGCTCACTGGGACTGGCCGGCGAGAAGGAGATCTCTTCAGCAGCGATCTCCAGATCGGGCTCCTCCGGAGCGGCCTGTACCTGGATCTCGGTTTGGATCCGGTTGTCCAGCTCCGAAAGCTCGGTCAACACGTCTTCCGGGTCGAGAACTGCCACCAACAGCTGAGTGCCCGCACGGTCAAGGCTGTCCCAGAGGAGCGTCGCGTGGACGCTCTGGCCCGAAGCGATAGCCGGCAGTGCGACCTCCCCGACCGCCGTGCCGCCGAGCGCCGGATCTCCTTCGTAGAGACGAAGCACAGAATTCGCCGCGGTCAGCCGGCCATCATTGAGCACTTCGTACGTCAGCCGGACACGTTCCCCGTCACGGGGTGCGGAAGGGTCCACCGTAGGCTGACCCACCAAGGCCAGGTTCGGAAAGGTAAATCGTTTGATCGCCGAGAGCGCCAAAGACGTTCCGTAAACCGAGCCGTCCCAGCTACCGTCGACCGTTTGGCGGGCCGTGAGAAAGGAGCTTGCCGCTGATCCGTCAACGAAGCTCAGGCCACTGACGGACGACAGGGCTTCCAATGTGTTGGCGGTATCGTGGACGGTCGACGGGCTGTCGCCGAAACCGCCGTCCGGATTCTGCTGGCCGGCGAGCCATGCAAACGTAGAAGACGGAAGCTCGGCCTGTCGTCCAGCGCTCTCGAAAGCACGAACGACCGCCGTCGTTACCGAGGTGCGACTGGCGCCGCCGGCGTGGACAGGCCAGCCTCCGTCGGCATTCTGAGCTGCCAGCAGATAGGTAACACCCGACTCCACCACCGAATCGTCATAGCCTGCGAGCGCCTGGATCGCCAGCGCCGAGTCCAAGGGGTCGCTGGCATAGCCAGGGGCGACACCCCAGCCTCCATCGGGATTGCGTCGCTCGACCAGAGTCGAGCGCAGGGACGCGACGCTAGCGGTGACTCCATCCAAGGAGATCGCGAGACGTGCGAGGGTGTCGGTGGACGGACCGGGCTGCGCCTCCAACCAGGTGATCGCCTCGTCGAATCCAGAGAAGAGTGGGTCCAGCGACGCGAGAGTGGCGACCGCCAACGTCGTGTCACGCACTCGGGTCGCGGGGCGGTCTTCCCAATAGCCCTCGGGAGACTGTCGACCACGGAGCCACGCGAGACCATCCTCGAGTACCGCGTCCGGTCGCAGGTCGCCGCCATCGACTCCCGACGGCGAGCCCGGATCTCCGTCGGCAACGACAGGTGGGTAGACGTCCACCAGGGCGCGGCCGCCGGTCAGTGCCGAGAAGCGGATCTGAAACTCCCGCCGCACCCTGTTGATGCCGTCGAGCATGGCCGGAGTCACTACGTCTCCCGGCCGTGTAATCAGAAGAAAGGCGAGCCGAAACTCGTTCGGCGCTTCGCCGACGGCCGGAACCCGCGGACCTTCCGCAGCGATGATGTCCTCGACCGTTACGGCGCGTCGGGTACCACTGATCTGCGCTCCGAGATGAGGAAGACGGGTCGGATCCTCGCCGGAATCGTCGATGACGAAAAACGGTGGCACCTCATCGGGCGAGTACAGGCCAGCCAGGTAGAGGTCGAGGGGGCTGAAGAACTTGAGCACGCCGGTCGAGGTAAACGATCCGTCGCCTTCGTCACGCCAGTCGTTGCCATACATGACCGAGGCGCCGGTATCCGCCAGAAAGCTCCAATGCGACCCCTCCAGGCCGAGAAGAGCATCGCTCGAGGTGCCATCCGGAAGCCGAAAGTGCACGTGGACACCCCAGCGGTGCATGATCTCGTGCGCCAGGATCACCAAGGTGTCCTCGAAGGCCGGATCCAACGGATCGGTCACATGGCTCGCAAGCTCTCCCATGTCGATGAAGCTCTGGAGGCGTCCACCGCTGCCGAACAGCTCGGAGCTGTCGAAGATCGGCAAACCGATGCCGGAGTCGCTGTTTTGGATCCCCCAAGCAAAGGCGCGGGCCGGCCCGGCGTCGAAAGCAAAGGTGCTGAATGCGACCAGGAAGTCATAGTCATCCTCGAGCAACGAATAGAACTCGTGGCCGATCGCGGTGCGCGGCTCCAGGTTCTGCGCGCCATCGGCCAAAGCGCGGTCATAGTCTCCGACCAGCTCGATGATCGCGACCTCGTCGCGCAGCTCCACGGCCTCGGCGGTCGAGGACTTGACACTGATCTGTCGCGGCTCCAGCACCCACGCCACGTGCTCGGAATCTGTGTGGGAGTGAACGGCGGGTGCCGCCGCAACGTTCAACAGCACCAGAATCGAAACCAGGTACCTCGTGTTCATCGGCCGTCCCCACCGTCGGTTTCGTCAGCATCTTCCCCACCGACGCCCCTTTCGACTGACGGGGTGTCGCCGGTCACTTCACGCTGCGACCTGCGCTGGCCTTGCTCGCCCGAGAGGATCGGAATCTTCGGTTCCTCGACAATCCTCGGCTGTGATGGCATCGGGAGAGCTGGTGGCCGCGGATCGAGGATCCGTATCCTCGACGAAGTCCCTGCGCCACCACCCAGCGGCGCCAGCGCTTCTTTGAATATCCAAGCTCGGCGTAGTGGCACACGGGGATTCCCCGATCGAATCTCGACGACGAGGCGATCCTCGAGCACCTCACGAACGGTGATCCGCAGCCCGCCGGGCTCCTCCTGGATTCGATCTCCCGGCCCGACCACAAACAGAGAACCTTGGTTCACCACGACGGCCGCCGCGCCATCGGCTGCGGCGAGCTGAAGGACCTTCACGCTGCGAAGAGCGTCCACGTCGGGATCGGCCGGTACGCCCTGGCTCGCAGCGTCGACAGGTGAACTCTGAATCAGAGTGGCTGCCATCGCCGCGACAAGGCAGATTGCAGCACGGGTCGTCCAGACAACCAGGCCACTGGAATTCTCTGACACGGTCGGCCCCCCTCCAGTGCAACAGACCAGCTATCAGGCCTCTTGCAGATACTTCAAACCATCGAGTCACAAACTTCTGGGCTCAAATCCAGGGAGGAGTCTAAACGAAATGTAGAGCAATAACAACCATTCTTACAGAACTTTTCCCCTGTCTCTCGATCTCGACATCGCCTATCCCGTCTTCGGAGCAACGGGTCAGACCGCCCGTCGTCGCTCCGTACCTCAGTTCATCTCTCTCGAAGCCGGGAGACTCCAAGCCATCGAGCTTTGCACCGGACTTCTCAACCAAGCCGCACGGGCGCGAGACGTTGCTCATGATGCTTTGATGGAGGACATCGGGTCTTAGCTCGCATGTATGATCTATCTGGATTCCTCAGATTCTCCTGACCGGATCCTCCGCCAGTCGTTCGGTATGTTGCGATGTGCTCGACGACTACAGGCGGATGTGCGACCAAGGAGTCACGATGGCAGCACGACACGTCTCTCCTGTCAGCAGCGTCGCCAATGCTCGGGTGCGCCGCGCATTCTGCGGATGGCTCATTGTCGGGTGCTTGGTCGTCGCCTGCGAGAAGTCGTCGTCTCCCACAGCTCCGGCGAACCCGAGCCCCTCTGTATCCGTCGTTTTCCTCGACGCGACCCTCACTGCCGACCAGCAGGAAACGATCCGTCAGGTGGTCGTGAGTACGGTGGAACGAGCAAGCGCCGCGATCGACGTGGGAGCGCTACGCTGTACGGTCAGCTCCGACATGGCACGCACCATCCCAGAGTGGGGCCTGGGAGGCTACGCTCTCGGTCCCGGCGACATCGAGATCGTGGTCGATCCAGAGTTCGGTGCCCTCGATTCTGTCCTCACATCCAGGCTGCCGGTGCTCGTAGCCCACGAGGTTCACCACACCGTTCGGTGGCGCAATCCTGGACCCTACGGCACGCTGCTCGATGCCTTCGTTTTCGAAGGATTGGCCGATCACTTCACCGTCGAGCTCCTGGGCGCGGCGATCCCTCCATGGAGCATGGCGCTGACCCCGCCGGAGATCGAGCGGTATCTGAACAGGGCCCGACCCGAGCTCGACGACACGAACTACGATTTCAATGCGTGGTTCTTCGGCCGAGGCTCCGACCTACCGCGCTGGACAGGCTACTCGATCGGCTTCCATCTCGTAGACGTCTATCTCGCCAACCATCCGGGCCGCTCGGCGGCCAGCTTGGTACACGAGCCTTCTGAGTCCTTCCGGCCGGACTGAGCCGCCGCCTTGGCTCAAC
>JALCBJ010000029.1:26765-48307 GCA_028066595.1 Thermoanaerobaculia bacterium
TCTCCTACTCAAAAACGTAGTGTCACCTGAACACCAGCCTGCCTGGGCGCTCCGATCTTACCTAGGAACCGGCCGCCGACGTTACGAAACGCAGTGACTGCATACACCTCGTCGGTGGCATTCTCCAGATACGCGAGGATCGAGTAACGGCCCGTTTCGTACCCACCGCGCACGTTGATGAGCGTCCTCGAGTCGAGACGCAGCTCGGGGTCGTTCTCGACGTTGGCAAAGGCCGAGCTTTGATACCCGATGTCGCCGTGCAGAAACCAGCCTTTCCCGAAGCGATAGTTGGCGCCGATGGCCGCGGTCCACTCCGGCGCAGCAGTGAACCTGTTGCCCGATAGATCTCCCTGTGCCGCGCTCTGGAACTTCGTGAACTCGGTGTGCGCGAAACCGAGGGAACCGTAAACGTCCCAACTGCTGAGCGCCCGATACCTGAAATCCAACTCGAAGCCATAGATCTCAGACTCGCCGGCATTCTCGGTGATGAAGTCGAAGACGTTGTCGCTCTGCTGTACATCGACTTGCTGATCCGTCCACGAGCCGAAGTAGAGGTTGGTGTTGACCGCCAAGCGATCTTCCCGGCTGAGCGAACGGACAGAAAACTCCACGAGATCCAAGGTTTCCGGGTCGTACTCGTTCTGACGGCCCGTGAGGCTGAGCTCGGCACCGCCGGCCCGGTAGCCCCGTTTGAGAAACAGGCTCGACGTCACAGAGTCGTTCCAGTCGTAGCTGACCCCCAGCTCTGGCAGGAAGGCGTCGTAGTCTGTGTCGGTCGTGGCTGCGCTCGTGCCGAGCTGGCTCAGCAGCAGGGCGTTCACCAATCTGATGGCGCCGGCTACTTGCGGTGGCAGCGCCGCCGGATCGGGAAGCTCACTCAGCAGTGAGGTTTCGGTGCGTGAGTCGGACGTTTGCTCCTCCAGATCCCAGCGCAGCCCGGCAAAGGCCTTCCATCGTTCTCCCAACGACCGATCCCAGCGCGTGAAGACGGCGATGTTGGTGGTGTCGAAGGTCGCCGGAAGATCGCCGCGGATGACCAACGTCTCGGGGTAGAACGGCAACAGAGGCGCGGGGATTCCGAGCGAAGCCGAAGAGACGTTCGTCTCGCCGACGGTGTTGTTCTCGAGCTCCACTTCGGTGTAGTACACGCCGGTGACGCCCCGGATGTCACCACCATCATAGGAAAACCGGATATCTTGAGCCCAGTTGCGATCGAACGCATCGCGGCCGCGGAACGAATCGCCGCCGCCCGGTCCCTGGTCGTCGTCGTCGAAGCGTCGATACTCCGAGTCGAGGAGCGATGAGATCGAGCGCAGACTCCACCTGTCTCCGAGACTCCAACCAAGGTCCAAGGAGAGCACCACGGAATCGTTCTCTTCGAAGTCGTCGAGGTTCGACGTGTTCACCCGCGCTTCCGGATCGCTCAGATCCACGAGGTCGTTACCACGCCGTGTCTCGGAATACTGCGCGGTCAACAACAAGCGGAACCCGTCGTCTCGCGTGGCGGGATGATACAGGTACTTGGCGCGAAGTGTCAGATTCTCCCGTGCGTCGAAGTCGTCCTCGCCCCGGGTCGGATTGGTCACGAATCCGTCCGTGTTCCAGGACTCGGCCGTGAACCGTAGCGCACCTGAGTCGCCGACCTGGGCGTTGGCCATGCCGGCCAGATCCCAGGTGGTCTCGTCCGCGACGCCCAACCGCCACCTGTTCTCACGGCGAAACACCGGCTCCTTGGTATTCAGGACCACCGCGCCGGCAAGAGCGTTTCGACCGACGTTCGTAGTCTGCGGGCCACGGAGAATCTCGATCTGGTCGACGTCCCAGAGCTGCATCGGCCCGAACCGTTTGGCGAAGCCGGTGACTGCGACACCGTCGACGTAGTAGCTGCCGAGCTCGCCGGAACCTCCGGTACCTACGCTGCTGTGGTTGATACCGCGGATTCCGAATCCTTCGCCATTGGCGAGTTGGTAGGCGTTGGCTGTCTGTTGAAATACATCCTGCAGCTCGTTCATACCCGCGTCGGTCAGTGTGTCCGCGCCCCAGACCGCGACACTCTCCGGAGTTTCCTGCAGGGTGTCTTCGATCAAGCTGCCCGTGACCACGATGGACTCCTCGATCGCATCGGTCTCGGCGGGTGGTTCGGCGTGTTCTTGTTCATCGTCGTCGGTTCCGTCCGAGCTGGGCTGCTCTGTATCGGCGGGGACGGACGAGCCGTTCTCCAGGCTGGAAACAGGCTCTGCTGTTGCGAACGCTGACGTCGCGATGAAGCACAGAGTGGCCGCTACGGCCAGACGGATGATGGGAACGAGACGACGTAGGGGCAACATGAGAGGGCTCCAGGAAGGTGGACTGCTACGGGTTGCCGATCGACGAAGCCGACGACATGACCGTGAGATCTAACCGGTCGAGTGCGAGGTTCAGGTCGGTTCGGGGAGTGCCTCGGCGGGCTGGGACTGCGAATCGACGTTTCGGGAGTCACGAGCACGCTTGGGAATCAGTGCCGACGCTGCGGCCACGAGGCCAGCGAGCGTGAGAAGGGCGATGTCGACGTTCTTGGCCGCCAACGGAAGCACCGGAGAAGCCAGCAGGTCGTAACTCGCCACGGCGACCAGAACCGCAGCGGTGAGAAAGCCTCCAGCTCGCAAAGCAACGAGACTGCTGGGCACGAAGAACGCACCGACGAAGATCGCTAGCCACGCCGTCCAGAATGTCGCTTCGACGAACGGTGGTGCGATACGGCCAGCTGCCAGCGCCAGCGCCGAGGAAAGAACGAGACCGAGAGAGACCCCGAGGTGGATGCGGCCCAGCCAGAAGGTTCGATCCCTTCGTTCTCGCTGTTCCGCGGCCGCGGGGCGTCGTCGCTCCAGCCAGATCATCGCGCCCGTGGCAATACCGAGTGACAGCGCAACTCCGAGAAGGAAGTAGAGCAGTTTGGCCGCCAGCCCTCCGAACAGCGCGTAGTGGACTGGCTGCATGGCCCCGAACAGCCTCGAGCCGGCACCTCGTTCGGTGAAGCGGCTCATGTGGAGCGTCGAACCGTCTACCAGGCTCAGGCGGTGGGTTTCGCCCGCTACCAGCTTGCGGTGAGGAGCCTGATCCAGATTCAGCGCGATCTCGGCCGCCTCGTCCTCCCAGTGGCGAAGGAAGAAGCTCGAGACTTCAGTGCCAGGAATCCGCCCCTCCAAATCGTCGATCATCGAGTCGACGGAGAGCATCTCGGCACGCGAACCCGTGGCCTCGAACCTCGGCCCGGAGAAGGCCTCGGTCGCCTTGTCGACATCGCCTCCAAAAGCGCTCAAGACCATCACCGGAGCGAACAGGCCGAGCAAGCCGAGAACGGCACCCGTCGAGGCCATCACGAATCCAAAGAGCAGTCCCCACACGCCGAGCTGCTTGTGCAGATCACTGAAAGTGAGCCGCAGACGGCGAGGTCGCCAGCGAAGCAGGAATAGGTCCTTGATCACTTTCGTGTGGGTCATCACACCGGTGATCAGCGACATGAGCAGAAAGATGCCCAGGAAACCCACCAGGTACCGGCCGAATGGTCGCGGCAGGTGTAGGTCGGTGTGCAGGTGGGTCAAAAACTCGAACGCTGTCTCGTGTTCCGCCTCGACGACGGCTCCGGAGGTTGGGTCGAGGAATACTTTCTCGACTTTCCCATCGCCGAACGCTCGCACCTGCATCCCCCCGGAATGTGGCGTCGGAAGAATCACGAACATGTCCTTCTCGGCTCCGAGGTGTTGCCGCGCCACCTCGAGGAGCTGATCGACAGACAGGCCCTCGGCGTCTGAATCGACCCTCGTGGCTGGCCTTTCCCAAGCCACCAGCTCCTGTTCGAAGAGCGCCAGGCTGCCGCTGAAACAGCACACGAACAGCGCCAGACATCCGAGGATGCCGAGCCAGGAGTGAATGTCGAACGCCAGGCTGACCGTGCGATTCCGCAGCCTGAGTGGACCGAGGCGCTTCACAGGAACAGCCCTCCGACGTCGAGCGCCAGGAACAAGGTAAAGGGAATCAAGACTCGCACCCAAGCCTTGCCGCCGGAACGCGCGAACAACACCCAGAGCATGATCGACGGCCAAGCCAGAACCAGCACCAAGCCGCCCATGAATGCCTGGTCCAAACCGTCAAAGCCAGGCATATAGATCGTGACAAAGACTCCCACGGCGAATGCCAGCACCGTGCCACCGATCACCGCCGCAGAAATCCGCCCCTTCCAGCCACCGCCCTTTGCGCCGTCTGGATCCAGTGTACGTTTCGTCATGCTGATCGCTTGGGTCAGACAACCCAGGCCGCGAGCGCCACTCCGGCGAGAGCGGCCCCGGCCCACGCGGCTTCGCGGGCTCGCCAACTGGCCCACAAGGTAGCTGCAAGAGTTCCGATGGTGAGCCAGAGAACGAACCAGGCCGTGCCTACCTCCCAGCCGAACTGACTCGCAAAACCGAACGCCGAAGCGACCAGAGATGCCCAACCGGCCACCTGGACGCCTCGCCGGAGGTGTTCTCGGTTCGCCGCAAAGCGGCCCCAGTGACTGGCAGTGGACGCTCCGAGTAACAGGCATCCGGCGAGTGCCAGACAGGCGGCGTACGGGAGATCTGACATGAATTCGTTCTCAGGGACGATCGCAGCCGGTGCCGGAGCACCGGCCGGACTCTCAACCGCCCGGTTCCTCGGACTCCACTCCGACCCGCACCAGCTCCGTGCCGCTGCGAACGAGGAACGCACCCATCACGGCGGCGACGCCGTAGACGTTCCCATCGAGCCCGAGGGAGTTCGACGCGATCAGGCGGGCGCCCGTGGTGTCGTGCTCGAGCACCGCCGTGGGTCCTTCCTTGGTGAAGAAGTAGACGCGTTCTCCCACTGCCAGCGGCGCAGCCCAGACGCTGCCCGGAAGCCGCTCGGTCCACCGCTCTTCGCCACTCTCCCGATCGACGCACGTGGCGGCGCCGGCCTTGTTGACGAAAAGTACGCAGTCGCCGTGGAACAGCGGCGAGCCGAAGCCCGAGGCCATGCCTTCCGCTCGCCACAGAACATGATCCGTCCCGAGCTCTCCGACGCCTCGCTTCAGAAGGAAGTTGTGGCTCGCGTCGGAGCTGGCGACCAGGATCGAGTCGCCGTCCACCGTCACCGACGGCACGTTGTTCTTCTCGATACCCCCATAGTGCCAGAGACGGTGACCGGTCGTCGCATCCAGGGCCTCTACGTGCCCGGCGTAGCTGGAGACGATCTCCTGGCCGTTGGGCCCGTCGACGACCACCGGAGTGGTCCAGGCGACGCCCGGCTCACGGTCTTCCTTCCACAGCACTTCGCCGTCCTTCTTGTTGAAGGCAACGAAATACGATGGACCGGCGTGAGTGATCTGGACGATCACCGCTTCATGGGTCAATACGGGCGAGCTGCCGATGCCGTGATTGCCTTCGAAGGCACCATAGTCCTCTGAAAGCGACGTCTGCCACTTCGTCTCGCCATCATGGTCGAGCGCAACCAGATCACCGCTTTCCCAGAGCACGTAAAGCCCACGGCGATCGACCGCCGGTGTCGGTGCGCCGCGGCTTTTCATTTCGGTGTTCTCGATCTTCAGACTCGCCGGATAGCGACGACGCCAGAGAATGTCGCCGCTTTCGATGTCGTAGGAACTGAGGACCAACGTCCCCTTCTTCCTGCCGAGAACCGAGCTGACGTAGACCTGGCCGTCCCAGACCACCGGAGCGCTCTGTCCATAGCCCGGAATCTCGGCGCGCCATGCCACGCCTTCTTCTTCTGACCAGTGGAGCGGCATCGCCTCGAACGAGGCTTGGGCGTCACCTCGGCCCCGGAACCCCGGCCAGTCGCCGCGATCCACCGGTACTTTCTCCGCCACGATCTCGCTGACGTCGGGAATCGTAAGAACCTCGACACTCGTCACGCGCCCTTCGCGGCTCGCACCACCGACGAAGATCAGACGGTCCGCATGGGGAACCAACCGATGGAAGAAACGCGGTTGATCGAGCTCCGCTACGGCCAACGCCCAACCGTCGTCCTCCACCTTCAGAGCATGCACTTCGCCGTCGGCACCGGAAAGCCAGACGTTGTCTCCCACGCCGAAGGCGGAGAGTCCAAAACCCTTGAGCCCGTCGGGCAGCGGCAGCTCAGGTCCCCGCGCCCACGTTTGCGTGGCGGAATCGAAGACGTCGACCCGACTGCTGATGCCGTCGTGGGTGATGCCTCCCATGGCGAAGACCTTGCCGGAAGCCGCGGCGGCCGCCAGGGCGCGACGCTCGAAGGGCTGGGGCACGGAGTGCCAGCCCGCCTCAGGATTCGACAGATCTAGGACGGCTGCTTCGTCGTGCCATACGGGATCTTCCGATCGGCGCAGCTGCCAGCCACCCACAACCCAGAGCGAGTCGCCCACCACCACCGCATCGTGAGACGAACGTCCCCTCGGCAGGGGTGGCAAGTCGGTCCACGAGCCGGAACGAGTGTCGAAGCACGACACGTCTGCCAACGACTCCAGGTCCTCTTCCTCTGCATCGGGTGCATTGTGGGCCGTCATACCACCAACCCGGCAGACGCGATCACCGTGGGCTACCAGCGCTGTCCCCTGGAGGCCGGAGACATCGCCTGCGTCCTGCCAGCCCGCCGAAGGGTTCGTGAGGTCGAGACTCCGCAGGTGGTGAGAGAGATTCTCCACCGAATGGTGATGAGTGCGACCGATGTGGCCGCCGAATACATAGAGCGAGTCGCCGGCTACCGCGGCGCCAAAGCTGGCGATGCCTTCCGGGAAGTCCGGAAACTCCGTCGGCAGAGACGTTGTGTCGGCCTCGCGGGGACTCACCGCGGTCGACGCGAACGCCGGAGCGGCGAGCAGCAAGAGCGAGAGACCGAGGAAGATCGAAGTCGAACGCATAGCTGTTCCTTTACCTTTTCTCAGAACGTGTACCGAAGCTGGGCGCCGAAGCTCCGCCCCGGGCTGCTGAAGCGATCAATGACCGGTGAGGTCTGGCTCTGACCGCGGGCGAAGGGCCAGCGCCAGTACGTCTCGTCGCTCAGATTCCAGGCCGAAAGCTGCAGGCGCAGATGGTCGTTGAACGTGTACCAGCCCACCAGGTCGAAGACCTCGTAGCTCGGTGTTTGGAACTGCGTCGAGCCTGAAGGCAGATCATCGGCGTCCTTGGCTTCGGTGGAGGTACCGATCAGCTCGGTACCCCAGCGCCCGTCGCTCGCGACGTACTGCAGACCGAGCACGAGCTGCGGCGGTGCGATCGACTCCAAGGGCTCGTCGGCGGTCTCGTTGGTCCCATCGATATAGGCGTAGGACGCCCGAGCGCTCCACCCATTGCCGAACCGTAGCTGACCGAAGAACTCGACGCCGCTGATCTCGACGTCGTCGACATTTTGAGGCTGGAACTCCAACAGGAATACGGCCGGGTTGAATCCGAGGGAAACCGTTTCGATGAAGTCCTGGTATTGATTCTCGAACGCGGTGATGCTGAAGCTACCGCGGCGGAAAGAGCCCCGAAGACCGAGCTCGAGGTTGTCGCTGGTCTCGGCCTCGAGATCGCCGCTGGGCAGAGTGCGGTAGCCGCCGGCGGGGTTGGTGAAGCCGTTGTTCACCGAGCTCATGGGTGGCGCGCGGAAGCCGCTGGCGTACTGCGCGAAGAGTGAGAATTCGCCGTTGAGATCGAGGACCAGACCCAGCTTGGGAGAAACGGACTCTTCCTTCACGTCGACTGGCTCTTCCTGCCCCGGATTTCCGGACAGGAAGACCACATCGTTCGCGTCCGCGTCGAGATCGTAGCGGTCGAATCGAACGCCCGGGATGAGGCTGAGCTTGCCACCGAAGAACTCCAGCTCCGCCTGCAGGAAGACTCCCAGCTCGTCGATGTCGCTTTGCGGGAAGTACTTCGTCGGAAACGTCAGGGATGTAGGCACCGGCGCTCCGGTGTCGATGACGAACTCGCTACGGTCGCGCAGCTGATCGAACTCGTCCCGGCTGAAGCTGAGACCGTAGGTCAGGAGCGCACCGTCGCCGATCGCCTTGCGTGCCTCGCCTTCGACGCCGAACGTGTCCTGGTCGAACGAGAGAAGACCTTCTCGCTCCGCGAGACCCAAGGATGGTTCCCGAATCTCCGAGATTCGCTGCTCGGTTTCGCTTTGCTGGGTGTAGATACGCCAGGTCAACGTGTCGAAGATCGACGCATCACGCGTGAGCTCCTGCGATAGGCCGAACCGCGTACGCTGCTGCGTGTCGAGAGCATTCGACTGCCGGATCGCGGAATCGAACGGAGAACCGTTGGAAAGCGAGCTCAGCATCTCGGTGTCGGCCTCGGTGTCGTACCACTCGACGACGCCTCGCCAGATCGTCCTGTCGTCTGGCGTGATGGAGATCTGGGCCAGCGCATTGTCCTGCTGCCGGTCGATGGGATTCGGCTCGGTGCGCATGGAGTTGCGGCTGCCCACTGTCCCTTGATTGTCGACCTCCTGGCCGTCTCGTCGGGTGTAGAGAATCGATCCCTGGACCCGATCGCCACCGGCCGCAAAGATGCCGGAAAGAGACCCTTCTTCGCTGCGACCGTCATAGCCACCTCGCAGGCCGACGTAGGAGGACTCACCGTTCAAGTAGGAGCGCGGCGAACGCGTGGTCAGTGACACCACGCCACCCAATGCATCCGAACCGTAGAGGGCGGAGCCAGCACTTCGCACCACCTCCACCGACTCCAACGCGTCGACGTCGAGAGCGAATTGATGGATGCTGAACGGACCGAAGTCGAACTGTTCGGCGGTGGGCACACCGTCGATCTCCGTGAGCACACGATTGCCACCGATGCCGCGAATGTTGAAACCCGAGGTGCCGAGGCGCGTCGGATCGCCGTCGACGTAGACACCAGGTAGGTAACGCACGACATCGTCGATGCCGGTATATCCGCGATTCTCGATTTCTTCCTCATCGATCACGTCGACCTGGCCCGGGGTGTCGCGAAGGGAGCGCTCCGACCGCGTGGCTGCGGTGATGGTGACCTCGTCGAGGAACGTGGCTTCGCCCTCGGGTTCTATAACGGCGTCCTTCGCGGCGGCGGCTGCCGGGGGATCGTCCGAGGCGGAAGACGCGGCCCAGGTAGGCACAGCGATCGATGCGAAAACGAGGAGGATCGAGACCGCAAATAGGAGTCGGAACGAAGATCGAGCAGAGGAAGCTCGAAGGCGGGGAGAACTCGAGGAGGACATATACTCGCTCCAGTGGACTGACGCCGCGTGCGGCGTGGGTTTGCAGGCGCGATGCTCCGTCTCCTCTTTGCCGGGGTGAGCGGGTCGTCGCGCCTTTTCTCGAGCAGTTATTGAGACGCTTTCTCAATAAAGGCTTATCTATAATGGACCGTTCCGGTCCTGTTTGTCAACCGGGTGAAGTCTGCCCGACTCGCCGGAGCCATGTCTTGATCTAGATCAAGACGGCTCGAAATTGGCGAACGGCTCCGCCCCTCTTGATCTACGTCAATGCTCCGCGCGATGGCGTCGGCGTACGCTGCCCGCTCGACACGCAAGGTCCGACCCGGTGGGACGGTCAATAGGACGACTCGCCGCACGCATCGATCTCGGCACAACGACCAGCGAGGACGACACCCATGAACAAATCTCAATGCCAGCCCGGCGCGAGTCCAGATACCGAAACGCAGCTCATCGGCCGCACGGGAGAGGACCACTTGTTGATCTTCTGCCCCCACTGCCAGAACTTCGGGCTGCTCTTCGGGAACGTCCGCCTAGACCTCAGCGGCGCGGCGTTGCGCCGCTTGGCCGATGTGGTGGATCTCCTCGTCGATCGGGTTACCGACGATCCCACGGCCGGCGCACATCGGTACTACGTTGGCCTCGGCAGCTCTAGCCTGGCCCTGAGCCTGCGGGCGGGCGAAGTCCTCGATCTCCAGGAGCTCCTCCGCTATGGCCTCCACCACAACGGCTACTCCGCCCCGAAGGCCGAGGTCGCGGAGCTGTGCCCAGAGAACACGTCATGGATCCACTGAGATCGAACCGAGCTTCTCAGATCGAAGGCGGGCCGGGTCGTTGGCGCGTTGGCTCGGACAAGGGGTCGATCCCGTGCCGGAGCTGACAGCTTCTGTCGTGGCCCTTTTTGCCGCGTGCATTTCTCTCGGCGTCGGCCTTGGCCGCAACCGCCGAGGTTTTGCCTCCCACCTGAAGTCTCTCCACCCGTTGATCTCCGCTGTGGGTTGGATCCTGCTCGCCCGTGGCGCGCTCGGTTTCATCCTTCGCCTCGGCTGGACGGTTGGACTCAGCTGGTTTCTTCTCTGGTTCGGGGTCGCGATGCTCAGCGCGACCGTCGGATTCCGAATTCGAGAACCGAGCGCTCGCTGGTTGGGTGGCACGACGGTCCTCTGCGGATTCCTCATCGTCCTCGGTCCGATCGTCGCCCACCAGGGTTGATTCGCGCAGAACCGCGGCTCGCGAGCCGCAGCCGACGGTACCGCCGGCATTCGATTCATCCAATCACCTTCGATTCATCCAACAAGGTGGCCGAGAGCCATCCGAATTCGAGCACCATATGGCGAAGTACACCGGTCCGAAAGTCAAACTCTCCAGGCGTCTCGGCATCGCGCTGACACCCAAAGCTCAGAAGTACATGGAACGCAAGCCCTATCCCCCAGGGCAGCACGGTCCGAACAAGCGTCGCAGACGGCCGAGCAACTACGGGCGTCAGCTGCTGGAAAAACAAAGGCTGAAAGCCCAATTCAACGTCGGCGAGCGCTACCTGCGCCGCATTTTCCGAGAGGCTTCCCGGAGAAAGGGCTCGACGGGTGAAGTATTGGTGAGTTTGCTGGAACGCCGAATCGATGCGCTCGTGCTGCGAGCCGGATTGGCGCGTACCATTTATCAGGCACGCCAAGCTGTGTCCCACGGTCATATCCTCCTCAACGGGAAACGCTGCGACAGACCGTCTGCCTGGCTTCGACCAGGAGATCGGCTCGCGGTACGATCGAAGAGCCGACGAATTCCATGCTTCAATCAACCACGAACCGCGACGGTACCCGACTATCTTCGACTCGTCGAAGATGGCTACGGTGCCGAATTGTCAGCCATCCCCCAACGCGGCGAAATCCCGGTGATCTGCGATGAGCGGCTCGTTGTCGAGTTCTACTCGAGATAGGGCTACCGGGCTCCGAAGAAGGAGTGCCTCCGCGATGGTCATCGCCATCGCCCTCGGGTCCGCTTGCTCGGCATGGGGTCAAACGACCACGGACCTCGCGATCGGCGATCCATCACGACGGGATCGGAACGTAGCGCTCGAGGTCGACGCCGCCACCGACACTCGAACCGGCGAAGTGTTGAGCTTCGACCAAGTCGCGGCCCGGCTCGATGGCGTCGGGATCGTCCTGGTGGGAGAAGATCACAATTCGATGGAAGCCCATCGCGTGCAACTCGGCATCGTCCGGGCACTCCACGCTCGTGGTCGCAACGTCGGGGTCGGCTTCGAGATGCTTCCGGCGACAGCCCAGCCGGCGTTGGATCGCTGGTCCACCGGCCGAGTCGGCGAGGCAGAGTTTCTCGACTCAGTGGACTGGTACGAAGCCTGGGGCATGCATTGGGGCTACTATCGCGACCTGTTCGTTTTCGCGAGGGACCAACACCTTCCGGTCTTCGGGCTCAACGTTCCCCGTCGGGTCATCCGAGCGGTCGGCCGTGGCACGGAAGCCGAGCTACCGGCAGACCTCGTGGCGCTCCTTCCGGAGTGTGTAGACACCTCCAGCGACGACCACCGCACTCTGATCCGAGCCTACTTCGGGGGCGACTCCGACCTACACGGCGGGATGGACGACGAACAGTTCGAAGCGATGTACACCGCCCAAGCCACTTGGGACGCGGCCATGGGCTACCAGGCTGTCCACGCTCTGAACTCGATTTCCGGAGAGGGTTCGGTTCTCGTCGTCCTCGCGGGCTCTGGCCACGTCGCCTACGGCCTCGGCATTTCGAGACAGGCAGCTGCCTGGACGCAGCGACGCTTCGCCACCATCGTGCCGGTACCGGTGGGCCAGGCGGACGATGAGACGATTCCCGCGGTTCGAGCCTCCTACGCCGACTTCGTTTGGGGCCTGCCACCGGAGACCGAACCCGCCTATCCAAACCTCGGTCTCTCCACCTCAGATGCGGATCCAGCGGCAGGCGACCAGCGACGTCGAGTCGTCTACGTGATGGAGGGGACAGCCGCGCACGCAGCCGGAATCCAGGTGGGAGATCTACTATTGTTCATGGATGGTGAGCCTGTGCCCGACCGCAGGACCTTCAACCGGCGCATGGCGGAAAAACAGTGGGGCGACCGAGTTTCTCTGCGCATTCAGCGTCAAGACGAGGCGCTCGAGTTCGACCTACTGCTCCGACGAGCTTCGCAGACCGAGCCAGCGACGGACGACGAACCGCAGGAATGAACCGTTCTGACTAGACTGCGGGAACGACCGTCACGGCCTCCCTTGGAACACTGACGACCACGGCCTGCTCTGATCGCCATCCGGCGTGCGCGAAGTCCAGAGCCTCGAATATCGATCCGTCGTCGAACCGCAGGACGAGGCGGGACAGGGCTCCTTCAGGCACGACGGCGTCCACTGTCGCCAAGCTCTCTGTACCGGCTCCGGACGGCGCGGCTTCGACCTGGATGGCTTCAGGCCGGACTAAGATCTCCACGGCCGCATCGTCGTCCAGTCCAGGCACCTCCACTGCGCCCCAGGGGGTTCTCACGATGCCGACCTGGACCGTTCCCGCCCAGGAATTCACGCGGCCAAAGATCTGTGCCGCCTCACGGCTTCGGGGCTGCTCGTATAGCTCCGTCGGTGTGCCGCTCTGCAAGATGCGCCCGGCGCGGAGGATGCTGATGCGATCCGCGACGGCCATCGCCTCGTGTGGATCGTGGGTGACCATGAGGGTGGCCACCTTCGCCGCCCGCAGTACTTCCAGGGTCGGTTCACGAACCTCCTCACGCAGGCGTCCATCGAGGCCCGAGAACGGCTCGTCGAGCAGCATCACGGAAGGTCTGCGAGCCAGCGCTCGCACCAATGCCACCCGCTGCTGCTGGCCACCGCTCAGGGTGTGAGGCATCGCGGTCGCGAAATCCCGCATTCCGACGTTGCGCAGGAGTGCGTCGGCTGTCTCGCGCCGCTGGCGCGCCGAACCGGACGGCATACCGAAGAGGACGTTGCGGCGGACGTTCAGATGAGGAAAAAGCGCGAAGTCCTGGAACACGAACCCGATGGCACGCCGTTCCGGCGGCACATGGATGGAAGCGCTCGAAACGACATCGTCATCGATCTCGATCGAGCCATGCCGCAAGGTCTCCAATCCGGCAATCAGGCGCAGCAGGGTCGACTTGCCGCTCCCGGATGGCCCCAAGAGACAGTGGACTTCCCCCGGAGCTACAGTGATCGACACGCCTTGTAGCACCTCATCGGCACGGTAGGCGTGGACCACATCGGACACCATGAGCACATTCCGGCTCACCTCTCAGAGCTCCCGTCGGGTCGTTCCTCGGACTGCTCCTCGGACTCGGCCGGCTCAATCGGCCCGGAGACGATCGGCCCCATCGGTCGCGCCCGATCGAGAACGTGCGACAGGGCGACGACCGGTACGAGCCCCACCAGAATCACGGCGAGTGCGCCGGTCGAGGCCTCGGAAAGGCGCTCGTCGGATGCCAGCTGATAGACGCGCACCGCCAAAGTGTCGAAATCGAAGGGTCGCAAGATCAACGTCGCGGGAAGCTCCTTGATTACCTCGACAAAGACCAGGGCCGCCGCGGCCGCGGCCGAGCCACGCAGCATTGGGAGATGGACCGAGGTCAACATTCCCAGTGCCGGGCGGCCCAACGTGCGCGCTGCACCGTCGATGGAAGGTCCGATTCGTGCCAGCCCCGTTCGAATCACTCCCAACGCCAAGGCCAGGAATCGTACCTGGTAGCCGTAGAGCACGGCGACGAGCGAGCCGCTCAGAATGAGTCCACTGCCGAACAACACCTCGCTCCAGCCCGACAGACTACGGTCCAGCCACACCAGTGGTATCAAAACACCGATGGCGATGACCACACCGGGAATGGCATAGCCGATGCCGGCGACGCGGGCGAGGGAACGACTGAGTGGAGTCGGACGTAGCCGGCGGCCAAAGGCCACGGCAAGAGCCAGCGCCAGCGCCAGCACACCGGCCATGATTCCCAGGACGAGACTGCGCAGTCCCAAGTGCCACAGAGAGTCCAGACGAGGATCGCCCGCTCGCCAGGACTCCACCACGAATACGGCCGCAGGCACACCAAAACCAAGAAGGATGGGTACCACGCAGATCAAGCTCGTCAACCACCCACGCAAACCCGACAGCCGCCACGAAGGAAGCTCACGATGCCGGATCGTGGTGTGGTGGAAGCGAGCCGCTCGACGCGACCAGGCTTCCGCTGCCACCAACACCGCCACCAACAGCAGCAAGCAGGCCGCCAGTTGGGCGGCGGCGGTAAGCGCATGGTCGTCCGGCATGGTGAAGGTGCGGTAGATGCCTGTGGCGAAGGTGTCGACGGCGAAATAGTCCACCGCGCCGAACTCTGCCAATGTTTCCATCAGGACCAGAGAAAGGCCCACTGCAACCGACGGTCTCGCCAGGGGCAGGGCGACGCGAAAGAAGCTGCTCCAGGGCCCGTGTCCGAGCGTGCGGCTGACCTCCAGGACGCACACCGACTGCTCCACGAATGCGGCACGAGCCGCCAAATAGACGTAAGGAGATAGAGCCAGCGAGAGAACGATCACGGCACCGTAGAGCGACCGGATCTCCGGGAAGTAGTAGTCCCCTCGGCTCCAATCGAAGAGGGAACGGAGGCTGGATTGAACCGGTCCGCTGAACTGCAGCAGATCGGTATAGGCGTAGGCGCTGAGGTAGGTCGGCATGGCCAGAGGAAGCAGTAGCGCCCAACGAAAGAAGCTTCGGCCTGGGAAGCGGCACAGTGTGACGGCCCAGGCCGTAGCAACCCCCAGCACGACCGTCGATACACCCACACCCAAGACCAGCCACAGCGTGTTTCTCAGGTATTCGGAGAGTACCGTCGAGGCGAGATGCCGCCACAGACCACCTGTGTCGGCACCCACTCTCGACGCCACCGCGAGGATCGGAATCGCGATGATGCCCGAGACGAGCACGACCACCATCGCGGGAGTGCTGTTCGAGATCCTGGTCTGCAGCCGCCCTCGCCGTTGTCCGAGAGCTTCGGACGAATTCAACGCCAGCCGCAGCGGTCCATCATCCGCAGCGCTTGCTGGCCGCTGCTGCCGAAGACGGAAGCATTCACCGAGTCCTCTTGGAACTCGCCGAATCCTTCGAGCTCCGGCACCGCTGCGTAGCCATCGACCACCGCATACTCTTTGTTGCCACCCGCGAAGATGGCCTGAGCGTCGGCACCGGTGAGGTATTCCAGCAACCGAATCGCGTTCTGCCGATGTGGCGCCCCGCGCACGACGCCGGCTCCGGAGATGTTGACGTGGGTCCCGCGGTCGCCCTGATTCGGGAATACGATCCCCACCGCGGCGGCGGCGGCCTGGTCTTCCGGCTTGTCGGTCGCGGCGATCATCTGGGCCAGGTAGTAGGAGTTCACCACCGCTACGTCGCCTTCTCCGGCGGCGACGGCACGAACCTGATCGCGGTCGCCACCCTGCGGCTTGCGGGCCAGGTTGGCGACCAGGCCCTTGCACCACTCTTCTGCCGCCGGCTCACCGTGGGCTGCCACCATCGCTCCCATCAGAGACTGATTGTAGACGTTGGACGAGCTTCGGATCAGCACGCGACCCTGCCACTTCGGGTCGGCCAGGTCTTCGTACGTGTTGATCTCGCCGGCCTCGACGCGATCCTTGGCGTAGACGATCACCCGAGCTCTCTTGGTGAGTCCGAACCACAGGCCTTCTGGATGCCGAAGGCTGGCGGGGATTCGCTCCTCGAGGATCTCCGACGTCACCGAATCGAAGATGCCGGCCTGTTCGGCGTGAAAAAGCCTGCCGGCATCGACGGCGATGAACAGATCCGCCGGGCTCTCTTCTCCTTCGCGACGCAGTCGTTCGAGCAAAGCCGCCGAATCGCCCTCCACGATATGAACCTTGATGCCGGTCTCTTCTTCGAACGCACCGAAGACCTGGTCGTCGGTATCGTAGTGACGAGCTGAATAGACGTTCACCACGGAGTCCTCTGTCTGAGGGGAGTCCGCGGCACCGGCCTCTGGGGCATCGGACGTCGAAGCCGGCTGCGACGGACCGGATCCACCGCAGGCAGTGACGAATGCGAGCAGCAGGGCGAGAGGAACAAAAAGCCAAGAACGAGTCATCGGTGTTCTCCGATCGTATTTCGTTGGAGGATCACTGGAAGAGGCAGGTCAGGCCAACCCGCGGGTCCGCGAACATAGCGTGGCTGGCAGGGCGCCTTCTTGACCTGGGTCAAGGAGGCCTACCGGACATCTGTCCGATCGGACGCGCCTAGAGTGTCCGCTCCAGATCCGCGATGCAACCCAACTCGCCAGAAACCGGAGAAACTCACTGGAATCCAGCAGGATCCCGGCTCTAGGATGAGCTGGCACGGGCGTTGCTTTTTCGCTGGGCATGATTCGCGACACCGCCCAGATGGACGAAGCCCTCGACACACCCCGACGCAGTCGGTGGTGGTGGTTCCTTACAGTCCCCGTGGTGGGGCTTGCACTCGTTTTGGCCCGGCCGGCGCTCAGCCGCTGGTCGATGGCCGACGACTCGGTTCCGGCCGACCGGATTCGCACAGCCGTGGTGCAACGCGGCGACCTGGTGCACGACGTCTCGGTGCAGGGGCGCGTGGTGGCTGCCTCTCGCTCCACATTGTTCAGCCCAGCGGCCGGCGTCGTGGAGCTGAAGGCTCGCCAGGGAGAGCGCGTGGTTGCAGACCAGGCGCTCGCGGTCGTCGACAGCCCCGAGCTCGACAACCGGCTGCAACAGGAGCAGGCGACACTCGACGCCCTGGTATCGGACACCAATAGGCTGGAGCTCTCGACACGCCAGCGGCAGCTGAATGCGCGCCAGCAGCGCGACCTCTTGGAGGTGCGCACCGCTGCGGCAGAGCGCGAGCTGCAGCGCAGCGAGACACTGGCCTCCGAAGGACTGCTCAATGAGATCGAGCTACAGCGGGCCCGCGACGATCTGACCATGCGCCGCCTGGAGCTGAAGCAGGCGCGCGGAGACCTCGAGCTGGTGTCGGACATGACGGCCTTCGAGCTACGCGACGCCCAGTTGCGGGTCGAGCGGCAGCGGCTGGTGGTCGCCGACGTGGAGCGGCGGGTAGACGAGCTCCAGATCCGTGCGCCGTTCGACGGGCTCCTGGCAGCCGTAGAGATCGAGGATCACGATGCGGTCACGGCGGGCCAAGCCGTTGTTGGTGTCGTCGACCTCGGCGAGCTGGAGCTCGAGATCGCCACTCCCGAGACCTACGCCGACGACCTGTCACCCGGTATCGCAGCCACGGTCGAGGTCGACGGGACGACCTTCCGGGGCGAGCTGGTGAGTATCTCTCCCGAAGTACGCAACGGCCAGGTGGAAGGCCGCGTGGCGTTCCGTGACGGAACGCCCCCGGGTCTGCGGCAGAACCAGCGGCTGGCCACACGGCTGATCCTGGCGGAGCGAGCCGACGCCCTGCACGTCCGACGCGGGCCGTACTTCGAATCCCTGGCGGGCCGCGGCGTCTACGTCGTCGAAGAGGGAATGGCCGTGCGTCGCGATGTGGTCTTCGGTGCCACCAGCGTCACCGAGCTGGAGATCCTCGACGGCCTGGCCGAAGGCGACGAGATCGTGCTGTCCGATCTGTCTCAGTACGAGGGCGCGCAGACGCTACTGATCCGATAGTGATTTCCCACGACATCCCCACCTCTACCGACCACAGGAACCCGAGAATGCCCATGTTGTACATGAATGACGTCGTCAAGAGCTACCGTACCGATCTGGTGCAGACCCGTGCCCTCGACCACGTGAGCCTGGAGATCGAGGCTGGCGAGTTCGTTTCCGTCAGCGGGCCCTCGGGCTCTGGCAAGACGACGTTTCTGAACGTCACCGGTCTGCTCGACACCTTCGACGAGGGCACCTATCAGCTCGACGGCGTCGACGTGTCACGCCTGGGCGACCTGGAACAGAGTCGCATCCGCAACCAGAAGATCGGATTCGTCTTCCAAGGATTCAATCTGATTCCAGATCTCGACATCTTCGACAATGTCGACGTGCCGCTGCGCTACCGGGGTCTTTCGTCGAAGGAGCGCAAGCGACGCATCGACGAGGGTCTGGAGCGCGTCGGGCTCGGAGGGCGGAAACATCATCTTCCGTCGCAGCTTTCCGGTGGCCAGCAGCAGCGCGTCGCCATCGCCCGCGCCCTGGCAGGCGAGCCCAAGTTGATCCTGGCCGACGAGCCCACAGGCAACCTCGACTCCGCAACCGCCTACGAAATCATGGAGTTGCTGGAGACTGTGAACGAGGCGGGCACCACGATCCTCATGGTGACCCACGATCCGGGCTGCGCGGCGCACGCTCACCGGCAGGTCCACCTCCTCGATGGCCGACTGATCGATGTCCGCGAAGAGGCCGTACCGACGTTGAACCTCTCCCAGTTGCCACGAGTCGACGAATCGGCCACCGCCGCGACGGCTTGAGGACGCTTCGATGTCGATCCGCATGCTTCCCTACTACTTGCGCCTGGCGACCAAGAGTCTCCTGGCGACGCCGGGCTTGACACTGCTCACCCTCGTAGCCCTCGGGCTCGGGATCGCGGTCCCCACCGCCAGCCTGTCCATCCGCCACGTCTTCGGGCAGGACCCGTTTCCCGAGAAGAGCGACCGGCTGTTCAATGTCCGTCTCGACAACTGGGAAACCGAAAGTGAGTTCTTTGGCCCCGCCGGCGAGCCACCGAAGCACATCACCTATCAAGACATGGTGCGAGTCAGAGAGCTGACACCCGAAATCCCCAGCACTGGGATCGGTGCTGCCTCGATCTTTCTGTTCCCGCCCGACGAGTCACTGCGTCCCTACCAGGTCCTGACGCGGCTCTGCCATTCCGACTTCTTCTCCATGTTCAATGCACCCTTTACCTATGGCGACGCTTGGAGCGAAGAATCCGACCGCAATCCCGACCACGTGGCGGTGCTCAGTCATGAAGGCAACCAGAAACTCTTCGGCGGACAGGACAGTGTCGGCAAGAAGATCCGGCTCGGCGAACAGGAGTTCGAGGTCGTCGGAGTGCTCGCGCCGTGGCGCCCAACGCCACAGATCTACGACACCGTCAACAACCCCTACGGCACCGTACGCGAGATCTTCGTTCCTTTCGAACACGTGCTCGACGACGCCTTGGGGCTGCAGCGTGCTACGAGTGACGATGCCTTCGGCAGTCGCCCTCAGGGCGGCACGCTCCGCGAGACCTACATGGCGTGGGAGCTGAACTGGATCCAATTCTGGGCGGAGCTGGCACCGTCGGAGCTGGCGCTCTACCGTCAGACGGTAGACGACTACTCTCTGGCGCAGAAAGAGCTGGGTCGTTTTCCCAGACCCCTCAACAATCGCGTCCAGCCGCTCATGGGATGGCTCGAGGAACAGGCGATACAACGCGGTGCGGGGCCCGGTACAGATGCGCTGGTCATCGTCTCCGTGCTCTTCCTCCTGGTCTGCTGCCTCAACCTGACCGGCCTCTTGCTTGCCAAGTTCCTAGCACGCTCCGGCATCCTGGGCATCCATCGAGCCTTGGGTGCACCGATGAGATCGATCTTCATGCAGCGGTTGGTGGAGTGTGTACTGGTCGCCACGGCCGGCGGCGTTCTGGGCGCGATCCTCGCGGGGGGCGCGCTACGCCTTCTCGACCAGACCGCACCCGACCGGTTTCTTCGCCCCGGCATCTTCTCTCTCGACAGCTACAGCCTTGTCGCCGCCTTGGTACTGGCTCTCGGCGCCGGCCTGCTTTCAGGGGTGTATCCGGCGTGGCGAGCGTGTCGTATCGCCCCAGCAATACAGTTGAAAGTCCAGTAGCCGAATACCCAGCGAGGAGATACTCGATGAAGCACTCCATCCACATCGGCCCACTTCTACGCTCGATGATGCGCAACAAGACTCGTGTGCTGCTGCTGACCGTCGAGATTGCCGTTACCGTCGCGGTGGCACTGAATTGCTCCGCGATGATCTTGCAACAACTCGAGGTTCTGCGGAGGGATACCGGCATCGCCGAGAACGAGCTGATCGGTGTCGAGGTCCGGCCCTGGGCGGCCGACTATCAAGACTTTCAGTACCGACAGCGCATCGCCCGGGAGGACCTCGCGGCCATCCGGGCCATGCCCGGAGTACGCAACGCCACGATCATCAACACCTTCCCGCTCCAAGGGGGCGGTAGCTCCAGCCTGGCAGGCCCCCTTGGCTCTCCGCGGGAAGAGTGGATCCGCACTCCCGTCTACTCTGCCGATCCCCAGGTGTTCGACACGCTCGGGCTCGAGATCGTCGAGGGGCGAGGTTTCAGGGAGACCGATATCCCCACGGAGCCGGGACCCTACATCGCAAACGTGGTCGTCACGCGCGACTTCGCCGACGCGCTGTTCCCGGAGGGCAACGCTATCGGTCAATCGATCGACACCGGAGGCGGAGAGGAATATCCCGATGTCATCGTAGGCATCGTCGGCCACATGTTCACACCCTACGGTGGTGGGCCCATGGAAACCCGCATCACCTTCTTTCCCCGTCTGCCGAGCTCGACCCAGAGATCCCAATACCTTGTGCGGGCAGAGCCAGGCGCCGTCGACCAGGTCTATGCATCTCTCACTCAGACCTTCGTGAACGTCGAGCCTCGTCGCGCGGTGGCCCTCCGGACCATGGACGAGATCAAGGCTGGAGGCTATATACAGAACAACCTCATGGTCGATATCTACACCGTTGTCGTCTTGCTGCTGCTCTTCGTCACGGCACTCGGGATCTTCGGCATCACGGCCTACAGCGTGACCCAGAGAACGAAGCAGATCGGGACACGGCGGGCCCTCGGTGCGCCCAAACAAGCCATCCTCCACTACTTTCTGGCAGAGAGCACTCTGGTCTCCCTGATCGGCCTGGGCCTCGGCTTGATCGGAGCCTATGGTCTGAACGTGCTGCTGGTGAACCATGCCGGGGCTCCCAAGCTGGATCCTGTCCTGGTCCTCGTGGGGTCACTGTCGTTGTGGATGTTGGGACTCCTGGCCACTTGGGCGCCAGCACAAAGGGCTTCTCGCCTGTCGCCGGCTCTGGCGACCCGCACGGTGTGAAGACGGCGATCCGGCCTACAGCCACCCTGATGTTCAGCAGACCGGGGTCTGTACCTTGGTAGATTGCCCGCCATGCCGAAAGTCCTGATCGTCGACGACCAGGCGAAGGTAGCACGGGCCATCTCGCTGCTCCTGGAGCTGCACCACGTCGACGGGGATCCCGAGCTCACCGAGCCCATCGAAGCCGTGTTGGCCGCGGAGCCCGAAGAGGCGCTGTCGGTGATCGACCGTGGCGGTATCGACCTGGTGATCCAGGATATGAACTTCTCCCCCGGCAAGACGG
>JALCBJ010000029.1:48407-75849 GCA_028066595.1 Thermoanaerobaculia bacterium
TCGCTGGCGGTTCGGGTGGCCCGCGCCGACGTACCGGTGCTGATCACCGGTGAGAACGGGACCGGCAAGGAGAAGATGGCCGACGTCGTACAGGCCAACTCTCCCCGACGCGATCGACCGTTCGTGAAGGTCAACGTCGGCGCTTTGCCCGAAAGTTTGATCGAGGCGGAGCTCTTCGGCGCCGAGGCGGGCGCATTCACCGGCGCCGACAAGAAACGTCTGGGTCGCTTCGAGGCGGCCGATGGCGGCACCCTTCTCCTCGACGAGATCGGTACCTTGTCGGCAACGGGTCAAATGAAACTGTTGCGCGTCCTCCAGACGGGTGAGATGGAACGGCTGGGGAGCTCGACGACACGCCGGGTCGACGTCCGAGTCCTCGCCGCCACCAATGCAGACCTGCGGGAGGAGATCGAGGCTGGCCGGTTTCGCGAGGATCTCTACTTTCGGCTCAACGTTATCGAGCTACAGATCCCGGCGCTACGCCAACGGCTCGACGACGTGATGCCACTGGCGGAGGCGTTCCTGGTGGAGGCGGGGGTCTCGGGCGAAGCACCGAAACCCCTCGCCCGTTCGGCCGAGCAAGCACTCCACCAGTACGACTGGCCGGGCAATGTCCGCGAGCTGCGCAACGCCATCCAGCGGGCCGCGTTGGTGGCCACGGGAGACGAGATCGAAGCGGGCGACTTCGGATTGGGTACGCGAGCGGCGGCCGCTCCGACAGTGGCCCTGCCGGCAGAAGAGACCGACCAGAGGCGAACGATCGAGGACGTTCTCCTCGAGCATGGCGGGGTCGTCGCCCGCGCGGCGGAGTCGTTGGGGCTCAGCCGCCAGGCGCTGTATCGGCGGATGCAGAAGCTTGGGATCGTGTTGGAGCGAAAGCCTCGATCGTGAGATCGGACGGAACCGGGACGTTCCTGGCCGAATCATGAAGATCACGCCCTCTCTCGCGGCAAAAGCTCTCGGCCTGCACGTGCTGTTGGTGTTGATCACCGCAGCACTGGCGGCCGGCGCGGTCGCCTGGGACCTGTCACCAGGGATCACCTTCTGGATCGTCGTGGTGTCGGGAATGACCTTCGGGCTCGGGATCCTGTCGAAAGCCAGCCGGCCGCTACGGCGCCTCCTGGCCGCACTGCGGGACGGTGTCGAGGGCCTCCGTTCGGGAGACCAAAGCCTGCGTCTGGTCTCGGATCGCCGAGACGAGATCGGTCAACTCGTAGATCTCTACAACGAGCTCGCAGACACCCTGGGACGGCAACGCACCGACCTACGACAGCGCGAGCTCTTGCTGCACACTGCGCTCGAGACCTCGCCTGCTGCGATCCTGTTGGTCAACTCCAACGGACGGGTGGTCCTCGGCAACCGCGCGGCGCGACGGCTGTTCCTTCGAGGGCGCCGCTTGGAGGGCCGAGCCTTCGAAGATTTGAGATCTGCGTGTCCGGAACCGTTGCGGCGGACCCTCGAACGATCCTCTGACGCCCTCGTACATCTGGAGCTCGATGGCACCGAAGAGACGTTTCACGTCACTCGCCGAATCTTCCATCTGAACGCCCGCCACCACATCCTCGTCATGGTGCGCCATCTCACGGCCGAGCTACGACGCCAGGAAGCGGCGATCTGGCGCAAGGTCCTGCGGGTCATCGGTCACGAGATCCACAACTCCCTGGCGCCCATTCGCTCCCTGGCCAAGTCGGGTCGCAAGCTCCAGCAGATGGACGCTCGGGATCCACGAATCGCAGAGATCCTGGACAACATCGAAGACGCCGCTGGCGGCCTCCACCGCTTCGTCGATGGCTACCGCCAGTACGCCCGCCTACCCGAGCCGCGGCTCGAGACCGTCGATCTACGCAGTTTCCTAGGCCACCTGCGCCGAAGCGATCCGTTCCAGATGGACGGCGACATCCCTGCGCGCACGGTACGCATCGATCCGGGACAGATCCGTCAGGTGCTGCAAAATCTCCTCAGGAACGCTCGGGAGGCCGGTAGTCCCACCGACGAGATCCACATCGAGGTCGAGGAACCTGTCGGCGACGACGGGGTCACGATACGCGTTCTCGATCGCGGAGAGGGCATGGAGGAGGAAACCCTCACCCAGGCGTCGCTGCCGTTCTTCTCGACCAAGCCGGGCGGTACGGGCCTCGGTCTGGCGCTGTCCCGAGAGATCGTCGAAGCTCACGGCGGCCGCCTCGACGTAGCCCTGCGCAGCGGCGGCGGAGTCGTGGTCTCGGCGAGATTGCCTTCATGAACCGGCACCGATACCGAGAATAGAGACGGTTTCTCGCAGGTTCAGCAACGGCACACCGCCGTGACCGTCGACGGAGCCGCTACGTAGGGCGCGTAGGAGCTCCTCTTTCTCTACCTCGGGATCGAGGTCGAGAATCCGAGCTGCGAGGCCTGCGGCGAGGGCCGCTGCCGGGCCGCTACCCGACATCTCGTTCCACTCCCCATACCGGACCGGAACGGTCTCCCCGGGCGCCCAGTAGTAGCCACCGCTCGGCCCCGCCGTGCGGTCGATCTCGACCTCGGCGAAGGATGCTACGTTCCCGTCCAGATCGGTGGGAGCGACCATGATCAGTCGATAGCGCAGCCCTTCATAGCGGGCTCGGAACATCGAATTCATGAGCCTCCCGCCAGCGGAGTGAACGACCGGAGTCTCGATGTCGGCGAGCGACTCCAGAAGACCTACGAAGCCTTCACTGTCGCTGGTCAGTGACACCAAGAGCAAGTCGGGGTCCTCCTGCAGGAGCAGATTGCCGGATGCCACGAGGCTTGCGGCATCCTGAAATTCTGTCGACGCGACCAGGATCTCGGCGCGCGGCGCGATCAGATGCACGCCTTCGATCATCGCATCGAGATAGATGCTCATGGCGTCGGACGGATCGCCGCCGTCTCGAGGTGAGGATCCGTCCACGGCCCGGACCTCGGATCGCGCCATCATCGAGCGGGTCGGGAGTCCTCCGAGAATCGCGACCTTCGGCCGCCCGCTCATCGGCTGATCATCCACACCCATCATGTCGAGGATCCACTGACGTCTCTGATCGGTTTGGTCGAACATCTCCGATTCTGAGGCCGGAGTCGCGGGCGCCTGCAGATTCTCGATCTGAGCTACGAGATCCTGCACGCGCCGCTCCAGCTCATTCCGATCGGCGTCGGACAACGGCTCCCCAGAGCCCTGCTGTTCAGACCGGCTCGTAATGAGTTTCGCTCTCGTCACCCGCAGGGCGTCGCGGTAAAGCGCGACAGCCCTTTCCGAATCTCCGGCGTTCTCCGCCACTTCGGCGGCGATGCGCTTCAACGATCCCCAGCTCTCGTGAAGCTGGGCCAGTCCTTCGATTCGCGGCATCAACGCGGCGAAGTCGTCCCGCGAAGATCGACCGGCACTCACCCGATGATTCAGTGTGGCGATCTCTTGCAGGATTTCTATCAACTGACTGAACTCGCCCAGCGCGAACGCTTCCACTTCCGGATTCTTGCGGCTGAAGGCTTCCTTCACCATGGAGTAGGCGATTGCGTTGACGATCTCCTCGTGATCAGTGCTCGTCGGCACCCAGATCGGCTTCTGATTCTCCAGATCTAGAAATCCGCTGACGACTGCCTTGGAATCCGAATAGGTAACCGTGATCCGCAACAAGCGATCCCGGACCAAGAGGCGCTGGAAGTAGGCGACCAGTCCCCCCAGCTGCAGGCCTCCGACCTCGATCTCCAGATCCATCGGAGCGAAGACCTCGGCCAGACCCGACGATTCGAGGGATTCTGTCGGACCGCGGAACTCTAGAGCTTCCGGGACCACCTGCGGCTCGACGTCCGGTTCGTCACCCTGCGGCGTCGACGACCGGCTCGCCTGCTCCAGAGCTTCGGCTGAAGTCCTCATCTCTCGACCGAGCTTGGCGAGACGGGACTGCAGCATGTTCGCCAGCGCCAGCCCGAGTGTCTGGTGCGGATCGTCCTGGCCCACGATCTGGAACGGAGCGATGATCAACGAGGCCTCGGACGGCTTCCACGTGTTGATCAGGCTCCGGACGTACCAAACGTTCGCCAACAGAAGGAGTGCTCCCAATCCGACATAGAGAAGGATCGTGATCGTTGTGCTGGCGAGGTGGTCGAACACTAGCCCTCGAATCGTCATGGTTCGGAACGTCACTCGACTATGAACTTCGAGCCGGGCTCTGTCAACGCTGTCGGTACTTCGGAGCCGGAGTCGGAGTGACATCTGGGGTAGTCTCCGGCTCCATGAACGACCACGGCACAAGCGGCGCCGGGCGGATGAGCACGGAGCACGGTGCTCGACTCGCCTGGGCTGATGCGATCGTCCTGTGCGTCCTATTTCTGCTGTCGGGCTTCAGTGCTCTCGTCTACCAGTTGGTCTGGACACAGCAGTTCGCTCTCGTGTTCGGTTCAGCGGCGAGCGCCACTGCCGCGGTGCTCGCAGCGTTCCTTGGTGGTCTCGGACTTGGCGCGGCTCTGATCACACGTCGGTTGCACCGAATCCGGAGCCCCGTTCGATGGTACGCCGCGCTGGAGCTGGGCATAGCGATCGGGGCTCTGCTGGTCATCCCTGGTCTCGAGGCGGCCCGCTGGGCCTACGCGGCGAGCTTTCCCTTCGTCGGGCAGCACGGCGGCTCCTCCGCCTTCTACCTCCTCGGGGCCTTTGCGATCCTGGTGGTGCCCACGGCCCTGATGGGCGCCACTCTGCCGTTGCTGGTTCGTTTTTGGGTTGCGCGACCGAGCCAGATCAGTCGAGGTGTTGCGAGCCTCTATATGGTCAATACCCTCGGTGCCGCCGCGGGTGCCGTAGTCACGGGTTTCGTCCTGATCCCGCGTCTCGGGCTCGGTTCCACCCTCGCGGTGGCGGTGACCATCAACCTTCTCGTGGCCGGTCTGGCGGGTTGGTGGTTTCGCAGCGCGAAGGCGGCTCCGACGATCAGTACAGCGGAGCCCGTACCCGCACTTTCGGCCTCCGATACCAGCGACACACGGTGGCGTCGCGCGGCTCCCTGGATGTACCCACTGGCGGCATGCTCCGGTCTCGTCGGCGTGTCCTACGAGATCTACTGGACGCGAATCTTGAGCCATCCGCTCGGTGGGAGTCTGTTCGCCTTCGCCACCATGCTGGCAGCCTTTCTCCTGGGTATCGCAGTCGGCTCTTTCGCCACCACGATCCGCCGATGGTCTCGGCGCGGGGCGTGGATCGGTTTCGCGTGGGTTCAGGTAGCTCTGGCGCTGGTCGCTCCCTTCACCCTCGGAGTGCTGAACGGCGGTCTGGTCGATTCGCTCGACCTTCGCGGGCTCACTACCGGCTCGGTAGTCGCCGTAGGAATCGCTCTGCTACCGGGAGCCCTGCTTCTCGGAGCCGCCTTCCCACTGGCCGTGCGCGCCGTTTCTGGATCAGCCGAGGGGGCGGCGACCGGGACCGGGAAGGTCTACGCCTGGAACACCGTGGGCACGATCTTGGGCTCGGTCCTCTGTGGCTTTTGGCTGCTGCCCTGGTTGCAGTTCGAGGGCACGCTTCGGTTGCTGGTCGCTGTTTCTCTGTGCGCCGCAGGAGTCGCGTTCTTCTTAGCAGGAGGGCGATGGCGGGTAGCCGCGGCAGGCACGGCGACCATGTTGCTGGCGGTGGCCTTCTGGACGCCCACGACACCCTGGGCGGTCTTGGGTCGCAGCGCGGTGCAGGTACCCTTCACCGAAGCCAACGTTCGATTCTTCGGCGTGGGCCGCAGCGCCACGATCATCGTCCAGCAGGCGGATGGAGAGCTGCGGCTCAGCAGCAACGGCCTGCCGGAATCGGTCATCGAGGGCCCCGGAGGCCGGCCGGGACGCTATTCCGTCGCGCGCTGGCTCGCACTTCTCCCATCCGCGCTCCGGCCAGAAGCGGAACGAGCGATGGTGATCGGCATGGGCGCCGGCATCACGGCGGGCTCCTTTCCCGGACATGTGCGTCAAATCGATGTCGCGGAAATCGAACCAGAGGTGATTCGAGCCAACCGCGCGTTCTCTTCCTGGCGCCGAGACGATCCCCTCGCAGACCCGCGGATTCGGATCATCGAGGGTGACGCCAGGAATCTCCTCTTCGCTCGCCCCGACACGTACGATCTGATCGTCTCTCAGCCGTCCCACCCCTGGACTCTAGGTTCTGCAAACCTGTTCACACGCGAGTTCTATCGGCTGGTGAGCTCACGGCTCGACGACGACGGCGTGTTCACACAGTGGATGGGACTTCGATACGTCGACGTTCCGCTTCTCCGCACGTTGGTGGCCACGCTCCTCGAGGAGTTCCGATTCGTCGAAGTGATGCGACCGCCGCCGACCGGAGCGGCATTGTTCGTGGCTTCGAACGCGCCGATCGACATCGACGCAGCTGCGAGAACCGCCTGGGAGAGTTGGGCCGAGGATTGGCGACAGGCAGCCGTCGACGCTCCCGGAGTGATCAGCCTGAGCCGGTGGATCGATCACCCGTCGACCCGCCGATTCGCCGAGGGGTCCGCGCTGTCGACCGACTACCGGAATCTGCTTCTCACTCGCTCGTCGTGGGTTCGGCGGGCGGGAGCGCGCCGCTTCGCCGAGCTCGACGCATTCGACGCCGTGAGGAGCTGGCAGTCCGCGCGGTCCGATCTCTTCGCCGTCCGCAGACTCCTGACTTGGAATCAGGTCCGTCGCGCCCACCTCGCCCTCGACGGCGTGACGGATCCTCGGCTGCGCGAAGTTGGCAGAGCCCTGCTGGACCTGGCCGATGGCAACGCGAGCCAGGGGCTCCTCGTCCTCGACCGGCTCAGCCGATCTCCGGACCTGCCCGAGAACGTGCAGCGAGAAGCTCTGTCCGCGCTTTTGATCGCTCAAGGGAATCGAGCTGCGGGAGTGTCACCCGAACTGGCGGAGCGGCTCACCGCATCGCCCCTTCTTCAGATGGTCTATAGATCCTGGACGAGGTTTCGGCTGGGCGACTGGGGCGCAGTCCGGGACCATGACGCGCAGCTGGCGGCCATCGACCCCGAGCATCCGATCTATCCGATGGCGTTGCGCCTGAGAGTCTTGTGGCGACAGCGAAGCGGGAACGAAACGAGCGCTCGCGAGGCACTGGATCTGATCGAACCCATGATCTCGCAGGCACCCGGACTGGCACCGCTCCTGCTACGAGCGCGATTGGCTCGTAGCGCTCGGGACGACGAAGCACTGTGGGCGTCCCTGCTAGAAATCGCAGCCTTCGGAGGGCGCCGGGCGAAGTCTTCGGCTCGACAGCTACAGGCTCTACTCAGCGAGCTCAGCCAGTCACCTTCCTTTCGGAACGATTCCCGGTACGAGGAACTTCAGCGGCTTCTGGAGACAGACCGGCGAGCTCATCCGCCATGAGAGCCACCGATCACACGATCTTCACAACAGCCATGGCCCTCTGGCTATGGAGCGTGCCCGTCTCGAGTCAGGTGCAGCCGGGCTCCGAGTCCGCAGCCACATATCGTATGGAGGTGAGCGCGGCGGAGCTCGATTCCTGGCTCGAGTTCCGTGGGAACTCGCCATTCCTTCGCGGCCAGAGCGCTATCGACGGCTTGGTCCTCGTGAAGTCGCTGGCCGAGCGCGCTGTGACCGATGGGCGCGAAGGTCTTCCTACCGTCCGTGCGGCGCTCGACCGAGCGGCCGGTCACGAAGCGCTGCTGCGTCTACGCAGTCACACGGCAGGACTCGTGGCGGTCACCCAGGACGAAGTCGACGCGCTGCTCGAGTCGGCTCCTCCGGCCCAGATCCCTCGCCGGATCAGACTCCGGAACCTGTTTCGCCGTCTTCCAGAGGACCCGACAGCAGCTGGAGAAGTCCGTCGCGAGATGGAGGCCTACCGCCGACAGATCCACGAGGGCGCTGACTTCGCCACGCTCGCGGAACGGCATTCCGAGTCCGAAACACGCTGGAAAGGCGGCCTGCTCGGCAATGTCCGACCAGGTACATTCCGGCCCGAGATCCAGACCGTCGCCGAGAGCTTGGCGCCAGGCGAGGTCAGCGAAGTGCTGCCGACGGCAGACGGCCTGACACTACTCTACTGCGAGGCCATCCTGCCGGCCGTCGACAGACTGCCTGAGGACCGTGCTCGCGTCGTCTACGATCGGATCTGGCGCCAGAGGTTCCAGCAGCGTTGGCGAGACCTGAGAGAAAAGCTGCTGGTCCGAGCCCGGATCACATACGTCGAGACGGCAGGCACCGCCCATCTTGGCGACGACCCGATCGTCGTCAGCTTCGATGGAGGACATTTGACATCGTCGGCCCTCGGGGTGTTGACGGGAAACCGCAGCCAACCCTCTGGGATCGAGGCAGTCCGAAAATCGGCCACCCAGATCGAGGAATTCGCGATCGGCCAGATGGCGATCCGTCATCTCGCCGAGCTAGGACAGACTCCAGATCGGCAGGCATGCTCTGAAGCACGTTGGCGTCGGCTACAGATCTTGGCGAGCGAACAACTCGCCGCGTTGGTCGCTACTCGCTTCGATGAGCCCGATCCAGAGGAGGTCCGAAAGCACTTCGATCGAAACAAGGACTCTTTCCTCTACCCCGAGCTGTGGAGCGTGTCGCTGATCCAGCTCGACATGGATCCGCGAGATCCCCGTGAAGACGTGGACCGGGCCGCAAAACTGCTCAGGTCTCTTCGCAGCGGCGAGGTCAGTTTCGAAGAAGCGGCCGAACTCCATTCGCTACACCCCAGCGCGGAACGCGGAGGTCGCATCGTCGGCATACCCAAGGCCAGGCTTACGCCGATCTTTGGTCTGGATTTGGCCCGGGCTCTGAACGCCGTCGAGCCGGGAGAGATCAGCGAGCTCGTCACGTCGGAAGAATCGCTGTGGATCGTGAGGGTCGACCGGATCGAGGACGAGCGGCCAGCACGTTTCGAAGAGGCATCGAGTGAGGCCCGCGCGTCATTGATCCAGAAACGGCTGGACGAGCACAAACAGCAAATCGCCGACGAGTGGCTCGATCGTCTGGAAATCCGTTACGCGGCGGACTCGTAGCAAAGGCCGTACCGACAACCCGCGATGGGTGCTTCAGATCGCCGTCGCCTGCCGACAAGACTCAGCCCGTCGCAGTACAGGGGCGAGCCGGCAAACGACTCGCGGGCGGGTCAGCTACTCAGGCAGCCGTGCCAGGAGCCTTGCGCCTTGGGCCAAGCGATCCGGGTCGATGCGAAACGCGTGGGCCGTCAACACCTCGCTTCGAAACTCCAGATATAGATCCTGTCGGCGGATGCTCAGAAGATCCCGGATCACCTCGGCTCGGGCCTCCTCGAGGCCGAGCTGCTCTGCTTCGCGCCGATCGTCGAGACGAAACAAGATCACGTACCGTCCCCAGGTATAGGGTGGGGCATGTTGGCCCGGTTGCAGGGCGAACGCGAACCTCACGGCTCTGGCGTCTCGCGCCTTCAACGTTGCAAGGGTCAGCGCGGGCCAAGTCTCGAGTTCCCCACCCCATCGAGCTGCCAGATCCTCGAGGCTGACGTGACCCGCGTCCAGGTCCGCCACCGCGGCTTCCATCTGTTCCATCCTTGCAGAGCCGACCCGCTCCAAGTCGATCCCCAGGCGCGAGATCCCGACTTGTACCGGGCGTGTGAAGCGACCCCGATGCCGTTCGTAGTGCTGGCTGATGTCGTCTTCGCTCAGCCGCTGGCGTAGGCGACCGTTCAGCAGCGACTCCAAGAGTAACTGTCGCCTCTCCGATCTCAGCTCCTCGGCCCAATACTCAGACGACTCCCACGCCGAGTCGGCCGGGCCATGTTGCAGGACCACTTCCTGGTAGTACGTCTGTTCCAGGAGGCTCGCTGCGACCCCGGTCGAGGCTGCGGGGCCCAACGCTGCCGACTGTCGCCGAAAGTCGCTCAGCCGGTACTCCACGTCGCCGACACGGAACAGCACCTGGGGAGGTCGTGGCGACTCGAGCAGACTCGAGAAGTACTCGGCCGGCAAGAGCTCCTCGTCCAGACCCTCCAGTAGCTCACCTGCTGCCTGGCGAAGGCGTTCTGTCTGCTGTTGGGATCTCAGCTCCCGCAGGAGAATCGGACCGACGTCCTCGAGAGTGAACCGGCGCTCCGGAAGGACGTCGGTGACCAGGAAGAGATGACCACCTGCCGGGGTGAACACCGGATCGCTGGGTACCCCCTCCTCGAGACTGAAGACGACGTTGTCGAAGTCTGCCGGGAATTGTCCCCGGACCACTTCGCCGAGGGCCCCTTCCTGATGGCGCGTTTCCGAATCGGAGTGCTCCGCCGCCAGCAAACCGAAGTTCTCTCCCGCGATGGCCCGCTGACGAAGCAGCGCGAGCCGATCCGCGATCGCCTCCCGATCGGACGACGCATCGTAGCGCTGGAAGATGTGCTGAACTCGTCGACGCTCGGGTCGCTCCATCTCCTCGCGCCGTTCCTCGAAGTGAGCCGCCAACATCTCGCGATCGATGGCTGCCGGGGCGGGCAGCGTGGCGAGCAACGCTCGAGTGGCGGCACGCCGTTGCAAGTCCCGGAGCTCCGGGTTTCGGACCGCGTTGTCGACTTCGCCGGATTCCTCCGCGAGGGCCAGCAAGATGTCTTCGAACGCGACGATGCGAGCAGCCTCTTCGATGCTTGCCTGCACATCTTCTCGACCGTCCCAGATCTGTTCGCTGGCAGCACCAAAGAACCGCCGATCCAGCTCCTCCAGCGTCACTTCGCCACCATCGAAAGTTGCGATGGTCTCGGTTCTCGTAACAGATGGCTCTTCGGAAGATCCACATCCCGTCCATAAGGTCATGGAGGCTACCGAAAGAACCATCGCATCTCGGAACTCTCGGATCCTACTGGCCATGCGACATCGGTTCATAAGTCGAATCCCAGCCGGACAGCTGCTTGCTCGGTGTACCGACTGCCAGGGCCCCTGTCGACAAGCTCCAAATACTCCTCGACTGCCTCTTCTTCTCTGCCGAGAGTGCTCAACATCTCGACCAAGGCGCTCCGCGCCTGGAGATATGCGGGCGAGAGCTGGACCGCTCGCCGGCAGTGCTCGACGGCGCGCTCCCCGGTGTCGGTGTCACCGGACGCGAGGGATTGTCCCCAAAGGAACGCACAATAGTTGAAATGGCTGCGAGGGAAGTACGGATGGTCCTCGAGGGCCCGCACAAAGGACGCCTCGGCCAGATCAGATTCTCCCTTCTGCGCCTCGAGAATGCCAAGGGACAGCCGTGCGGGGACGAACGCCTCGTCCTCCTCCAGGGAGGAGCGGAGATGGCGCTCATGCTGTGTCAGGTCGTCGAGCTGGCGGTAGAGCTCGGCGATGCGCCACTGCCCTTCCGCGGTTCGTACGAGGGCCTCCGCATCGCGAAACCGTGCGAGAGCCTCGTCCGACTTGCCCTCCGTCAGCAGAAGGCTGCCGAGGCTCTCGAGGATCTGAGCTCGTGGGGGAACTAGCGCATCGAAGGGAATGGACTCGAGAATCTCGCGGGCTCGGTCGACGTTTCCGAGCCTGGTTTCCACCATGGCCAGAAGATCCTTGTAGTGGCCATTGTCTGGATCCAGACGTAGCAAACGTTCTAGATACTCTCTCCCGTCCAGCCAGCGACCCTCGAAGAGGAACTGTTTGGCCTGGCTGTACATGCCGATGGTCACGGCTCGATCTTGGGGCGCATCGCCCTCGCGGGTCAGTTTCTCCTCGATCACACCGAGCTTGGTGCCAGCGGACTGGACGTAGCCGAGGGCCATCAACCTTTGAGCGGTTTCCTCGTCGATCGCCACCGACGCATCGAGCCCGGGTACGGCGTTGCGTTCGAGATAGACCTGAAGCTTTCGTTCCATCTCGGCTGCTTCGTCGGCTTGAAGGTCAACGAGATCGTCGAGCTCCTTCGGATCGGCCTCGAGGTCATAGAGCTCGGGACGCGGTCCGTGGATGTACTTCAGCTCGTCGACATAGAGGGCCCTCAGCTCACCCCACCCATGACTGATACGGGGTGAAAGCGTCTCCGCGTAGACGACGCGAGGTTCGAGCTCCGGTTGGGGCGCGCTCACGTCCGACGCCAGCGACCTGCCTTGGAGATCGTCCGGGATCGGCAGGTCCAGCCAGTCGAGCAAGGTGGGCATCACGTCGACGAGGCCGACACGGGCTCGGATCCGGCGTCCGGTCGGCACGTCGGCGGGTGGCTTGATTACCAAGGGGATGTGAAGGGTGGAATTGTACGCCAAGAGAGAATGGGTCGCCTCGTTGTGCTCGAAGCGGCTCTCACCGTGGTCCGATGTCACGACGAGGATCGTTCGATCGTAGAGACCATGCTCGCGCAGTGCCTCGATCAGGTCGCCGAGACATTGGTCGGCGTAGGCGATCTCGCCTGCATAGAGATCGTGGGCATGGACCTGATCGAAGGGCGCAGGGGGCGTATGGGGATAGTGAGGATCGAAATAGTGCGCCCAGAGGAAGACCGGCTTCGAACCGACCTCTGCCAACCATGGGTAGATCGCTTCGTTGACCAGACCCGCGGGGCGCTCATCGAAGTACAAACGACGCTTCGGGATCGCACGCTCGCCGAAAAGGTCCTCGAGAGTTGCGGTCAGGTGGTCATCGTAGAAATCGAAACCCTGGTCGATCCCAAACTGCGACGTCAGCGGGAAGGCCCCTATTGCAGCGCCCGTGGCGTAGCCACGGTCCTTCAAGATCTCCGCCAACGTCGTCTGCGACTCGCCGAGCTCGAAGAGGCCGTTGTCCCGAACCCCATGGGCGAACGGCACCTTCCCCGTCATCAGACTGCTGTGGGACGGCAGTGTGATCGGTACCGGAGAGATCGCCTGCTCGAATACCAAGCCTTCTTCCGCCAGAGCCATCAGATGAGGCGTAGGTGCAGGGCCTCCGTAGACCTCCAAGTAGTCGGCTCGTGTCGTGTCGAACGTGACGACGACGACATGGTAGGGAGGCTCCGACTCACCGCAACCGGAAAGCCACAACCCGCCGAAGATGAGACCCACGGCGGGCAGACCGGTTACGAAATACCGGATGATGCGGCTCGATCGCTGGAACATGACGTCGTTCGGCGACGGCGGCGAGGCCGGCCGAGGAAGCTGAGGGGCCGCCATCTCGGCCCTCGGCCCGGCGATCTACTCGATCGTGAACTCCATCAACTCCACAGGAGTCGCGACGTTGCCCGAGACACGAAAAATGGCATTGAGGCCCATGCCTGCCGTCGTCACGGTGGTGAGCATCGAGCCCATGGCACCATCGTTCAAGCTGATGGCATGGAACCCTTGGCCACCGACCGTCCCCGTGTCGACTGCCAACCCGGTCATCGTCGGATCGAACTGCCAGATCCCGGCGAGGAACGTTCCGTTCATGTAGACGTTCGCAGTGGTAGGGCTCATGACGGAGAGCGTGTTCAGACCGGTCACGATGCCCGGCCGGGCCATGGAGGTGACCTGGGCTGCCGTCGTACCCATGATGTTGGAGTAGAGACTCCAGACCACCGAACCAAAAAAGGTGTTCACCATGTCGAAGGTGATCATGGTGACCGAGCCGGTGGTCTCCACTGGGAAGCAACACATCGTGCCGCCGGTGTTCAAGCCGCTATCGAAGCGGTTGCCGAGCATCTGACTCGCGATTCCGGCGGTACCGAAGACCGTCCCGGTGTCGTAGGTGATGTTGGTGCCCGCCACTTTGACGGCCTTGCCGCCGCGAGACGGCTCGACGGCCTCGACCCGCTTATCTTTACCGGTATCCTGGATGTCCCACTCCAAACGGAACTGCTCCAGAGCCGCCTTGAAGGCCCGGCGCTTCTCCCGTTCGGGGGCCTGGAAGTACTGGGCGATGTATTGCTGGCGCTCCTGACGCGACATCTCGTACAGCTGTTCCCGATCCTTCTCCAGCTGCTGGCGGAACTGATCTCGTAGCTCCAAGTCGATACCCTGGTCTGCAGGTCTCTCCGACTGAGCCAATGCGACCATCGCAGGCACGACGAGGACGATGATCAGTAGAAGTCGAACTGTATTCCTCAGCATGCTACGCACCTCGGTTCGGGCTGGAAATTCGGGCGACAAGGGCATCGCCATTTTCGTCGGGAAAGCTGTTTGTATTTTAGCACAGCGCTGAGGTGTATGCCACACAAAATGGGTGACTGTCGGCGGGCGAGCCACGGGGGAGGTGCGCTTCGGGCGAGCTCAGTCAAAGATGGTCACGACGTGGTGCCTGGCCGGCGTGTTACTGTCTCGCGCCGACGGACCCTCGACGATGGCACGGCCACCCAGGATATGACTCGATGTGCACGGACCATGGATCGGTGTGCGATTCGGCCGAGATCCTCCTGGTTCCCTGTGGCCTGGCTGGCTCTGATCGTCGCAGCGATTTCCTGCGGTTCCGAGTCAGTAACCGACGACACACCGCTATTCGTCGAGACTGCCCTCGACGCAGGGATCGACTTCGACCACGAACATGGCGGCACGGGCCGGTATTACTATGTCGAGATCATGGCGGGCGGTGGCGCCTGGATCGACTTCGATGGCGACGGTGACCTGGATCTCTATGCGGTGCAGGGTCAGAATCTGGGAAACGCACCGCCGACCCTGACCGATCGCATCTATCGCAACCTCGGCGCTACACCGGGCGAGCGTGTCCCGAGATTCGAAGACGCCACCGAAGAGCTGGGGTTGGAGATGACGGGCTATGGCCTCGGCGCAGCCGCCGGAGACTTCGACAACGACGGCTGGACCGATCTCTACGTCACGCAACTCGGGTCCAACGTGTTGCTGCGAAACGACTCAGGACAGGGATTCGAGGACGTGTCGGCGGCAGCTGGCGTCACCGGAAACGAGCTGTCCTCTAGCGCTGCATTCGTGGATCTCGACGGGGACGGGTGGCTGGACCTCTACGTGACGAACTACCTGCGTTACCGCCTGGAAAGCGACAAGATCTGTACCGACATGGTGGGACTTCCAGAGTACTGCGGACCCCAGAGCTACGAGCCCGAGAGGGATCGCCTGTACCGCAATCGGGGAGACGGCACGTTCGAGGACGTCACCCGATCGGCCGGAATCGACGTCAGGGGCCCGGGGCTGGGCGTGGTCACCGCCGACTTCGACCGCGACGGCCGTCTCGATATCTACGTGGCCAACGATCAGGCGGCAAACCACCTCTGGATGAACCTGGGCGACTTCCGCTTTCGAGAGGAGGGAATGATCCGTGGCGCTGCCGTCGATCGCAACGGCAAAGTCGAAGCTTCGATGGGCGTGGAAGTTGCGGATCTCGACGCCGATGGCGACGAGGACCTCTTCATGACCCACCTCATCGGCGAGACCAACACGCTCTACCTGAACGATGGCTCGGGCTATTTCGCCGACGTCAGCCTGGGCTCCGCCTTGGGCCAGAAGAGTCTACGCTGGACCGGATTCGGTTGCGCTCTTTTCGATGCGGATCGCGACGGCAGGCTCGATCTATTCGTGGCCAACGGAGCCGTCCGAGCCGACCCGACGCAGCGCTCGCAAGGCGATCCGCTACCGTACCGCGAGCCCAATCTGCTGTTCCTGAATACCGGGGATGGCGAATTCCATGACGTCAGCCACCGTCTGCTGGACTCCGGCGTGGACCAGGTGAGCCGCGCCGCCGCACCAGGAGACGTGGACGACGACGGCGATCTGGATCTGGCGGTGTTCAACATCGGTGGGCCGCTCCAGCTCTACCTGAACGAGACATCGAACGAAAACCACTGGATCGGACTCCGCTTGCTGGATTCCAACGGCCGCGATGCCCAAGGCGCCGAGGTCCGCTGGTCCGACCTCGAGGGACGCACCTTCCTCCGACGCGTCTCTTCTACGGCAGGCTATCTGTCGGCGCGCGACCCTCGTCTCTTGATCGGCCTCGGCAGCGCCGACATTCCAGTCGATCTCGACGTTCGGTGGACCGACGGGAGCCGCGAGTTCTGGCAACAGCTGGGGGTGGACCGCTACCACGAGCTCGTACAAGGCGAAGGGACCGCTCCATGAACGGGGCTCGGGCTCTCCTTTTCGCGTGTCTCTGCTGCGCGTGTTTCGGAGGAGAGGTGGATCGGGACAGCTTGCTGCCACCACCGCCGCCCGAGCTGGAGTCGATGGAACCAGCAGTACGTGACCAATTCGTGGAACGCCGATTTCTGCTCGAAAGTGTCCTGAGCGATCCAGAGTCGCCCGATGCCGACGTGGCCTGGGCCTTAGGCCAGATGGGCCGGGTTTACCAGGCGTATCGCCACCTCGACCAAGCTGTCTGGTGCTATCAACATGCCCACCACCTCGATCCGACGGTGTTCGATTGGCCCTATCTGTTGGCGCACCTCCAGGTGGTCCTCGGGGATGCCGAAGCGGCGCGGGACCTGTTCCTGCGAGCGCACGCCCTGCGCCCAGAAGAGCCTGGTCCGCTGGTGGGCCTCGGCCAGCTCGCCCTGGAGGATGGCGACCTAGCCACCGCTGAGACGTACTATCGTCAGGCGCTCGACCTGCGGCCGATGAATGCTCTGGCTCGATACGGCCTGGCCCGCGTCGAGACGGAATCGGGCCACTACGCTGATGCCGTCGAGCGGCTCCGCCGTCTGCTGGAGGAGCAACCGCGCGCCTATCAGGCCCAGTACGCACTGGCCGATGCTTTGAAGCGGGCGGGTCGAGAAGACTCGGCCCGAATACAGCTCGAGGCGACCCCGACTTCCCCGCTCGAACGCGTCGGATTGAGAAGTCGGGATCGATGGCTGGAAGCCATTCAGGAACTGCCGGTCAGCGCAACGGCACTCGAGAAGCGGGGGCGACAGGCGCTGCTGGCAGGGCAGGTCGCTGAGGCCATCCGTTGGTTCCGCAAAGCGGAGCAGATCGCGCCGGAACGTCGGGAAGTACGTTTCAACCTGGCGACGGCGCTGGCTCGGGCCGGTCGGACCGACGAGGCGATCGAATATCTACACCAAGTGATCGCCAACTTTCCCAACTTCGACTCGGCGTATCGTTTGCTCGGAACGACCCGGCTGGGATCCGGCGACATGGAAAACGCCGAGATCTGGTTGCGAAAGGCCATCGAGCTCGAACCGCGATCCGAAGCGAATCTCAGAGCGCTGGCCGATCTACAGGTGGCACAAGGGGATCTTCCCTCGGCAATAGGATCCTTCGAACTAGCGTTGGAGGTGGATCCCCGTTCGGAAGCCGCGCATGTGGGCCTGATCGTCTGCCACTTGCGAGCTGCCCGATTCGCGGAAGCCGGCGAGGTGATCGAGGAGAGTCTGCGAGCTCTGCCATCGTCGAGGCGACTGCAATGGCTTCGTCTGAGAATCCAAGCCATTCGAAAGACCTCGGGCTCCCTCGCAGGCGCTTCGGTGCAGTCGTTCCCGGAAGCACCTCAGTCCGTATTCGAGCTCGAGTCGGCGGCGATGTTGCGGGCAGCGCTTGGCGACTATCGCGCCGCTGCAAGGTTACAAGAGTCCGCCGCCGCACAGATCGACCGGGTCCAACACAGGGAAGTCTTACGACAACGCCTCGAAGACTATCGGTCGGGCCGGGTCGCTACGACAGTCTGGGACGCAGCCGAACGAGTCAGGGTCTCACGCCGCAACGGTAGGGGCGCCGGATCTCCCTCCCGAAGCAGGTAGTAGCTGTTCAGCTCGAATCCGTCGTACCGCCGCGGCGAATCGTCATTGGGCCACGCGACTTCTAACCAAACGACTTCCTCGGCGGTACCGAGTCCGATCTCTCGCCTCAGGCTGGACGATCCGAAACTGCTGCCGGTACTGACCGTGGAGAAAAAGCTCCGGCTTCCGCTCCGAGTGCGGATACGAACCTCGACGCGCGCGCCGATGGCGGAGCGGTTCGAGTCGGTTCCCTCGAGCAACAGCCCGATCCAGCGATGATCCTCGGGATGCTGAAACCCCGGATTCTGGAACAGGGCGTTGGCGTAGGTATCGCCCGAGAAGGCACCACCCATGACCGCATAGACGTCCTGGTCGCCGTCCTGATCCCAGTCGCCGAACGCAACGCCGTGCCCTTTTTGGATGTGGCCGAATCCCCCCGCCGTCGTGACGTCATCGAATCGGATTCCGGAGTGGTTTCGAAACATTCGGTTGGGCGCCACCGCGGTGAAGTCCGGCGCGCCCGTACCGACATAGAAGTCCGGGTATCCGTCGTAGTCCAGGTCTCCGTGGTTGGCCCCCATCGCCATCAGCGAACGCCGCAGACCCGTAGCTTCGGTTACGTCTAGGAAGGTGCCGTCGCCCTGGTTGCGGTACAAGCGCGGAGAAGCAATCTCTTCCGAGACATCGAGATAGTCCGCAGCCACTTGAGCCGCCATCGGCCCGACGTAGGAAGACCCGTAGCCGAACGCGAGAAGGTCCTGCCAACCGTCCTGGTCATAGTCCCAGAACCAGGTGGGAAATCCATACACCGGCTCGCCGACGCCAGCGTTCTCGGTCACGTCCTCGAACTGCCAGCCGGACTCGCTCGCCTCTCCGAGATTGCGGAACAGGAGGTTGGGCCCGCCCATGGTCGACAGATACAGGTCCGGCCACGAGTCGTTGTCGATATCCCCCCACGTGACACCTTTGACGAAGGCCACCACCTCCAAGCCCGAAGCGCTCGCGATCTCACGAAAGGAACCGTCGCCCTGATTTCTATACAGCGCGGACGGATGGTGTCCGCCGGAAGAAGACTCGTTCCCGACGAAGAGATCGAGCCAGCCGTCGCGGTCGAAATCTGCCCAGGCGGCAGCTTGCGTGGGGCGAAACGACAGAAGGCCCGCCGATTCTGTGACGTCATCGAACGTACCGTCACCGCGATTGCGCAGCAGGGAGTTGGGCTGCCGACCGTAAGGTCCCAGCCACGCCCCGCGCAAGACCAGCACGTCGACATCACCGTCGTTGTCATAGTCGGCGTGGTTCAGATTCAGGCCGCCGACGATCCCCGCCAGGCCGGAATGGCTGGTCCGGTCCTCGAACTCGCCTCGTCCCGTATTGACAAACAGGCGGAGCGGATCCCGGGTTCCCCAAGACGATACGAGTAGGTCCAGGAGCCCATCGCCATCGAGATCTTCCATCACCACACCACCGGCAAGTCCCATGGAAGCGGCCCCGACCATCCCGGCGACGTCACGGAATCCGGGCTGGGGCGATTCAGATTCGAACTTCTCTGGCGCGACGAGAAACTCCGGCGGCACACCGTCCGGATAGTCGCCCAGCGTCATGGCGGCCAGGTTCAGCAGCCAGCGCGCGCTGAGATCCGAAGGATCGTCTCGAAGAAGCTGGAGGTACAACTCGAACGCGCGCTCGGATCCATCGCGCAACGTATGACGACCTTCCTCGCGAATGGGGACGAGACACGAGGCTGCGTGGTGGTGCTCGATGCAATTCTGTTGCTCGCCGAGCCGAAGGTAGGCAACGGCCAGCAGGCTCAGAATTCGGCGTTCGAGCGAGCCCGACTGGTCGGCGGAGCCGAGGTTCTTGATAACCCCAGTCAGCCGCTGGATGGCCCTCTCGGACTGCCCAGCGTTGAGCCACTCTCTCGCTAGCCTGACGTCCGCATCCAGGCGCGCACCTCTCGCCGACGGACGCGGTTTCCGTTCCAGATCGATCGCTCTCGCCTCGGACTCGAAGGGATTCCGAAGTAGCGTCTCGTCGGCAGCGAGCCCGGCCAGGCGGTCCACCATGCGCTGGGTTTCTACACTCGTGACTCGGGCTTCCGCCGGCTCGGAGGAGACGTTCTCCCGAGAAGATTCCGCACAAGCTACGAGCGATAGCGCCAGCGCCAGCCAGGCGGCTGCACCGTAGGTGCCACGGAGCCAGCGGGCAATCGAGCAGTGCATGACGTTGGCAGGCTATCTCAGCTCGCCGTCCTGGAGCAGTGCTACCAGTTGGAGTCCATCAGAGGAGTCCGATTCGAAGACACGGTCCCACACGGCTCAAGAGCCGGGAAGATCAGCCGAAGTCGTCGAAGAGGATGTTTTCCTTCTCTACTCCGAGATCGTCGAGCATCTTCATACACGCCTGAAGCATCATGGGTGGTCCGCAGAGGTAATACTCCACGTCTTCGGGTGCCGGATGATCCTTCAAGTAGTTGTCGAGGACCACCTGGTGAATGAAGCCGGTATAGCCCGTCCAATTGTCTTCGGGAAGCGGCTCCGAGAGGGCGAGATGCCACTCGAAGTTGTCGTAGTCGCCGGCGATGGAGTCGAAGTCTTCCTGGTAGAAGGCTTCGCGCAATGAGCGGGCACCGTACCAGTAGGAGACCTTGCGCTTGGAGTCCAGTCGCTTGAACTGGTCGAAGATATGCGAACGCATGGGTGCCATGCCGGCACCACCACCGATGAACAGCATCTCGTTGTCGGACTCTTTGGCGAAGAACTCGCCGAAGGGGCCGGAGATGATGACCTCGTCGCCGGGCTTCAGGTTGAAGATGTAGGATGACATCTTGCCGGGCGGCGTGCCTTCCGGGGCGCGAGGCGGCGGCGAGGCGATGCGGACGTTGAGCATGATGATGCCGTACTCTTCCGGATAGTTCGCCATCGAGTAGGCGCGGGTCGTGACGTCCTCGACCTTCGACACATACTTCCACTGATCGTATTTGTCCCAATCGCCGCGGTATTCCTCGGCGACCTCGAAGTCCTTGTATTGGACCACGTGAGGCGGCGCCTCGATCTGAATGTAACCTCCGGCGCGGAACGGCACTTCTTCGCCTTCCGGAAGCTCGAGAATCAGTTCCTTGATGAAGGTGGCGACGTTATCGTTCGACTTCACCTTGCAGTGCCACTGCTTGACGGAGAAGACCTCGGGCTCCACCTCGATCTTCATGTCGCTCTTGACCTTCACCTGACACGAGAGGCGACAGCCTTCCCGGGCCTCGCCGCGGTTGATGAAGCCCTTCTCGGTGGGCAACATGGCTCCGCCACCCTCCTCGACGGTGACCTTGCAGACGCCGCACGACCCCTTGCCACCGCAGGCGGAAGGAATGAAGATCTGATTCGCAGCGAGGGTGCCGAGCAACGTACCTCCCGACGCGACATGCAGCGCCTTGTCGGGATCGTCGTTGATGGTGATCGTCACCTCGCCACTGGGCACGAGATAGTTGCGCGCCACCATGAGCACAAGCACCAGCGACACGATGACGAAGGTAAACATACCTACGCCCAGGATGATCGTCATATCCATGGAGATGACCTCTTTCGGAACTTTCTCTTGAGTCGGTGTGCCCGGGGAGCGATCAGAGCTGGATGCCTGAGAACGCGAGGAACGCGATGCCGATGAGGCCCGTCAGAATGAACGTGATGCCGAGACCCCGAAGGCCCGGCGGTACGTTCGAGTAACGCAGGCGCTCGCGCACCGATGCCAGAGCCACGACCGCCAGTAGCCAGCCGATACCCGAGCTGAAGCCGAAGACGGCGCTCTCACCGAGCGTGTAGTCGCGCTCGGCCATGAAGAGGGACGCGCCGAGGATCGCGCAGTTCACGGCGATCAGCGGTAGGAAGACTCCGAGGGCTGCGTAGAGGCCGGGCAGGTAGCGATCTAGGATCATCTCGACGATCTGGACCATCGCTGCGATGGTGCCGATGAACGTGAGAAAACGCAGGAACGAGAGGTCGTACCCTGCCCAGTTGTCGCCGAGCCACGAAAGAGCGCCGTCGCGGAGCAAGTAGTTGTAGATCAGGTTGTTGGCCGGCACCGTGACCGTCAGCACGAATGTCACGGCGGCGCCGAGCCCGACAGCCGTTTCCACCTTCTTCGAGCAGGCCAGAAAGCTGCACATGCCGAGGAAGAAGGTGAGGGCCATGTTCTCTACGAAGATAGCCTTGATCGCGAGGGAGAGGTAATGCTCGAGCATCGTGAGATCTCCTCAGTTCTCTTCTTCGACTTGGTCCGGCTTGTACATCCGGATCATCCAGATGAAGAGGCCGATCAGGAAAAACGCACCTGGTGACTGGCCCAACAAGCCGTTGGGGTTGTACCAGCCACCCTCGGTCACCAAGGGCAGGATCTCCAGGCCGAACAGCTTGCCCGTGGAGCCCAGCTCCCGGAAAAAGGCCGTGCCCAGGAGGATGACGCTGTAGCCCATGGCGTTGCCGAGTCCGTCGAGGATCGACATCACCGGACCGTTCTGCATGGCGAACGCTTCCGCGCGGCCCATGATGATGCAGTTGGTGATGATCAGACCGACGAAGACCGACAGCTGCTTCGAGATCTCGAAGACGTAGGCTTGTAGGATCTGGTCGGTGACGATCACCAACGATGCAACGACCGTCAGCTGGACGATGATGCGAATGGACGGTGGGATCTGATTGCGCAGCAGGCTGATGGTCAAGTTCGAGCCCACCAGCACTGCGGTCACCGCCAGGCACATGACGACCGTCATCTCCATCTTGGTGGTCACCGCCAGCGCGGAGCAGATGCCCAACACTTGCAGCGCGATGGGATTGTTGTTGAACAGGGGATCGAGGACGACCTCGCTCTTCTTGGCCATGTCAGGCAGCCCCCTTCGTTCCGAATGAGTTCCTCAGTTTCTGCAGGTAGGCTTCGAAGCCACTCTCCCCGAGCCAGAAATCGAGCATGTTGGTGACGCCGCGCGCCGTGATGGTGGCACCGGCCAAGCCATCGACCCGGTGGGGATCTTCCGCCACCGGCCCGGCGGTGCCCTTGATCACCTGGATCTTCACCTGCCATTGGTCGTCGAACGCCAATCGCCCGGGCCACAGCGCTCTCCAGCGCGGATTGTCCACCTCGCCGCCGAGGCCGGGGGTCTCGCCGTGCTCGTAGTACGCCAAACCCCGAATCGTCCGTGTGTCTCTGTCGAGCGCCAGAAAGCCGTAGAGCGTGGTCCAAAGGCCATACCCTTCGATGGGTAGCACCACCAGTTCGACGTTGCCTTCGGTATCGAGCTTCTCGTAGATCAACGCGTTGTTGGGAACACGTTGGATGCTGCTTCGGTTGGACGGAGCCGGTTCGCTGCGGGCAGGGTCCTTCTTGGCCTTCCGTTGATCGAACGTGGTCGGGTCGATGTCTGCCACTTCCTCACCGGTGGCGAGGTCGATGACCTTGGCCCGATATTGGCCGAAGAGCTCGTTGATCTGTTCGGCCGATACGTCATCTTTTGGCTGAACGTCTCCGGCGGCCATCAAGACGTTCTTCCGACGATCGAGCAGCTTGTTGGCGTCCTGTTCGTCGGCCAAGGAGACCGCCAGACTGGAGACGAAAACGGCGCAAACACCGCACACCGCCATCGAGAACAGGATGATGTAGCGAACGCTAAACCGTTGCTGCGACATAGCGTGCCTTTCTGCGCTTGATGTTGGCCTTCACCACGTAGTGGTCGATGGTGGAGGCGAAGACGTTCACGAACAGGATGGCGAGCATCATGCCTTCGGGATAGGCAGGATTGACGACGCGGATCAATATCGCGAGGACGCCGATGAGGAAGCCGTAGATCCAGCGGCCCCGATTGGTCTGTGCCGACGACACCGGGTCCGTCGCCATGAAGACCATTCCGAAGGCCCAGCCACCGAGAACGACGTGCCAGTGGAACGGAACGTTCAGCAGCGGGTTCGTCTCGGAGCCGATGGCGTTGAGTAGCGCCGAGGTCAGGAAGCTGCCCGCGGTCACCGCCACCATAATGCGCCATGAGGCGACTCGGGTGAGTAGGAGTACGACGGCACCCAAGAGACAGGCCAGCGCCGACGTCTCCCCCATGGAACCCGGAATCGTGCCGAGAAAAGCGTCCATCCACGTCACGGTGCCGACGATGGCGTCCATACCGGTCTCTGCGCCCTGTGCTAGCAACGTCGCACCCGAGTAGCCGTCGACCGAGGTCTCGGCGGAGATCCACACCTTGTCGCCCGAGATCTCTGCCGGGTAGGCAAAGAAGAGGAAGGCACGCGCAGTGAGCGCTGGGTTGAGGACGTTCATCCCGGTACCGCCGAAGATCTCTTTTCCGACGACCACGCCGAAGGCGATGCCCAAGGCGACCTGCCAGAGCGGAATGGTGGGCGGCAAGATCAGCGGGAAGAGCATCCAGGTGACCAGGAAGCCCTCGTTGATCTCGTGCTTTCGGACGATGGAAAACAGCGCTTCCAGGTTGCCCCCCACCGCCAACGTGACGACCAGCACCGGCACGTAGTACAGCGCGCCATGGACGACCAGCGCCAATACGTTCGTCGGATCGCCGATCGGCAATCCGAGGACGTTCACCAACACGTTGGTCTGCCAGTTGTCGAGTGGCTCGGCGCCCGCGGCGATAGCGCGAGCCGTCTGTAGGCCCGTGTTGTACATCGCCATGGCAATGCAGCCGGCCAGCGACACGACGACCGTGATCATGATGCGCTTGAGGTCGGAGTTGTCTCGGACGTGAGACGGCGCCTTGGTGGTTTCCCCTGGCGTGTAGAGGAAAGTGTCCTGTGCCTCCCACAGCGGATACAGCTTCTCGAGCTTGCCGCCCTTTTCGAAGTGCTTCGCCTGGGAGTCGAGAATCTTGCGTAGGGCCTTCATCAGCCTTCCTTCTCGATCGTCGTCAGGACGTCCCGGATCAGGACGCCGTAGTCATTTTTCGAGGCACAGACGAAGGTACACAGTGCCATGTCTTCTTCCGCCAGCTCGAGCACGCCGAGCGCCTCTGCGTACTCGACGTCATGGACCGCGAGAGCCTTGAGCACGTAGGTCGGCTCCATGTCGAAGGGGAAGACTCGCTCGTACATGTCTTCCACTGCAACGATGGCGCGATGGGAACCGCCGGTGGAGGTGGTCATGTTGAACTTCTTGCCCGGTAGCAGGGCCGACGCGAACGTCTTGAGTGTCGAGAACTTGTTGGTGCCGGGCAGCATCCAACCGACGAGCTCTCGCTCGTCACCCTCTTCCAGAATAGAAATGTGGCGGTCGTAGCGGCCGAGAAACCCTAGGACGTCGCCTTCGGCCCGGCGCCCGTCCAACACCGAGCCGCTGATCACACGAACCTTCGCTCCGTCCGCGATCTCGCCGCGAAGCAGCGGCGCCAGCTCGGCACCCACTCGAGTCCGCAACAGCCGGGGCCGGCCGACCGGAGGGCCCGCCAGAGCCACGACGCGCTCCACGTCGAGTGCGCCGCCGTGGAACAGCTTGCCGATCGCCAGGACATCTTGGTACCCGACATGCCAGACGAGCTTCTTGCGATCCACCGGGTCGAGGGTATGAATATGAAAACCCGGAGTTCCGGAGGGATGGGGTCCTGCAAACTGCTCCACCCGGACTTTCCCATCCCGCGGCACTTGTACCTGGATACCCTCGGCGGTGCACACGAACACCGGTCCTTCTGTAAGGCGGGCGAGCGCTGCGATGCCCCGTTCGAAATCGTCGCCACGTCCCCGGAGAACGACAGCCGGATCGGGAGCCAGAGGATGGCTGTCCACCGCCGTGACGAAAATCGAGTTTGGCTCCGTGCCCGGCCTCGCGACCTTGTCGAACGGTCGCGTTCGCAATGCAGTCCACAGCCCCGACTCCACCAGCAGATCTTCGACCTCCTGACGAGACAGCTCGGATGGGTGCTTCCCCGTGTCGCTCGCGAAACGTATCGTGTCCGCCGCGCTGGCGTCTCCTGACCGCTCGCTCTCGTCGAGCTCGATCACGACCGTCTGGAGCGCTCGCTTGGCACCGCGGTGCACCGACACCACTTTGCCGGACCCAGGTGCGGTGTAGCGCACGCCCTCCGTCTTCTTGTCGACGAAGAGCAGCTGGCCGCGGCGTACCGCATCTCCCTCTTGAACGTGCATCGTGGGCTTCATGCCGTGGTAATCGAGCGCTACGACGGCGACCCTTTCGGGTTGCCTGGCATCTTCGATGACCTGCTCGGGCGAGCCGAGAATCGGCAGGTCCAGCCCTTTTCTGATCTTGTGGACTGCCATCTCCGAATCGATCCTTCTGGGTTACGGCCTCGCGCTACGGTAGCCGACCAGCCAACAGGAATGGTCGGGAAGAGAGGAAACGAGGGCGCCGAAGTCGGGGGTGAGATAGGCGGCGCGGGCACGACTCGGGAAAGTCGGGCGGCGGGAACTCGCGCTCGCCGCGCCACATTCTGGCATCTCTCAACGCAGGTTCCAAGTATCTTGTGAAATTTTTCACAAGCGCGCCGAAAGCACCCGGCCAGGCCACATCAGCTTTCCAACGATCAGGCCGGAATCTTGGCCGAGCGAGACTGGTGGCAGCCACAGCCCAAAGGCAGCAACGGACCCAGGATCACGGTAGCCGGAGTCGGACAGTTCAGCTGACGCCGAGTAGCTCGACGTCGAAGTCGAGGGTTGCGCCAGGTGGCACCAGGTGCCCCGCCCCTCGGTCGCCGTAGGCCAGGTGCGGCGGAATCACCAGACGCCGGCGCCCTCCGACACGCATGCCGGCCACGCCTTCGTCCCAACCCGGGATGACCACGCCCTGACCCAGCGCAAACTCGAACGGTTGGTCGCGGGTTCGGCTGGAGTCGAATTCGGTACCGTCGGTGAGCTTGCCGACATAGTGCACGCTGACCTGATGGCCCGGCCTGGCCTCGTCTCCTTCTCCGACCACCAGGTCAGCGTAGCGGAGTCCGGAAGAGGTTTCTTCGAGCTGAGGTGAGTTGGTCATGGCGACAGCCTCTCATACCCCTTGACCTGCCGCCGAACTTCCTGAAACCGGGAAGTCGACACCAGAGGATCGAATTCGGGTGTTACGTCGATCAGGACGAGCAGGCTGTCCCGCTCCTCTACCGCCTCCTCGAGCTGTGTGAGCGCCTCTTCGTCGCGCCCCGCCGCGGTCAGGTTCATCGCACGCACGAAACGGTTGCCACCGAATGCACCCGTCGAGTCGAGATAGAGGAGGAACTGGCGATACCCCTCGTCGGCGGGATGCGACAGAAGGTCCTGCTCTAGCTCGGTAGGTATTTCCGTCAGCTCGAGGCCATGAACGAGAGCCAGATCGAACTGCCCGAGTCGTGCTAGAGCGCGGTGTCGGCAATCGAGGGCACCGCGCAACTGCGGATCTATTTCCAGCGCGGCGTGACACAAAGTCAGTGCCCCGGGGTAGTCGCGCACTCGATAGTGAAACCAGCCGAGGTCGGAGTGCAGCACCGCCGCCAGCGGATCGAGCTCCAGAGCCCGATCCATCGACGCCTTGGCCTCCTCGAACCGCCGTGAGGCGAGCAGAAACCACGCATAGGCGTGATGGACCTCCGCTCGACCCGGCGCCTCGTCGATCGCCCGCAGGAAGCTCTCCTCCGCTCCGCTCCAATCCCACCTACCCCAGAACCGAAGCCTCGCCAAGCCGAGGTGGGCATCGCCGAAGTGTGGATCTCGCTGCAGCGCGTCATGGAACGCAGCCTCGGCTCCGGCGGTGTCTCGCTGCTCCCAGCGGATCATCCCGAGCAGCACGTGAGCCGAGAGATAGTCGGGGTCGGCCCGAAGAGACGACCGAAGATACTGCTCGGCTGCGGCGAGATCCCGGCTGCGGACAGCGTTCATCGCAGCGAGGTACCCGCCGTACGCTCCGGCGACGGAGGTTCCGGGATCGG
>JALCBJ010000030.1 GCA_028066595.1 Thermoanaerobaculia bacterium
CTAGGTAGTCGGTGAGGACGCGAGCGATGTTGCGCTTGCCGCGCATCCGCTGGGGAGGGCTGTCACGGGTCACCAGCCAGGCCACCTGAGGCCCTCCCTGCTCGGTCTCCTCACCGCGGTTCGCGATGACGGTCTGATAGACCTCCAAGCGTTTTCGGGCGATCTCCATGAGCTCCTCGTGACTGACGTTCTCCTGGTACTTGAACGTCACCATGTGGAGGTCTGGATGGTTCGAGCGCACTTCGTCGATGACCTTGGCTGTAGGCACCAGGTCGATGGACATCTGACGGCCGGACGGGGTCTTTCCGGGTAGCACTGTCTTGGGTTGGTAGTCCGCGACGGCGGCGGAGAAGACTGCGGCCATCCAGTCGCCGTCCGCAAGGCTGTCGTGCACCGAGCTACGGTACTCGTCGTAGGTCCGGGCCACTACGTGGGGCAGGTAGGCTGGGGGTTGGAGCGCGCCATCGCCGTGCACCAGCAATACGTCGGCACCCCGACGCTGCAGCTCCTCGGCGATGCGGATGCCCAGCTTGCCGCGGAACCGATTGACGATGCGGCGGACGTTGTCGATCGGAACCGGAGTGGGTCCACCGGTAATCAGGAACCGTCGTCCCTTGAGGGGTGACCTCGAGATGGCCCGACAGACTTCGACCACCAGCACGTCGTCGTCCGGAATGTTGTGCTTGCCGTAGTCCTCCCGTGGCGGCACTACCCTCACACCCATTCGATCCAGGCGCTGCAACGATTCGGTGAGAATCGAGGTGTGCATGGTCCCGTGCATGGTCGGGACCACCAGGACGGCGCATTGTCCCCGCTCCATGCGGCCGAGAGCCGAGGCGAGGGTCGACGTCACCGTTCCGTCGGCGATGCCGTGGGCGATCTTGTTGATCGTGTTGTAGGTGGCTTGGGGCAGGAGGTAAGCATCGAACGGCGCCGCGTCCGAGAGGTGTTCGGCATCCGGGCTGAGCCTGCGGATGACCTTGTGGGTCGTCGACCATTCCAACGCATCCTCGGTGACGTAGCGCAGGGCTTCCTCGGTGACGAAGGCAGTGACTTCGGCACCGTGTTTGCGCAGCGTGCGGGCCAGCGTCGGCATACGGAAGGCTGCGATACCGCCGCAGATCATGAGTGCGATGCGTTTGCCCACCAAGTGACGTCCCTCGGGACGGACGTCGTGATCTCCCAGACTGGAGGGGGGCGGGGGTGAGAAGTCCCAGTCGGCGACGTGGCTCATGGCGCGCCGATCATACCGTCACGTCGTGACCGATCATCCGCACCAGATTTCTTCGTGATCCGAGGGGGTAGACAGGGGGCCGGCCGTGATCCAGGCGTGGAGCTCACGCGGCTGTGTCGACGGGCTCTGCCCGGGGTACATGCCGAGGTGAATCTTCGGCTCGAGGCCGCAACGGGCCCAGAGGTCGAGCAGCCACAGCGACCGTTTGAAGCAGGGTCCGTAGCCGTATGGTGGCAAGAACGGTAGGAGCCGGTCGGCCAGCGCAGCCAGCCAGCGAGGTCGTCTGAGCCATCCGGGCAGATCTGGCACGACGCGAAGACGGGTCGTAGCCTCGTCGAGGGGCAGGCGCCGCACCCACCAGGCCGCCCGAACCGAAGCTCGCACTACCAACGGCCAGGCGATCAGTGCGAAGAGAACTTTTTTCATCGAACCTCGAAATCCTGATCGGCCGCCATCTGCTCGTTCCACTTGACCCACGACACGTTTCCGGAAGCAATGCCGGAAGAACCGTCGGCTCGTGCCTATGATCTATGAGTCTATCTTCTGTGACATCGGGCTGCCCGCAAGTTGAAATCCCCCCTAACCCCCCTTTCAGGAAAGGGGGGCACTAGGTTTGCGAGTAGCCGAGTAGCTCGTCGCAGGAGGGCGTTTTCCGATGCGCGATCTCGAGGCTGAGCTGCCTTGGCTCTCCCCCTCTTCGGAGAGGGGGAGTTCAGCGACCAAGAACAGGGACACTCAGCGATCATGAGTGAGGATCCGCACCTCGTGGATGTCGGTCGGCCAAGGATCGCCAGCCTCGGTCCCACGCTCGTCCAGCAGTTGTCGCGGCGGAGCTCCGAATCGCCACGCTTCGAGCATCAGAAAGGCCAGGCCAAGAGCTGCGCCGAGGGCCGCGAGGCGCCTTGGTGCCGCATCACTATCTGACATCGTGTCCCTGCGGCCGACGAGACTCGTCACTGCCAGCGCCGCCAACAGAGCGAAGGTCGGATACGCACCGGCACCGTGGCGGGCGTAGCCGAAGAACGCCAGGCTAACGGCAAGCTTGGTCAGTGCCAACGCGAGCCACGGGAACAGGATCATCGGGTTCGCCTTGCCCCTCGAACGCAGGCCTATCACGAGGCCCATCACGACGAGCACCAGCCAGATCACTTGCCAGGCACGAAACATCCCACCGGCGGGTATCGCCAAGTCTGCCCGGCCGCGTAGAAGGTCACCCGTGGCAGGAATACCCCAGCCCCCGAACCCGAGCGCTGCACCGTCCCAGAACCTGACAGCACGCAACGCCAGCCTTCTGGCGGTCGTCAGTGGTTCCGATGCGATGTAACGAAGTCCCGTCGCGTAGCCGTGATTGACGGCGTACAGGTGTGGAGGGTAGGTGAAGGCAAGGTCTGCCGGAGGCAGGCCGCCGACCAAGAATGGGGGGAACCGGCCGTCCAGGAGTGGAGGCTGGTCGAGCGCTGCGCGTGAGAAGCCAACCTCGGCCCGCGGGTTGTGAGCGAGATAGAAGTTCAACCCGCCATAGAACGTGACAAACGGGTGGCCTCCCAACGGCTCGGCTTCCAAGGCGTGGTCGAGTGCATCGAGATCGGAGCGTTCGACCATCGGGGCCTGGGGTGACGCTGTGGAGCGATAGATCTTGGTCGCCGCTACGAAGTTCGCCGAGGGACGCCGAGCGAAGGCTGGAATTGCTGCGAGCTCCTCGGTGGCCTCCGCAGTCCAACTTACCTCGCCCAACGCCCTCTCTAGGCGGGATTGGGCCGCCGCGGTAGCACTCTGTTCGTCCGGCGGTTCGCGGTTGAATCGGTCGATGGCCGACCACGCCTCCAGGTGCCAGGGGAGTAGCACGAGCACGAAGGATGTCGACACATGCGCCAGGAACGACAGTCGGCGTCGCCGCGCCGCTCCGCTGTTGGCCACCGGCGGCATCGCGATTCCCAACCAGATCGTCGTCAGAAGGAAGAACAAGAGATGCTCGACTCGAACGAGACACGCCAGAGCGTGAAGAGCGCCCCAGGCCCACAATCCGAGACCGGAAGGGCGACGGATCGTCCACCGAGACCCCAGCCACAACGTACAGACAACCAAGAAGAGATACGGCGTCTCGTTGTTCAGCGAGGTGGACAGCACCATCAGTCCGTGAGACAGCGCGCACAAGAGGCCGGTACAGAGCGCGACGCCGTAGCCGAACGAGCGTAGTGAGGCGGCGTAGGTCAAGAGCACCGTCAGGGCACCTAGGACGCACCATGTCAGCTGAGCCGGTGCGAGACTCGACTGACCGTCCCAGACGGCAGCCAAGAAGTAGGCAGTACCCGGTGGACGTAGCGGCAGCCCGAGCTCGAAGCTAGAACCGGCCTGTAGGGATTGGGCGTAGGCAGCCCAGGTCGGTGCGTCGCCCTTGAAATGAGCGGAGTGGGGCCAGGAGGCGTCGGGCGTCGCTTGCCAGAACAACAGGCGGAGTGCCAGCGCCAGCACGAAGATCCACACACCGGTCCACCGAGCGCGTCGGAGCTCGGAGCGATCTCGTTCAGCCGCCTTCTTGGCCTTCCCACGGTGGGCTCGACCGCGTCGGGGACGGGACATGTCGGGACCTTACCAGCGGCTCCCTCCAGAGCGGCTCCCTCCAGAGCGGCTCCCTCCGGATCCGAAACCGCCCCGGGGACGCAGGGAACCCATACTCGAGGAGGCAGAGCTTCGGCTGGGCCACGACGGCAGCCTCGAGCGCCGTCGCCTTCCGCCGCGGCCGGCACCCATAGCGGCCACCGTCACGCCGATTCGCAGAGCTTCCATGGCCGCGGCAGCCGCCAGCCGGCGCCGCTCAGCCCTCTCACGATTGCGATATTGAAGCTCGGCCCTCGACACCGCGGCGTCGATCTCGCTCTGGGCAGTCTGAGCTGCTTCGGCGGTCACTTCCCACTCCCTACGTCGAGCCGCGTCCCGTGCGCGCTGCAGGGCACCGTTCGCCGCGGAAGAATCCACGGCTACGCCGTGTCCCAGAGAGCGTCCGAGCTGCCGCTTCGCGGAATGCTCGGCACTGCGCAGCAGCGACTCGGCATGTCGCACCAGGTCCATTTCGGAGCGCCACACCCCCCTCGCCCAATCGAGACGAGCCGCCAGATGCTCACCTTGTTGGAGCAGTTCCCTGCCCCCGAGCTCGCCGAGCTCCAGAGACTCTTCCCATGCGGTGACGTCGCTGGCCACGTCGCGCAGTGAGGCCTCGACGTGCGGGCGATCTCGCTCCTCTCGTTGCACATGGTCGAGCAACTCGTGCACCGCCGACGTCAATTGCGGTTGCAACCGTCCGGCATCGGCGAAACTCGCCAGGTTCTCGTCCACCTCCGTCGCAAGGTCGGCGAGGCCACGGCGAAGGGCTGCCAGGCGCGGCTCCAGCTCGGTCCAGTCCGGGAGATCGGCCGCGGAATCTGGCTCGGGCTCTCGGCAGGCAATCAAGAGGATGTCCGATTCCTTCGCCAGATCGGTGATCTGCTCTTCGGCTTCCGCGCCGACCCCCGACTCGCCACGGAGGGCTCGCAGGGCCTCTGTCGATGACTCGACCTGAGACGCGAGCTCCTGACTGCGCGACTTGCAACCCTCCAGCACGCTCTCGATGATCTCGACCTCGCGGAGCAGATCTGTACACTCGTCCAGGAGCTCACGGCAGGTGGTCAGGTCTTCCAAGGCGGCGAGGTAGTGCTGGCGTTCGTGGTCCATGCGAATCTGTTCCATAGACCTGTCCAGCTGCTCCAGAATCGCCGTCAGCTCGTCGACGTTGTCGGACTCTTCTTGCCAGGACCGGTGGGCGTGTCGTTGCGCGAGCTTGTCCAAGGTCTGCCTCGCCGAGGGTAGCTGGTCGCGCACCGCTTGGATTTCGCTGTCCAGCTCCAGGGCATTCTCGGGCAGGTCGTCCCTTGCCGAGGCCGAGGCCTCGATCTGGGCCGAGAGATCGTCGAGGGCATGTTCGAGCTCGGACAGAGCTGTCCGGGCGTCCACTTCCCGGCCCTCGGCCACGGCTGTCTCTATGGCCGTCGCGTCCTCGGCCCCACGATCGAGCTGCAGGTCGGGTTGGAATCCGGGTTCTTCCAGACGGAAACCGTCTGAACGAAGTTCGTCGATCCGCTGCCTGAGGGTCCGTGCCCTTTGGGTGACATGGGTCCGTAGGCGTTCGACGGCGCGGTTTCCCAACTCGGCGCGCTGCGCCACGCTGCGCAGTTCTTGAAAGCACGGCTCGAGTAGCTCGATCGCCGACTGCGGGTCGGAGCGGAGCTCGTCCCGTGCCTTGTCACGGTCCGCCAGGGCGTTCTCCAGCTCCTCGTCGAGGTGCCCTACGGGTAGACCGAGGTCGCGTCGTTCGGCGATGGCGGTAAGCGCCGCCTCCGCCTGTTCGTCGGCAGCTCGTCGCGATTCCTCGTGGCGCTCTTCCAGCGCCGCCACCGTGGAAAGCAGGTCCAGGGCCTCGCCGTAGGCGGTATCGAGCTCACCCAGGATCTGGTCGGCGGTAGTCCGTACCTCGCGCAGCAGAGGTACGAAGATCCGCCGTCGATCTTCGGCTTCGGCAGGCACTCCCTCCTCGATGACCACGTCTGCCGAGTGTAGGAAGCTTCGTGCACGACGGACCGGCCCAGTGCGTAGCCCGCCGGTGACCTGTAGCTCGTCGGCAGCCCGTTCGGCGAGGAGGGAAGCGCGAGAGTAGAGCAGGTAGACACGGTTCACCGCGTCGGCGCAGCTACGATCGAGATCGCGGCTGCGACCTGTCCAGCGGCGCATCGTCGCGGTGAAGTAGACCGGGTGGAGACGCTCGAGCTCTAGCAGGCGCTCGGCGGCAATCGCCAGGCGCTCACGCCACGACTCGATCTCTGCCAACACCGAGGACTTGAGCCCGCGCACTCGGACGAGTTGGACGAGCAAGATGAGCAGGGTCACGAGCAGTACGGCGCCGAGGAACACGAGAGGAGCGGCCTGCCGGAGCGCCGCCAGGCGCGCTGCCTTGGCCGCCGCAGCTTCGCGTTGTCTGGCAGCTGCGGCGGTCGCCTCTTGGCGCGCCCGTTCCTGTGTTTGGATCTCGTCGACGATCCAGGCGTCGACCGCCTCCGCCAGTGTGCACACGGCCCGTGCCAGGTCGCCGGAGCGGGCTCGGTCGCCGAACTCGGAGTTGTCGATCACCCGCGTGACGGTGCTGCCTTCCAAGCCCATTTCCGCCCACCGGTGTCCTGGATGGATAGCGACTGCGCGGTCTTCGATCGCCATTCCGATCAAGATGTGGCGGTCGGGGTCGAGTGCGGATGGGTCGGCGGCCCGCCAAGCGCGATACGCGGAGTCGACGAAGGGTACGGCGTCACCCTGGCGAGCCGAAGGTCGTCCGGGCGCATCGAGGTCGTTCACGACGACGGCGTAGTACTGAGCTCCTACGGTCGAAGCGTTGGGCAGGCATCTTCTGGCCTCCGTCCAGGTCGCGTCGTCGAGGACCGCCTCGATGGCGAGCCGGTCGCCAGGTGGCACCGAATACAGAGTCTCGGCCGGTACAGAGGCAGGCAAGACGGCCAGCAAGCCGACGATCCACGAAAAGGTCCACCGCGACATAACGGACATTCTACGGTCGGAACCTACCTGGGATTCGAATACGGTGCGAAGTGGCGTTTGGGCGAAGGCATCGCTTCGAGGCACAATCGGCCGGTGAGCGAGACCGCCGATCCCGTCAGCATCGAGGACCGCCGCCAGACGACGGCGGCCCGCTTCCTACGCTCGTCCGGAGCGGCCGCTCTTTCGCAGGGTGTACGGGTGCTCACGGTCTTCGGCGCCCAGTTGATCTTGCGTCGTTACATCCCCGCCGAGGATTGGGGGCTTTTCGACTGGGCGCTGGTGGTGTTTCTCGTGCTCGGTGCGGTGCGCGATCTGGGTCTGGCGTATCACGTGCTGCGAGTGGAATCACGACCTTTCGGCAATCTCCTGGCGCTGGAATGCATCTGGGGTGGCCTGGTCATGGCAGGCGCGATCTTCGCCGCCCCCCACGCCACCGGCCTGTTTCAGGGCGAGCACGACGCGACGGTCGGCGTCCTGCGCCTGCTGGCGCTGTTTCTGTTCTTCGAAGGCCTGTCCATGGTGCCCAAGATGTACCTGGAAGGAGAGCTTCAGGTGGGCAGAGCAGTGGCCCCGGAGATCTTGCGCAATCTCTGCTATGTAGGTATCAGCTGTGGCTTGGCAATTGCCGGGTTTGGCGTATGGAGTCTGGTGATCGCGCACACCTTCGCCACCGCCGTCTATTGCGCCCACCTGTGGCTCAGGGTCTGGAGAGACATCCCCCTGACCTACCTCGAGGGCAGGACCTTGAGCCTGCTTCGGGAAAGCTCGCCCCTCGCGGCGATCTGGTTTCTGATCCTGCTCACGCGCCACATCGACCCGATCGTGCTCGGCGCTCGTTTTCCTTTCGCCGATGTGGGCAACTACACCTTTGCCTATTTTTGGGCCACGATCGTGTCTACCCAGATCCTGTTGCCTGCCATCGGTCGGGTAATGTTCGCTGCTCTGGTGAAACTTCGAGCCGACAGCGAGGAGATGTTTCGCGCGTTCTCGCTGTCCACGCTCTTCGTGCTCGCCATCGAGGTCCCGACAGCGCTGTTTCTCTTCCTCAACGCGGAACTGGTGGTTTGGCTCGTGGGGGGCGGTCAGTGGGTCGATGCGCCCGCCTATCTGCGCATCCTGTGCTTCGCTCCGCTGGTGGATCCCTTGACCCGCTTGGGAGGCGAAGTGCTGAAGACGCTGCACTGGGATCGGCTGTGGATCGTGGCCACCGTGCTGACCGTGGCCACCTTCGGCCTCGGCGGTTTCTGGCTTACGGGCCTGCTGGGGCCGATCGGCATGGCATGGGTCAACCTGCTGCCCCTCGGCGGAATCCTGATGACCTGGGCATTGTGGAAAGTGTCGCCCAGCGGTTTCCGCCGGATGCTCGGCGAGATGTCTTGGGCCTACTTGGCGCCTCTTCCCTTCTTCGCCGTGGTCTGGTGGTCGGTGGGACATCGGCCATGGTGGTGCTTTGGCTTGTCGATCTTCGCCGCCGTCGTGAGCTTCGTCGTCGTGGTCTGGCGCTTCCGTGGCGAGTTCATCGCCTTTTTCAGGACGCCGGTCCAGAAACCGGGGGGCGCGGCGCCTGCAACCAGCCCGCCAGAGCCGTGAGCAGATCGCCCGATAGGGTGACCAGACGCAGGGCCAGTGCCGTCGCGGCGGCCTGCGCCGGTGTGAGGAGTGTGCCGAGCTGCCAGGTCAGTACGGCCTCGCGTACACCGACTCCCGCCGGAGCCCCCAAGGTCACAGTGCCTGCCATCCATGCCAGCGGAAAGATGCCGACGACCCGCAAGAATGAGGGCTGCGCAGTCTCTGGGGCGATCACGCTGACGAGCGCCCAGAGTATTCCTCCTACTCCGACCGCGAAGGAGATGTGGAATACCAAAGTGGGCCCGAAGAGGCGCGCCGCGTCGCCGAACCGGAGGCGCGGCAAACCCTGAAACCAGGGAGCGGTCGGCCCGAAGCGGCGTAGTCCGGTATCCATGACCCTCCAGCCAAAGACGAGAACCAGAATCCCCCCTGTAGAGGCGAGCCAAACCAGATGGTGGTCGTGGTCCGGTAAGTACGTCGTGCCAGAAGCGAGGAGTATGAGTGCCGCCGCTGCCGTCAGCATGCTCGCCATCTCCAAGATACTGCTAGCCACCAATGCGGTGTGGCTCAGTCCGGCCCGCCTTCCGAGGAGTTGTCGGCTCACGTAGTGAAAGATGTTTCCCGGCAGGTACTTTGCAACCTGGGAGCGGGCGAACACTTCGTAGCCGCGTCGCAGCGTCGGACGGCAACCATAGAGACCCGCCAGCCACCACCATGCTAAAGCGTTGAGGACACTTAGTGCCGCATACGCCAATGCGCCAGCGGCGGTCCGCCCCAAGAGATGTCCTCCTTCGACGGAGGCTGCGAGCTCGCGGCCGTTGGCGATCAAAGGCCGAAGCACCCAGATCAGACAAGCCGAGGAGAACAGCAGTACGAATGTGCGTACGTAGCGGGTGCGGTCTCCCTCGGGCTCTCCCTCGGGAACCGTCCCACTCACTTCATCGGTATCGATCGCAGACTGTGTCATCGGCAATCCGCTCGGTATATGGCCAAGGGCTGAGGCTGACCTTCGTGCCGGACACTGAACCTACCGATTTGTCGGAGCGGATCCTGAGTACGGTTCTCGTCGCCGAGAATGCCGCAGACGAACTCCCTGGAGTGGTCTGCGAGATCGAATCGAGGTGTCATCCGGAGGATGTCTCTGCTGTTTCGCGGCGGTCTTCCGCAGACAACCGGGGACGGAGCCTCTCGGAATGTAGGAGGTATCGAGTTTCTTCCAGCAGCTGTCGATTGACGCCTTGCAGGTGCGCCACGATGCCGATGGCGAGCATGAACACACCGCAGATGGCCAGCACACCCGAGGCCACTACCGACTGGACATGGCCCGTTCCCTCACCGAGCGCCACATAGACGAGGTAGCGAGTCGCGAGAAAGGCCGCCGGAATCAGGAACAGCGCTCCTAGTAGCCCAAAGATCCGAACCGGGTGGTAGATGACGTAGGTCTTCAGGATGTCGACCACGCTGCGCCGGAGGTAGGAGGGTATGGAGCGGATCAGTCGGCTCGGACGCGTCGGCCCGTTGACGCGGATCGGTACGTCGACGATGCGCAGGTTGGCGGATCCGGCCTGGATGATCGTCTCCAAGGTATAGGTGTAGCTAGAGAAGACGTTGAGACGTAGCGCCGCATCAGCCGTGAACGCGCGGAATCCGCTGGGTGCGTCGCGCACCTCGGTGCCACTCACGGTCCGTACCACTCGGCTCCCGAGGCGCTGCAGGAATCGTTTCAGGGGTGAGAAGTGGCGGATGGCCTGGATCGGGCGGGAGCCGATGACCATGTCGGCTTCCCCTGCGACGATCGGTGCCACGATCTTCTCGATGTCGTCTGCCTGGTATTGATTGTCCGCATCGGTGTTGACGATCACGTCGGCGGCCAGCTCTGCGGCCGCGAGCAGACCGGCTGTGAATGCCCGTGCCAAACCCTGGTTCCCATTCATCGGCACCACGTGATCGACGCCGTGCGCTCGGGCAACCGCCGCGGTATCGTCCGTACTGCCATCATCGATCACCAACCATTCGACCGAGTCGACGCCCGGAAGCTCGCGAGGAAGGGCCGCGAGCGTAGCCGGCAGTGTCTTGGCCTCGTTGAGGCACGGAATCTGGATGATGACTTTCAAGATAGATCCGTCGCGGTAGCTCTTTGTCGGGCTGCGCATCGCCTCCGCGTCGACCTCGACCGGTCGCCGTGGCCGCCACAGTCTCGCCGACCGGCTGGGCCGGGTCAACCGACAGGTACGAGGGCCCGCGCGAAGTGCCCTCGATCTCGTTGTTCCCGGTTCCGGCCGTTTGTTCGCTTGGAATGCCGGAGTCAGTCGCCCCCGCGAAGGACAGCGCTCTCCACGATCACAGACCGGTCCGTTCGTAGCTCCAGGCCGTCCACGTTCCCCTGCCACCAACGCCATTGGGTGCTGAGTCGGACCAGATAGTCGTCGCGACCAGAACGATCTTGCAGTAGAGCGAACGAGAAAGAGCTCGCGGGCTCGCCCCAGGTCAGCGAGATGGTGGGGGGGCTCTGTGCCGCGTCGTCCTCGGTTCGGATTTCCAGGTGGAGGTAGGCGCCGAGGGCGACATCGAAGATCAGATCTTCGGGAAAACGTAGATCGAGGGGCTCGCCACTCTCCATCTCTACCGGCTCGTCGAGGAGGTCGGCGAGTATCCGAGTCGTCGTGGCTGCCTTCAGCGGATCGTGCCGAGCCCAGATCGCCGGCAATGCATCGAGATCGAAGTTCTGCGCCAATTCCTCGTCGCGCAGTGGCCGATGGGATGAGCCACGCCCGCGGACGCGGACCTCCCGGATGGTCAGGGTCGATCCTTGGGGTGGATCGAAGCGAAGGTCTGTGAGCTGTCTTCCCTGTCCACCTGGTATTTCCAGCGTGACGATCCCGTCAGCTGCATCTTCGGGCAAGAACCAAGCGTGGGACTCTGCCGCGAAATACTGATCATCGAAGCCGAAGAACATCTGGATGGGCTCGTCGGCGGTGGATTCCATTCGCAGCTCGACCTGCCAGTCGTTGTGTGTGTAGAGATCGGGCAACGGCGTGGTGTCGAAGATGCCGAAAACGTGACCACCCGATGTCTTCCCTACGACACGAATCGCCCCGTCGGCTTGGAAGTTCGCAGTAGCTCCATATTCCTCCGCGCTGGAAGTGGATTCCAGAGTCCACTCACGGGTGTCTGCCGTGGTGGGCCAGGGAATCAGACGATTCCTGCGCCACCAGATCTGGTATTTGCCCACCGCTGCCGCAGGCCGGTAGTTCTCATAGAGCCACTCCGCCACCCGATAGCAGCGAACTTCGTTCGGCACTCCGTCTGTGGCATCCCAGAAGGCGTTGCCTTGCTTGAAGATCACCAGGGGTAGGCGGTCCGCTGCGGCGTAGACCGAAAGATCTCGTAGGGTTCGTGCCTGGACGGTCTCCGAAGTCTGAAGGAGGTTAGGAATAATGTAGGTTGGAAACTCGCGCTCGGCCAAAGCGTAGAGAAGAGGCGCGTTCGAGAAGTCGAAGAAGGTCTCATCTGGCTCAAGATGTCGATCGAGGAAGTCCAGCAGAGCACGATGACGACCGTCCGCGAAGCGCACCCTAGGCTCCCCTTCTTGGAATCGGTGGAAGCGAAAGAGGGTATCTCCCTGGCGCAGCGCGATTCCTAGGGGTGACGAGATGTCTTGCCGGGCTGGCGGAAGCGCGAAGAGTGACGTGGTCACCAGGACGGCCGCGAAGACCGCCCGGCTGGAGGGGCGCTCGAACCGGCCGCCGTTGCGTTGGAACAACAGCGGAAGCAGGGCTAGTAGTAGTACCGAAAGGTAGGGGTTGAAAGCTTCGATGAGCGAGTGCCGTTCCATGGACCGAACTGAGATCACCAGCGAGAACGCGGCCAGGAAGGTCAGTAGCTGGAGACGGGTCGAGACCCACCGCCTTTGCAGAAGCTGGCGAGCAGTCAGGACGACGATGTACAGCAAAGCGACAGCCGGCACGAGGTAGTACTGCAGGACAGCTGCAGCGGTGTAGCTCTCGATCACTTCCGGACGCGTTCTCGTAAGCAACCGGTAGGAGTACGATTGGAAGAAAAAGCCGATAGTCTCGAAGAGGCGGGGGCCAGCCAGCAGCCTTGCCGTGGCGATCGACACGACGAAACCCGAAACCATCCAGGCCGCTGCTCTGGCGGCTGCTCGGCGGCGGTGGGCACCTCGCAGGAGATGTAGGCCGACCACACCTGCGGCAGCTACGGACGCTGCCAGGCCGAAATCGATGCGCCAAAGGAGCACAGCCACTAGGGCGCAGGCCAAAGCAACGAAACGAGCAGTGGTCGGCCGTCGCAGGGCCTTGGCCAGAAAGATCGCCGGGAGCAGCACGATGGCGTAGTAAGGCCTGAAGGTGGACAGCACGGGTAGGAACAGGCAGGCGAGGAGGGCATATCCTGGTGAGAAGATCCTCGCCAATACGAAATAGGCGAGCATCAATCCGACGAGGTTTTTCAGGCCATGGCTCCAGATAAGTAGGTCCAGGCCCTGGACACCGTGGAACATGGCGTAGAGCCACTCGTACGCCATGTCGGAGAAAGTATGGGTCAGGCGCAGATCCAGCAGAGGTACCTTGGAGAACTGCAGGAGCTGCTGTGTCGGCAGTACGCTCTCACCCAGATGAAAGTAGTCGAGGTTGCCCAGGTGACGATGCGAGGGATGAAATCGCAGTAGTCCGACGGTAAAGACCGTGAGGCCGAAGTAGACGTACAAGAGCCGATCGGAAACGCTACGGCGAACGTCCGCAGATGCATGTCGACGAAGCGGATTCCAGTGGTAGAGACCGACCGTCGAGGCCACCAACAGCAGAATCAGGACCAGGGCCACCCTCCTCGGATCGAGTGAGCGGAAGGCAGCCTGGACTTCGTTGGCCAGGGGCAGCGATGCGGGAACGAGCAGCCAAGGAATGACGGAGGCCATTAGGCGCGTGGACTCGGCACGACCGGTCGTTCGAGCGAGTCGGTAGCCCACGAGCCACAATGTGAGCAGCCACAACAAGGCCCAGAGGGTGTACCACATCGCGGTAGGAGCGCCTTGGAACCCCAACGGACGATCCGTGACGACCCAAACTACGAAGAATGCCGGCACTGGCCAGAATAGGGTGGCTACCAAGAACGATCGATCCACCCGTCGTAGAGGCTCGATCATCGAGAAAGAGGCAAACCACCGGTGGTTGCGGATGATCAGCACGCCGATTGCGAGTACCGAGAGAAAGGCAAGCAGTATTGTCAGCGGACGCAGATCCACCCCGGCCGGGAAGAAGACATCGTAGATGGCGAGCGCTGCCCAGATTTCGGTCAGGCGGGCGATCCATCGATGTTCGGGCGCGTCAACTGTGGCGAACCCATCGATCCATCGACGGAGCCAACGAGCTCCGCCGTAGGCCACCAAAGAAACCAGGGCAAGGAGCACCTGGAGCCGTATGAAGCCGTGCGCATAGCCGGACGAATCCACTCCGGCGAGGGTCGCCATGCCGATGGCACGGTCGAAGAAGTGCTCCAGATCGGCTGCGTTGTGGAAGAGGCCGATGATCGGCCCCCGAAGTAGAGACAGCGCGATCGCGAGAGCCAAGCTGACGGGCCACGAACGGCCGTCCACCAGAGACTCCGGTGACGAGGCGAGGCGAGGATCGCGAGGCTTGATCAGGGGGGCGGCTCGGGTGGACACGAGCCGTGATCATACATAGCCGCGACAGATCAGCCCAGGAGGTGGCTGGGCGGTGCCTCGACCGCCCAACCCGGGAAGAGAGACTTGCCTGGATCGAGTCGAAAGTGCTTTGTCGCCACTTCTTGGAATACGGTGCGAAAGTCGAGACCCACGGGGAGATCACGGCCCTCGAATAGGTTTTCCGGTGCCAACTTGGGAACGCTTCCGTGAACACGACCGCCTTCCACTTCACCTCCGAGGAGAAACAGGCATGAGCCGTGACCGTGGTCGGTGCCGCCCGTGCCGTTCTCGGCAACCGTGCGACCAAACTCGGTCATCGTCATCAGGGTCACCTCGGCGCGATGGCGGCCCAGATCGTGCCAAAAGGCGGAGATCGAGCGGGCCAGATCGCCGGCTCGGGCCGCGAAGCTGCCGCGATCGCTTCCCTGTTGTACGTGGGTATCCCATCCGCCCGATTCGGCGAACGCGACTTGTAGTCCGACGTCCGATTTCACCAGGAAGGCGATCTGCATCAGAGCCCGGCCGAGGGGTGAGCTCGGGTAGTCGGCGCCGCTGGCGGGGCGGTAGTTTCTTACATCCAGTGCCTTCAGTGTTTCCACCGCCTCGAAGGTCTCGGCACCGGTGTCTCTAAGGAGGTCCTGCGAGGTCTGCTCGTAGAGTGCTTCGAAGCCCTGGCCGGCTGCCTGTGCGGCGCTGTGATTCCCTGGTAGCTCGACATCGAATGTGCGCAGGTTGGTGACGGCGAGGGCGGGCTCGTTTCCATACAACGAGCGGGGAAGAGCCGGCGTCAGCGATACGGCTCGGAACGGCGTCGTGTCGTGGCCGAGACGTCCGACCACCCGGTTGAGCCAACCATCGGGTGTGCCTTTGCGGCCCGGAGTACCCGTTTCCATGTAATCCTGCGCATCGAAGTGTGATCGGGTGGAGGAAGGGGATCCGACTCCGTGAACGACTCCGAGGACTCCTTCGCGATATAGCGGTAGGAGGTCGCCGAAAGCTGGGTGAAGTCCGTAGCCGTTGCCGAGGTCCACCACTCGATCTCTCGATCGGCCGAGGCTCGACCCACCGGCGGGCAGATGTAGCCGTGGCCGAAGGCTCTGCAGCCTGGGATCGGTGAGTGGGGGCACTGCCGCGAGCCCGTCCATCGCACCGCGCTGGAAGATCGTCACCAGGACTTTGGGGCGGCGCCCGTTTGCACGCGCCGCGCGTTCGAGGAAGGTGGGCCCCGCGCCGACGGTGATCAAGGCGATGGCTCCGGACTTGAGGAAGGCTCTGCGGTCGAGCATGTCGGACTCCTGTGATCGGGTAGGTGTCGATGCGGCGGCTATCGGCGCTGGAACTCAGGTGAGCCGAGGATTACGCCGACGACGTGGGCGGTGAAGCTGTCATCCGGATGGGTTGCTGGCGCCGCTCGCCTTGCTCGGAGATCGCGCCGTCCGGGTCCTCGTGTGACGTCCCAGTCGGCGTCGCTCGAGACGTCGGTACCCCGGCCACCGGTCCGATCTCTTTCTGCCAAGGGATTCCAGGTGTTGTCCTCGTCGTCATCGGGCGCAGCTCGGGCGACCTTGTCGGCAAGGTCCGGATCCTGTATCACCGGCAGCAGTCTGCGCATGGTGGGTTCGGGATCCCGTTCCGGAATCAGGAAGGTGAGCCAATGACGCAATTGCTCCTCCGGTGACGTCTCGTCAGGCGGGTGGCCGGTGTATCGATCGAGCTCTACGCGAATACCCGCGACCCTTCCCGTGGCGAGCTGGAGACCGAAGTTCATTCGTTGGAGCAGGGCTCCGGTGTTCACCCATGCCTCGGCGCGGTCCGGGAAACCTGTGGGGGCTTGATACGCGTAGAGCGGTTGACCCATACGCCGGATCCACTCCAGGGTCTCTCGAGGGTCCGAGGAGTGGGCATCGAGTGCACGCAACGCCGAGATGGTCAGCTCGAATGGGGACTTGATCTTCTGGCCGATTGAGTCGGCCGACCAGAACTCAGGCGATGCGACCAGCTCCGCCAGCATGGCTCGGATATCTCCTCCGGACGCTTGATAGATCTTCGCCAGCCGGTCGATGAGAGATCGCGGTGGCTGATCAGAAACGAACCGGATCGCTAGCTTGGTGGAGAGATGCTGGGCGGTGGACGGATGGTTCGCCAGAAGGTCCAGGACGTCCTCGCCGTCCTCGACACCCCGCCCCGCAGGCAGCTCGCGACCGAGAACGAGCTTGCGCTCCGCATCGTGGGCGTCCGGGCGGAAAAGAAAGGCATTTTCGATCACGAATCCGGCACGTGTACGTAGGCCTGCTCGGGCCCGTTCCAGTCGCTCCGGCAGTCCACGAGGTGGCACGACAGTCCAGCCCGTGAAGGATCGGGCCACCTCCACAACATCCTCTTGGGTGTAGCCGCCGTCCACGCCGAGGGTGTGAAGCTCCATGAGCTCCCGGGCATAGTTCTCGTTCAGACCTGTGGCCCGTTGCCGGCCTCCTTGCGAGTCGCGCTGCCGCTGGTCGCGTAGCTCGGCCCGCCTCGGGCCATTGATTCCACGACGACCTCGCCTCTCCGAGGCTCTTCTCGAGCGCAGGTCCCAGGTTGTCGTGGTGTCCTTCTCGGCCACACTGAGTGCGTTGTCGAGGTAGAGCAGCATGGCGGGGTGACGGGCGGTGGCTCCCAGCATGTCGTGGAACGAGCCAGCGACATGAGGCCGGATGGCGTCGCGCTCGTAGGGCCAGAGAAAGATGCGGGCCCGGTTGTCCGTAAGCGAGACGTTGAAGTGGTTGAACCAGAAGTCGGTGAGGACCTCGTGCAGCTGGTTCTCGGAATGCCGGGCGCGCGCCAGCTTCTGGATCATCAGGTCGGCCAGGGCTTCGCGCTGCGAGCCGAATCCCTTTTCTTCGGCAAGGGCACGGACTGCCCGTCGCTGCTCGGCCCTCTTCCGAGGCTCGGTTCCGGATCCCTCTGCCGGTAGGGCGGCAGCCGTGTCGCCCTCGGGCGACTCGATCACACCTTCTTGGATCGCCATACGCCGGACGGCCCCGGGAGACGGATATCGTCGCGCCAGCTCCAGAGCGTCCAGCTCGAAGGTCGCTAGACCCTCCAGGAAGCGATCGAGCTCAGGTGTTGCCAAGCCGCCGTCGAGTTGCTGCTCGAACCAGGTTTCCAAGCCGATCGCCAAGACCCGGTCGAGGTCGCCGGGTCGAGCGCCGAAGGTAAAGCGGTCGAGCAGATGAGCCGCAGCCTGGCGTTCCGTCAAGCCTGCCTGTCGCCAGGGCATCTCGATGGAGGAGTCGGCGGAGCCGGTGTGCCCGATATCGGCAGCCAAGGCCCAGCCGGGTAGTGCCAGCCAAGCGATGAGTAGGGCGAGGTGCCGGTGAGTCGGTGGATGAACAGCGCTGATTCGCGACGGCATGGTGTCTCCGGTCTGGGCAGGGATCGCGAGTCGTTTCGTCGACCTGCAGGATGCAACCCATGACTCGGATGTTTCTTGCGCTCATCCGGGTGAATCTGTCGCGAGCGGCAAGCAGTCCGGGCGAGCAGGTCGCAACTCCGCCGGGATTGGTCTGGCAGGTGCGCTCAGTGCTCGGCCAGGGCCGACTCCCCCTAGCGCCAGAAGCTCAGCTTCTGGAATGCCTTAGTGGGGATCGGAGGCGCGCCGTTGCGGTGCCCTCTCGGGCTCTGTGCCCGAGGGGCCCACCACGCGGTTTCGGCCGCCCTGCTTGGCGCGATAAAGCCGCTCGTCGGCCAGGCGCAAGGCCTCCGACAAGTCGCTTCCGTCGTCGGGCCAAACCGCGACACCGATCGACACCGTAACCCGGACCACTTTTCCCTTCTCCAGGTGGATCGGGGTTCCCTCCATGCGGGCGCGCAGGATCTCGAGACGGTTGATTGCATCCTGGATGTTCATGCCTGGGAAGATGCCTGCGAACTCTTCGCCTCCGTAGCGGGCTACGAGGTCGGTGGTCCGAAACTGATTCGAAAGCACACGGGCGACGCTGACAAGGGCGATATCCCCGGCCTGATGACCATACGAGTCGTTGAACTTCTTGAAGTGGTCGACGTCGATCATCACCACAGCCACCGGATCGCCCGAGCGCGACGCGATGGCACCGATACGGTGGATGCTCTCGTTGAAGAAACCTCGGTTCGCCAGATTGGTCAGGCGATCGCGATTAGAACGTGCCCGCTGTTCTTTGGCGCGAACCACGACCGTGGTGGCGAGAAGAGTCGCCATCGCGAGCAGGACGCCGCGTCCGATCTGGGAGGTCCAGCTGAACTGCTCCGCGAGAATCGGTGAGGTGGCAGCGTCGTTCAGATCCCACAACCACTCGGTGTAGTAGACCAAACCGAGGTACTGCACCACCGCCGTGGTGCCGGCGAGGATACAGACTCTCCAGTCGTAACGCAGACTGGTCGCTCCGATGGCCAAGAAGTAGACCGGAAAGATCAGGAGGTCGTTGGTCACCTGCAGCGGTTGACCCAGCCGGAGGAAAATGAATAGGGAGAGAGTGACCAGAGACACGTCGATGATGCCGCTGAAGAAACCTATCCACCCCCGTCCCCAACTGCGCATGACCGCTGAATACACGATCAGGGCCTCGGCGAGGGCGGCAACGGCGAGCCAAAGAATGGCCTCCCGTCCACGCTCGTTGGGGGAATCGAAGTAGGTGCGGAGAGGGAAATAGAGGATCAGCACGATGATCAGCAGCCGCACGCCTGCGATCAACCATTCTCCCCGTTGCCCTGCATCGACCAGATCCGGATCCGGTGGGGCCCAGATGCGCCGGAACCAGGCCAGGAATCCGTCGGTCTTCTTCCCTGGCCGAGCCTGGCCAGCCCCGTGGGAATGTAGCGGTGGTTTGTGGGAGGTCTCGACCACGGTCGCCTGGCCGGGTGCTCCCGAAACGCTCATCGTGAAACCCGGCAGGCTTCCACCGGCGCGTCGGGACTCGGCGAAGGTGACGCGTCAGGTGAAGCAGGGCTGGGGCGACGGAACTGCGACCACGACATCAGAGTGGACGCAGTGTAGCACTCCTTACTCGCTACGTAGTGCGCTCGAGGGCTCTACGCCCAGGGCTTTGAGCGCGGGTAGCCAGCAAGCCAAGAAGGCGGTGAGCAGCATGGTCAGAACGACGCCTCCGAGCACTCGCCAATCCACGCCGGCAGACTCGAAAAGGAAAGGTGCAAGGCTGCGGCCCCCCGCTATCGCGCCCACCAAGCCGACGACCAGTCCGGCTGCCACCAGAGTCAGAGCCTGGGCCAGCACGAGACGAAGAACCTCCAGGCGCTGGGCACCCAGAGCCATGCGGACACCGATCTCTCGTCGACGTCTGCCTACACCGTGGGCAACGATACCCGCGACACCAGCGATGGTGATGAGGAGTGCCAGACCGGCGAACAGCGACACCAAGATCGTGATGGTGCGCGGCGCCGCCGTCGAATTCCGCCTGAGCTCTTCGAGCGTGCGAATCTCGGCGACGACCTGGTCAGGAGCGACATGCCAGATAGCGGCCTTCAAATCGCGGGCGAGGGCTCCGGGTTCGCGATCGGTTCGTAGGAACAGACTATCGGCGAAACCGGACTGGCGTGGATTCTGATATACCGTCGGCTTGGGGGTCTCGTCGGCCCGATTCTGTCGGGTACTGGCGACGATGCCCACGATCTCGACCCAGGTGCGACCCTGATCGGCGCTGACGCGCTGGCCAAGGGCCGGCCGATCGGGGAACAGCTGGTGGGCTGCCCGCCGGTCGATGATCAGTACGTCCTGGGAGTCTTCGGTGTCCGAATCGGCGAAAGTGCGGCCCTCTTGCAGAGCGATGCCGAGGGTCTGGAAATAGTCTTTTCCGGCGATGCGGAATTCGACCTCGGGACCACCGTTGGGGTCGATTGCGCCCTGCTCCTCGGTGAGCAGGCGGAACTGCATAGGTGTCTGCTCCGCGAGGGGAATTACGTTGCCCAGCGCCACCGACGAGACTCCGGGAACCCCTGCGACGGCCGTTTCGATGCGTTCCAGATAGGGCCGGCGTTCCTCGGCGCTGCCGAGTTGCGACCAGTTGAGCGGGATCTCGGCCGTGATGATGCGTTCCGTTTCGAAACCGAGGTCCACTTGCTGTAGTCGCCACATGCTGTCCAGGAAGAGTCCGGCCGCGGCCAGCAGGATCACCGATGCGGCGACCTGTGCCGTGATCAGGAATGCGCGCAGACGAGAGCGACCCACACCGTCGCCCGAGCGGGTTCCATCGCGCAAGGCGTCGGCCAGACGCCGCCGAGCCGAGAAGGACAGCAGTGGCAGGCTTCCGGCGGCGATTCCCGCCGCCACCGCGATCACCGCAGTGAATGCCACCACCCTCAGGTCGAGAGCTACGTCCATCGCCCGCGGCGAGTAGCGGGCGACGAAGCGGGCCAAGATGTCGAGGCTGCGGTAGGCGACGAAGAGTCCAAAGACGCTCCCTGCGAGAGCCAGCACCGTACTTTCGGTCAACAGCTGTCCCAGGAGGCGACGACGTCCAGCCCCGAGGGCGCCTCGTACAGCCAGCTCCCGTCGGCGCGCGAGCAGGCGAGCCACGCCCAGGTTGGCGACGTTGGCGCAGGCGATGAGCAACACCAGTGCGGCGGTGGCGAGAAGCATGCCCAGTGTGGAGCGGGCGCCTCGTCCAAGACGTTCGTCGAGCCTGGAGGTCGCGACCGAGAAGCCGTCTTCCTCCCGGTATGCCTCGGGGTGCTCTTCGCGCCAGGTGGCGGCGATGCCGTCCATCTCCCGAACCGCGGCCTGCAGATCCTTCCCTTCTGCCAGGCGTCCGAAGATCGACAGACTGCGAAACGCGTTTCGGTTCTCGTGCCGCATCTCGTTGCCTCGGGCTCGGAACGGGCAGGCCACGGTCGGCATATAGACATCGTGTCGTGCAGGCCACTGCGGGATCGGAGGCAGAACACCTACGACCTGGTGAGGGCGGTCGTTCATCTCGAAGACTTGACCGACGATGCCATCGTCGCCACCGAACGCCTGCTGCCAGAACTCCCAAGACAGAACCAGCACGGGATCGGCCTCGTGAGTTTCGTCGTCCGCGCGGAAGAGCCGGCCTACTTGTGGTCCCACTCCCAGGACGTCGAAGAAATTCGCCGACACCACCCCTGTCGACACCCGGCGTGGTTCGTCACGTCCCAGGAGGATGAAGCTCATCGCGTGGTGCTCGACCACTTCGTCCAGCGTGTGTACCCGTTGCCGTAACTCGTGCATCTCCTGCACCGAGAAGCGAGTTTGTGTGGCCTGGCGTTTCGGATTCTGCGCTTCGAGCACTACCAGTCGATCGTTGTGCTCGTAGGGCAGGTCTCGCAACAAGACTCCGTCCACCAAGCTGAAAATCGCACTGTTGGCGCCGATGGCCAAACCCAGCGTGACAACGACGGTGATCGCATAACCAGGGCTGCGTGCCAGAGTACGCAGGGCAAAGCGAAGGTCCTGGCTCTGAGCGTCGAGGAACGATCGGACGGCGGCGAGTGACTTCATGGGTCGGGATCCAGCGTCGAAGGGGATTCGTCGAATCGGAACGGAGCCGGTAGGTCGATCCTGTGAGTACGGTGAGATTCCACTCGTGTTGCGCTCGCAGGTGTCATACGGTCGAGAGGACCTGTCGTTGACCGTCCCACTTGACGCCGCTATGCTGACACCGGCGAGAGCGCGCCGGAAGGTATCCGTCCAGGCTTTCCTCTCCGCCCAGCCGCGTATCTTTCCGAGATCCAAGTGACGCAAGACCGCCCCACTCCCCCGACGCCGGATCGATCCTCGTCCTCTTCTCAGTCCATGTCGGATACGACGGCTGATCTCAGCTCGAGGGCAGAGAATACGATCTTCACAGAGGCTGACACGGGCGAGCTCCAGGCCTTGGCGCAGGCGCGCAAGGATCTGGCGATCGAAGCCAACTTGATTCTCTTCTCACATCCGGAGGACCGGATGCTGGGAACTCGGTTTCGCCTGGCACCTCACGAACGGCTCGATGTCGGTCGCTCTTCCACGTGCCAGATCGCCATGCCCGGCGTGCGCTCTCTTTCTCGGAGACACGCTCGGCTGGAGCATCTCGGAGCGGTCGTGGTGATCGAGGACCTCGGCTCGACCAACGGAACCTACGTCAACGACCGCCGCATCGATGGGCGGCACCGTCTACGGTCCGGCGACCGGTTTCAAGTGGGCGCGCTGCATTTCAAGTTCTTACATGAACGGGATCCAGAAACCGCGTACCACGAGGCGATCTACCAGCTGGTCATGTGCGACGGCCTGACGAGGATCTTCAACAAGCGAAAGCTCGATGAGGAACTGCGCAAGGAATACGAGCGTGCACGGCGTCACCACCGACCGCTGTCACTGATCTTTTTCGATCTCGATCATTTCAAGCTGATCAACGATACTCACGGCCATTTGTGTGGCGACTTCGTCCTGCAGCAGGTGGCGCGCTTGGTGCAGACCTACCTGCGGTCGGAGCAGGTCTTCGCCCGGGTGGGTGGCGAGGAGTTCGTCATCCTGAATCCGGAGATCGATCAATCGGGCGCGGTGCAATTGGCCGAGAAACTGCGCCGCCGGATGGCTGAGGAAAAGCTCAGTTACGGTGACGTCGAGTTGGAGCTGACCTGCTCGTTCGGTGTGGCGGTGCTCGATCCGCTGACCATGACCTCACCCGTCGATTTGTATCGGGCGGCCGACGACGCCATGTACCAATCGAAGCATGCCGGTCGCGACCGGGTGACGCTCTATGGCACGGAGTCCGACGAGTCGGGCTCCGACGACGGGGAGTCGGGAGAGTCAGAGTCGGAGGCCGCCGGGGATTGAGCGGGTAGTCGGAACCGGGCAGCAAACTCGCGCTTGAGGTTACCCAGATAGAGCCAGCCATTGTGCTCCTCGACGGAAGTGACCTCGGGAATCACCTCGCCGCCCGGGTCGTGGAAGCTGGCGATGATGGCAGCGCTCTCGTCGAGTTGCAGCACCACGCCGTGAGGCTCCGGCTGCGGCCAGAGGGCTCGCGGTAGCTTGACCAGCTGCTTCTTCATGAAGGGCCTGGGTTGGAGTTTGTCGGCTCGCTCATTTCGTACGGTGAAGCAGGCGACCCAGAAAGTCCCTCGCCGATTGGCCGATACGCCATCTGGGATGCACGGCAGGTTGTCGATGAAGACGTCGGAGGTGCCTGCTTCTGGGCCGTCGAGCCAGTAGCGGGTAATCCTGTAGCGGTACGTCTCGTTGACCAGGACAAAGTCCTCGTTCTGCGACAGCGCAATGCCATTGGCGAAGTACAGGTCCTCCAGCAATACTCGTGTGGTGCCGTCAGCCGGGTCGTAGACCAGAAGCCTGCCGTGAGGCTTCGCTTCCAGGAGGTCGTGGAGATAGTGGTGGTGGTCCCACCGGTGACTTGCGTCGGAGAAGTAGATCTTTCCGTCCGAAGCGATGTCGAGGTCGTCGGTGAAGCGAAAGGGTACGCCGTCGGCCTCGGTCGTCAAGGTCTCGACCCGAGTGGCGGCGTCAGGCCCCTCGTAGAGACGCAGCAGACCCGCGCTGGCATCGGCGATCAACAGACGACCTTCGGCGTCGAAATGCAGTCCCAACGGCCTGCCGCCGGTGTCGTATACGGTCTCTATGTCGCCATCGGGAAGGAAACGAACAATGCGTCCATCCACCAATCCGCCCCAGATGCGACCGGACGCATCCACCGCCAGATCTTCGGGTCCGACGATGTCGCCCTGAGCCATCCTTTCCGCTCGTTCGAGTGCCTGGTTCGGTGCGGTCGGCCCGGCGAGTGCGGGAGCTGCGGGTGGGGTCCAAGCCGCGGGGTCGATGGAGGAGGGCCAGAGAAGAAACGTCCCGACGGCGACCGCCGACAGAATCAGGGTCACCGGGAGACGGGAGGTGCGGTGAAAGGGGTCGGTACGTTTCACGGAGTGGCCCATGTCGATGAAATCGAGGTCGGCGGGAAGATCGGCCGGACGCTGCGTGTTGGACAGTGCGGGCGCGCGACGTCGCGTCGCTCCGGCCACGAGTTGCAGGAGTCCGGTACTCAGCTTAACTTAGGGCCATGAGTCCGTTGGATCCCATCGACGTCGAGATGAACCACCCGATCCCTCACGCCCAGATCGCCGACGATCCGGGAAGCGGAACGGAACTCGACGTCTCCCGCGATCGCAAGACAGAGCGACCGGGAAAGTGGAAGGTTCTGATGCACAACGACGACTACACTACCCAGGACTTCGTCATCGACGTCCTGGTGCGACACTTCCACAAAGCTCCCGGCGAGGCGACCCACATCATGCTCCAAGTCCACACCAAGGGCGTGGCCGTCGCCGGTGTCTACCCGAAAGATCTCGCTGAGACCAAGATTCACGATGTGACCCTCGAAGCGCGGGCTCAGGGGATGCCTCTGGTCCTGTCGATGGAGGAGGCGTGAAGACGATTGGACGTGCGTCGCCCAGACGAACGCGCCGCGTGGAAGCGGAGAAGCAAGGCACCCATAGATGAAGATCTCCGAAGATCTGCAGATCATTTTCAGCGTCGCCCTATCCGAAGCGGCGCGATTGCGACACGAATATGCCGGGCTGGAGCATCTGCTCTACGCCCTGTGCATCGATGAAGAAACGGCCAAGGTACTACGCCACGCCGGGGCCGATGTGACCCGTCTGAAGGACGACCTCTACCTCTACCTCAATGAAGAGATCGAGGTGGTAGACGAGAAGAAGATCTCTTTCGAGCCGCAGCCCAGTCTCGCGTTTCAGCGCGTGATCGCACGTGCCCACGCCCATGTGGAAGGTGCGGACAAGGAAGTCTTGGAGGGCAAGGACCTGCTGGTAGCCCTTTTCTACGAGAGCGATTCCGAGGCTGTGCACATGCTGATGGAAATGGGCGTGTCACGGCTCGACGTGGTCAGCTACCTGGCCCATGGGCTTTCGAAGCTCCAGCCCACGTCGCCGACCCGGCGTCTGCTCACCGCTGACGGCGAGGACGAGGACGAGCTGCCCGCTGAGGACGAGATCCTCGCTGCGTTCGCCCAGAACCTGACGGCGATGGCGCAGGACGGCGGGCTCGATCCGTTGATCGGTCGCGAGAGGGAGATCTTGCGCACCCTCCACATCTTGCAGCGGCGACGCAAGAACAACCCGATTTACGTCGGTGATCCCGGCGTCGGCAAGACGGCATTGGCGGAGGGCTTGGCGCTCAAGATCGCTCAGGGAGCGGTTCCGACGCAGTTCGACGCGGTCAAGATCTATCGGCTGGACATGGGAGCGCTTCTCGCCGGCACCCGCTACCGCGGTGATTTCGAGAACCGGCTCAAGGGAGTCCTGGCCGCTCTGGAGAAAGAGGATCAACCGATCCTCTTCATCGACGAGATTCATACGATCATCGGCGCGGGCTCGGCGGGACGCGGAACGCTCGATGCGTCGAACCTGCTGAAGCCTGCCCTGCAGGAAGGCCATGTTCGCTTCATTGGAGCCACGACCTGGGAAGAATACCGGCAGAATTTTCAGCATGACCAGGCGTTGTCTCGGCGCTTTCAGAAGGTCGATGTCATGGAGCCCTCCGTCGACGAGACGGTGAAGATCTTCGAGGGGCTGCGCGAGCGCTACGAGGATCACCACTCGGTCTCGTATACGCGCCCCGCCGTGCGAGCCGCAGCGGAGCTGGCGTCGCGCTACCTCCGCGACCGGCGCCTGCCCGACAAGGCCATCGATCTTTTGGACGAGGCGGGCGCAGCAGTGGCGTTGGTGGGAAGGAAGCGGGTCAGCGTGAATCAGCTGGAGCGAGTGCTGTCCACCATGGCGCAGATTCCCGAGCGGAGGGTAAAGGGTGGTGATCGGGAGCGCCTCCAACTGTTGGAGTCCGAGCTGAAGCACGTCGTCTTCGGCCAGGATTCCGCGATCGACCGATTGGTCGACGCGATCAAGGTGTCGAGAGCCGGCTTGCGCGATCCGAACAAGCCCATCGGGGCATTTCTGCTCACCGGACCCACAGGCGTCGGCAAGACCGAAGTCGCGAAGCAACTGGCGGTGGTGATGGGTATCCACTTCGCACGCTTCGACATGTCGGAATACATGGAACGTCACACGGTATCGAGGCTGGTGGGCGCTCCTCCTGGCTACGTGGGATTCGATCGTGGTGGTCTGCTGACCGAAGCGGTGTCGAAGAATCCCCATGCGGTGATCTTGCTGGACGAGATCGAGAAGGCCCACCCGGACGTCTTCAACATCCTGCTCCAGGTGATGGATCACGGGACCCTCACCGACACCAACGGCAAGCAGTCGGACTTCCGTCAGGTGATTCTGCTGATGACGTCCAACGTCGGGGCCCGCGAGATGGCAGGGCGGGCCGTCGGTTTCGGCGACACGCAAGGGGTTGCCCTGGGGCGTGGCGATGAAGCGTTCGAGAAGGCCTTCAGCCCCGAGTTCCGCAACCGTCTGGATGCGCGGCTACAGTTCGCGCCGCTGTCGCAGGAGGTCATGGAGAAGATCGTCGACAAGTTCATCGGCGAGCTGCGGTCCCAACTGCGTCAAAAGAACGTGAAGTTGAAGCTCACGTCGGCGGCGCGGAAGCTTCTTGCCGAGAAGGGCTACGACCCGGCCTTCGGTGCCCGTCCTCTCGCCCGTGTCGTCGAAGAACAGATCAAGCGTCCGTTGACGGACGAGATCCTCTTTGGCGCGCTCGAAGGCGGTGGGCGGGTGACGTTGGGCGTCGCCGATGGTCGGCTGGATCTGCGATACGACTGACCGGGTTCATACTCTCCTCTCGATTTCTTTATGATCGACGCAGCGCCGCCGCCTAGGCTTGGGTCCGTGCGTCGCTCTATGAAACCTTTGGATCTTTTTCGTCATGTCGACTCCGGAGCCGTTCCTCGAAGACTTGTGGCGCCGACCGATGCCGGAGATGGCATCGGAGCCGTTGACGCGGCTGTATATCCGCGGGGCAGCCGATCTGGCGCGGAGAAAGTGGATCCGCTCGGTGGAAGGACTGGAGCACATCGCGGTGGAGAACGACCCGTTCGTTCTGGTAGCCAATCACAGCCAGCGCCCGGAGACCGTGATCTTGAATGCGCTGCTGGCGTTCCATCGTGACGGGCGGCTGGTGCATTTTCTGGCCGACTGGCCGATGATGCTAGTTCCGGGCGTGGCAATGCTCTACAGACGGGGTGGCGTGATACCGGTCTTCGGCAAGAAGCCCAAGGTTCGCTTCTTGGCGGCCGTGGAGCAGTTCTTTCGACGGGCTCACCCAGGCACGGCCTGGGAACGAGCAAGGAATCATTTGGATGCCGGGCGATCGGTGGGAGTGTTTCCCGAGGCAACCATGAACCGAAATCGTCGTAGGATGCTGCGTGGGCGCCCCGGTGCGGCTCTCTTGGCTCTAGAGGCCGGCGTGCCAGTGGTACCCGTAGGGCTTCGATTCCACGACGAGCCGCGAAGCCGGCCCATCGGCGATTTCGAGCCCTTCTCGGTCCACATCGGACCTGCGATCCCGACACCTGCCATCCCGTCCCTGTCCGGCGACGACCAGACGGCGCGCACACTCCTCCGATCTACAACGAAGGAGTTGCAACGAGAATTGATGCTTCGCATCTCTGAGCTGTGTGGCAAAACTTGGCGCCCAGATGCTGCCCGACGCAAGGGACGAGCGGATGCGGCCGAATCCTCTGAGATGAACGAAACGACCCGAACCGAACCTGGAGACCGACATGGCGTTACGTGATGAGCTGACCGTTCGCAAGGTGGAGGATGCCGGAGGGTACCGCGCGGCGCTCGATGTGCTCGGCACCGTCTATCTCGGCGAGAAAGGCTGGGGGACCCCAGAGCAGCTCTTCCCCGAATCGGACCTGAGCTCGGCCGCCATGTCGTGGTTCCTGGCAGAACGCGACGGCATACCGGTCGGTGTCACCCGCGTGCTCTACGAGATTCCCTTCGACCTCTATACCGCCTACGAGTTCGAGCTGGAGATCCCGGGACTCGACGTGGAGGCTTTCATCCGTGCGAACCGGATCGCAGAGGTCGGGCGATTCGCCGTCATTCCGGAGTATCGGAAGCAGATCCTGGTGGCGGCCATCCTGATGAGGGCCGCTGCCACCGAAACGGTGGAACGGGGCTTCTCCCACTTCATCACCGACGTCTTCGAGTCCGATCCCAACAGCCCATTCGAGTTCCACCGCCGCATTCTCGGATTCGAGATCGTCGCGTCTCACGATCACGGTGAGCTGAAGATCGACTCCAAGCGGATCACGATGTTGCTCGATCTGAAGGCCGCCTACCAGCGCATGAGCCGCCGGAAGAGCTGGATCTTTCGTTACATCACGGACGGGTGGAACGAGGCTCTGATCGATCGGCTGTCGACGAAACCGCCCGCCGCGCCTGCCCCCCTCGTAACCGTGTGAGTCCTCAGAACTCTGAGCCGATCGCGCCGGGAATCGGAGCGGCGCTCGGCCGAGTTCTGTCCAACTCTAGAGAGTGGCGGGTTTGCCGGATCCGTCCGGCGTCGATAGCTCCTGTCGCTGCCACTCCGAATCGAACCGCAGTCTAGCCTTCTTCCGTTGATGCTCAGTCTCCTCTCCCCACGCCGTCTGGCGGCCCGGTTGATGACCGCCTCCGCCCATCGCCCGAGAACCGTTCTGTGGACGTCGGGTGCTCTTCTCTTGTTGGCATTGTTCGTTGCATCGAGGGTGCAGATCGATGCCGACGTTCTCGCGCTCTTGCCTGAGAGCGACGAAGCGGTGGCCGATTTCCGCGAGACCATGGACCGTTTCGGCGGGCTCAACCTCCTGCTGGTCGCGCTGGAAGTGGATCCCGCAGAACGACAACGGTCCGGGATCCGTCCGGCGCTCTCGTATGCCGATCATCTGGCACGGGAGGTACGAGCGCTCGAGTCGATCCGGTGGCTCGAGTACCATCGGGACGATCTTCGGGACGCGGCCCTCGATCTTCTGCCCTGGGCACCGCTCTTCATGTCGGAGAGCGATCTAGAGGAGTTGCTCGCCACCGTCGAAGATCCGGAGAAGCTGGATCGAGCTGTGGCCGAGTTGAAGGCCTCCCTGCGGTCTCCCGCGAACCTGCCGTTCAAGGACCTCCGGGTCGTCGATCCATTCGGAATGGTGCCCCGGGCGGCGGATCGCTTCGCCCAGTCCGGTGTGGAGCAGCGCTTCGACTCCGGCACCGGGTATGTGCTCGATCCAGAGGAGCGATTCGTGCTGCTGTTGGCGGAACCGACCCGCCCGGCGGCAGACGTCGTCTTCGGTCGGCGTTTGTTGGCCGACCTCGAAGCGGCTTCGGCGCGTGCGACAGAAACCTGGCGCGCAGAGGGCTGGGACGGTGATCCGCCGCGGGTGCGCATCGGTGGCGGACACGCGGTCGCGGTGTACGACTCTCAACTGATCGTCGGAGATCTGAGTGTCGGATCGGCTGGGGCGCTGGTAGCGGTGATCACGCTATTCGCTGTTGCGTTCGGTCGTCCCATTTCTCTGGTGGTGGCAGCCGTGCCGTTACTCGCCGGTCTCGTGTTCACTGCCGCGTTCGGCGTCGCCACTCTGGGACGACTCGATGCGGTGACCGGCTCCTTCGCGGCCTTGCTGATCGGCCTTGGAGTAGATTTCGTCATCGTGCTCTACGGCCGCTACGTGGAGGAGCGACGTTCCGGTGTCGATCACGCGACGGCGGTCGGCGATGGCCTGCGTCATACCGCGTCTGGCGTCATGCTGGGAGCCGTCACCACCGCTGCCACCTTCTACGCCTTCCTCATCTCCGACTTTAAGGGTCTGTGGCGTCTCGGCTGGCTGACGGGCGGCGGGATCCTGCTCGTGATGACGACAGTCTTCGTCCTACTGCCGGCGATCTTGGGTAGCGCGGAGCAGCGCTTCGGAGAGAAGACGCATCGTATTCGGGGCTTCGGGGCCAGGCACCTCTTCCGCTGGAGTTTGCGTCGACCCAAGACCATGGTGGCACTCAACCTGGTACTGACTGTCTTCCTGGGACTCGGCGCGTTGCGCGTGGAGTACACCGACGACGCGCTGGCGCTGCGATCGACCGAGAATCCAGGTGGCCAAACACAGACCGAGGTCATGCGCGCTTTTGGGTTGCGCTTCGTGCCCTACATGGTGCGAGTCGACGGCGTCGACGAAGCGGAGGCGCTGGCGCGGGCTCGCCGCGTCGACACTGCGATTCGGAAACTGGTGGACGGCGAGGCGCTGGCGAAGGTGGAGTCGATCGCGTCTTGGCTGCCCGATCCTGCGCACCAGGAGAAGCAATTGGAACGCCTGCGTCGCTTCGACCCTGGAACCGACCTACGCCAGCGACTCGAAGAGGCGTTTCGCCGGGGAGGGCTGTCTCCCGAGGGCTTCGCCCGCGGTCTCGATCACCTGGAGAAGGCCCTCGGTTTGGAACGACCGCTCCTCCCCAGTACTCTGGCGGAGACCGCGCTGGCTCCAGCCGTGGGCCGTTACTCTTGGTTGGGGAGCGCTGGCGCCTCGACGGTGATCTACGCCTATCCGCCCCCGGATCGATGGCGTACGGAGATGCCGCCGGGCCTCGAGGAGACCATCGCCGCGGCGGGACTACAAGATCACGTGGCGATTACCGGCACGCAGGTCGTATCGTGGCGGCTCAAGGAAGTCGTCTGGCGCGACGCCCGCCGAGCGACCTTGCTGGGGACCGCCGTCGTCTTCGTCTTCCTTGCCTTCGACCTCGGCGGGATCCGCAGAGCTGTGCTGGCCCTGTTGCCACTCGGCGTAGGCATCGTCTGGATGTTGGGGTTGATGGCGCTCGCCGGCATCCAGGTCAACTTCATGAATCTGTTCGTCTTCACGATGATCCTCGGAATCGGCGTGGACTACGGAATTCACCTGGTACATCGCAGGCGCGAGGCCGGCGATCAAGCCCTTCCCGGCACGGCCGCCGCGATCGCGGTCGCCGCGCTGACGACGGTATGCGGCTTCGGTTCGCTCGTCTTCAGCCATTTTCCCGGTCTACAGAGCATGGGAGCTGCCGCTATTTTCGGCACGCTGTCGACGGCTTGGCTATCGGTGACATTGCTGCCGGCTCTCTTCGCTTGGCGGCGCGAGACATCACGGGATCCATGATCCCGCCGGTGGCTATTCGAATCGGCGCATCGGGATGTGGGGGATGCCCACTTCGGTGAAGCGTTCGCCGTCGTCTTGGAAGCCGAGACTCTCGTAGAACTCCTGGAGGTGAGATTGGGCGTTCAGGACGAATCGTCGGTGTCCGGATCGCCTCGCCTCTTCGACGACGAAACGCACGAGTGGCCTGCCATAGCCGTTTCCGCGATGCGCCTCGAGTATGGCGAAGCGCTCCAGTTTCGCGGCTGGAGCGCCGCGATAGGCGACGACGCGCCAACGGGCGCAGGCGGCTGGCTCGCCCTCGATGACTCCGAGGACGTGTCGGGCCGTAGCGTCGTGCTCGTCCCACTCGTCCGAAGGTGAACAGCGCTGTTCCTCCACGAAGACACGCTGGCGGATGCTCTGGACTGCCCGCCAGCCCTCGTCGTCCACCACGCGGACGAATCGGATCTCGGGCGCGGTCATGGTTCAGGGTGCGGGCTCGACACCCATCTCGCGGAGCAGGAAATCGACTTGATCGATCTCGTCCATCATCCAGAGCATGTAGCGCACGTCGACGTTGATGGAGCGCGATACCTGCGGCAGAAAGTCCCAGTCCGAGATGATCGACTCCCAGTTGCCGTCGAAGGCCAAGCCGACGAGTCGGCCTTTGCCGTCGAGCACTGCCGAGCCGGAATTCCCGCCCGTGATGTCGAGATCGGCCAGGAAATTGACGGGTACCGTTTCCTTTTCACCGTGCAGAAGTCCCTGGACGCCGTACTGGCCATGGCGCTCGTCGCGAACGGCTTCCAACACCTCCGCCGGAGCATCGAAGGGCGCCTCTCCCGTGTCCTTCTGTAGCAGGCCCTGGAGAGTGGTAAACGGCAGGTGTGAGGAGCCGTCCCGCGGCGAGTAGCCTTGGACGTTGCCGAAAGTTACACGCAACGTGCTGTTGGCATCGGGGTACACCGAGCGACCCAGAGAGTCCAGATAGCTCAGGAGAGCCTCCATGTACTTTGGACGCCGGGAGCTGATCTTGCCGGACAGCTCCTCGGCAGCAACCTCTCGTCGCATGGTCTCGTCGTACAACGCCACCACCGCTGCGAGGAACGGATCGTCCGACGATTCGATGTCTTCCGTCGTGGCATCGATCAGCGCGAGCCGTACCTCACCATCGTCCAGGCGCGTCCCGGAGTAGAAACGCTCCAGTGCGCTGTCGACTTGAGACTCCAGAGACTTTGACTCGTCCTCGGTCGAGGTCCCAGCAGACGGATCGACACCGAACAGCGAGTCGATCACATCGATACGCACCGAAGGTTCGGCGGTGAAGTACTCGAGAATTCCATCTTTCCAGAGCGCTCGGTCGACGTCGGGATCGAAGCGCCGGTCCTGGCGCTCCAGACGCGCCCGGAAGAATCGCATGTCGCGTTCCTGATATCCGGACTTGCGCTCGGCATCGGGCTTTTCCTGCTCCTTTGCCAGGCGGTGGAGTCGCGAAGCCGTCCGGTAGAGAGTGCTGCCGAGCGCGCCGAATTGGAGGCTGTCCCGCAGGTCGTCGGCGTGGGCTTCGGATAGCAGATCGCGCAGTTCCTTCAGCGCGTCACCCCAGCGAGCCTTGCGGTCGGGGTCGGCCTCGATCCAGGCGGCCAGCTCGGATTCCAGGGCCTTCTTCCGCTCCAGCATGTTGCCCTTGGAATAGCCTTCCAACATGCCCTTGCGGTTCTTCAAGCCATTGTTGATACCGCCGACCATGCTGGCGTATTTGATCGCTGCTTCCGGATCGTCGGCGGTTGCCTCGTCGATGATTCCGAGCGTCTCGGTCATCTGCTCGACACCGTACGGATAGCTCCATCCGAAGGTGTGCTCGATCTCGGCCGCCAGACGATGGCGGCTGGTGAAGCCTGGATAGCCCAGTACCATAACGAAGTCGCCGCTCTGGACACCATCGGGAGCCACCTCGAGATAGCTCGTAGGACGATAGGGCACGTTCTCCTCCGCCGGGTCGGCGGGCTCGCCGTCGGGCGACACGTAGGCGCGATAGAACGCAAAGTCGCCGGTGTGACGGGGCCACTGCCAATTGTCGACATCGCCACCGTAGCGTCCCACCGATCCCTTGGGCGCATAGACGATCCGTACGTCGCGGATCTCCAGCTGCTTGGTCAATCGGTAGTGGTGGCCGCCGTGGTAGGACGCGACTCGACAGCGATGACCCTCGTCTTCCTCACACTCGGCGACGATCGCCTTACGGCGATCTTCCCGGGCATCGTAGCGAGCCTTGCCGTCGAGCTCTTCCAGGCCCTCGGTCATGCGCGAAGTGACGTCGTCGAAAGCTACCGTAACCAGGATTCGCGAGCCGGGCCCGGCTGCGATCTCCTCCGAGCGCTCGTGGGCGATGAAGCCGTCCTGGATCAGGTTCCGCTCTTCCGTGGAGTTGAGCTGCAGCGCGCCGTAGGCGCAGTGGTGATTTGTCACCGCCAGACCGTCGGCGGAGACGAACGACGCAGTGCAACCACCGAGGGAGATCACGGCGCTCATGGGATGTTGCGTCACGTCAGCCAGGGTGGAGGGTGGAACCTCGAGTCCGGCGTCCTTCAGAGCCGGGGCGATGTCGGGAAGCTGTTCCGGAGTCCACATTCCCTCGCGGGCGGACGCAGGAGCGGTCAGGAGTAGAGCTGCGAGGCAGGTGAGTAGGGGGCGTTCGAGGCGCATGAGTTTCTTCTCCTGACGAGTCGGTCAGCGACTGAGTCTGCAACGGATCTTGGAGAGCACAGAGCGGCGAGTCCTCGGGTGGGACGATGCGAAGGACTCGGGGGACTGGCAGGCCAATGTAGTCGACGGGTCCCTGGGGGTCAAGGAGTCGAGCGCCGACCCAGGTAGCCCCAACTGAAGTGCAGACCGATATCGGGTGTGTTGTCCATGTTGAAGAGGTTTTCGGTCAAGCCCAGGCCGAAGACTCCGAGACGGGTGTCCCATTTCATGGCGAGTGTGAGCTGGAATTCGCCCTTGGTCAGCTCAGAGTCGGTGATGTCGCGGAACGGATGCTCCGCCATCAACATCTGCAGCATGATGCGCGTGGATTCCCAGCGCCGAAAGGCATGCAGCCAGGTCAGATGCAGAGTCGGCAGGTTCGGTGGGTCGAACTGTGCCTGCTCGAAGTCGCCCGGGATCACGTAGTCGAAATTGAAGATGAAGGCATCGCGGGTCCAGCGCCGATCCGCCGTCAGCTGCAGTCCGAAATCGAAGCCGCCACTGGACAGGAAGGTGGCCTCGTCGGCGATGGGGATCTTGATCCCGCCGGACAATGCGAATTGCCAGCCCGACGATCGTTTGGGAAAGCCGTACCGGAAGCTGACCACCGGGTCGCTGAACCCACCGGAGGTCGGGCGCTCGGTGACCACCAGGGGTTGCCCACCAGCGTCGGCTCCGACCCCAAGAACCACCTGGAACTGGTCGTCGGTGACGTACTGACGTCCCTGCTGGCCAAAGCCGAACTCGTCGTGGAAGTCGAAGATCGAGCCGTCGAGCTCACCCCCGCTGTAGCCGATGTAGTACCAGCCGATCGCGAGATCGAGACGTTCGGTGACGCCGTAGAAGGCGTTGAAGTCCCAGAAGCTGAATTCGCCGTCGATATAGAAGGCGCTTCCCGCAGGCTGGGCGAGGATCGCGTCGATGTCCGCGGTGTCGAGGGGTCTGCGCTCACCTTCAGCACGAGTCGACGCAAGGTATTCCTCCACCTCCGGGCTGACCTGGAAGTTATTGACCTGGGAGAAGTGCGCCTCGAGGGCCCAGTTTCCTCGGCCCAGCGGTGCTGCTGGCATGGGCGCGAAGGCGAGCACCAGGTGTGAGGGGAAGGTGAAATCGCGGATGCGCATCGGCACGCCGATCGGGTCGGACGCGAGCGGGTCCGGTATCCGTACTTCGTCGTCAACGACATCTTGGGACTGTTTTGCCTCGGCGGGCTGCGGCTCGACTCCATCGTCGTCGATGGCGACCTCGATAGAGGCCCGAGCCAGCACTGGCAAGGCGAGGGTCAATCCGAGGCAAACGAGGAACCGTCGGGACCTGGCCTGTTTCATCTCTGGGGGGATCGCTGGAAGTCGTCGGGAAAATCTCAAGAGACGCTATCGCGAGACTATCAGTGTCAATGGGTTGACAGGGCTGGAGGATCTCTGTTTTCGTGTCGGACTCGTGTTTGACGGAGGCGGCCCTCGCCGTCGACGGTCCCGGAGTGAATCCCCATGTGTTCGATCTTCGCGTTGCTCGATCTCGTAACCCCTGCCGACGGCGAAGCTTTGCGTGGGTTGCTGCTCGAGTGCTCCCGTCGCCAGCGCCATCGAGGTCCCGATTGGAGTGGTGTCTATACCGACGAGGGCGCGCTGCTGGCCCACGAGCGACTGGCGATCGTTGACGTGGACAACGGTGCCCAACCGCTGCGTAGCGCCGACGGACGTAGGGTGCTGGCGGTCAATGGTGAGATCTACAACCACCGAGCGCTGCGCGACCGGCTGACGATTCCATACGAGTTCCAAACCGGATCGGACTGCGAGGTCATCCTCGGTATGTTCCCCGAATCCGTACGGGCAGCAGATCGCAATGCCGCGACGGTCCGCATGCTCGAAGCGCTCAACGGCATCTTTGCATTCGTTCTGTGGGACGCCGACGAGGATCGATATTTGGTCGCCCGCGACCCGATAGGCGTGATCCCACTCTACTGGGGACGGGACGAACAGGGACGCCGCGTCGTCGCCTCCGAGATGAAGGCGTTGTACGACGTCTGTGGTGATTTCGAGGCCTTTCCGCCGGGGCACTTCTTCGACAGCCGAGGTGGCGTCGAAGGGAAGGGCGAGCTCATCCGCTACTACCGCCCGCTGTGGCGTCGGCATTCGGAGGCCGAAGCCTCGAGCGACCAGGCAGCTGCGGAGACCGCCGCCGCCGCGCGCATCCGAGATGCTCTCGATGCTGCCGTCGCTCGCCAGCTCATGACCGACGTTCCCTATGGCGTCCTCCTCTCGGGCGGGCTCGACTCGTCGGTGATCGCGGCGTTGGCGGCTCAGCACGCGCGCCGTCGCGTAGAGACCGACGAACGAGAGGAGGCCTGGTGGCCGAGGTTGCACACTTTCGCCGTCGGTCTGGAAGGTAGCCCCGATCTGGCCGCCGCACGGAAGGTGGCCGATCACCTGGAAACCGTGCATCACGAGATGCACTACACGATCCAGGAAGGTCTGGATGCTCTGCGAGACGTGATCTGGCATATCGAGACCTTCGACGTCACGACCATCCGTGCCTCGACTCCGATGTATCTCATGGCGCGGCGTATCAAGGCCATGGGTGTGAAGATGGTGCTCTCCGGCGAAGGGTCGGACGAGATCTTCGGTGGCTACCTCTACTTCCACAAGGCGCCGGACGCCGAGGAGTTTCACGCCGAGACCGTGCGCAAGCTCGACGCGCTTCACCTCTTCGATTGTCTGCGCGCCAACAAGTCGATGGCGGCATGGGGTGTGGAGGCGCGTGTGCCGTTCCTCGATCGCGAGTTTCTGGATGTCGCGATGGCCGTGCCCGCACTGTTCAAGATGACGCAGGGCGCCGGTGGAACGCCGCGCATAGAGAAGCATGTGCTGCGCCTGGCCGTAGAAGATCTTTTGCCTCACGACGTGGTCTGGCGCCAGAAGGAACAGTTTTCGGACGGAGTCGGTTATGGCTGGATCGACTCGCTGCGCGCCTTGGCGGAGGAACAGGTATCGGACGACGAGCTTCGCCGAGCCGAGTTCCGCTTTCCCCGCAACACGCCCGCGACGAAAGAGGCCTATCTCTACCGGAGCCTGTTCGCAGAACAGTTTCCCTCCGAAGCCGCCGTCGCGACCGTCCCGGGAGGGAAGAGCATCGCCTGCAGCTCACCTGTCGCCATTGCCTGGGACGCTTCGTTTGGCGCCAACGCCGATCCGTCAGGGCGGGCGATTCGCGACGTGCATGTGGCGGAAGAAAGCTAATCGTCATCGGGTCCCGGCTCACGAAGCGAGGCAGATGAAGCAGAGCGGCCCTGCATCCAAGAAACGAGATTGGGCTAATGTCGTATAGATGACCGTGCGACCCACAGTCCACCTGCCGAGGGATGAGCCGGACTTCTTCACCCGGCTGACGCCATGGCTCGTCGCTGCCTGCCTGACGGCCGGCATGGGTTGGCTCGTTCAGTCCGCTGGCGACGGACATGTTCACGTGACGGCGAAGGGGGTCGAGCGCCACCATCACGGTCACCTGGGTGAACACACCCACGATGCAGCGGGCGGCCACGTCCACGAGTATGCGGGCGACGAGAAGCAGGACACCGAAGACGATCCTTATGGCTCCGAGAACCAGATCGGCTTCTTCTCCGCGGTTTGGGTGGCGCAGTCCGCTCCGGCCCTACCTACCGGATTGCCTGTCCTTGCTGTCGTCGCCGCGTCCGCGCTCCCACCGGCGTTTGCGCCTCCGACGCGAGACGCCGCGGCCCAGGTACAGCCGCGCGGACCGCCCGGCCAGCGGGTCTCGGAACCAGGCAGCCGCGCGGTCTGACGCCTAGCGCCAAGAGGTCTTGGGCGGGTGATCGCCCGCGCAAACCAAGATCGGAGGCATCGTGAATTCACTTACCCATGCGCGCATGAGGCGCGCGTCCGGGCGAGTCACGTTGTGCGTGCTCGCACTCGGAGCCTTTGCGCTCCTCCTGGCGACTTCGGCTCGTGCGGTCGATCCAGAGCAAGACGAACCAACACCAGAACAGGCCGATTCGGAGGACAGCCATGAGCAGGGAACGGAGCCACTCCGGGTCTACGACGAGGTGGAAGTGCGCTCCCGCTCGTCGGACCTGGTGGGTGTTGCCACTTCCGCCAATGAAGGCGCTACCGGACGAGCCGATCTCGAGCGTAGACCGATTCTGCGTGCCGGTGAGATCGTCGAGTCCACGCCGGGTGTCGTGGCGACGCAACATTCGGGTGGCGGCAAGGCCAACCAGTACTTCCTACGCGGCTTCAATCTGGACCACGGCACTGACTTTTCGCTCAGTGTCGGTGGCGTGCCGGTCAATATGCCCACCCATGGACACGGTCAAGGCTACGCCGACCTGGCGTTTCTGATTCCCGAGACCATCGACCATCTGTACTACCGCAAAGGTCCCTATTGGGCAGACCAGGGCGACTTCTCCGCCGCGGGTTCGGCGCAGATCGATCTCAGCCGCCGTGTAGGAGATCGCGTGGAATTCGCGGGCGGTAGCTACGGAGAGGGACGGGTCCTGTGGCTCGATGGCATCGCCGCCGATCCAACATCGAACAGCCTCTTGCGCCGCGGTGATGCAGTCGTTGCTGTCGAGCTGTTCCGGTCTGACGGACCCTGGACGCGCGACGACGAGTACGAGGGAGTCAAGACGCTGCTCCGCTGGGAGACCGGCGACGCGACCCGCGGCTCGTCGGTGGCGATCATGGGCTACGACGCCGACTGGCTGTCCACGGACCAGGTGCCACGTCGTGCCGTGGACTCAGGACTGATCGAGCGATTCGATCTCATCGACTCGGGGCCGCGCGGCAGCACGTCGCGCTGGAGCCTTTCGGCGAAGGGACACCGCGGCACAGACGATGCCCTCCTCAGCTGGAGCGGGTATGCCCTGTACTACGACTTCCGGCTGGTCTCGAACTTCACTTACTTGCTGGAAGATCCGCTGAACGGCGACCAGTTCGAGCAGCTCGACGAACGTTGGATCTTCGGCGGAGAATTTCGTGGTACTTGGCAGCGCCAGCTTTTTGGACGCTCGGGTGAAGTGTCAGCCGGGGTCGACATCCGCCACGACGACATCGACAACGGCCTCTTCCGCACCAGCGACCTGAGACAGACCGGCACTGTTCGGTCCGATGCGGTTCGTCAGGTGACCGGCGGGCCTTGGGCCGAGTTCGCGGTCGACTGGACGGACAGGGTCCGGGTGCGTGCCGGCTTGCGAGCCGAGCTCTTCGATGCCGAGGTCGACAGCGATCTTGCAATCAATTCCGGCAGTCGCAGCGATGTCTTGCTCTCGCCCAACCTGAACTTCACCTTCGGTCCCTGGAACGACACCGAGGTGTATCTCAACCTGGGCTGGGGCCATCACTCAAATGATGCCCGCGGCGCCGTCATTCGTGTCGATCCTTCGAACGGCGAGTCGGTCGAGCGGGTCGATCCGCTGGTGCGTGCCCGCGGTGCCGACCTGGGTTTCCGCACCTCCGCCTGGCGAGGTGCTCAATCGACTCTGACGGTTTTCGGCCTGGAGCTCGACTCCGAGCTTCTCTTCGTCGGAGACGGTGGAGCCACCGAAGCCAGTCGCCCGAGCCGGCGCGTCGGCGTCGAGTGGACCCACGTGCAGCGTATCGGTTCCCGGCTCCAACTCGACCTGGACATCACCTGGACCGATGCCGAGTTCACGGACGGCGAGCGAGTCGACGGAGAACTCGTCGGCAACCGAATCCCCGGAGCGGTGGAAACCACTATCGCCGGGGGAGTCTCCTGGGCGGCGCCAGAGGGCCCCGGCTTCTTCGGAGGCCTGCGTTGGCGTTACTTCGACGGTGCGCCGCTGGTGGAGGACGGATCGGTTACGGCGTCCACCACGTCGCTGGTCAACGGGCGCCTGGGCCATCGATTCGAGAGTGGACTCGATCTCGTGCTGGAAGTCTTCAATCTCCTCGACGAGGAGGCCTCCGACATCGAGTACTTCTACGCGTCGCGCCTGCCGGGAGAGCCCTTGGACGGCGTCGAAGACGTCCACTTCCATCCCGTCCAACCGTTGTCGGCACGCTTGGTATTGATGTGGAGGTACTGACGCGGGTCGACTGGTGAATACCCGCTCATTCCCACCGCAAGATCCGGCTCGGGTCGACCCGGGCCGCCTTGCGGGCGGGGATGGCAGCAGCTATCAGTGCCGACGCGGCCACCAGAAGTGCCACGCCGACGAGCACCGACGGATCGGTGGCCGATACTCCGAAGAAGAGTCGCTCTGCGGCGTGGCCGGCAAGAATCGCGCCGCTCAGTCCGACGACGACCGCGGCGGCCGTCCAGGTGGCGACCCGGCGGACGAAGAGCCCTACGACTTCCAGCGGCCGAGCTCCCAACGCCATGCGCACGCCGACTTCTTGGCGACTCTCCGTGACCGAAAGCATGGTGACGCCATAGATGCCGACGATGGAAAGCAGGAAAGCCAGTGCGCCGAAGGCTGTGACGACTCGGGAAAGGAACTGCCGATCGGCCAGCGTGCCGCGGACGATGCTGCGGATGGGGTGGACGTCGTATACGGGAATCGTCGGGTCGATCGCCGCTACGGATCCCCGGAGCTCGGGCGCCAGTGCCGCGAGATCGCGCTGTGTGGCCAGAACCAAGCTCATCCGACGCTCGGGCTCTTGGGCGTGGGGAAAGTAGATGGCCTGTCGCGGCGCCGTACCCGGATCCACGTGGTGCACGGTCTCCACCACACCTACGATGCGGCGTTCGCGCGCCGGATCGCCCCAGTTGATGTGTAGACCTTTGCCCAGGGCGTCGCCGTTGGGCCAGAGATCGTCGGCGAGGTCGCGGCTGACGATGACGCTACCCACGGTGTCTTCGCCGTGATCGCTGGAGTCGAAGTTCCGCCCCTTCACCAGCTCGATACCCATGGCAGCGAAGTAGGCACCCTCCACCACGCGGATATCGGCGACCGGCCAGTCCGCCGCATCCGGTTCGGGGCGGTCCGTGGCGGCGAACGAGGTGCCGGCGCCCAGTCCTGCCATCGGGACCGCCGTGACGGCACCGACCCTGTCGACACCTGGCAGGGCTCCGACATCAGCCATCAGCTGATCGAGAAAGTTCGACATGCGTTCGGGGCCGTAGTCGCGGGGCGGCGAGACGCTGAAGGCCACGACGCCGTCGGTGTCGAAGCCTGGGTCCACCGAGAGCAGTCGATGAATCGTCTGCAGCATGAGTGCGGCGCCCACGAGTAGGACGAGGGCCAGCGCGGTCTGGGCGAAGACCATCCCGGCACGTGCGCGGTGGCGGCCTCGTCCGCCGCCGAAATCGCGCGTGCTGCCGGGCCGCGCCGCGGCCCGGAGTCCGGAAAGACCGGTGAGCAGGGCCAGGACAATGATCAGCATGCTGCCGGCGGCCAGGGCCGCAACCCAAACGGCGCCTTCGGTCGTCGACGCCGCTGCCGCCAGATGTTCGGGCAGGCTCGCAGCGGAGAGTCGTCGTAGCCCCAGGGCCAAGACCCAGCCTGCGCCGGCGGCCAGACCCGCCAGCAATAGGCCTTCGGCGAAGAATTGGCGCGCGAGGCGTGTCCGGCCGGCCCCCAGTGCACGGCGGAGACCCAGCTCTTCGGCGCGGGCCAGGTTGCGCGACAACAAAAGGCTGGAGGCGTTGATGCAGACGACCAACAGCAGCAGCAAGACCGCACCGCCCAGTGCCGTGAGCGGCAGCTCCAGCGGTTCCCGCAAGACCTCTGCCAGCGGGATGGCGTGGCCGATCCAGCCGGCGTTGAAATCGGGCATGGCCTCTCGTTGGCGATCCATGATGCCCGACGCCTCTGCGTGGGCTTCCTCCGGAGCAGAACCGTCCGCCAGTCGGGCTACGATCATCAACCACCGGCCTCGCTGGGTCGCCCACTCTTCGGTCACCGGCAAGGGTCGCCAAAGGTCGGCGGCGTCGCCATACGGTGCTCGGGCGGGGCCCAGGTCGAGAGCGGCTCCCGGGGGCATGACTCCGATGACCTCATACGGAATGCCGTCGATTTTCAGCTTCTCTCCCTCGACGTCTCGGCGGCCGCCGAAGTGCTGCCGCCAGAGGCGGTGGCTGATCACCGCGGGTGCAGGATCTTCCAGAAGCCCATCCCCCGGTCGAAAGGTGCGCCCGACGGCTGGCGGAATCCCCAGCACCTCGAAGTACTCTTCCGTGACCCAGCGTGCACCGACGCGCATGGGCGGAACACCTTCAGCGTTCAGGCTCGCGGGGACCGTGATGAAGCCGGCCAGTTGGTCCAGCGTCTTCGCGCCGTCGCGGAACGCGACGAAGTTCGCCGGACCTACCACGTTCAGGCCCTTGCCGCGTGTCGTCTGCTCCTCCCAGAGCGTGACGAGGCGATCCGGGTCGGAGAAGGGTAGCTTCTTCCAGAAAGCATGGTGCCAGATACCCGCCATCGTCAGACTGGTGCCGAGTCCCAACGCGAGCATGCCGACCAGGAGTATTGCCAGACCCGGTCGCTTGGCGAAGCGGCGGAGGGCGAATCGAAGATCCTGGCGGACCTCGTCGAGCCAGGCCACGAGGCGCCATCGACGGTTCCGGATACCGGCCTCGCGGAGGCATTCGGCGGCATGTCGATCGAGATCGCCGAATCGTTCGAGGGCCTTGCGCCGTGCGTCCCGCTGGGACATACCTTGGTCGACGTATTCCTTCGTTCGGAGTTCCAGATGAGTCGCCAGCTCTTCATGAACCTCCGACCCCGCCGGACGTTGCCACAGCGGAGATTTGTTGGAGCGTTTCACGACGCCGGCTCCGTCGACAAGACGCGCGAAACGATCTGGGCGAACCGCGTCCAATCTTCGGTTTCCCTCTGCAACTGCGCACGTCCGAACGGTGTCAAGCGATAGTGCTTGGCACGGCGTCCCAACTCCGAGACGCCCCATTCCGACTCCACATACCCTCGTTTCTCGAGTCGGTAGAGAGCAGGGTAGAGGGAACCCTCTTCGATACGAAGCATGTCGTCGCTGACGTCCTCCAGCCAACGGGCGATGCCATAGCCATGGCGAGGTCCCCACGCCAGAGTCTTGAGGATCAGCGTGTCGAGAGTGCCGCGCAGCAGGTCGGAGCTAGAGGTGTCTTTCGCCATGTCGACTCCGTTCGTCGGAATTGCCTAGAGTGTCTAGGTAATGGATACGAACGGTCTGGTGAAAGGTTACCCAGTCTGTCTAGGTGTGAGTGTTTTCTTGAACTCCCCCTCCAGCTCCCCCTCTCCGAAGAGGGGGAGAGCCAAGGCAGCTCCACGACCCGCGATCGACGCACCGGGGACGGATTCACCTGCGACGAGACTTCCGGCGTCATGCACACCCAGTGCCCCCCTTTTCCGAAAGGGGGGTTAGGGGGGATTTCGAATCAACGCCGCTTGGCAGCAGCTGTTTTCTTGAACTCCCCCTCCAACTCCCCCTTTCCGAAGAGGGGGAGAGCCAAGGCAGGGGCGTTTCAAGAAGCAGACGGGTTGGTTTCGTCCGGCAGGAAGTCCTCCTCCAGGTCCACTTCCCGCGACATCATGATCAGATTGTGGGTGCGGCCTTCGCGATCGATGACCCAGTCGTGGAGCATGGCCTCGGGAATGAAGCCCAAGCTGTGAAACAGGGTCTGAGCGCTCCGCTGCGTGCTGGTCATCTGAGCCACCAGTTTCTGCAGATCCTGACGTTTCGCCAGTTCTAGAATCTGGCGCGCGAGGCGGCCTCCGAGGCCGTGGCCACGCCCGTCGGACGCCACCAGGAGCAGGATCTCCCCAAGGTGACGGGTCCACAGGCTCTCCGAGAGTTGCAAGCTGGAGTAGCCCAGGATTCTCTCTGCTCCGTCACTGGAGCTGGGCTCCACCGCAACGACCGTCTGCGTCTGACCTGACTCCAGGTCCCGAAGCCATTGGTCGACGACGTGTTCCTGCGTGATGTCAGTGCGCAGGAAGAGAAGATCTTCTTCCGGCAACGCGCGCGCAAAGCGCAAGACAGCCCTGCGGTCATCCGCTGTCATGGAACGAAGCAACGCGGGTCGCCCGTCCAGATCCACGGTTTCCGGGAGATTCGGATCTTCCACGATGAGGGTCACGGTCAGCAAATCATATCAGCGGACCATCTCGACCTTCAGTACGGCATCTCCTCGTCGGACAGCCCAAAATGATGCCCGAGCTCGTGAACCACGGTGTCCCGGATTTCTAGGATCAGCTCTCGGCGGCTACGGCAGTAACGACACAACGGCCCGCGAAAGATCGATACGTGGTCGGGGAGGCCGAAGTAGCCCACCTCCCGTTCGGTCTGGGGCACACCGGTATACAGACCCAGCAACTCTTCACCGGGATCGAAGCCCATCTCCTCGAGAATGGCCGCGTCCGGCTCGTCCGCGACCACCACTGCCACGTTCTCGAGTAGCTCGGCGAATTGCTCTGGCAGCTGGTCGAGCGCCCTCTCGACCAAGGCCTCGAATTCCTCCGGCGGAACCCTCAACATCTCGTCTCCCGGGGGAACGTGGCGTAGCCCTGGCGGGGGCTGGGGAGCCACCTGGGTGCTGTATCATCTCGCCCATGTCCGCCAGCGTTCTCATCATCGACGACGAGCCCGGCGTCATCGGCGCCGTCGCCGACGTATTGGTCGACGAAGGCTACCAAACGCTGACGGCCCGAAGCGGCGCGACCGGGATGGAGCTCTTCCGGAGCGAACGTCCCGATGTCGTGTTTCTCGACATCTGGCTGCCGGACCGAGATGGTCTCGAGGTGCTGCACGCGCTACGCGAAGCCGATCCGACCGTCGCGGTGGTGATGATCTCCGGACACGGTACGGTGTCTACTGCGGTCAAGGCTATTCGCATGGGTGCCTATGAGTATCTTGAAAAGCCTCTTTCCTATGAGCAGGTCACGCAGGCGATGGAGGGAGCCCTGGACTTTCGCAGGCGCGGCGGCGGCGACTCGCAAGCGACCGATTCCGGACGCGACCGAGGCGAGGTGGCCGCCGAGATTCAGCCTCCACCGGTGCTGCCGATCGTCAAGAACGGTCGCAAGCACCAACGCACCATCAAGCACTCGACCGTGATTTACGGACTGGGGCTCCATTCGGGTACGCGGACCGCCATGGTCCTCCAACCCTTGCCCCCCAACTCCGGCATCCAATTCCTCACACTGCCAGCCGAGAAGGTCATTTCGGCGCATGTGACGAGCGTCGCGGAGACGGACTACGCCACCACGCTGTCTCGGGAGGGCGAGAGCGTCAAGACCGTGGAGCACCTGCTTTCGGCGCTCCACGCCTACGGCATCACCAACCTGCTGATCAAGGTCCATGGCGAGATTCCGGTCCTCGATGGATCGGCCCTCGAGTTCTGCCGCGCGCTTGACGAGTCGGGGGTAGAGAGCCAGCGCGTGGTCCGCCGTGAGCTGGTCATCGATCGGGTCTACGAGATCGGGGGCGATGAGAAGAGGCCCGACAAGAGGCTCACCATCGAGCCTTACGATGGCTTTGCCGTTACCTATCAGTTGAGTTACCCTCCGCCGATCGGAGACCAATACTGTGAGTTCGAGCTCGACTCCGTCGAGGGCTACAAGGCCGAGATCGCGCCGGCACGTACGTTCGGTTTCGTGAAGGACGTGAAGATGATCAACGAGCTGGGCCTGGGCTCTGGCGGCCGTCTCGACAACCACATTCTGGTGGGTGAGGACGACATCATCAACACCGAGCTACGGTTCGACAACGAGTTCGTGCGCCACAAAATCCTCGACATCATCGGCGATCTGTACTTGAACGGTTTTCCGATTCGCGGCAGGGTTCGAGCGCACCTCACCGGCCACCGCGACAACATCGCCATCGTGCGGGAGATCTTCGAGGCCAACTCACCGCAATAGCTCCGTGTCCGCGGTCCACATCTTGGCTTCTAACCGATCTGGTCGCAGGTCCGCTCGTCGTGGTGGAGGTTCCACCGGGAGCTACTGTGCGCCGGGGAACCCGGTCTCCTGGCGCGGCTTACGACTGATGGAATGTCGTGAGCTCTGGTCAGGGTGTCCGATCGATGGACAATGCAGTATCGATGAACGGTCCCCGTCGTGCTGACGATCTACACCTCCAACGGGCTCGATACGCTGGTGGAACGCCTTTCGGCGGAGGTGTCGTCGGCTCCGCTGCCTCCCCTGGAGCAGGAGATCGTCGTGGTCCAGAGCGAGGGGATGCAGCGTTGGTCGACGCTGGAGCTCGCCCGGCGTCAGGGCATCGCGGCGAGTCTCGCGACTCCGTTTCCCCGGCCGTTCTGCCGCTGGCTGGCGCTTCGGGTGCTGGATGCGGTGGACCTGCCGTTGTCGGAACCCATTTCGCGGAACGACGACACGGTCTTCGGACGCGAGCTCTTGTCCTGGCGCTTGTTCGGCCTGCTGGGCGATCTAGCGGAGGATGAGGCCCTGGGCGGATCTGCTCCCGCCGACTACTTGGCCGACGACCCAGACCAACGCAAGCGATTCCAGCTCTCCCAGCGGTTGGGCTGGCTCTTCGACGACTATCAGCTGTTCCGTCCAGATCTGCTCGATGGGTGGGAACGTGACGGAGGGACTGGCGAAACTGCGCTGGAGACCGAAACATGGCAGGCCGAGCTGTGGCGGCGCCTGGTCCGGTCAGCGGATGGTGAGGAGCCGTTCTCGCGTCGCCTGATGCAGCTGACGCGCCATCTGGGAACCGCGAAGGAAGAGCCGGCCGGCCTTCCGAAGCGCCTGTGGGTGCTCGGTGTCTCGACGTTGCCGCCGGCCTTTGTGCGGGTGCTCGTCGCCATCTCTCGATGGCGGCCCGTAGGTATCTTCTTCGTCTCGCCGACCTACCACTACTGGGCCGATCTTCGGTCCGATCGTGAGCAAGCATCACTTCGGCGGCGAATGCGCCTCGACACTGCCCGTGGAGACCTCCCACATCTGGAGCGCGGGAATGCTCTGCTGGCAGCGCTGGGTCGCCAAGGCCGTGAGTTCTTCGAGATCTTGCAACGAGCCGATCCCTCGGGATCGGCTTGGCACGAGCTCGATTTTCACGATCCGGCCGAGGTTGCGCGACGGGAATCCGGTGGTTCCGACGACTCGGGTGAGCGAGTACCCACGCTGGCTCGTTTGCAGAGCGACATCCTGCACCTCGTCGATCGCGGCGACCCGGAGGGGCCCGGGCCGGTGGCGTGGCCGGCCGACGCCCATCGTGACGAGAGTCTGGAAATCCATGCTTGCCACGCGCCCACGCGTGAGATGGAGGTGTTGAAAGACCGCTTGCTACACGCCTTCGCTTCCGACGAGACCTTGCGTCCCTCCGACGTGCTGGTCATGGTGCCCGACATCGAGCTCTACGGTCCGTACATTCAGGCGGTCTTCGGTGCCCGTGCCGGAGAAGGGCCGGAGATCCCTTTCAGCATCGCCGATCGTCGCGCTGGTCGGGAGCAGCCGCCGTCGGAAGCGATTCTCGACGTCCTCGATCTGGTGAATTCGCGCGCAACGGTACGGCAGGTTCTCGACTTGCTGGATACCCCGGCCGTCGCTCGCCGATTTGCGATCACGTCGATCGAGCTTCCGATCTTGCGCAGAATGACGGAAGAGACGCGCATCCGCTGGGGCTTTGATGCCGAGCATCGGCGGCGCATCTTCGATGTGCCGCTGGAACAGCAGAATACCTGGCGGGCCGGCCTCGATCGGTTGATCATGGGTTACGCGACCGGAGATACAGGAGAGCTCGTCGACACTCCGGACGGCTCTGTGCTGCCATTTTCTGGCGACACGGCGGGTGCGGCAGAGCTGTTGGGACGATTCGCGGGGTACGTCGAGACGTTGTCTTCTGTGCTCGAATCCCTACGTCATCGACGCAGCTTCGGCGAATGGGCCGACGAGCTGCTACTCGTGCTGGAGCGGCTCTTCTCGCCGCAGTCGGAAGACGAGGAGCGAGGCCTGCAAGCGATCCGGGACGCGGCGGACGAGCTTCGGCAACTGTCCGAGGTCGTAGGTCGTCGATCGCCGGGCCGAAGCCCGACCGAGAGCTCCGCCGAACCGCACGTCGATCCCGAGGCCGACGAGCCGATTCATCTCCAGGTCGTGCGGGAGCATCTGGGTGCGGTTCTTTCGACCGCGGGATTCGCCAGCGGTTTCCTGGCCGGAAAAGTGACGTTCTGTGCTCTACGTCCGATGCGCACCATTCCTTTCGGGGTGGTAGCGATCGGCGGGCTCGACGAAGGCGCCTTTCCACGTCGAGACCGCAGGCAGGAGCTTGATTTGATGGCACGGGCTCGGCGTCGCGGAGATCGTTCGATCCGTGACGATGACCGGTATCTGTTCCTGGAAACCCTGTTAGCGGCGCGTAGTCGGCTGATTCTCAGCTACGTTGGCTTCTCGCCGCAAGACGCGACCCCCCGTGAGCCGTCCGCGGTTCTATCGGAGCTACTGGACCAAGTGGACCGGACGTTTGTGTGTGCCGACGGCCGGCCTGCCCGCGACAAGGTGCTGGTGGCCCATCCTCTACAACCCTGGAGCTGGCGCTACTTCGCCGGCGGAGAGTCGGTTCTCAGGAGCTACGATGCGGTCCAGCTCCGAGCGGCGGAGGCCCTGCGAGCCGGTGGTGGCGACTCTTCACCCTTCGCCGCTTCCGCGCTGCCCCGAGGCGGAGAATCCGAGGTCGATCTGACGGTCGATGAGCTGGTCCGATTCTGGACGCATCCGATTCGGGAGTTCTGTCGTCGGCTGGGCATCGTGCTGGAGTCCGAGGAGGACGGCTCAGACGATGCCGAACCGTTCACGGTAACAGGACTCGACGGTTTCGCGATACGGCAGTGGCTCCTGGAGGGCAGGCTCGAGGCTCGGCGAACTGGCGAAGAGGATCACAAGGTCCGCGAAGCGTCCGAGCGCGCCTTTCTGCGGGCCTGGGGAGCGCTCCCGCCCGGGAGACTCGGCGACGCAGCCTGGAACGAGCTGAGTCGGCGAGTTGACGAGCTACTGATTCGGATACCGGACGAGTCCGAGCTCCAGCCGGCATCGATCGACGTGCGAGGTGACATCGGGTCGGCTGAAACTTCCTGGCGCCTCGGCGGTCGCATCGGCCAGCGTACGGTCCGGGGCCTCCTGCACTATCGCTGCGCCGGGGTTCGGGCGGCCGATCGCCTGCGCACCTGGATCGAGCACCTGGCGGTAACCGCGTCGACCGGTAGCCGGGAATCCGCGCGTCTACTCGGCGAATCTCGGGAACTGGTGTTCGATCCGCCCACCGATGCGATAGCGCTGCTCGGCTCCTTGGTCGACGGATACCTCCACGGCCTACGTCGCCCGCTACCCCTGACTGCGGAGACGTCGCTGGCCTGGGCCGAGCAGGCTCGTGCTCTTTCCGATCCTCGACGGCGCCTGTCGCGATCGCCCCGAGAGGCCGCACGCCAGGTGTTCGAGGGACGCCACCGGATCGGCGGCGCTCTCGCGCCCGAGTCTCGCGATCCATACGTCCGCCTATGCTTCCGCGATCTCGATCTGCTCGATCACCCCGAGGCAGGCAGGTGGGCCGAGCGACTGTGGCGACCCGTGTTCGACCACCACCGGGAAGTAGCGTGACGACAGCTCCACTAGATCTTCTCGAAACACCGTTGGAGGGTGGTACCACGGTGATCGAAGCCAGCGCCGGAACAGGCAAGACCTACTGTCTGACGGGTCTGGTCCTACGGCTTCTCTTGGAGCGACGAGTCGAATCGATCGGCCAGATTCTCGTCGTCACCTTTACCAACGCCGCGACGGACGAGCTGGTGGCGCGTCTCCGGAGCGCGTTGCGCGACGCCCATAGAGCGATGCTCGATAGCTCGCCCGCGGCAGATCCGTTCGTCCGAGGTCTCGTCGAACAGCATCGGGGGGCGGAGGGCGCCGACGTGCTGCGCGATGCCCTCCTCGACCTGGACGGCATGCTCGTCTCCACGATCCACGGCTTCTGCAGGCGGGTGCTGGAAGAGAGCGCCTTCGAGAGCGGCTCGGCGTTCGATCCCGAGCTCGTGGAGGACGATGATCTGCTGCGTCTCGACGCGGCGCGGGACGCCTGGCGACGCCTGCTGTCGGAAGACGAGACAGGCCAGGTGGCACAGCTCGCCGCAGCGAAAGGGCTGACGCCTGAACGGTTCGCCGCCGAGGTGCGCGAGACGAGTCGGCATCCCGAGATCCAGATCGTGCCCGAGCCCCGGGACGTCGCCGAGGCCGCGGCGGAGCTGTCGACGCGACGTGCACAGCTCGCCGCGACGTGGCGCGGACCCAGGATGCGGCTCTTCTTGTCCCGACGCCGATGGAAGACAGGTGCCGACCTGTCCGACGCCGGGGCGCAACGTGCGGCCGTGGCGGCAGTGGACGACTTCTGCCGGGGAACTCTGGGTCCCACCGCCATCGAAGAGCTGACCACACACCGGGTTGCGGAGCAGCTTCGCGAGCCCGCGGACGAGCTGACACGTGAGCCGGCCCTGGCGGTCATCGATGCGGTGGCCGAGTCCACCTGGCAGCTGCAGCACGCCGTCTGTTGCCGCATGGTGGCCGACGTGTCGGTGGCTCTGGCCCAGGCCAAGGAGCGGGCGGGGATCTTGGCTTTCGACGACCTCGTGCATCGACTCGATCGCGCGCTGGGCGATCCGTTGCATGGGCCGCGTCTGCGCCGCTCGGTTCGTCAGACGCTGCGAGTTGCCTTGGTCGACGAGTTCCAAGACACGGATCTCGTTCAATATCGGATCTTCCGCCGACTGTTCGACGACGGACCGCTCTACCTGGTGGGAGACCCGAAGCAAGCGATCTACAGATTCCGTGGCGCCGATGTCTTCGCCTACCTCGAAGCCAAGCGTGCGGCCGACCGCATCTACACGCTGGATCGCAATTGGCGGAGCTCCGGAGATCTGGTGCGCGCGGTCAATGCGTTGTTCGAAGTGGAGCGGCCCTTCGTTTACCGGGACATCCCGTACCCAGGAGTCCAGGCGGCGGCGAAGGTGGCTGCACGGGCGCTTTCGTCGGGTGGGGCCCCTGTGGATGCTGAGGCGCCGCTGCAGGTGCACTGGCTCGGCGAAGAGGCGTCGGCGCGACGAGCGGAAGCCCGATTGGTGGGCTGGACCTCCACGGAGGTCAGCCGGATGCTGGCGGCCGACCTCCGTTTGACGGACACCGAAGACCAGGAAGGCCGGCCGCTTCGTCCTGCCGATCTTGCCGTTCTCGTGCGCACCAACGATCAGGCCCTCGCGGTGCAGGATGGGCTGCGGCGGGCCGGCATCCCGGCCGTGGTGAGCCGTTCCGGCGACATCTTCCATTCCGAAGAGGTGGAAGAGCTCGAGCGCGTCCTGCGGGCCATCCTCGATCCGTCCGACCGTGTCCGGCTGAAGACGGCTTGCGCGACCCGTTTGTGGGGAATGGACGCTGCGGAGCTCTTTCGTTTGTCTCAGGATTCGGAGGAACTCGAAGACGCCGATCGCTGGCAACGGTTGTTCGACACGTTCGAGGAGCTGCGCGAGGTCTGGCGCGAGGAGGGCTTCGTCTCCATGGCGCGACATTGGCTCGACTCCCACGGCGTCCGCGAGCGTTTGCTGAAGCTCGACCAAGGTGAACGCAGACTCACGAATCTGCTGCACGGTGTCGAGGTCCTGGCACGCGCCATCCACGACGAGAGGCGGACACCCGCCGGTCTCGTGGCATGGTTGGCCGCCGAGCGTCGGCGCGCTTCCCACGACCGGGATGCCGCCGAGTTGCGGCTGGAGAGCGACGCGGAGGCGGTCGAGATTTCGACCGTCCACAAAGCCAAGGGATTGGAATACGAAGTGGTGCTCTGCCCATTTCTCTGGCAGGCGCGATCCGTCGACGCACCGCCGGTAACGGTACATGTCTCCTCTGTAGGCCTGCTACGTGAGCACGGTTCCTGGCCGCCTGAGCAAGGTGTCGTCGGCTCCAGGGTGGATCGGCATCTGGCCGCGGCAGAAGCCGAACGGTTGGCGGAAGACCTGAGGCTTGTGTACGTTGCGTTGACCCGAGCGAGGAGGCGCTGCCTGGTGGCGTGGGGTGCCATCGGCCGGGGCGCCGCGTCGTCGGCTTCTGGCCTGGCTTACTTGCTTCACCGTCGCCAGCAGGTGGTCGATTCGGACCTCGACGCCGCTGTCTGGTCGGCGAATGCGCTGGACGAAGCGCGTCGACGTGTGAGCGATTGGTTCAGCGACTTGACCGGATGGGCCGAACACCACGCGAGCCTCGTCGAGATCCGATCGATCGAGACCGAGGTCGTACCAGGAGCCTGGCAGAACGGGTCTGAGGTGCAGTCGAAGCTGCAGGCCAGAGAGCTGCCAATGTCGGTGCGTCGGCAGCTCAAGCCTTGGCAGATCTCCAGCTTCTCAAGCCTCAGTCGCGCGGCCCACGGCGAGTCGAGCAGGGAGCTGCCGGACCGTGCCGATCCCTCGAGGGTGCAGCCACCTGTCGGCAGCGGGAGCAGCAGTGCGCCACAGGGGATCTTCGCCTTCGCTCGCGGGCCCCGTGCCGGTCAATGTCTGCACGACATCCTCGAGAACCTCGACTTTGCCATGGCGGCAGACCCCCAGGCCCATGACCAGGTCGCAGATCTGGTGCGACGACAGCTGCAGCGCTTCGGCCTAGCGGAGCAGAGCGTGCACGATGACGGCTCCGGGCCATGGGTTCCGGAACACGTCGTCGTCGACCTGCTGCGCCGGTTGGTGCAGGTGGCTCTGCCGGACGGCCCGCGCCTTCGGTCGGTGGAGCGAGGAGGCCGGCTTGCGGAATGGCAGTTCTGGGCGCCGCTGAGACCGGTGGCGGCTGCAGACTTGGCAGATTGTTTCCGCAGCGGGTCGCGGGAATCCTGGGTTTCCGACTACGCCGATCGGCTCGCGACGTTGTCTCCCCGGGAGGTGGAAGGCTTCCTGACTGGCTACGTCGACTTGGTGTTCGAATGGCAGGGTCGGTTCTACGTCGTCGACTGGAAATCCAACCATCTGGGCAACTCCGTCGCGGACTACGACAGCGGAGCTCTGATGCGTGCCATGGCGGAGCATCACTACTTCCTGCAGTACCACCTCTATGTGGTGGCTCTTCTGCGCTACCTGCGCTCACGAGGCGACTCCCGCGACTACGACGAGGTGCTCGGGGCGGTCTACTACGTGTTTCTGCGCGGAATCGCCCAAGCAGACGAGATCCCGGCGGCGGGGCAGCTGGGACTCTTTGCGCAGGCCCAGCCAGATTGCGACGCCTCGATGCACGTTTCGGCGGAGACGGGCATCTTCTGCGATCGACCGTCCCGTGAGTTGATCGAGGAACTCGACGCGCTCCTCTTCGGCCCGGCGCGAAAGACGACCTCGTGACCTCCCGTCTTCCCACCTTGCCCTCGGGGCTCTCCGACGTCGATGTCGCCCTGGCCCGACTTGTCCATCGACTGTGGCCCGGGGACGAGTTGCTTCCACGGACAGCGGCTTTGGTCAGCCACGAGAGAGGACTCGGACACGTCTGTGTGCATCTGAGCGAGCAGGCGGGCCTGTTGGCCGAGGCGCGCGATGAGTTGCAGCCGGAGGCCGAAGCCAGGTCGTTCCGTTGGCCTGAAGTTGCGGAGTGGCGACGCCGGTTGTTGGCCTCCGGTGTGGCCGTTACCGGGAACTCCGAGCTGCTGGCACCGCTCGTCCTCGACGAGGCCGACCGGCTCTATTTGACTCGCTACTACTGGGCGGAAAAAGGGCTGGCGCAGGGTCTGGCGGCCTGCGCGAAGGAAGCGAGCGACGTGCCCCCGGACCCGTCGAGCCGTGCTCTTCGGACTTCCCTCTTCGCCCCAGACGACCCCCGCGTTACCGATCAGGCACGGGCCGCGGAGGCTGCGCTGCGTGGTGGCCTGACTCTGATCAGCGGTGGACCTGGGACGGGCAAGACCACCACCGTGACCCGCATTCTCCTGCTCCTGTTGTCCTCGCGACCCGACCTTCGGATCGCTCTCGCAGCACCGACAGGCAAGGCCTCGGCTCGGCTCGGTGAGTCGATCGCCGCCAGCCTCGATGATCTGACACATCAGCCGGAGCTGGAAGCCACGCTGTCCCAGGCGGCTCCCGAGGCACTCGACCGGATCCCGCGGACAGCGCGGACTCTGCACCGCCTGCTCGGCTATCGTCCACGCTACGACCGATTTATTCACCGATCGGAGAATCCGCTACCGTGTGACCTGGTCGTCGTGGACGAGGCATCGATGGTGGATCTACTGTTGATGTCGGCTCTCGTAGATGCATTGCCCGACGGCGCGTCTCTGCTGCTGCTGGGTGATCGCGATCAGTTGACCAGTGTGGAGGCGGGCTTCGTGTTCGGTGACCTCGCGGAGGCAGCCAAGAGCTCTGGTGAAGAGCGCTGCGATCCGGATGTCGAGAGCATCGGCTCGTTGGTGGAGCTTCGGCATAGCTGGCGTTTCGCCCGGCGTATCGGTATCGGTGATCTGGCCGAAGCGGTGCGAAGAGGGGATGCCACCGAAGCGTTGCGGGTCCTGGACGACAGCGCGCGAGACGACGTATCGCTTTCGCGCCACCTCGGGACTGACGCAATCCTGGAGCCTTTGAAGTCGCCGATCGAAGAGCTCTTGGCAGCCGAGGACCCTTCGACGGCGTTGTCGAAGCTCTCCACCTTCCGCATCCTATGCGCAACCCGGGTCGGCCCCTGGGGCGTCGAGCGCATGAATCGGGTCGTCGAAGGCTGGCTCGCGGAGCGTGGCCATCCCACCGAGGAACGCTTCTATCCTTGCCGCCCGATCCTGGTCCAGGAAAACGACTACCAGAATGGCCTGTTCAATGGCGACCTAGGCCTCTGCTGGCACCAGGGCGGGCGTACATGGGCCATCTTTCCTGGGCCTGACCCTGCTTCGCCTCGCAGGCTTCCACTCGCGAAGCTGCCGCGTCACGACACAGCATGGGCCATGACCGTGCACAAGAGTCAGGGTTCGGAGTTCGATCGAGTCCTGCTCGTCCTCCCTGAGGATGGCGCGTCGGCAGGCTCCGTCTTGAGTCGTGAGCTGGTCTACACCGGCCTGACCCGGGCCAAGCGCCGTGTCGACCTGGTGGCTACACCAGAGGTCCTTCGAGAGGCCCTGACGCGCAGCGGTCGACGACGGTCCGGTCTGGTGGATGCTCTGCGGCTCGAAGCCGGTTCGAGGCGGGGTGCCGGAAGCACACCGGACTGAGTGGCGTCGGCTCGACGGAGTCGTTACCAAGGGTTGGACAGCTCCGGGGCTTCGAGGAATGCGTCGTCTGTCAGGGCGTGGAGGAATGCCACGAGATCGGCCGCCTGTTGGTCCGTCAGCTCGAATCCCCGGATCAACTCGTCGCGCAGTGGATTGCGGGTTCGGCCTCCGCGTGCGTAAGTCTCCACGACCTCTTCCAAGGTCCCGACACTGCCGTCGTGCATGTAGGGCGCCGTAACAGCGATGTTGCGCAAGGTCGGGGCGCGGAAACGTCCCATGTCTTCCGGACGGCCCGTGTGCCGATACAAACCCTCGCTACCGGCAGGGTAGGCGCCTTTGCCGTCGACGTCGTACAGACCCGTGTTGAAGAATTCGCCCGGACCTGCCGAGAAGCCGAAGCCACCATGACACTGAGAGCAGGAGAGTCTGGCAGAGAAGAAGAGGCGCATGCCGCGACGGGCCGCTTCGGGTAGGGGCCGGTCGTCGTGCAGCCAACGATCGTAGGGCGAGTCGCCGGAAAGCAGAGTTCGTTCGAAGGCGGCGAGCGCCACGACGATCCGGTCCAGTGAGATGGGATCTCCCGTCATCGGGAAGGCGTCTCGAAACAGAGGCGCGTAGCGTGGCTCGTCCCGCAGGCGCGCTAGAGCCTCATCCTCATGGCCTCGAAGGCCCATCTCGACCGGATGCTCGTTGAGTAGCGGTACGAGAGCTTGGTCTTCGAGGCGAGTCAGGTCGGGGTCGTCCCAGCCGAGGCTGCCGGCATAGGCGACGTTGGCCAGGCTCATGGCGCCCCGCGGATGTAGCTGACCTGTGGCGCCGATGGCGCGGGCCCGACCGTCGGTGAACGCGAGGTCTTGTTGGTGGCAGTCGGCGCAGGAGATCCCGCGGTTCACCGACAGCCGACGATCGTAGAAGAGATGCCGACCCAGCTCCACACGGGCAGACTGAGTTTCGGGATCGAGAGTGGCCGCGGATTCGAGCAGGGGAAATCCGCGCGGCCGGTCAGACGCCAACGCTGCTGCTGCAAGGCTCGTCAGAATGAGCAGCGTCGGCGTAGCCACCCTAGGAATGCCAGCCAAGGCTGGATGGCGCTAGTTCGTCCAGGTGCCGGCGAGTCCGGCCGTACCCTCGGGCTCCTCACCCGTCGCGATCACCTGCAGCAAGGCCTTGGCTAGCTCGCCGTCGAGCTCCGCCAGCGTGTTGTGATCGGCCTTCGCCTTGGCTTCGTCGCCCAAGAGGACATACAGCACTCCGCGGTACATGTAGGCCTCCGCCAGTTTCGGGTTCAGCTCCAAGGCGCGGTTGTAGTGCTCCAGGGCCTTGTCGCGATGTGCATCGCCCTGCTTGCGTAGCGAGAAGCCGAGATTGTTGTGCGCTTCGGCGAAGTCGTCCTTCGCGGCCAGGGCGGCCTCGAAGCTCTTCTGCGCGGCAGCGAAGTCGCCAGCTTTCATCTGGTCGACACCCTGGTTGTAGGACTCGGCCCACTTGGCTGGCTCTTCCTTCTTCTTGGAGCCGGCGGCAAAGGCGCAGGTGGCGGCCAGTAGGAGGGCGGTCGTGACGATGATGGTCTTGCGGATCATGCTGGGGGCTCCTTGCGTGAGTGGTGGGATGGGAAGCGTATCAACCCTGGTGGTGGTGAGGCCGGGCGTAGGATGAAGCGTCTCCCGGAGTAGCGCTCGGCGCAACTCCGGGCTAGAGGACGCAACCCCTTCGGGGTAGGAAGGCAGGTTGGTCGTAGTCAGTCCCAAACGTACCTTTCGTCGTATTCGATGTCGTGCCTGTCGAGGAGGTGGCGGAACTCGTCTTGGAACGACCTTGTCGCATGGTGTCTCTCTTGGTTCCGGATGTAGGTCCGAACCGTCTCGATCTGAGAGGTGCTGACAGAAAAGGCACCGTAACCTTCCTGCCAGTAGAAGGAACGTAGGTCTCGGCTTCTCTTCTTGAGCCAGATCGAAGTTTCTCGCTTCAGTTCCTTCACTAGATCCGCGATCGCTACAGTCCGGTGGAGAGTGCAAAGAATGTGAGCGTGGTCGGTGACGCCTCCGACAGCAATTGACGCGCAGCGCTGGCGCTCGCAGGTTGACGCCAAGAACACATGCGTTTCGTCGAGGATTGTTCGATCCTCGAGATAGGGGAGCCTGTTCTTGGTCGAGAAGACGATGTGAACGAAAATCTGAGACAGAGACTGAGGCATGTTGAATCCGTCTAATGCCCCGAAGGGGCTTCTTTCAACAGCCCGGAGTTGGCGTCTGCGCCTACTCCGGGTGCGGTTTCGTCGGGGCCATCGGTTTAGAACAGACTGAGCTGCACCGCGTCGCCGATTACCTCGTCGAAATCGAGGCCTAGCACTCCCAGCACGGGTTCCGCCACGGGGCGGATCTGTTTCTGCACGTAGTGCTCGTGGTCGGGATCGCTCTTCAGCTCCTCCAGTGGCTCGGGACCGGCGACAGTGACGACGTAGGAGATCATGCGACCCGGCTTGCCCGAGAGCTTCTTGGCAGCCGCGACATGCGGCGGGGTCGTGGCCGTGTACTCGTCGAGGGGTTTGCGAAGAGCTTTGCGGTAGACGAGATGGTCATCGTGTCGGCCGTCGCGGATTTCCTGGACGACGGACTCCAAGTAGTCCGAGACGCCGATCTCAGGCGCCTCGGCGAGGAAGAGCCGATCGTAGATCTCGCGCTGCACCGATTTGGCGAGATCGGTCCAATCGCGTCGGACCACTTCCATCCCGGTGAATTCCACTCTTCGGTCACCGCCCTGCTGTATCAAGCCGGCATAGCGCTTGCGAGCGCCTGCGCTGCTGCCACGCATCGGAGGCAGCAGGAGCTGAAGGTAGAGCTTTTCGAACTCCAGCTCCAGCTTGCTCTCCATCTGCCAGCGTTCGGCGATATACCGGGCCACCGCTTCGTTCAGGGACGGCACCAGCTCCTCACCGATCCGGCGAGCAGATTCTGCGCTGTCTTGCCCTGCGAGTACGAAGAGACTGTCTGTGTCGCCGTACAGAACCCGGAATCCACGCCGCTCCAGCTCAGTCTTCGACCACAGCAGCAACTCGCGACCCCATGCGGTGATCGATCCGGCGATGGCAGGGTGGGAGAAGCGGCAAGCTCGGGTGCCGAGGACGCCATAGAAGGAGTTCATCAGAATCTTGATGGCGTGACTGGCCACTTCATCGCCGGCTTTCTTCGCTGCCTCCCTGCGGGGAAACAGCTCGTCGAGGACACCGGGCAGGATACCCGGCTCGCGACGAAAGACCGCACCGTTGGGCGCCACGACGACATCTTCGCGTGTATCTCCTTCCCACTTGTCGACATCTGGCAAAAAGCCCACCGGATCGATCTGAAACGTCCGAATGATGGACGGGTACAGGCTCTTGAAATCGAAAACCAAGACGTTGTGCCACAGTCCGGTCTCGGGTTCCAGCACGTGGCCGCCTAGATTGACGCTGGCATCGGTATCGGCGAACCGTCGGTCGACGCTGGGAGCGACCAGGCCGCGCGGCCACAGGTTGGCCAGATAGAGGAAGTCGAATGCGGCGATCGATCCGCCGACGCGGTCGATGGGCAGCCCGGTGAGCTTGGAACGCTCCACGGCCAGCTCCACCAGATGAAGCTCGTCGAGGATGTCGACCACCAGGCGGGCATCCGACAGGTTGTAGTCCACCAGCAGTGCGCGATGGCGCCGGAACGCCTCCTCGATCTGATGTCCGCGCTGGGAACCCTGGATCAGCTTGCTCTCACCCAGGACCTCTTGAGCTACGGCACCCAGGCCGTAACTGTCCATTCTGACGAAGCTCGAGCGCAGGAGGTGAATACCGTCGAGCACTACGCGCCCCGGAATCGAAGCCTCCCAGGTACTCCAGGGCGTATTGGTCTTCCGCAACCGCATGCCGGAGCGACCTGATGGTCCACGCCCCACGTCGAAGGAGACTCCGTGACGCTCGGCGAGATTCGCCAACGTCCTGAAATCGAAGTCGACCACATTCCAGCCCGTGAGCACGTCCGGATCGATGTCGCGAATCCGGTCCGCAGTCGCGCGCAGGAGGCTCGGTTGGTCGGCGAATCCTTCGACCGATGCCTCGGTGCCTTCGGGAATCGTCAGACCCTCGGGGCACCACAGAAGAACCTCCGCCACTTCCTCTGCGACGCCGCCCGCATGCCAGCGGCCGTAGAAAGCAACGGAAAACAGGTGATTGGCCTGCATGTCGGTCTCGATATCGAGGGACAAGACCTTGAGGCGTGGAGAGACGTCGGCGTCGCCGGGCACGGTCTTCAGCGCGGGATCGTCGAAGACGAGATCGACACCCATGGCGCGAGACGAGCTCGGATGCTCGTGCTGGCCGAGGATCTCGAGGGCGCCGCGCAGGCCGCGGTGAATCAAGAACCGGCGGGCGAAGCGGACGTCGGCTTCGTAGCAAGGCACGCCGTGGGCGATCAGCCGATCTCGGAGTGGAGGAGCGTCTGAGGGTAGGCGCAGCTGTACCTCGGACACGAAGTGGCCGCCCAAGGTTCGAAGCTCGGTCGGCTCGAGGCGCTCCGCGCCGAGCTTCGCAGCCCGCGGAGCGTCGACGGAACGGACGTAGAACGACGGCGTCGTCCGGCCGTCGCGGACCAGGAAGGTCCGGCCGTCCTCCAGAACTCCGTAGAGATGGACGATGGGACGTCCGTTCTGGATGCGGTAGGTCGGTTGGAGGATGAAGCCGCGATGGCTCTGCGGGGAGGTCTCGGTCACCGGCCGAGAATAGCGTGAGGAAAAGAACGGTCGATTGAACTTTTTCGGGAAAGGCTGCGTCCTGTTGGCGAACGGTCGTCGAGCTCGGCGATCGACAACGGCATTTCGATTCTGAGAGGTAGGTAGCCATGAGAACGAGATGGTTAATTGGGGCCCGTGCGATGGTCGTCGCGACGGCCTTTCAGATCGCATCATCGGCTGCAGCGGGGAACCTCGACCGGCCGCCGGGCGCAGTGGGGGACCTGACACTGGAGACCAAGAACGTCGTCATAGAAGACGGTACGGAGGTCGAAGTCGAGGCCGGGCATCTGCTGGTACCAGAGAACCGCAGCCGGCAACACAGCCCGCCGATCTCCATTCCGTTCTATCGCTTGCGGGCGACCGGCGAGCGACCGGCTTCGCCGATCTTCCTACTCGCTGGAGGGCCCGGGTCGTCCTGGATCGACCGTTTCGAGAACGAGGAGAATTTCGCGGAAGTCCAGTTCTACCGTAGCTTGGCCGATGTCGTGCTTTTCGATCAACGCGGTGGCGGACATTCCAACCCGACGATGTCCTGTGAAGAGCAGGATCGCCTGCCACTGGATCGGCCGCTGGACCGTCGACAACGAGCCGCCAAGCTGCAGCAGATGTCGGCTCGATGTCGACAACACTGGATCGACGCGGGTGTCGACCTGACGGGTTACACGACGACGGAGAACGTAGCCGATGTGCTGGCGCTACGCACGGCGCTCGGCTACGAGAAGATGACTCTGGTCGGGGGTAGCTACGGCAGCCATCTTGCACTGGCCCTCATGCGAACGGCGCCGGAGGCCATCGACCGGGTGGTTCTCTATGGTGTCGAGGGCGTCGACCATACGTGGGACGACCCAGCTGGAAGGCTGGCCGCCTATGAGCGCATCGCCGGAGCGATCGAGACCAGCGCGGAGCTGGGATCCGACGTCCCAGAAATCGGCCTCGTCGGTATCCTCGAAGAGGTGATCGATCGGTTGGAGCAGGAACCCGTAGCGGTGTCGGTCGGAGACGGTGACCAACAGCAGCAGGTGATCGTAGATGCGGAGCTCGTCCGCCTCTTGGCGGGATTTCAGGCGGGGCGTTTCAGCCGCCCGAATGCCTGGCCAGAGTTCCTCCTCGATCTCTACGGTGGCGACTATTCGTTCCTCGCCCGTGGCGCCATGGCGCTGCGTCGGCTCGAGCTCGACGATCCGATGCACTACATGATGGACTGTGCCTCCGGTGTCAGCGCCGAGCGGGCCGAACGCTTTCGCCGCGATCCGGCGCGAGGTGTCCTGGGCGATGTCAATTTCGAGTACGAGGAGCTATGCAGGGCCTGGAAAGCTCCCGATCTCGGCTCTGAATTCCGCAGCGCCGTAGTCTCCGATGTCCCGACGCTCGTCGTACACGGCACTTGGGATACCTCGACGCCGATCGAGAACGCGCGTGAGGTCGTATCGACACTGTCGCATGGGCACCTGCTCGAAGTGATCGGCGGCAATCACGGTGCCTTGTACAACCTATTCGAACGTTGGCCGCCGGTATACGACCGTCTTGGCGCATTCTTGCGCGGCGAGCCGGTGCGGTTCCCCTCGTCCGTGACCTTGCCACGGCCGAAGCTGTCGCCGAGACAGGGGGACTGAGACCCGTGGCCACGCCTCACCGACCTGCCGATCTTTCGGAGCGTCTGACCGTGCTGCGGGCGCAGGTCGGTGACCGCGATGCCTTGATTGTGCTCCATGAGCGTTACAACGCGAAGCTGCTGTACTACGTTCGGCGCCTGCTCGGAGCGGGTGACGCCGAAGATGCTCTTCAGGAGGTCTGGATGACGGTGGTGAAGAAGATCGGAGCGCTCGAAGAGCCACGAGCCTTGAAGACGTGGCTCTATCGGATCGCACGCAACCGCGCGATCTCCGTGTTGCGTCGTCGTCGTAACGATGTTTCGCTGGCGGACCTGGACGAGGAGCCGGAGTCGTCGGGAGATGGTCGGGAGGAAGACGAGCTCTCGCTAGCCGGGTTCGATGCGGCCGCGCTCCACGCTGGTCTGGAACGACTTTCGCCGCGCCATCGGGAGGTTCTGACCCTGCGCTTCCTCGAAGATCTCTCCTACGAGGAGATTGCCGATGTCGTCGGCTGCGGCCTGGGCACGGTTCGATCGCGCATTCACTACGCCAAGAAATCGCTACACGGAGTCCTCACGGCTCCTTTCGGTGACAATTAGGGAACGTCTTAGAAGGAGAATCCCATGAGTCAGGATCAACCCACCGATCACGACGCATCCGATCTCGCAGAGCGACTGATCGCAGCGGACACTTCGTCGTCCGAGGCAGTAACGCCAAACCACGGCACCATCGACCCGATGTTCGAGATGCTCCTGGACACCGAGCAGCGTTTCGAAGAGCGCGTCCGCAGGCTGGCCATACTCGCTTGGTGCCTGGCGTTCGGGTGCTTGTGTGCTCTCGCCGCTGCCATGGGTATCGTCTGGAACTTCGACGGAACCTCGGTCGAGATCGCCCGCGTCGTGCTGGTCGTCGTCATGGTTACCGGTGGCGTTTCATTGATCATGGGCGGGTTGGCGACAGCTCGCTGGCTCTTCAGCTCCCGGACTCCCACGTTGCGCGCGATCGAGCGCCGCTTGGCGGCCCTCGAGAAGTCGTTGTCGCGTTGATCGGCAGATCCGGGACCTGTCGAGCCGAAGCGCGGAACCCCGTGGTGCGAATCCGTCAGGCTACAGGCTCCATGCAAGCGGCAACATCGTTCTGCGGCCGGTTGACGATCCGGCTCACCGGGTGAAGCTCCACGTCCTCGGAGGGCAGCGGTACGAGGAGCTCCAGGAGCTCATCGACACTCGAGTCGGTGTCGAGCCAGGTGTCGCGCGCAGAGCCCTGAAGAATCACAGGCATCCGCTCGTGTAGCTCCGTCACGGTCTCGTTGGCTTGGGTGGTCAGGATGGTGCACGAATACGTGGGGTTGGCTGGATCCTGGTTCCAGAACTCCCAAAGCCCGGCCATAGTGAAGGGCGCTCGGCCCGTGAGATGAATATGGAAGGGCTGCCTCACCGGCTTGCCTTCGGCGCTACGCTCCCGTTTCCACTCGTAGAAGCCGTCTGCCAGCAGGAGGCAGCGACGGCTTCCGAAAGCGTTTCGATAGGCCGGCTTTTCGGCAACTGTCTCCGCTCTGGCGTTGATCATGCGGTGCCCCACAGATTTGTCGTTCGCCCAGAACGGGATCAGACCCCACCGAAACGGCGCCAGTTTGCGTTGTCCCTGCGTATCCACGCAGACTGCGGGGACGTCCTGCGTGGGCGCGATGTTGTACCGCGGAATGATGAGATCCGGGTTGCCGGCCGCGCCTAGCTCTGCGATCAGATCACCCGGGTTGCTCAGGGTGTAGCGTCCGCACATTCAGCCGAAACACCACCGGGCACGATGTAGAGACAAGGGGGTCGTGCGTTTCGAGGCGATGGATTGCTGAACAGTCGACGTTGTCGACGCGCGAGGGGCCCGTCGAGCAGCGGAGGCAGGGGCTGAGCACGCCATTGTCAGTCCAGTAGGACCAATGGTGGCTCCGAGGCTGTGCTCAAGAATTGCGGGTCGACGAGAAAGTCGCCCGTGATCGCCTCGGTGGTACCGAGCCCCTCGATACGCTCGCCGTCTTCTTCCAACGAGATGCGATAGACCCCCTCGCCAGTTTGGTAGACGAGCTCGTAGCCCGCCGGATCAACGAGATCGGCTGGAGAAATCAAACCGCGCTCGACCATCTGAGGCAGCGAGTCCGGGTACTTGCCCTCCAGAAGGTAGAAGGTCTTGGCCGCGGTGTCGACTCGCCGATAGAGACTCTGACGGATCTGGCGCTCGGCCGTGGAGCGCGACACGTCCTGCCAGGTGAATGGCAGCAAGACCGTCGCCGGTCGGTTCAGCAGCGTCGACACCAAACCGAGGAGGAGCAAGGTGGCCAAGATACCGCCGATCCACTTGGCCACAGGGGACGGCGCGGCCAGCGGCCGCTCCAGCTCCATCGATTCCTCGGCTAGAGCCGCACCGAAGGTATCGTCCGTGGTGACCGGATCGCGTCCCGCGGCCGGCGGCGGAGCGGGGCTCCTCGGTGGTCGGGGCTCGAGGGGTTCCGGGACCTTCAACACTTCGTCCGCGAATACGGGCTCGCCCCCCACTCCGCCGGTCGCATCGAGGTTGACGGAGCCTACGCCGCCGACCCGGCCGGTGGGCGTCGGAGTCCTCGAACCGGTAGCGTTCAGATCATCGTCCGCGAATACGGGAGCCGAGCCCCTTCCGACGTTCTCCACCAGGTCGTATTGCAGCAGATGGTAGAGACTGTAGACCGCCGCGAACTTACCCAACCCCTGGTCGGACGCTATCTCGGAGGCGTGCCGTTGCCCGTCCATCTTGCTGAGGAACGACGCCTGCTTCTTGCTGATCCAGATGCCGACACCGCCCTCGCCGTCGCGGCCGAGGATCTGTATCTGACCTCGCGGAGGCACTTGCCGATATACGGTTTCCAGATCCGGCAGAGGACCCAGCAGGCCCACTTTCTCGCCCAGCTTGTCGATGGCCCGGACCAGTAGCTCTTCGATGCTGATGGGCTGGAATCCATCCTCGTACGAGATCTCGTCACCGGAGTAGAACTTGTACTCACCTTGACGCCAGGCGAGGATCTTGAACATCTGGCGAAAGGTCTGGATCCGCAGAGCCTCGAGAAGTTGCTTCCGGTCGATGAGGCCGCGCTGAAGGAGCAGGTCGGCAAGGCTTCCCGACGAGCCGCCCTGGTGCTCGGTCGCGACGGCACGGAAATCGTCGGGATCCACCAGACCACGGCTCTGGAGGACCCGGCCGAGTCCCTCTTCCACTGTCTCATTGAGAGCATCGGCGGTGACGATGTCGCCGTCGAGGAAGGACACGGCCACGATGTCTTCGTCACCCTGTACCGTGAGTATGCCCTTGCCGTCCTGGCCGCCGATCGCCAGCAGGACTTTGGAAAGGGAGATGTTTCTTAGATCGCCTTCGAGTTGCATGGCCGAGGATTCCGCCTAGTCCGAAAGCATGACCAGGCCGGTGCGTACCAGACCCAGGACGACCAGAGAAACGATGGCGAAACCGATCGCGAGCCACGGACCGGGCTCGTAGGCGAGCGGTGCGCGATAGCCCATGCCCCGAAGCAAGGGCACCATGACGAACGATACCGGTATGAGGATACCCAGGAACGCAAGCAGGCCGCTCTCCTCTTCGCCCGACGCCAGCCCTGGGATGAGCACCTGAGCCCATTTGTTGTCAGCCAGACCCGATGAGACACGCGGAACCTGACGTGCCTTGAGACCCACTTGCTTGCGAGCTTGGTGCAGGATCAGAGCCAAGATCAGAGCTGCCAGCCCGGTGGCGAAGGCTCGATGCCGACGCAGCAGATCGAACGGCTCTTTGCTTTGCGCCACGGGCCTCCAAAGATCCACCATCAGGCCACGAATCTCGTCCAAGCGGCGCATGCTGCCGTCGACAGGGATGGCGCTCTCGGTGGCCGACTGGGCTCCGAGATCCTTCCAGCGGTCTGCACCGTCCGGGTCGAGCTCGCGCGCGCGGGCCAGAGCGGCATGACTGGGATCCCACTCGAACATCTGAGCGTAGGCCTGAGACAGATCGTAGAAGGCGATGGCGAGCTCGTCGTCGGCCTGCGTAGCGCGCTGAAAGTAACTGGCTGCAGTGTCGTATTCCTGCTTGCGGTGATGATAGACGCCGATGTTGGTGAATGCGGTGGCGCTGTTGGATGACGCCTGCTCCGGGTCATAGGCGAGCTCGGTGTAGATGGCTCGTGCGTGATCCCACTGGCCCAGCTTGCGATGAAGGTCTCCGGCCAGCTCGGTGACCGCCGGGCTATCGGGAGCCAGGGAACGCAATACCTCGAGGTCGGAGAAGATCGAGCCATACAGACGAGAGCTGGCCATGTTGTCCACCAAGCGCGTGGGCGGCAGCAGAGCCAGCTGGGCCTCTCGTTGCTGGTACGAGAGGAGGAGTGGACTCAGACCCAGTGCCAGCCATAGCGCGACCAGCACACTCTTCTCGCTGCGTGAGCCATACGTGAAGAGCAGGATCGACCAGTAGAGAATCAGCCAGAGCACCCCCCTGGGAAGCACGACCGGCCAGAGCAGGATCAGGACAGCGACGATATCTGCCTGGCCCCGCGACAGGACGCCCGAGAACAAGCGCGCCAGATCGTAGAACACGGCGCTTCCTTTCAGCGCCATGAGCAGGGCTACGAAAAGGCCGCCGGTGAACAGCAGTGTATAGAGTGCCCAGAGCTGGAGGTTGTTCAGCCACAGCGTCCGTTCCAGCGGCATGCCTAGGGCCAACACATGGCCTCGCAGGGCACTCGACACTCCGCCGATATAGTCCCCTTGAAGCCTCAGGATGGTGGATTCCGCGAACTCGCTCTCGGGTCGCGCTTCGTCGAAAGAGCGTGCCGCTTCGAGAGCCCACCGGGCCCGCTCGAAATCGCCGCCCTGTGCCGCCTCCACCCCTAAAGCCACGGCGGCGTTCGCGAGATCGGGCAGCCGCTGCATACCGAGAGTGCGTGACAGGCTGTTGATCTGATCGAGCGCCGTCTGTGCCGCCTCGCGATCGGAGGCGCGGAACGCCTGGTTCCACTCACCCCACGCCTGCTGCAGAGTCCACAGCGTCTTGCGGGTCTCCGGGATGAGCTCCACTCCGCCCAAGTCGCCCTCCGCGAGGGCGGACGGTACCCACAGCAGGGCAACGGAGAGCAGGACCGGCATCAGGGCCAGCGCTCCGCATCGCGGGGACGAGCCGGCGGCGCGGGACCTGCTGCGCGCGGCTGTTGAAGAGGGGTTCATGACGGTTCGGATCGGAGACTATCTGAGATTGAAGTGCCGCGGAATGGTCGGCTGAACGCCGGGGTAGAAGGCTGAAACGAATGCCCGGAGTCGACTCAGCCCCGCTGGGCGAAAGCCAATCGGAGCTGAGCCAAGGCATCCTGGAGCATCGCGTCCTCGGCGGGTGCCAGGTTGCCCTGTGTCTTGTCTCGAAGCACTCCCAGCAGGTCGAGATAGAGCTGTGCCTGCTCCAGACTCTCCGATCTTGCCTGCGGCCGGGAGGCCTGTTGGAGAAACGTGACGGTGGTCTGGGCCAGCAGCGCCACGAGATCCTCGAAGTGGGCTCCAGATGGGTAGTCCGCCTTGGCGGGAGGCTCTGGCTCGCGCGTCTCGGCGGCCAGATCTTGCGACTGTGAAGCCGCTGGGCTGGAGGTGGCGGCCGGAGAAGACCCCGATGGGTCTGGGGTATGGACCGAGGCGCTCTCGGCCGGCCGGGAGTCCAGGTTCTTGAATTCTTCGCGTAGCTCGCCCTCGGGAGTGAACATGCGCTTGTCGGTGACTTTGATCTGTTTGTCGGCTGGTGTCCGGTCAGTCAAGAGGTCGTACCTCGAATGGAAGCCTGCGTGGTGCAATGGTAGGAATGTTCGCGAAGGGCCGCCGGTCGTCGGTCGGCGCCAAGCTCAAATGCTGACGATCGCCCATTTTACCCACATCTATCGAGGTTTATGAATTGAGGGGCACGATCGACGATCTGCTGGAACTGGTGCGCAGGCTCAGGGCTCCCGACGGATGTCCCTGGGACCGCGAACAGACGCTCCAAACGGTCCGTGCCTATTTGCTGGAAGAGGCGCACGAGGCTGCGCATGCGATCGACGAAAACGATCCCCAAGCCTTGCGCGCCGAGCTGGGGGATCTACTCTTCCAGGTCGCCTTCGTCGGCGTATTGGCGGAGGAGCAAGGAGAATTCCGGCTCGCCGACTCGATTCGGACGGTGCATCGCAAGATGGTGGCTCGGCATCCTCACGTCTTCGCTACCTCTTTGGAAGAGTCGAACTCCGACTTGGATGCCGCAGAGGTGTCGCGACGTTGGGAGGCCCGCAAAGCTTCGGAGAAGCGGGCAGGAGAGTCACTTCTCGACGGCATCGCGCCGACTCTGCCGGCGCTGACGGCAGCCTATCGGCTAGGCCAGAAGGCAGCCGGTGTGGGTTTCGACTGGCCCGATATCGGCCCTGTGCTCGACAAGGTTCGGGAGGAGCTCACCGAGGTCGAGGCAGAGATCGCAGCCGACCCGAGCAAGACGCAGCGCCGACGCCTCGAGGAGGAGGTCGGAGATCTGCTTTTCGCCATCGTCAATCTGGCCCGGCACCTCGCGCTAGATCCGGAGGCCTCGCTGGCGCGCACCAACGCCAAGTTCAGACGGCGCTTCGCGTTTGTCGAAGCGGAGCTCCGGCGTCGAGACCGAGATCCGACGGACTCGTCGCTGGAGGAGATGGACGCGATCTGGAATGCCGCCAAGGCGGACGAAGCACGATAGCTCCGGCTGGTATGCTCGGCTCTTCCGAAGGTGATGAGGGAGTTCCGCGGTGTCGCGAGGGCCCATCGACCGACGCCTCACACATGTGTCGTCGCCGGAGTTTCAGATGAAGACCTACTACCTCACCGTGGGCGATCAGAGAGTGGCTCTACCGCCCGGTGTGACCCTCGCCAGATGGTCGGAAGAACGGAAGCATTGCCAGAACCCGCGTATCCGGGCGTTTCTCGGCTGCATCCAGATGCTGGCCGACGTCATGGAGTCGAATTACGCGATCCTCCATTGCTCGCCCGAGCGACTCCTGGAGATCTGGCGCAAGGTGCGTGAAGTCACCGATCTGATGCTGGGTGAGCTGGCGCCCCTGCTGGAGATCCCCTCGTGTCTACCCGCATTGGACGACGCACGCGCTACCGCCAAGGTAGCCCTCGACATGCTGGCCGAGACCGAGATCACGGTGCTGCGTTCGCTCCCGGTGGAGGTTCCGGCAGACAGCATGTTGGAGGTGCGCAAGCAACTCTGCGTGTCCATCGGCAAGCTGCACAACTTTCTTCAGGACGCGTTCGGCGAGCTGATGGCCGCCGATCCCCGCAGCATTCACAACGCGGACTATTTCCTTTCGAAGCGCTTTCCCCAGGATGTGGAGGAAGCGGAGTGGCTGCATTCGACGGTCAACAAGCTGCAGGTCTTTCTCGAGGATCTCCACGAGGAGCGATGCAGGTCCTTGATACCGATGTTGGACTATCTCCGTCGGGAACAGACACTGCCCACGGCACGAACCTGGGAACCTTGCAAGCAGCTCTTGAGCATCTTGGTGGACGACCTGACGCCGCGTCTGCGCGAGATCCTGGCACTGCGCGGCATCCGCTTCCAGGAGATGGAAACTCTCGACCGCTATACCGCCACGATTCCGATCCATTGCTCGATCATCCTAGAGCTGTACGACAACGCCAGACACGCCACCGACCGGGTGAAGTCCGCTGCCGCCAGGGCGTCTGCTCGACCTGCCATCGAGCAGGGTGTGCACGACCTGGTGACGGTTCACGAGGTGGTGACTGCGCGCATCGTGGAGCTAGCCTGCGACGTCGATACGGTACTCAAAGACCTGATCTCGTTCGTTCCGCTCTGGATCGATGCCATCGAGAAGCGTCGCGCCCTTCTGCTACGACGGGGACCGTTGAACGGTGAGCAACAGCGGGCCGTTCACCAGATCCTGACGCAAGACGAAACCCACGATCCCGACGACGAGGCCGTGGCGGAGTCGTGGGCCAAACGAACCGGCATCTACTCTTGGGACGACGAGGAGGACGAAGAGGAGTCCCGCGACGGTTCCACGCCGGAAGCTGCCCTCAGAATCTGAGTTTCAGCCAGGCAGCGCCTGGTAGAGATCGTCCCAGAGATCCTCGACGTCTTCGATACCGATGGAAAGGCGGACCAGCCCGTCGCCGATTCCGAGCTCGCGTCGTTCTTCGGCTGGGAGCGCCGCGTGAGAGGACTTGGCGGGCGAGACCGCGAGACTCTCCAGTCCACCCAAGCTCGGCGCGTGTAGGAACAGCTTCACCGACGTGAGGAGGCGCCGCGCAGCGGGCCAGCCGCCCACCACGTCGATTGCGATCATGTGACCGAAGCCTGCGTCTTGGGGCCCGAAGAGACGCTTCGCTCGCTGGTGGTCAGGGTGGGAGGACAGGCCAGGATAGCTGACCGAAGCGACGCCGGGATGGCTTTGGAGCCGCCGAGCAAGCTCCAAGGCAGAAGCGTTCTGCGCCGGGAGCCGGACCCCCAGCGTCTTGACGCCACGACGCAGCAGGTAGACGGCCTGGGGGTCTGCGGTACCGCCCAGGAGCCGAAGCTGTTGATCGATGGCACCGATGCGCGCCCGAGAGCCGAGAACCACTCCTGCGAGCACGTCCGAGTGGCCATTGAGCGCCTTGGTCGCACTGTGGACCACCAGATCGAATCCGTACTCGATGGGGCGAAAAACCAGTGGCGTGGCGAAGGTATTGTCGATGATCGAGACCATCCCATGGGTGCGTGCAAAGGCGACCACGGCCTCCAGATCGGCCACGTTCATCAGTGGGTTGCCGATCGTCTCCACGTAGATCGCTTTGGTGTCGGGTCGCAAACAGCCCGACCAAGAGGCGGGGTCGGAAGCGTCGATGAGATCGTGCTCCACTCCGTACTCCGGTAGCCACCGGGTGATCAACTTGTGGGTTCCACCGTAAAGACCGCGCGCTGCCAGCAAGTGGCCTCCCGATCGAACGACCGACAAGATCGAGGCCGAGATCGCAGACATACCCGACGCCGTCACCAAACCGGACTCCGCACTCTCCAGGTCGGCGAGGTGGGCGCCGAGATCTAAGGGATCGTCCGTATTGGAATAGCGGGGATAGAGCAGATCATCGTAGGCGCCTGCGACGTCGTCGTCGAGTCCCTGCGAATCGATGGTCCAGACCGTGGCACGATGGATCGGTACCACCGCATGTCGAGATCGTTCGGGTGCACGGACGGAGTGCACCAGCCGCGTGGCGAGTGAGCGGTCGGATGGGTGATCGGAGCTCATGGGTGTCCTTTCGTCGGTAGGCTCCGATCGTATGCGAAGGAGACGTACAGAGGCTTACTCCTCGCTCGTGTGAATCTCGTAGGCGCGGAAGCGGGCGTGACGGTCGCCGCGAACCCGATCTGGACGTGATCTAACTCGCCGGGCCCAGCGGGACAGCGTAGAGCACACCGGACGCCGTGCCGACGTAGGCGGTGTCATCGTGCACCGTGAGATTCAGAATGCTGTTGGATTCGGTGAGCATCTTCTCGATGCTCCACGAGGTCGATCGATGTCGCGTCAGATCCTTCGGAACGATCTCCGGATCGAAGAATTCGGCGTATCGCTTCTCTTCCGGTCCGAGGTGCAGCAGCAGCTCACCCTGGCCGGTCATCGTGTCGACGATGTAGAGATGGCCCGAGATCGTTCCTACGATCAGCCGGTTGCCGTGGACTTCGGGCTGCGCGAAGACCAGGGAACCGGTCCGGAAGAGGAACCTCAGCGCACCGGTGTCCTTGCGATGGCCCAGGACCGCCATGCCGTCGGACAGCCCGTAGTAGACCGCGTCTTCCGTCAGGACGGCGGGGGAGCCCATCCAGCTGGCACCGACCTTGGAGCTCCAGGCTTCGGTTCCGTCCTTGGCGTTGAGTGCGTAGAAGTAGGTATTGCGGTTGCCGACGAAGATCCGGTCGCCGTCGATCTCCGGCGACAGATGAAAGCCCGCATAGCCGATCCAGTCGACACCCTTGCTGGGTGGCATCGAGGCTCGGAACCTCCAGCGGACCTTGCCGCTCTCTTTTTCGAGGCCATAGACACTGTGGTTCCAGCAAGCGATGACGAGCAGATCTTGGAAAGACACCGGATCGGCAGTCACCGGTCCCACCGGTACCGCCCATCGCCTCTCGCCCGTTGCGCGATGTACGGCGAGTACACCGTCGCTGGAACCGAAATATACGGTCTCGCCATCGACCATCGGCGCCGATCGGTACCAGCCCCAGGGATCGGGCAAGATCTCGTCTCCCCAGCCCCAGGTCCGTCCGTCGACCAGCGGGCCCCGGTCCTCGTGCTCGTAGCTCCAGAGCCGCTTGCCTTCCTCGTCGAGGGCGTACAAGCCCTCGGACGAGTGGACGTAGAGGTCGGCGCCGTCGATGTCGATGCGAGCGGCGATGGTTCCGGGCAGCTCCCGCTGCCACCGCTCCTCGCCCTGGAGATCTAGGGCATGGACGGTGTTGCCACCCGCCAGATAGATCGTCGGGCCGACGACGGTGGGTTTGGCGATGACCTTGCCACCGGCCTCGAATTGCCAGGACACGGTTCGAGGCTCTGTAGGTTTTTGTTCGTCGGCGGACGAGATGCCAGCGAACAGGAGAAGGATCGTCAGGGCTGGGGCACGGGTGAAGGTTCGTTGTCGGTTCTTCATGGGCTCTCCTCGGTCAACCATGTTTCGGATGAGCCGTAGATTGGGGAGAAGGCGCGCGAAACACCATGAAAGAAGACTGAGAGTTGGCTGAGAAAACGTCACCGAGCCGGTTCCTCGTCGGTGATCTCCGGGTCGATTTCGAGCGCGGGGAGATCCAGCGGGGCGACGAGGTCTGCCGGCTTGGCGGCCAGCCGCTAGCCATCCTCTCGGTATTGCTGCGGAGTCCATCGCACAGCGTCAGTCGGGAGGAGCTCCACGGCCTGCTGTGGCCGGAGCAGAGCTTCGGGGATCTGGATCAGCGGCTCAACGCAGCCATCCGTTTGTTGCGCCGCAGCCTAGGCGATTCGACCGAAGGGCCGCGGTACCTGGAAACGCTGAGAGGTCGGGGATATCGCATCTGCGCACCCGTCGAGGTCTTGCCCGTACCCAAGACGGGCGATGCCGAACCGTCGTTGCCACGCCTCGCGACGCCTGTCCTGCTCGTGCTTGGATTGGTGCTTCTGGGTTTCCTCGCGTCGAACCGGACGCGCGAACCCGTTGTAACCGAGTCGCGACCGCTGCGGTTGGCCGTGTCACCCCTCGAGGTGATTGGAAGCGATGCGGAGACAGAGACCCTGGCGGCAGTTCTCGACGAACAGCTGAAGACTCGTTTGACGGTGCTCGCTCCTCGCAGGGTCGAGCTGCTGGGCCCGTCTTCGTCCGAACGTTTCGCGTCGGACCGGGGCGTGTGGCTCGGAGAGGCAGTGGATTGGCTCCTGGAAGGCAAGCTCGTACGAGCGGTCGAATCACGCCGGCTGTTCCTGCACCTCCACTCGATCGCCGACAGCTCGATCGCTTGGTCGAGCGAGATGGACGCCTCGAGGCCCATCGCCTTGTGGTTTCCCGAGCTCGCACAGGCACTGACGGAGGTGATGGGCCTGTCGTCCCTGAAGTCGGCCCGCACCGATCCCGGAACCTCCGTCGCCGGAGCGTACGGCGGGTACCTCGCTGCGATGAA